>NZ_JAUEDK010000056.1 GCF_030385785.1 Crenobacter oryzisoli
CGGCATGAGCTCCTGATCAATCCAGGCTCTCACACCTATCGGTTGTTCGTGCTGTTAAAGAGCGGTTGTTGCTGACGGCGTCGCTTCGTGGCGTTGCTGGGTCAGCAGCAGAGGAGGCGAACTATACGCCACGACCCAGGCGACGTCAATACCTTTCGCCATAAAAAAGCTGGCTAATTGCTAAGTCATTGATTTGTCAAAATTATTATAAATAATACCCCTGAGAACCTGCTCACGATCTTTCAGGCTGGGCTAATCGCCCAATACGAAAGCCCCATTATCCGAGCGACGTGAGTCGTGAACAGGAATCAGACTCCTGCTCGATAGCGTGCTCTAGAAAACCAAACCAAGGAACTGCGGATCTGTTTGAGCTCTGGAGCGCTGTGCTTTACCTGTCCTATCGAGTGGCAGCCAATACCGTAGTCTACTTGGCTACTTGACGACCGCTCGGCAGTGCAAAGACACCACCACGCTCCAAAAACGAATACAACCCCGCTCCGCCCATGAAAAAAGCGGCCAACCGGCCGCTTCTTCCCTCACCCTCAGCCGCGCTGAGCCGCCAGCCTCCGTCGTGGTGCCCGTGCCAGCTGCCACACGCACAACACCCCGGCAAACCCGGCCCCAGCCAGACACACCCCGTACCAGCCCGCCGCCGCGTACGCGACGCTCGCCGCGCTCGAGCCGGCCGCACCACCGATGAAGTAGCTGGTCAGGTAGACGGTGGTGATGCGGCTGCGCATCTCCGGTGCCAGCGTGTAGATCACGCTCTGATTGGAGATGTGCAGGCCCTGTACGCCGATGTCGAGCAGCAGCACGCCGGCGAGCAGCGCTACCAGTGAGTGCGCGCCGAGCGCGATCAGCGCAAACGACAGCAGGATCGAACCGCTGCACAGCACCGTCGCCACCCCGCCGCGCCCGCGGTCGGCGAGGCGTCCGGCGAAGCCGGCCGACAGGGCGCCGGCGGCACCGGCGAGGCCGAACGCGCCGATCTCGCCTTCGGAGAAACCGTACGGCGGCTGGCTGAGCAGGAAGGTCAACCCAGTCCAGAACACGCTGAAGCAGGCGAACGCCAGCGCGCCGTACAGCGAGCGCTCGCGCAGCGCCGGCTCTTTACGGATTAGCGTGCCCAAGGATTTCAACAGCGTGCCGTAATGGAACTCGATGTCGCGCGCGTCGCGCGGCAGCGCGCGCGCCAGCGCCACGGTCAGCAACGCGACCAGCCCGGCCGCGACCACATACACCGCGCGCCAGCCGGCCAGCTCGGCGATCAGCCCGGACACGGTGCGCGCCAGCAGGATACCGAGCAACAGGCCGCTCATCACCGTGCCTACCACCCGGCCGCGTTGGCGCTCGTCGGCCAGGGACGCGGCGAACGGCACCAGGAGTTGCGCCGAGCACGAGCTCATGCCGACCAGCACGCTCGCAAATGCGAACGCGGTGAAGCCTGGGCTCATCGCGGCGATCAGTAGCGCGCCTACGCTGGCGGCCAGCAGGCCGACGATCAGCCGGCGCCGGTCGAGCGCGTCGCCGAGCGGTACGACCAGCACCAGGCCAATCGCGTAGCCGATCTGCGTCAGCGTCACCAGATAGCCGACGCTGGCCGGCTGGCGGCCGAAACTGTGAGCGATGGTGGCGAGCAGTGGCTGCGAGTAATAGAGGCTGGCGATGATCGTGCCGCACGCGATAGCGAACAGCAGGACCAGTGGCCGGGACAGGTGATGTGGGGTGGATGTCATTGCAGCGTCGTTCATAAGAGTGGGCCGTGCGCCGGCCAAGTCTGGGCGGGCCGATGAGGCGGCGGGTGAGACCGGTTCCCCGCCTGAGCGGAACCGGGTTGTCGAATCTTGCCCGGCGGAGCATTCCATACCGGCCGTGACAGTTTAGCAGCGCAACGTTTTAGCGCCGCTAACAAAATTCAGTGCAACGTCTGCTGCAAGGTGCGCCGATGTAGACAGTACAGGTAGTGCGGCAGGCAAGGAGGCGCAACGCTGCAGCAGGATTCATTAGCGGTTCTTATTCGCGCCCAGGCCGCGCATCGCCGCCGAGTAGCCCTGCGGCGCGTAGCGCGTAGTCACCCCCAGCATCGCCGCCGCCGATACGGTCAACAGCAGCCAGCCAGCGCCGAAGCCCCCGCTGACGTCGCGGATCCAGCCAATCGCGAACGGTGCGAGTGCGGCGATGATGAAACCGACCCCCTGCACGAACGCTGCCAGCTCGCCGGCGCGGCGTGGCTCGTGCAAATGGTCGAGCGTCAGGATCAGGCAGAGCGCAAAGCAGCCGCCCAGGCCGAAGCCGGTCACGACCACCCACAGCCAGCGCAACGTGTCGGGATAGAGCTGCAGGCCGATGAAGCCGGTGAGCTGCAGCAGCAGGCCGAACGCCAACCAAGGGCGGCGGTCGGCACTCCTCAGCGCCAGTGCCGGCAGCGTCAGCGCTGCCACCACCTGTGCGGCGGTCATCAGGCCGAGCAGGCTGCCGGCGTGCTGCGCGGTGAGGCCGCGTTGCACGAAGAACGGTGGCAGCCACGCCACCATACTGGTATAGCCGCCGTTGATCAGGCCGAAGTACAGCGCCAACAGCCAAGCACGACGGTTGCGCAGCAGCGGCTCCAGCCCGCGGCCGGCTGCGGCCGCCTCCGGCATCTGGCCGGGTACCGCGTACCACGCCATGAGCGCCGCGGCCGCCGGCAGCGCCCAGATGCCGAGGCCGACGTGCCAGTCGCCCGCCAGGTGCGCCGTGTAGGGGCTCACCACCGCGCCGAGCCCGCCACCACCCATGATGGACGCCGAATAGAGCCCCATCGTCAGCGCCAGCCTCGGCAGGTAGTTGTGCTTGATCACGCCGGGCAGCAGCGCCTGGATCAGCGCGACGCCGACGCCGGCGAGCGCGGCGCTGCCGATTAGCGCACCGCTGCCGGCGGAGCTCCAGCGCCAGGCGCAAGCGGCAGCGATCACCACGAGGCCCAGCGCGACGCCGTGCCGGTCGCCGATCGTGCGGCTGACCCGGCCACCGGCCAGCGCGAACAGCCCCATCGCCAGCACCGGCAAGGTGGTCAGCAGCGAGGCGAGCCTGAACGGCATGCCGGTGGCGGCGCGGATGTCACCGAGCAGGGGGCTGACCGAGGTCAGCGTCGGGCGCAGGTTCAGCGCCACCAGCACCAGCGCGGCCAGCAGCAAGGCGCCGCCGCGACGGGCGCGGGGCGATGCCAAGGTACCCTCAAGCATGCCGTACCCCCTCTGCCCAGCCCCGGTACAGGTCGACGCCGGTCGGGCGCACCGGCCGATAGTGCGCCGGCAGCGACTGCTCGGCCAAGGGCTTGGCGAGCTCGGCGTACAGCGCCGCGGTCGACAGGCCGTAGGAGGCGCCGTCCTCGTTCGAGTACGCGTAGTAGACGCGGCTGACGCCGGCCAGATGCATCGCCGCCAAGCACATCGGGCAGGGCTGGCCGCTGGCGTACATCACCGCGCCGTCAAGGCGCGGCGTTTGCAAGGCGGTGCACGCCTGGCGGATCGCCAGGAGCTCGGCGTGCGCGCTCGGCTCGTGCGTGGCGGCGATCCGGTTGACGCCTTCGGCCAATACCTCGCCGTCGCGCACCAGCACCGCGCCAAACGGCCGTCCGCCGTCGGCGGCGTTCTGCGCTGCGAGCGTGATCGCCCGCGCCAACCATTGCTCTATCTGTTCCATTTGCCGAGTCTCCCTATTGCCATTTAAAGCCGCTACTAAAACCCTCCTAGCGTTGTTGCGCTGCCTTGCCGTACTACTTGTACTGTCTGCGGCAGCGCGCCTAACCAGGATCGCTGCGCTGGGTTTTGTTAGCGGCTCTTTAAAGATGGTAAGGAGCTACTTGGCTAGTGAGAAATGAAATGATTGAATGGCTACTAGTGGCATCCATACTGATAACACCATGCTCGATCTGACCTTGCTCAAGAGCTTCGTCGCGGTGGTCGACTGCGCGAGCTTCACCCGCGCCGCCGAGCGTCTGCATTTGACCCAGTCGACCGTCAGCCAACAGATCCGCCGGCTCGAGGAGACGGTCGGCCGGACGCTGCTCGATCGCGGCCCGCGCTATGTGCGACCGACCGAGGACGGCGAGCGCCTGCTCGGCTACGCGCGCCGGCTGGTGAGCCTGGCCGACGAGGCGGCCGATCTGTTCGGCGACGCGCCGCACGATGAAGTACTGCGGCTGGGCCTGCCGGAGGACTTCGCTGCCGGCAGACTGACGCCGCTGCTGGCGCGCTTCGGCCGAGACCACCCGGGGCTGCGCCTCGAGGTGACCAGCGGGCTGAGCGGCGAACTGCAGCGCCTGTACGACGCCGGCGAACTCGACCTGATTCTGGTGAAGCAGCTGACCGGGCAGCGAGCCAGCGTCGCCGCGTGGCCCGAGCCCCTGGTGTGGATCGACAGCCTGGCGCACCCGGCGTTCGGCATCGAGCCGCTGCCGCTGGCGGTGTTTCCGCCCGGCGGCCTGTACCGCAACGAGATGATCCACGCGCTCGAGGTGCTGGGCCGGCACTGGCGCATCAGCTACTGCAGCACCAGCCTGACCAGCCTGTGTGCAGCGGTCGGCGACGGCCTTGGTGTCAGCCTGATCCCGCGCCGCGCGCTCTTGGCCAGCCACCGGGTGCTGGAGCCGGACAACGGCCTGCCGGTTATCGAGGTGATGGAGCTGTCGCTACAGCACCGCCCCGGCTTGTCGCCGCTGGGACAGGCATTGGCGGCGCGGCTGGCCGCCGCGTGCCCGACGATGATGACCGAACCCCTGGAGCCGGTTCATGATCCTATGAAAGGATCATGAACCGGCGCGTTGAGTCGCTAACTCAGCCGGCGCTGGATCAGCGCGATCAGGAACGCCACCATGCCGAGCGCCGCTAATAGATAGAACAGGTCCTGGCTCGCCGTACGCTGCAGCACGGCTAGCGCCGCGCCGTGGCTTTCGGCCGCCGTATAGCCGGCCATCTCGAAGTGGCGCTGCAGCGTGGCGAGCCACTCGGTCACCGCGTGATTGGCCGGGTTGACGCTGGCGGCCAGATTTACCCCCTGCTGTGCCTGGCGGTTCTGCAGCAGCACCGTGCCGAGCGTGGTGCCGAACGACATCGACAGGCTGCGTACGATGTAGCGGGTGCGGTAACCGTGGCTGAACTCGTGGCCCTGCAGGAAGATATATGTCATACCGGCGAGCGGCAGCGCGATCAGCACAGTCAGCGTGCTGCGCAAGAGCAGCATTGGCAGCAGGTCGACCGACTCGACCTCGGCCGGCAACCAGGTCGCCCACAGACAGGCGAGGCCGAACACCACAAAGCCCGCCAGCACCAACGTGCTGCGGCGGCGCACCTTCTTCATGATGTCGAGGAAGTACAGGCTGAACGCCACGCCGATCAGCGACGAGAACGTCATCAGCCAGCCGACCTCGGTCAGGTCGATGCCGAGGCCGTGCTCGGCGAACTGCGGGAACAGGTAGCTGAACGCTGTGGTCAGCAGGTAGTACATGAAGTAGAACCACAGCCCACTGGCGAACATTGCGTTGCCCAAGAGCCGCATATTCAGCCGCGGCGTCGGGTGGCGGCGCTGCGAGTAGACGAAGTGGCCGAACAGGCCGAACGCGACGAGTCCGAACAGGACCAGGCGCAGCGGGTGGCTGAAGAAGTCGAAGCGCGCCTGCTGCAGCATATGAGCGGAAACCCGGCCCCTGACATCAATGAAAAAGGGAGCCACTCGGCTCCCTTGATCATGCCCCTCTTCTGCCCACCTAGGATGGATCACTCCGTCGTACTCGGGTTCCAGAACGCCTGGCTGATGAAATCGTGGCTGACCAGCCGACCGACGATGCGGTCGAGCACGCCCGAATCGACCGAGGTGGCCTGTAGTGTCGCGTTGATCTCGACGTCGTCATCGCCGAACGGCAGCACGTCGAGGTCAGCCACCGGGTAATTGGCGGTCTCGAGCATCGCCTCCATCGCCGCCAGCGCGGTTTTCTGCTCGGTGCGGCTGGCGATCACGCACAGGATGTAGGTGAGTTCGCTGGCCGCATCGTCAATCGGGCTGCGATAGATCGCGTTGGCAAGCGGACGCAACAGGGTGTTGGCCGCCAACACGAACAGCGCAGCCAGCACCGCTTCGCCAATCAGCGCGGCGCCGGCGCAGGCACCGGCTGCCGCCGAGCCCCACAGCGTGGCGGCGGTGTTGAGGCCGCGCACATTCAGCCCCTCCTTCATGATCGCGCCGGCACCGAGGAAGCCGACGCCGGACACCACGTAGGCGACCACCCGGGTCGCGCCGTCCGGCCCGGCCAGCCGGCTGGCCAGGTCGACGAATACTGCCGCGCCGACCGCCACTAGCGCGTTGGTGCGCAACCCGGCGGTGCGCTGGCGGTACTGGCGCTCGTAGCCGATGACCGAGCCGAGCAGAAACGCGACAGCCAGGCAGATCAGCGTGTTGAGCAGCAGCCAAGGATGGAAGTTGCGGATCACGTCCAGCGTCATGATCGTCCCCTTTCTAAAAGCAAACAGAGATGCCAAAAGCATCGTTGTGATTATTGGTGGATTCGGCCAAGCCTGCCGGTAAACCGGACCAAGGTGGCCGAAACGGTGCCGACCCGCACGATGCGGCAGGCGTAAGACTCGGATTAAGCAAATCCATGTGCACCCGTGTGCACCGGCCCCAACGGGCAAGCACACACCGACGCCCCTCGTCGGCGGCGACAAGGCGACGCATCGGGCGTCACGCGGGTGTCAACCGTGAGGATCGATTTACAAATGGTCTTTTCTTTAAGGGGGAGTGTGGAGCCGACCGGATGGCCGGCTCGAACGCCGCTGCCCGTGTCCGACACGGGCAGCGGCAGAGGAGACTGTCGTTACCTATGCCTGGACGAGGTTGGCCGCGTACGGCCTGGGACCATTACTAAAACAACTGTCCAAGTCAGGAACTCCATGTGGAAATGACGGGCGGAACATAACACAGGCCATCCGACCTGCGCAGACTTTCGGATAAAAAAGCGCTGATCAGGCGTCAATTTCGTCGTTCCTGACGAATTTGCGCGCTATCGATCGTATATCACCACAACGATGACCGTCAGGCGGTCATCGTCGGAGAACAAAGCGGCCGAACGAGGCAGACGGCCGCTCAGTGCAGCATGGCGCGCGCACCGGTCAAGTAGCCGGCCAGCAGCGCGCGGTGGCGGCGCTCGTCGAAGCGCAGCCAGAGTGCCAGCCAGCCGTCCGGTAGACCGAGATCGGACAGCGACACCAGCGCCTCGTGCTGCAAGCGGCAGCCGGCGTCGGTGCAGTCGTAGGCCCAGGCCAGCGTATCGGCGTAGTGGCGCCGACCGAGTCGGCCGAGCTTGTCCGGCCACGGGGCTGGACCCAGCAATACCCGGCCGGTGAAGAAACATTGCGAACGCACAAAGCTCTGGCAGCTTCGCAGTTGTGCCGCCCAGCAGGCCACGAAACGCGGTGGCAAGGCCAGCGGCGAGAATGGGGTGACCATGGTATCGCTCCGCTTTTGTTGCGACGCAACATCGCTTATACGCCGCTGCTCTGCCGCCCGCAAGCGCGCGACCGTGACGTTGTGGCCGACGCACCACGCATGAAAAAAGCCGGACGGGGATCGTCCGGCCGTGGGCGTGCGCTCGCGCCTTACTTCTTCTCGCTGATCTGGTCGAACACCCCGCCGTCGTTGAAGTGCTTGGCCTGCGCGCGGCGCCAGTCGCCGAAGGTCTCGTTCAGTGTGAACAGCTTCACTTTCGGGAACTGCGCGGCGTACTTGGCGGCCACCTTCGGATCGCGCGGACGGTAGTAGTTCTGTGCGGCGATCTCCTGGCCCTCCGGCGTGTACAGGAACTTCAGGTAGGCCTCGGCCGCCTTGCGGGTGCCGTGCTTGTCGACGTTCTTGTCGACCACCGCCACCGAGGGCTCGGCCAGGATCGACACCGACGGGGTCACGATGTCGAACTTGTCCGGGCCCAGCTCCTTCTGCGACAGGATCGCCTCGTTTTCCCAAGCGAGCAGCACGTCGCCCAAGCCACGCTGCACGAAAGTGATCGTCGCACCGCGTGCGCCGGAGTCGAGCACCGGCACGTGCTTGAACAGCTCGGCCACGTACTCGCGCGCCTTCGCCTCGTTACCGTTGTTCTTCTTCAGCGCGTAGCCCCAGGCCGCCAGGTAGTTCCAGCGCGCGCCGCCCGAGGTCTTGGGGTTCGGGGTGATCACCTGCACGCCCGGCTTGACCAGATCGCCCCAGTCGCGGATAGCCTTCGGGTTGCCCTTGCGCACCAGGAACACGATGGTCGAGGTGTACGGCGCGCTGTTGTGGGCCAGCCGGGTCTGCCAGTTGTGTGCCAGCAGGCCGTGGTCGGCCAGCGCGTCGATGTCATAGGCGAGCGCCAGCGTCGCGACGTCGGCTTCCAGGCCGTCGATGATCGAACGCGACTGCTTGCCCGAGCCGCCGTGCGAGGTCTTGATCTCCAGCGCCGGGTTGCCCTGTTTCTGCCAGGCGGCGTTGAACGCCTTGTTGACGTCCTGGTAGAGCTCACGGGTCGGGTCGTAGGACACGTTGAGCAGTTGCTGGGCCGAGGCGGTGAAGGTCAGCCCCACCAGGGTAGCGGCGAGTAGCGTGCGGCGAAGATTCAGCGTCATGTTTTTCTCTCCAGAGGGCAGTGACAAGCAGGCCCCGAGTCCAGGCCGACCCGAGCGTTGGACGCAGTCTAAATTCACGCCGCATATAATTTGAAATGATTAAAATTTACTTATTGATAACAAAAAAGTTTTAGCCATTGTCATTTCAATATTCCTCTATTGCATTTAATATTAAATTTAAATCACTTCAAGATATATATGGATTGCATTACAGTGGGGCCAGATAGCGATTGAGGAGCCCACCATGTTCACCCTGCCCGACAGCGTCGAGTACCTGATCCAGCCCGGCTGGAAGAACTCGCCGGACGACCATTGGCAAAGCCACTGGCAGCGGGCGCTGGGCGCGCGCCGGGTGGAGAACCACGACTGGGACGAACCGCGGCTGGACGACTGGCTGGCCGGGCTGGAACAGGCGGTGGCGACGGCGAGCCGCCCGGTGGTGGTGGTGGCGCACAGCCTGGGCTGCATCGCGGTGGCGCACTATGCGCAGCGCCACCACAAGGGGCTGGCCGGCGCCCTGCTGGTCGCACCGGCCGACGTCGAGCGCGCCGCCGCACCGGCGACGCTGGCCGAATTCGGCCCGATCCCGCGCGAACGGCTGCCGTTCCCGGCGCTGGTCGTCGCGAGCACCAACGACCCGTTCTGCCACGCCAGCCGCGCGCAGGAGATGGCGCTGGCCTGGGGGGCGCCGGTGCACTGGCTGGCCGAAGCCGGCCACATCAACGTCGACTCCGGCCACCGGGTCTGGCCGGACGGCTGGCGCCTGTTGGCAGCGCTGACCCGGGCGCTGCGCCTGCCCCCCGGGCAGATGGCATACTGAGCGCCGCGAACCACACCCTCCCGGCGTTGTTGCACCGGCTACCCGGGATCGCTGCGCCGGGTTTCGTTAGCGGCGCCGGGGCCACGCAAAGCCAAGCGAATAGACACCGCCCCGGCGGCGCGTAATGCGCCCCGGGGCGATGTCGTTGTCGGAACCGGTCTGGCGCCAGCTCAACCGATGCCGGCTCTCGCGTGCAGCATGTAGCGACTGCCCGGGTGCAAAAGCCGCACGAAGCTGACCAGCCGGTGGTGTGACCAGACGAGTCGGATCACCAGCAGGCAAGGCTCATCGCTCGGGATGCCGAGGCGATACTGCTCGGCCAGGTTCGGCAGCACCGCCCAGACCGCGTGTTCGAAGCCGGTCAGCGGGCAGCGCCGCTGGATAAAGGCAAGCGGCGTGACACGGGTGAAGTCCTGTTCGGTGAAATCGGCCGCCCACTGCGGGTTGAAGTAATGCTCCTCCAGCTGCACCGCCAGCCCGTCCTCGCGATGCAATAGCAACAGATGGCACACCGGGGCGCCCGGCTGCAAGGCAAAGCGCGCGGCAACGTCCTCGTCCGCCGGCACCGTCTCCAGCAACAGCTGCTCGGCGTTGTAGGCATGGCCGCGTGCGACGATCTCGGCAGCGATGTCCTGCCCGTTGTCGACCAGCGATGCCTCGACCTTGCTCTCGGCGACATAGGTGCCGTCGCCGGCGAAGCGCAGCAGCACGCCATCTTCGGTCAGGTCGCGGATCGCCTTGCTGACCGTCATGCGGCTGACGCCAAAGGTGCGCGCCAGCTCCAGTTCCGGCGGGAGCTTGTGTCCGGGCAGGAACTGGCGGGAGCGGATGCCATCGAGCAGGTAAGTCTTGATGCGCTGATAGCGGGGAGAGCGGGTAGCAGTCATGATCCGATTCTAGTCAGCGGCCCATCTCCACCTTAAGGAGAACCCGACAACAGTTTGCGGCGGATCAAGTCGGCTTGCCGGCCGACCCCGGCGGCAGTAGCGTTATGCCCATTGCCTGTCTCCGGAAGCGCTGATGACCGCCCTCGCCCTCTGTGCCGGCCTGCCCGGCCTCACCGCCCACCAACACGGCGAGCGCCTGACGCTCGCCACCGCCGACTTCGCCGCCGAGCTATCGCTCGCCGGCGGCCAGCTGCTTGGCTACGCCCCGACCGGCCAGCGCCCCTGGCTGTACCTGTCGCCGCAGGCACGGTCCGCAGCGGGCAAGGCGATCCGCGGCGGCGTGCCGCTGTGCTGGCCGTGGTTCGGCGCGCACCCTGACGACCCGGGCCAGCCGGCGCACGGCGTGGCGCGCACCGCGCCGTGGCGGCTCGATGACGCCCGGCTCGACGCCGGGGTGCTGGCGCTGCAGCTCTCCGGCCCGCACCACGGCGGCCTTGCCGCAACGCTGACGCTGGAACTGGGCCCAGCCGGCTTCGCGCTGACACTCGCCACCCGCAACGACGGCACCGCGCCGGTACGTTTCAGCCAGGCACTGCACAGCTATTTCGCGGTCGGCGACTGCCGCGAGGTGACGCTGTCCGGCTTGGAGGCCGCCGGCTACGACGACAAGGTCGACGGCGGGCGCCATCCGGCCAGCGGCGCGCCGCTGCGCTTCACCAGCGAGACCGACCGCATCTACTATCCGGCCCCCGATGCGGTGCTGCGGCTGGCCGACCCGCAGTGGCAGCGCGTCCTGACGCTCGCCGCGCAGGGTTCGGGGAGCAGTGTGGTGTGGAACCCGTGGGTCGACAAGGCCGCGGCGCTCGCCGACCTGCCCGACGACGCTTGGCCGCGTTTCGTCTGCGTCGAGACCGCCAACGCCGGCGACGATGCGCGCGTGCTGGCGCCGGGCGCGACGCAGCGACTCGGCGTGCGGGTGAGCGCGGGCGCCTTCGATCCGTGCTCTAACGCGCCCAGGCCGACAGACGCGGTATAATCGGAGTCGTTCTCAGCATGTAGACTCATTACTGCCCTATGGCCCGCCAGGACCCGATCGCCCGCTATCTGCCGCACACCTTCGCCAACGGTACCTCCGTGCGGCGCTTCGCCAAGCCCTGCCCGCGCTGTCGCCAGGTTGTGGAGGCGGCTGACATGTTCGGCCAGCTCGCGGTGCTGCAGGACCGGCTGTTTGTCGCCGCCGAGGGACGCTGCCGCCATTGCGGCCACCGTTTCTCGGTGGCCTGCATGATTACCAATAACAAGCATGTGCACCGGGTCGCACTGCCGATGTGGGCGTTCAAGCTGTGGCTGAAGATGGCCACCCGCAACACCATCCAGCCGGCCGACCCGGCCTGGTCGATGTCCGAGCCGGAACCGGAGCCGGTCACGCCATCGCTGGGCGAAGCCGATGTGGTCGCCGCCGATACCATCGTCGGCCGCTACGACGGGCTGGAGATCCCGGCATGGATCAACCACGATGGCCACCGTTACAACTTCGAGCGCACCATCGCGTCGGGCCAGGCGCCGCGCTTGGCGGCCAGCGAGCAGCTGTTCCGCGAGCGGCTGGTGTACCGGCGGGAAAACAGTCTCGACGTCACCGTCTGAGCCGCAAGCGCGCCTAAAACAAAAAGCCGTTTCCCGAGGGAGACGGCTTTTTTCATGAAACCGCAGGGCCTTTCGCCACGAACTGCCTTGGTCAGGTTTACGCCCCGGCGTAATCCCCCCACACCGTCTGCAACGCCGCCACCGCGGCGAGTGCGGCGGTCTCGGTGCGCAGCACGCGCGGGCCCAGCGTCAGCGGCGCCCAGCCGGCGTCGAACGCCGCCTGTTCCTCGGTGTCGCTGAAGCCGCCCTCAGGGCCGGCCATCAGCCAGAGCTTGCGCGGCGCGCTGGCGAGGTCCGCCAGCCGGCCTCGCCCCTGCGGCGACAGCAACAGCCGCGCGTCGGCCTCGGGCGTGTCGGCCAGCCATTGCGGCAGGGTCAGGATGGGCCGCACCTCGGGCACGGTGTTGCGCCCGCACTGCTCGCAGGCGGCGATCACGATCTCCTGCCAGCGTGCCACACGCTTGTCGGCGCGCTCGCCGGACAGCTTCACCACGCCCCGGGCGCTGGCGATGGGCTGGAACACGCTCACCCCCATCTCCACGCCCTTCTGCAGCGTGAACTCCATGCGGTCGCCGCTGCTGATCGCCTGTGCGAGACCGATGTTCAGCGGCGACTCGCGGCTGACGTCCAGCCGGGCGTCGACCTCGACCAGCGCGTCGCGCTTACCGAGTTCGAGCAGCGTCGCCGGATGCTCGCCGCCGTCACCGTTGAACAGCGTCAGCGCATCGCCGGCGGCCAGGCGCAGCACCTGGACGTGGCGCACCACCTCGGCCGGCAGCGCCAGCGTCTGGCCGGCGTGCAACTCGGTATCGACATAGAATCTTGGCATGGTGTGGAAAGTCCTGTGTAATGAAGGGCTGCTGCCCGCCGGCCGTATTGTGCCGGCTTTGCCGCCGCCATCCAACCGGAGCCCGTCCCGCATGACGACTCGCCTGCTACCCGCCCTGTTTGCCGCTTCGCTGGCGCTGGTCGCGCACGCCGACGACGACCCGCGCCAGTACCAGCACGGCGCAAGCTTAGTCGAACTGCCCGGCCGGCCGGCCCAGCTGATCTGGTCGAGTTCGGGCTTGCCGCCTAAGGGAGCCGAGCCCGACGGCAGCTGGAGCCACGACGTCTATGTGATGCCGTTCGATGCCCCTATCGTGTATGGCGTGCCGCAGGGCGCCCGGGCACTGATCGCCCGGCCCGAGGCGCAGGAGCCGGCAAGCGCGGCGGTGAACCGTGCCGGTCGCTTGATGATCACGATGGAGGACGGTTGGGACGCCCGCCATGTGATCGCGCAGCGCTACGGCGTGTACGACGCGGCGCTCAAGCCGATCCGCGGCTATCCGCAGATGGTCGAGGACGGTGGTCATTCCGGCCACGTCGCCGCCGCTGGCGACGATTTCGTGGTGTTCTACTCGACCGAGTGGGTGCAGGGCGGCGGCGAGAACAACCTCGGCTCTGGCCGCGACGTGCGGGTGAAGGTGTACGATAGCGACGGTCGCCTGCGCCACAGCACGCCGATCAGCGTCGGCCAGCGCGACGGCTGGCCGGTGCTCGCCTCGTCACCGACGCGCAGCCTGCTGGTGTGGCAGCGCTTCGTGCCGAACGCCATGCATGCCCGGCTGTTCGCCGCCGTCTACGACCCGCAGCAGGGCAAGCTCCTGGGCGCGCCGTTCGAGTTGCTGCACGACGTCGGCTACTATCGCTATCAGGTGGCGTGGCTGCCGGCCGTCGAGCGCTTTGTACTGGCCGCCACCCGCATCAACGGCGAGGGCCGTGCCTGGCTGATCACCGCAGACGGCCGCCGCGAGGTGCAGCTGGGCTGCTTGCCACCGCCGCAACGCGAGGGCTCGCCGGTGGTCGACGGTTCGCGGCTGGCGCTGCCGCTGGGCAACGGCGGCGCGCTGCTGCTGCAGGTCGCGCCGGGCAGCCTGACGGTGGCCGGCCGCAGCCCGAGCCGGCCGCTGTTGTCCGAATCCGGCGTGGTCGGCCGCTTTACCGGGACGAACGAGCTGACGCTGATCAGCCTCGACCGGATCGGCCTGACCCGCCATCGACTGAATTTTGCCGAACCCGAACCGGTGGCCAGCTACTCGCTGCCGCCGGCGGCCATGGAGTAAGCGAATGTCTATTGGAGTAGGCCCTAAACATGCCCGTACTCGATGAGGTCATCCGCGTCGTGCGCGATGTCGCGCACAGTGAGGTGATGCCCCGTTTCCTGCGCGTCGGTTCCAGCCGCAAGGACGACGGCTCGCTGTTTACCGAAGCTGATCTCGCCTGCCAGCAGGCCTTGGCCGAGCAGCTGCCCAAGCTGCTGGCCCACCCGGTGCTCGGCGAAGAGATGACCGAGGCCGAACAGACGGCGCTGTGGCAGGCGCACCGCGACGGCCTGTGGGTGGTCGACCCGATCGACGGCACCACCAATTTCGTCAACGGCCTGCCGTACTTCGCGATCTCGGTGGCGCTGATGGTCGATGGCGTCAGCCAGATCGGGGTGATCTACAACCCGGTCAGCAAGGAGATGTTCTACGCCGAACGTGGCTGCGGTGCCTACCTGAACGGCACGCCGCTACCCTTGAAGAAGACCGTCAATCCGATCGGCGACGCGATCGCCGGGGTCGAGGTGAAGTACCTGCGCTCGGGCAAGCTGGCCAGCCGCCTGGCGAGCTTGGCGCCGTGCGGCAGCCAGCGTAATATGGGCTCGTCGACGCTGGACTGGTGTTACCTTGCCGCCGGGCGCTACGACCTGTACCTGCACGGCGGCCAGCGGCTGTGGGACTACGCCGCCGGCGCGTTGATCCTCGAGGAGGCCGGCGGGCGGCTCGCGACGTTGAACACCGACTATTACTGGAGCGACACGGTGTGGAAGCGCTCGGTGATCGCCGCGCTGCACCCGGAATTGTTCGCGCAGTGGCACCGCTGGGTGCGGATGAACCAGTAACGGCGGTCCCCAGCACCGCAACGAAAAAGAGGAGCCCCTCCGGCTCCTCTTTTACTTTTGGTACGATCGGGATCGGCGCTTATTTGGCCACCGACGCCACAGCGATTGGCGCAACGGCCGGCGTGAGCCGCTTGGCGCTCAGCTCGACCGACTCGTTCAGCTCGTGCAACTCGTGCGATTTCTTCGCACCGAGCTTGGCATGGTGGATCGGCTTGTAATGATGCGGCTTGACCGGAGGGGCCTTCACCTCCTTGTCCTTGGCCGGGATTTTCACTTCGGCCGACTTGGCGACGATGATGGCCGGGTGGCTGGCCGGCTGGCTATCGGCGGCGTAACCGCTCGCTGCGGCTGCGCCGAGCGCTGCGGTGACGACCGCGAGGGTCAGGTGTTTCATGGCATCCATCCTTCCGGGCTCGATTCTGAACTTTGTGTGGCGACGCCATAAGCGCCCCCTTATTTTTTGTCATGGTACGAATCCGGTCGGACAGCGTCTGTAGGCGAAATGTCAGCAGATGTAACCAGTTGTTCGCCAAAATAAGACGCATTCACATTTTGCGCCGGTACACCTCCGGGTCGTGCCGCTCCATCACCCGCTCCGGTGCTGCCAGCTCGGTGAAACCAAACCGGGCGTACAGGCTATGCGCATCGGCGGTGACGAGCAGCATGCGGCGCAGTCCCTGCAGCTCGGGCTGGTCGAGCAGGAAGGCGACCAGGCGCTTGCCGATGCCCAGGCCGCGCGCCTCGGGCAGCATGAACACATCGGCCAGATACGCGAAGGTGGCGCGGTCTGTGACCGCGCGGGCAAAGCCGACCAGGCGGCCGTCCTGGTAAGCGGCCGCGCACAGCGAGCCGGCGATCGCCCGCTCCAGCACCTCCCGCGGCAGGCCGCGCGACCAGTACGCTTCCTCGCTGAGGAAGCGGTGGATCGCGTCGAGGTCGAGCCGGGCCGGGTCGGTGGAAAACTCGATGGTCATTGGGGCCACTCCTAGGGGGCGCGTCGCTGACGCGGCATAGTGCTGCGGTAACAAGCCCGCCGGCCCAAGCCTGGCCGAACGGGCGACTGTTTGCTAACGGCGGTAGAGCCGCAGCAGCCCTGCGCCGGTGTACAGCGCCAGGCCGCTCCAGATCAGCCCGAAGCCGATCAGGCGCGCCATATCGAACGGCTCATGGTACAGCCACACACCGAGCAGGAACTGCAAGGTCGGCGACAGGTACTGGATCACCCCGAGCGTTGCCAGCGTCAGCCGGCGCGCGCCGGAGGCGAACAGCACCAGCGGCACGGTGGTGACCACACCGGCGCCGATCAACAACAGGGTCCGCAGGATGTCGAGATGGCCGAAGGCGCCGCTGCCGTGGCGCTCGGCCAGGATCAGGCCGACCAGCGCGATCGGGGCCATCAGGAAGGTCTCCAGCGCCAGCCCCTCCAGCGACGGCAGATGGGCGGTCTTGCGCAACAACCCATAGAGCGCGAACGTCACCGCCAGCACCAGCGCCACCCACGGTACGCTGCCGACGTGCAGGGTCAGCCACAGCACGCCGAGCGCGGCGAGGCCCAGCGCCGCCAGTTGCGGCTTGGCCAGCCGCTCGCCGAGCACCAGCCGGCCGAGCAGCACGTTGACCAAGGGGTTGATGAAGTAGCCGAGGCTCGCCTCGACCACCCGGCCGTGGTTGACCGCCCAGATATAGACCAGCCAGTTCATCGACAGCAATGCCGACGACAGCGCGAAGACACCGATCCGGCGCGGCTGGCGCAGCGACTCGCCCAGCCAGCCCCAGTGGCGGCGCACCGTCAGTACGCCGGCCAACAGCAAGGCCGACCAGACGACGCGGTGGCCGAGAATTTGTTCGGCCGGCACCGCCGACAGCGGTTTCCAGTACAGCGGGAACAGGCCCCAGCACAGGTAGGCGCCGATGGCGTACAGCGCGCCCTGGCCGGCCTCGTGGGATTTTGCAGAATTCATGATTAGAACCTGTTATGAACCTGCTCGCGAGCCGCGCCAAGCGCCCAGGGTGCTGGATGCAAGGCGCGGTCGCGCAGGTCAATGTCATTCATTGACCAAGCGCCGCAACGCCGCAGACGGCGCCCTGGACGCTTGGCCCTCCGGGTTGGGGCAAAAAGGGCGCATGGCAGCGTTGCTCCCCGCTTGCTGTGCCCGCACAGCGGCGCAGCTCGCGCCTTGCCCTGCGCTCTTTTTGCCGCCAACGCGGCCACGATCAGGTTCATAACAGGCTCTCAGTTTCGTCAGTGATGATCACGCGATTATGCCTGTCGGGTTGCCAGGCTGTCGCTTGCTGCACTGGCACAAAAGCCGCAAGTCCCTTGACCAATCGTCGTGCTCGGCAGCACCTCTTTGACGTTTACGTAAGCGGAATCTATAGTCGAGCGACGCCCCTTGCCCTATAACCAGAGAAAATCGGCAGCCCACGGCCTATCCGGCCGAGGCGGGGAGTGAAGGCGCCACAAGCGCACGTCTCACTATGAGGAGAAACGAACCGATGTCCTCGCATGACCATTCGCTGCGCGAGCTGACGCTCGACGATAAGTACGTCCGCCCGACCGGGCAGGTGTTCATGACCGGCATCCAGGCGCTGGTGCGTCTGCCGCTGTTGCAGGCCGACCGCGACCGCGCGGCCGGGCTCAATACCGGCGGCTACGTCACCGGCTACCGCGGCTCCCCGCTCGGGGGCGTCGACCAGGCGATGGCCAAGGCTGGCAAGCTGCTGGAACAGCACCGCATCGTATTCCAGCCCGGCATCAACGAAGACCTTGCCGCCACCGCGGCCTGGGGCACCCAGCAGGTCAACCTGTTCGGTGGCGCCAAGGTCGATGGCGTGTTCACGCTGTGGTACGGCAAGGGACCGGGCGTCGACCGCTCCGGAGACGTGATCAAGCACGGCAACGCCGCCGGCACCAGCCCGAACGGCGGGGTGCTGCTGGTGTGCGGCGACGATCACGCCGCCAAGTCGTCGACCTTCCCGCACCAGTCCGACCACATCCTCGCCGCCAGCATGATCCCGGTGCTGTCGCCGTCCGGCGTGCAGGAGGTGGTCGACTACGGCCTGTTGGGCTGGGCGATGAGCCGCTATTCCGGCTGCTGGGTGGCGCTGAAGGCGATCTCCGACACGGTCGAGAGCTCGGCGGTAGTCGACATCACGCCCGAGCGGCTGCCGATCGTGATCCCGGATGACTTCCCGATCCCCGAGGGCGGCCTGAACATCCGCTGGCCCGACCCACCGCTGGCGCAGGAAGAGCGGCTGCTGCACCATCGCCTATATGCGGCGCTGGCATTCGCACGCGCCAACAAGCTCAACAAGGTCGTGCTCGACTCGCCGAACGCGCGCCTGGGCATCATTACCACCGGCAAGTCGTATCTGGACGTGCTGCAGGCGCTCGACGACCTGGGCATCGACGAGGCGACCGCCGCCGAGTTCGGCCTGCGCATCTACAAGGTCGGCATGGTCTGGCCGCTCGAATCGGAAGGGGTGCGCCACTTCGCCGAGGGACTGGACGAGATCCTCGTCGTCGAGGAGAAACGCCAGATCATCGAATACCAGTTGAAGGAACAGCTGTACAACTGGCGCGAGGACGTGCGTCCGCGCGTGGTCGGCAAGTTCGCCGAGAAGGGCGAGTGGGCGCTGCCGCACGGCGACTGGCTGCTGCCGGCTGCCGGCGAGCTGACGCCGGCGATGATCGCGCGCGCGATCGCGGCACGGCTGACCCGCTACGTGGACAGCGCGGCGATCCAGGAGCGGCTGGCGTTCTACGACGACAAGGAAGCGCAGCTGGTGCGCCCGCGTGAGTCGATCCAGCGCGTGCCGCACTACTGCTCGGGCTGTCCGCACAACACCAGCACCAAGGTGCCGGACGGCAGCCGCGCGCTGGCCGGCATCGGCTGCCACTACATGGCGATGTGGATCGAGCCGCATACCAGCATGTTCAGCCAGATGGGCGGCGAGGGTGTGCCGTGGATCGGCCAGGCGCCATTCACCGAGACCCGCCATGTGTTCGCCAACCTCGGCGACGGCACCTACTACCACAGCGGCCTGATGGCGATCCGCGCCGCCATCGCCGCCAAGGTCAACATCACCTACAAGATCCTCTACAACGACGCGGTGGCGATGACTGGCGGCCAGCATGTCGACGGTCCGCTCGACGTGCCGATGATCACCCGTCAGCTCGCCTCCGAGGGCGTGAAGCGCATCGTCATCACCAGCGACGACGCCGGCAAGTACCACGGCGTCACCAACCTGGCGCCGGGGGTCGAGGTGTACGACCGCCACGAGCTCGACCGCCTGCAGCGCGAGCTGCGCGAGGTCGAAGGCGTGACCATCCTGATCCACGACCAGACCTGTGCCGCCGAGAAACGCCGTCGTCGCAAGCGCGGCGAGTATCCCGACCCGGCCAAGCGTGTCTTCATCAACCAGGCGGTGTGCGAGGGCTGCGGCGACTGCGGCGAGAAGTCCGGCTGTCTGTCGGTGCTGCCGGCCGAGACCCCACTGGGGCGCAAGCGTCGCATCGACCAGAGTAGCTGCAACAAGGACTATTCCTGCCTCGACGGCTTCTGCCCGAGCTTCGTCACCGTCGAAGGCGGCGGCCTGAAGAAGCCGGCCGGCCGTTCGGCCAACCTGGCGGCGTTGCCGGCCTTGCCCGAGCCGCACCTGCCGGATTCGCGCCAGCCCTACGGCATCATGGTCACCGGCGTCGGCGGTACCGGCGTGGTGACGATCGGCCAGGTGCTCGGCATGGCGGCCCACCTGGACGGCAAGGGCGTCACCATCCTCGACATGGCCGGCCTCGCGCAGAAGGGCGGCTCGGTGTGGTCGCACGTGCGCATCGCCGACAGCCAGGACAGCCTGCACGCGGTGCGCATCGCCGCCGGCGATGCCCGGCTGGTGCTCGGCTGCGACCTGGTGGTCAGCGCCAGCGCCGAGGCGCTCGCCAAGCTGCGCGAGGGCTACTCCTCGGTGGTGCTGAACAACTACGAGTCGCCGACCAGCGCCTTCCTGAAGAACCCGGACGCGCCGTTCCCGGCACGCAGCATGCGCGATGCGCTGCGCGAGGCGGTGGGCGACAGCCACTTCCACGAAGTCAACGCCACCAAGCTCGCTACCGGCCTGTTGGGCGATGCGCTGGCCAGCAATATGTTCATGCTCGGCTACGCCTGGCAGGAGGGTCTGGTACCGGTGTCGCGCGAAGCGATCGTCAAGGCGATCGAGCTGAACGGTGCGCAGGTGTCGTTCAACCAGCAGGCATTCGAATGGGGCCGCCACGCCGCCCACGACGTGCGCGATCTGGAAAAGCTGGTCACCCCGAACGCGGTGCTCAACTTCATGCCGCGCGAGACTCCGGATGCGCTGCTGCACGACCGGATGAGCCGGCTGACCGCCTACCAGGACGCCAAGCTGGCCGAACGCTACCGCACCCGGTTGCAGGCGATCCGCACCGCCGAGGAACGCGCCAAGCCCGGCAGCACCGCGCTGACCGTGGCGGTCGCGAAGGCCTACTACCATCTGCTCGCCTACAAGGACGAGTACGAGGTGGCGCGACTCTACACCGATGGCGAGTTTGCCCGTCAGCTCGATGCCGAGTTCGACGGCGACTTCAAGCTGCACTTCCATCTGGGCGCCGGCTGGTTGACCGGCGGCAAGCCGAAAAAGGTCAGCTTCGGCCCGTGGCTGCTCACCGCGATGAAATGGGTCGCGAAGCTGAAGGTGCTGCGTGGCACGCCGCTTGACCTGTTCGGCTGGCAGGCCGACCGCAAGCTGGAACGCCAGCTGATCGCCGAATTCGAGGCGCTGCTCGACGAGCTGGAAACCAGCCTCAACCGCGACAAGCTCGCCACCGCAGTGGAGCTGGTGCGCCTGACCGAGAGGGTGCGCGGCTACGGCCACGTGAAGGCTCGCCATGCCGGCGAGGTGGCACCAAGGCGCGAAGAGCTACTGGCGCAGTACCGCAGCCCGCCGCCGGTGCGTCACGCCGCCTAATGAGCTCCTTGTTGTTGATGACGGATTGCCCGGCCTTTCGGCCGGGCTTTTTTTATGGGAGCTGAAATACGACGGCCATTGACGGACAGGCGTGCCATTTGGTCAACGTGGTTGGGCATACCGCCTTGTCGGTCTCGCCCGACCGGCGAGGTACTTTCTTTGCTTCGTCAAAGAAAGTACCCAAAGAAAGACGACCCCACCGCGCTGGCCTTCGGCTTCCCACGCGCCTGCCAAGCGGCCAGGCGCCGCCGAACTCGCGGGCGGCTAACGTCCGCCCACTCGAACATGCCGTGGCTTAAAACCTGGCCGCTTGACGATCGCTCGGCGGCGCAAAGGGGATGGGCCGGCCGATTGCTGCAGCAGTGGATTTGGAAAGCTTAACAACGGCGCCGGCTTCGTGAGTGAGCCCCAAACATTGGCCGAATCCGTTCTCTTCAAATGAGATCAAAACTGTTCTACCAATCTTTGCCGTTATCCACAGAAAGGGTCCAGCGAAGCATCTTGTCCACAGCCAACGGTAGACCAAGTAACCCACGGTTTTTCCAAACAAACTTAATGATCGTTACCAACGACCACCCTGCCCTCTTCGACGCCGCCGAGGACGGCGCGGTCAACGGGGGATGTCGACGAGCACTGTCCGAGTGCTGGCAACGCCGGCACGAGTTGCGCAGCCGCCCGTTGGCCGTGTCGCCCGCAGGGCAGCCCGCGTAGCGGGCCGGCGTCGTGGGGTCGCCTTCTTTTGGTTACTTTTTTTGGCGAAGCAAGAAAAGTAACTCGCCGGTCGGGCGAGACCGACAAAGCGACTGTCTGCACTAAGAGTTGGTCGAGAAGCGCGATGGGCTCCTCCCCCATCCAACCGAACGGTGAATTACCGAAAAACTTTGCCAAACGAGTTTGACCCCGGCGAAGGAGCGTGGACTCGGCCAACCTCGCCTATCGCGGATAGATCGACCCGCCGCCGAGCAAGCGGCTCACCATCACCGCCAGCACTGCCGCCAACATCACCGGCAGCAACAGGGAATACTGGCCGGTCATCTCCGACAGCATCAGCATCGCCATCAGTGGTGCCTGCGTTGCACCGGCGAGCAAGGCAGTCATGCCGACCAGCGTGCATGCCGCAAGACTCAGCCACCCCGGCCACAGGGCATTGATCGCGAGGCCTGCCAGCGTGCCGAGCGCCGCCCCGACAAATAGCGTCGGAGTAAATACCCCGCCGACAGCACCCGAGCCGGTGCTCGCCGCCGTCGCGACCAACTTGGCGAGCAGGATGCCCAGCACCAGCGACCAGCCGAGCGGCTCATTCAATAGCCGCGTCACCGTGCTGTAGCCGTTGCCCCACACCTCCGGATAGACGAGCGACAGCAGGCCGACCAGCAGCCCCCCGAGCGTCATCCGCCACGGCAGCGCCAGCGGCAGCCGCCCGAACAGGCGGCGAGTGTGTTCCAACAGCGCGATATAGGCCGGCGCCATCGCGCCGAGCAGCAGCGCGATCAGGCAGTAGCCGGGCAGTTGGGGGAGCGACAGTGTCGGCAGCGTCGCCAGCCGGTAGACCGGCTCGTAGCCGAACAGCTGGTAGACGGTACTGCTCGCCAGCACCGCCGACACCACCAGCGGCACCAGCTGGCGCACGTGCAGCCGCCCCCACACGATCTCGGCGACGAACAGCACCGCCGCCAGCGGTGCATGGTAGGCCGATGCAAGCCCCGCGGCAGCGCCACACGACACCATCAGGCGGCGCCGGTAGCGCGGCAGACTGCGCAGCTGGCCGCTCAGCGAGCCGACCAGCGCCGCGAGCGCCACCATAGAGCCCTCGCGACCGATCGAGCTGCCCGACGCGATCGACAGCAGCGACGAGCCACTCTTCACCAGCGTGGTGCGCACGCCGAGCTTTCCGTCGCCGACCCGCACCGCCTCCATGTAGTCGCCGGTGGCCGAGCCGCGCGCGAGCGCCAGGCCCTTCTGCAGGATCAGTCCGGCCACGAAACCACCGACCAGCGGAACGATGACGCGCTGCCACGGCGCCAGGCTGCGCGCCAGGCTGACCAGACCGTTGCGTGGCTCGGCGGCCAGCAGCGACTCGATCAGGTAGAGCAGTTCGCGGAACAGGATGGTGGCGAGCGCCCCCGCCACGCCGAGCACGGCGGCGAGCAAGAGGTCGGACAGCGCGGCGCGCAGCCGCCAGCGTCGGGAGGGGATGAAGGAAACGGGAAACCGCAGCATGTCGGAACTCTGGCAGCCGGCGCTGGTCAATGCAAGCCAGCGGAAGCCGTGAAATGAAAAGCGCCACGGTGACCCGTGGCGCCCTTCTCTTTTTTTACGCCGTCGTCGCAGCGCTTCTTGTACAGCTTCTCCGTAAACCTGTGCAACGCATCGGTGCGTCTGTCGACACCAGAGCGTTTACTTCACTTCCGCTACAATATCCTTACTGAACACCTTTTCGCAATACTTGCATTTCATTTTTGTGTCGTTAACTGTCGGCTTTACATAAAAAAAGCTCTTCACCGGCTCGCCGTGCGAGATGCAGTTCGAGTTCGGGCAGTCGAAGATGCCCTCGATCGTCTCCGGCAGTTCCAGCTGGTGTTTTTTCACCACCTCGAAGTTCTCGATCACGTTGACGGTGGCACGCGGCGCGAACAGCGCCAGCTCGTTGGCCTGCTCCTCGGTCAGCGCGATGTTCTCCACCTTGATGATGTCCTTGGCGCCCATGTGGCGGCTCGACAGGTTGAGCCCCACGGTGACGCGCTCGCCGGTGTCGGCGAGCTTGAACAGGCTCAGGATCCTCAGGCCCTGCCCGGCCGGCAGGTGGTCGATGACGGTGCCTTCCTTGAGCGCTTCGACGGTACGGGTGTATTGCATGTCAGTTCCTTTATTCGCTATCCGGTAGGGGCCGCTCAGACGGTCTCGTTCAGCACCAGCGCCAGCAGCGCCTGGCGGGCGTACACGCCGTTCCTGGCCTGCTCGAAGTAGTAGGCGTGCGGCGTGCTGTCGACATCTGCGGCGATCTCGTCGACGCGCGGCAGCGGGTGCAGCACCTTCAGATTCGGGCGGGCGTTGGCGAGCATGTCGGCGCGCAGCACGTACTTGCCCTGGATCTTCCGGAACTCGGCCTCGTCGAAGCGCTCGCGCTGCACCCGGGTCATGTACAGGATGTCCACCTGCGGGATCACGTCCTCGAGGCTGTTCACCAGCGTGTACTGGACGCCCTTCTCGTCCAGCTCCTCGCAGATGTAGTCCGGCATCGCCAGCGCTTCCGGCGACACGAAGTAGAAGCGGCAGTTGAACTGCGACAGCGCCTGGGTGAGCGAGTGCACGGTGCGGCCGTACTTCAGGTCGCCGACGAAGGCCAGGGTGAGGTTCTCCAGCGTGCCCTGCGTCTCCTTGATGGTGAACAGGTCGAGCAGCGTCTGCGTCGGGTGCTGGTTGGAGCCGTCACCGCCGTTGATCACCGGCACCGCCGAGAACTGGCTCGCCAGGCGCGCCGCGCCTTCCTTCGGGTGGCGCATCACCACCGCGTCGGTGTAGGAGCTGATGATCTTGATCGAGTCGGCCAGCGTCTCGCCCTTCTTCGCCGAAGTGTTGGCGCCGTCGGCGAAGCCGATCACGTTGCCGCCCAGGCGCTGCACCGCGGTCTCGAACGACAGGCGGGTGCGGGTCGACGGTTCGAAGAAGCAGCTGCCGATCAGCTTGTCCTTGAGCAGGTCGTTGCGCGGCGCGTGCTTGAGACGGCCGGCGGTGTCCACGACGAGTTCCAGTTCCTCCCGGCTGAAGTCCGGGATCGAAATGATGTGCTTTCGGTAGAGTGGATTGGCCATGGCTTCGCTTTCCTTAAATGCGCGTCTCGTCGGATTTTGGCCAAAAAAAAAGCTCCCGAATCAGGAGCTTATTTTCTGGAAACACTGAGGGCTCGGAACACCGCAGCTGCCAGCAACGACCCCTTCCCTCCGGCGCGGGAGGTCTGCGGCAACGCAGGGCGGGTGGCAGTCTGGGTCATGGGGATGTTCCGAACAAAACTGCGGGATTCTAAAACAAACTAGCCCCTTAGCAATAGGCCAGTTGTCGCAATTTGGACAGAAATTTACCCAAAATCACAAACTGGTCCCGCAGGACCGGTGTATTCACCCGTTTGGCATCAAAGCTGGCGCAGCGCCACCGGCTGCTCCGGCACCGGGAAGCCGGCGCGGCCCAGCTCCTCGCGAATCGCCAGGTTGCTGTCGAAATACACCTGCCAGTAGTCGCCCGGCTTGCAGTACGGCCGCACCGCCAGCACCGGGCCGAACGGGGTGAACTCCAGCAGCGCCACGTCCGGCTTCGGGTCGGCCAGCACATTCGGGATCGCGGCGAGCTTGTCGCGCAACAGCGCGATCGCCTGCGCATGGTCGGCACCGACCGCCAGCTGCGCCTTCAGGTCGACGCGGCGGAAGGGGTTGGCACTGTAGTTCTGGATGTTGTCGGAGAACAGCTTGTTGTTACCGACCAGCGTCTTGACGTTGTCTGGGGTGTCGATGGTGGTGGCGAACAGGCCGATCTCGGTGACGGTGCCGGTGACGCCGGCGGCGCAGATGATGTCACCGACCTTGAACGGGCGCAGCACAATCAGGAACAGCCCGGCAGCGAAGTTGGCGAGCAAGCCGCTCCAAGCCAGGCCGATCGCCACGCCGGCGGCGGCGAGCACCGCGGCGAAGGTGGTGGTCTCGACGCCGAGGTAGCCGAGGATGCCGATCACCAGCAGGACGGTCAGCGACACCGACAAGAAGGAGTGCACATAGCGCACCAGCGTGGCATCGACACCGCGCCGGGCCAGCTGCCGGTCGAGCATCCCCGACGCGAAGCGGATCAGCCAGCGGCCGACCACCCAGAACACCAGCGCGCCGACCACCTTGATGCCGAGCTGAACAGCGAGATAATGCCAATTGCTCCAGTCGATCTGGTTCATCACTCCCCCTCGATGCAAGTTTTGGCTGCCGTTTCAGCATAGAGAATCAACGCTCTCTATGCCAAAAGAGCAGACTCGTCCTACCTCGCCGGCGGGGCCGGGTATTTCAGCGCGTTCTTCGCAAGCTTGTCGCGCACCGCGTGGTCGAGATCGACGCCGAGCACACCCGCGAGCCGCACGAGATAAAGCAGCACGTCGGCCAGCTCCTCATTCAGGTGCATCCAGGCTGCCGGATCGTCGGCGAGCCGCGCACACTCGGCGTCGCTCTTCCACTGGAAGATCTCGGCCAGCTCGCCGACCTCGCCGGTGAGCGCCAGCATCAGGTTGCGCGGGGTGTGGAAGCGCTGCCAGTCGCGCTCGTCGGCGAAGCGTTGCAGCGCGGCGGCGAGCGGGGCGTAGTCGAGCAGTGGGGTATCGTTCATGTGAAGGCTTTCAGGGCAACCTCAGGACAGTGACAAGGCAGGATGCCGAGGGGTGACCGAATCCCCTTGGCGGGAAAACGGCATTCAACGCCGGTGACGTAGCGCAGCGACGCAGCATGGCCGGCAGTGTGATGGAGGCCACCGTCCACGCCTCGCGGCCGATGTCCCCGTCGCAGTATCGCCAGGCCGCCGCACCATGACAAACGCCCCGCGAGCGGGGCGTCGGTTCGGCAAGGCGGCCGACTCAGCCGAGCAGGCCTTCGGCGCTCATCGCGCTCTTCACCGCGGGCCGGGTGGCCACCCGTTCGACATAGGCCTTCAGCGTCGGCCAGCCGTCGAGCGACAGTTTATGGTAGTGGGTCCAGTTGAGGATGGTGAACAGATAGGCGTCGGCGATGCTGAATTCCCCCGTCAGATAGTCGCGGCCTGCCAGCTGCGTGTCCAGCCAGGCGAAGCGGCGCTCGAGCCGCTGCACCGCGCCGGCCTTCTCGTCGGCGCCGGCAGCGGGGTTCCACAGCGGCGAGAAGCCCTTGTGCACCTCGGTGGCGATGAAGTTCAGCCATTCCTGCAGCCGGTAGCGCCCCATCGTGCCGTTGGCCGGGGCGAGCCGCTGCTGCGGCGCCTGGTCGGCCAGGTACTGGAGCACCGCCACGCATTCGGTCAACACCGCGCCGTCGTCCAGCTGCAGCGCCGGCACATAGCCCTTGGGGTTGATCGCCGCGTAGTCGACCCCGCCGGCGGTGCGGTGCGGCTGGACGCGCAGATCGACCGCCTCGAGCTCGCTCGGCAGGCCGGTCTCGGCCAGCACGATGTGCGGTGCCAGCGAGCAGGCACCGGGCGCGTAGAACAATTTCATGATGGCCTTATATGGACGCCTCCCGGCTTGGCAAGCGATGTTCGATGCGGGCTTCGAGATCTGGCTGCAGACTTATATCCGGCCTTTATTGCAGACTCGGAGTCTGCTGGCCCTGATGGAATTCGCAGGGGAAGGCCTCATCTCCTTGGAGTCCTCGAAGGACTGGCCATCATTCAGGCTTACTTCCCCACGGTCCGACCTGTTCTGCCATCAAGCGCACATCAACCTGCGCAACCTTTCAGCGATCCACCTCCTAAAGGGTTCGTTAATCTTTTACGCGGCCTTGGCCACGTAGTCCGTTTGATACGTCCGGCCATGGGCCAACAGCGCCCAGATCGTTCGTGCCATCTTGTTGGCCAGCGCTACCACCGCCGCATTGAACGGTCGTCGCGCCAGCAACTGGTCCAGCCAGGGATCGCGCACCTTCTGATGCGTCGCCACTGCCCTGGCGCCATGAATCAGCAGCGTGCGCAGATACACATCACCGCGCTTGCTGATCCCCAGCAACTTCACTCGCCCGCCGGTGCCGCTCTGGCGTGGCACCAGGCCGAGGAAGGCGGCAAACTCGCGCCCAGACTTGAATGTCTTGGCATCCCCAATCATTGCTACCGCCGCTGTTGCGGTGAGCAAGCCGACACCCGGAATGGCCATCAGTCGTTTGGCTGCTTCATCTTCCTTCTTCCACACCGCCAGCTTGTGCTCAAGCTCGGCGATGTCTTGGCCCAATGTCTCAATTCGCTGTAGTTGGCTACGGATCGCTTCGATCACCATCACTGGCAACGTGTCTTCCAGCCGCGCAAGCTCATCAGGAATCCGCTCCAGCGCCTTGTGTCGCCCCTTTGGCAGCTCGGCTCCGAACTCGTACAACAGCCCGTGTAGCTGGTTAGTCTGCATCGTCCGCATCTTCACCAACTGCTCGCGCATCCGGTGCAACATCAGCACGCTTTGCTGGCCTTCGCTCTTGAGCGCGACGAACTTCATCCCTGGCCGCTGCGCCGCTTCCCAGATCGCCTGCGCATCGGCTGCGTCGGTCTTGTTGCTCTTCACGAACGGACGGACGAACTGCCCGGGAATCAGCCTGACCTCATGCCCAAGCTCCTGGAACAGCCGGCCCCAGTAGTGCGCACTGCCGCAGGCCTCCATCGCGATCACCGACGTTTCCCGGTTGGCGAAGAACTCGTTCAGTTGCGCCCGTTTCACTTGCCGGCGGCAGATTTCACCGGTAGCGGTATCCACCCAATGCAGTTGGAAAACCCGCTTTGCCAGGTCCAGACCGAATGTCGTAATCTTCATATCGAGCCCTCCTTACCGTTTGTGGTTGTTGCTACACCACCACTTTGGCACTTTAGATGCCGTCAGGTATTGCGAGGGCTCCTGTCGTTCTGCAGACCGCCGTCGTCACCTTCGGGCAGGAGGGAGGCGTCCATTACATCTCC
>NZ_JAUEDK010000057.1 GCF_030385785.1 Crenobacter oryzisoli
TAGGTCGGGTGTGGAAGCGCTGTGAGGCGTTAAGCTAACCGATACTAATTGCTCGTGAGGCTTGATCCTATCATTTGAGGTACTTCGTGGTGTGAAGTACAGGTGATGTGCGACGAGACGCAATCAATTACCAAGTAACGCTTGAATTCAATACGGTGACGTGACAACGGCACCGGGCTTCGACAGTTTGTACAAGTTAATGTCTGGCGGCCATAGCGAGGTGGTCCCACGCCTTCCCATCCCGAACAGGACCGTGAAACGCCTCTGCGCCGATGATAGTGTGGCATTCGCCATGTGAAAGTAGGTCACCGCCAGACTCCCCACACCACAAGCCCAGCTCCCAGAGCTGGGCTTTGTGCTTTGCCGCGCCGGAAAGCCCGGCGCGCCCGAGGCACCGTCATGCGGCTACCTCTCCGCGTTCTTCACCCAATGGCCTGTGAGGCCCCCCGGAATCCGGGCCAGCAGGCAGTAGAAATTTCAAGTGCTTCAGCTGGTCGGCCAGCTGGCTGAACGATATTTAGCTCTCTCTGTTCGGCGAGCATGCCCGCACTAGCTGGAACACGCTGGGCTTCTCTTCTCTTCGGCGGGCATCGGCAATGCGGGGCTGGGCACACGGCTCAGCGATACCCGCCACTATCTGCTCGATCTCTCGCGGCGCACCCGATGGCGGTGCTGACCGAGCGCTACAACGTGCGTTACAACCTGTCGCATAGCTACAAGTTCAATGAGCGGGCGCTGCGAGAAGCTCGCCAAGCTGGTGCTCGTCGTAGAGCATCAGCCCCGCTTCGGCCAACGTCGCCGCAGCGACGCCCTGACCCGCGATGCGAAGCCCCCGAAAGCGGCCATCGTAGATACTGCGGTGCCCGCAGGAGGGGCTGTCGGCCTTCAGCAATGCGGTTCGGGCGTGATGCAAGCAGGCGATCCGATCCGCACCGCTTGATGTGCCCCGATGACGAACGGGATGGTCTGGTCTTCTCCAGTATTGGCGATCACCCGGGCATGGCCGACCAGAGCCGCCGCGCCATCGCCTCCCTGCAGCTCGGCCGGAGGGCGTGGCGTGGGCAGGCCGCCGAGCTGTTCGGGACAGACTGGCACCAAGCAGTAGCGTTCGGTCAACTTGGCCAGGACATCGACCGGCAGCGGCTTGCCGGCGCCGTCGAAGCGCACTGGTTCGCCGAGCAGGCAGCGGCTGATCAGCAGTGCAGGTTTTTCCATCAGATTTCCTTCAAGAACGGGGTGAGCCAGTCGGCCAGCAGGCCGCCGGCATGGCGGATCTCGGCCTCGGGTACGCCGGCATAGCCGAGCACCAGGCCGGCCTGCGTCTGGCCGCCCAGGTAGTGGCGGCCGAGCGGGCGCAGGATCACGCCGTGGCGCTCGCCGGTGCCGACCAGCGCCTGTTCGTCGCTGCCTAGCGGCAGCCAGGCAACCAGATGCATGCCGGACTCGCCCGGCGACAGCTGCAGGCCCTGGTCCAATGCCGGGGCCAGGCTGTCACGCAGGCAGTGCTGGCGGCCCCGGTATAGCCCGCGCATGCGGCGGATGTGGCGGGCGAAGTGGCCGGCGGCAATGAACTCGGCCAGCGCCGCCTGCAGTGGGTAGTGGCCCTCCGGATAGCGGCGTGCCTGGGTGATGCGAAATGGCTCGACTAGGGCCGGCGGCAGTATCAGGTAGGCGAGGCGCAGTCCCGGGTACATCACCTTGCTGAAGGTGCCTAGATAGAGCACCCGCTCGCTCTGTGCTAGGCCCTGCAGTGATGCCACAGGCTGGGAGCTGTAGCGGAACTCGCTGTCGTAGTCGTCCTCGATGATCCAGCTTTGTTGCGCCTCGGCCAGGGCCAGCAGCGCCAGACGGCGGGGCAGCGACATGGTCACGCCGGTGGGCAGCTGGTGCGACGGCGTGGTGTAGATCAGCCGCGGCGCAGGGCTGGCCGGAGCGCGGGCCGGGTCCAGTCCCTCGGCGTCGACCGGCACCGGCACCATACCGAGGCCGGCGTTGAGTAGGCTGGCCTGGGCGCCACGGTAGCCTGGCTCCTCGATCCAGGCGGTGTCGCCCGGGTCGGTGAGCAGGCCGGCGATCAGGTCGAGCGCCTGCTTGGCGCCGCTGACGATCAAGATCTGTTCGGGCTGGCAGCGCACCGAGCGCGACAGCTGCAGATAGTCGCATAGCGCCTCGCGCAGCGCCGGTAGGCCACCGCCGTCCTGGTAGTTGAACCAGTGGCTCGGCGCTTGGCGCTGGTGGCGCTGCAGCAGGCCTTGCCAGATGTCGCGCGGGAACTGCTCGAAATCGGGCACGCAGGGTGCGAAGGCACCCGACTCGCCGATCGGGCCACGGCTCTGCTCGAGCAGGCGTCGGCCGCGCTGCGACAGACTGGTGGCGGTGGCCGGGCGGACGGCTTGCTGTACCTGGCCGAGCGCATGGTGGGCGACGAAGGTGCCGGCACCGTGGCGGGTTTCCAGGAAGCCTTCGGCCAGCAGTTGGTCGTAGGCGGCTAGCACGGTATTGCGGCCGATGCCTAGCGCGCTGGCCAGCGCGCGGCTGGCGGGCAGGGCGCTGCCGCCGGGTAGGCGGCCCAGCTGGATGCCGCCGCGCAGCAGTCGATACAGGCGGCGCTGTAGCGATTCGTGGCCGGGTTCGGCCAAGCCCAGCGCCAGCGATTCGGTGATCCAGTCAGGCTGGGCCAGCCGGGTAGCGGAAAGTGGTTCTGTCATTTGCCGTCCAATTGGCTCTTACGGTGGGACCGATTTTTCCCTAGCCTAGCAGATATCCAAATCGAATTGTCTGCCACCTACCTAGGAGCCCACCATGTCCGCCACCTCGCTGGTCCTGGCATTTCCCGCACCGGACGCCGCCGACTCCGCCGCCTTCATGCTCGCCAAGCTGCACTACCACGCCGATGCCTGGGACGTGGCCGAGGACCTGAAGAACGGCATCACCGACATCGTCGTGGTCGATGCGCGTTCGGCCGAGCACTATCGTGCCGGCCATATCCCCGGCGCGATCAGCTTCCCGCACCGCACGATGGACGAGGCGAGTACTGCCCGGCTCGATCGCAGTAAAACCTATGTGGTGTACTGCGACGGCATCGGCTGCAACGGCTCGACGAAGGGCGCCTATAAGCTCGCCCGTCACGGCCTGAAGGTGAAGGAGCTGCTCGGCGGACTGGACTTCTGGAAGCGCGATGGCCACCCGATGAGCGAAGGCAACGAGCCGGGCCGCATGCCGACGACCGCCGCGATCGCCTGCGGCTGCTAGGGAGACGACGATGGAGAACACCGCTTCCTCCAACGCCCGGCCCGCCGCGTGGCACCGCTTCGGCCAACCCTTGCGGACACTGCTGGGCCGTCTCGGCCACTGGTGGTGGCAGGGCGCGCAGCGCCAGGCGCGCGAGCGTTGCCGCGACGAGACTGAGGCGCTGGAACAACTACGCGACCGCTGGCGGCGCTGAGACACCCGCCTTTTTTCCTACCGGCGGCGCTCGCAGGGCGCCGTCCCGACCCAGGATCACCACGATGACTGCTTCCCCCTTGCCCTATCGTCTTCCCGCCGCCGGACCGGAGCTGCTCGGCCATCCCCTCGGCCTGCCGGTGCCCGACTGGCAGGGCGCGCCGTTTCCGCCGCGCCGGGTACTGAGCGGCTACTACTGTCGCGTCGAGCCGCTTGAGGTCGAGCGCCATGCCGAATCGCTGTGGGCGGCGATGCAGTTGCCCGGCGCCGAACGCAACTGGGCCTATGTGACCTACGGGCCGTTTGAGCGCTTCGCCGACTACCGTGACTGGCTGGCCGGCATGGCTGCACAGCGCGATCCGCAGTTCTACGTAGCCGTCGATGTAGTGAGCGGCGAGGCGCTGGGCGTGGCGAGCTACCTGCGCATCGACCCGGTCAATGGCGCCATCGAGGTCGGTCACCTGAACTTCTCGCCGCGCATGCAGCGCAGCCGGGCGGCCACGGAGATGATGTACCTGATGATGGCCAACGCCTTCGCGCTCGGCTACCGCCGCTACGAGTGGAAATGCAATGCGCTGAACCAGCCCTCGTCGCGCGCAGCGTTGCGCCTCGGCTTCCAGTTCGAGGGCGTGTTCCGCCAAGCGCGCGTCGACCGCGGCCGCAACCGCGACACCGCCTGGTATTCGATCCTGGACGGCGAATGGCCGGCGCTGCGCGCCGCGTTCGAGACCTGGCTGACTCCGGACAACTTCGATGCGGCGGGCCGGCAACGCCAGGCGCTGTCAACGCTGACTGCGCAGGCACGGGAGGGGCTGGCATGAGCGTGACGGTACGCGAGGCGGGTCTGGACGATCTCGAGACGCTGGCGGAGCTGTTCGACCGTTACCGGCAGTTCTACCGCCAGCCGGCCGACTTGGCCGGGGCGCGGGATTTTCTGGCGGCACGGCTGGCCGGCGGCGAGTCGCGGCTGCTGCTGGCCGAACGGGATGAGGTGGCGCTGGGCTTCTGCCAGCTCTACGCGAGCTTCACCTCGATCGGTATGGCGCCGCTGTGGATCCTCAACGACCTGTTCGTCGACGCTGCCGTACGTCGCAGCGGGGCCGGCCGGGCGTTGCTGCTGGCGGCGCGCGCACTGGCCGAGCGGCAAGGCGTGAAGCGGCTGGTGTTGGCGACCGAACGGGTCAACCTGCCCGCACAAACACTGTACGAGTCACTCGGCTGGCAGCGCGACGAGGTCTATCTGCACTACGGTCTGCGCATCTAGCCGAGGCTGCGCCGGCCCGCTCCGGCCGGCCAGCCAGCCAGCGGGCCGCTTGACGGAAGGATTGCGCCAACGTCACCTAGGCGGGGTAAAATTGGCGGTTTGCTTCTTGCGCTAGGCTTGACCGACATGAAACCCCATCCGAAAAACCGGCCGATCCAGGGCGATCCGTTCGTGCCCAATCGCTTTATCTTTGGCGACGCGGTGGATGACAAGGCGCTGGAGCCGTACGAATACGTGGTACACACTGAGGTGCCGGCCTTCGTCTGCCGGCTGGTGGGCAACGACGACACGCCGTTCACCGGTCGCGATGCCGAAGGTTTCGCCAGCGTGGTGCTGTACGACGAACAGGAAAACATCACTCACTACGTCTGCAACGAAGGCTTCCGTCTGTTCGACTTCAACTTCTGGGAAGAGCCGTTGCCGACCGCCGCCGAGCTGCAGCGCATCTGCGATGCGGCGATGGACGCCTACCGTCGCCTGAACGCCGCCTACGCCGAGCGAGAAGCCGGTGTGAAGCAGCGCGAGTTCCGCTCCGGTCCGACCGAGCCATTGCCGCCAGCCGAGCGCGCCAGCAGTATCGCGGCGCTGGCCGAGCAGGCGCGCGCCGCACTCGACAAGCCGCTGGAGAAAATGCAGCTGGCCGCCGCGGTGCAGTTGGCGCTGTCCGGCGGAGACCAAGCGGTATTCACCGAGGCGCAGCTGGCGCTGCTGTCCGAACCGGCGGCGCGCGAGCTGTTGATCGGCACCGCGCGCGACTGCATCGCCTTCCCCGAGGTGGTGCGCACCGATGGCACCATCGCCTCGTACGAGCTGTGGGCGCTGCCGTTTGCATTCTCGCGTGCCCAGGGCGGCTTCTGGTGGCACTTTCCGCTGCTGGAGCGGGTCGAGGCGGCGCTGGCCGAGGCGCTCGAGGTGCCGGAGAAGGCGATCCTGTGGTTGTCGCCGACCGTGTTCAACGTCGATATGTTGAACGAGCGGGCCTGCCAACAGCTGGTACACCTGGCACCGGTGATGGATGCAGGCTGCGATTTCGCGCCGGCCGACCCGGATGCTTCGCGAGCTACCTTCGAAGCGGCCAGCAAGACCGCCGAGCCGCAGCTGGTGTTGTGCTGGATCCCGTTCCTGGTCGAGCGTGGAACGCTGTCGATGGAGCAGGCGCGCTTGTTCGGGCGCAAGGCGCTCGACGCGGCGATGCCGCTGGTGCAGCAGGCGATCGCCGCCGAGATGGAATACGGCGAGGCCGAACTGTTTGCGCCGATGCCGTGGTGGGAAGCGCTGTCGTCCGGCGTGCGGGCCTGGAACCGCAAACGCCTCGGCCTGACCGTGGCGCTGGTGGCCGGCCAGCTCGGCGGCATCGACAAGCTGGAGGCGGTCGCGGAGTATCAGCCGGAACAGACCGCGTTCAATGTGCAGGTCGTCAATGCCGAGGACGGCGCGCTCCTGGGCGTGGCGCCGTGGCTGCTGGTGCCGGATGTGGCGCCGGACCGCGAGTTCGCCTACAGCGACCTTGCCGAATGCCTGGCCGAGGTCGGCATCCCGCTCAGTCACCGTGCGAGCCGGCAGCTGCATTGATCAGGCTGTTTTGCCAACGTAAAGGGCGCCCCGCGGGGCGCCCTTTGTGTTTTCAGGAGGAGGTCAGGGGTGGGGCTCACGGCTCCTTGCGCCACTTGCTCAGCCAGTACTCCATCTGCCGGCCGGCCGCCTCGCGCCCGCCCAGGCCAAACGACAGCGCCACGGCTACCGCGATCGCACCGAGCACCAGGCCGAAAGCCAGTTCGACGATCTCGTCGGCGATGCCCATCGCGCGCAGGCCCATCGCTGCCACCAGGCCGAGAATGGCGGCACGTGCCAGTCGCGCCAGCCCCTTGGCGCCTTCGTCACCGCTGCGGCCGATTGCATCGTAGGCCAGATTGGCCAGCCACAGGCCGACGAACAGGATCACCGAGCCGAGCAGTATCTGTCCGCCGAACTGGATGAATTCATCGACCAAGTCGCGCACCGCGCTGAAGCCCAAGCGGTTGGCGGCCTCGGCAGTGGCGAACAGCATCGCGAAAAACAGTACCAGCCGGCCGATCAGGGTGGACAGCTTGAATTCGCCGCTGAAAAGTCGCGTCAGGCCAATTTTCTCCGGTAGCGTATCGACGTTCAGTCCGCTGGCGATGCCGGTCAGCAGCCGAGCCACGAAGCGTGCCACATAGTAGGTCAACAACAGGATGATGACGGCGGCGACAATGTTGGGGATGGCGGTGAGGAACATCGATAACATTTCGCTCGCCGGGTCCGAGATCGCGTGCATCTGCAGCGCGTCGAGCGCCGCGATCAGCGCCGGCACGAACACGAAGATGTAGACCAGTGTGCCGATCAGCTGGGTCAGCCCCAGCCGTTCGCTGAGCCCGGCGTGCTCGGCCAGTTTGTCGACCTCGCCGGCGGACAGCAGGTTGACCACCAGGTCGCGTAGTAGCCGGGCCACCAGCCAACCGACCAAGCCGATCGCCAGTGCCGCCAGCACATTGGGCAGGATGCCCAAGAGCTTGTCGATCATGGCCTGGAACGGCTCCAGCAGTCCGTTCAGCTGCAGGGTCTCCAGGATGTTAGGGACGAACAGCAGCAGGACCAGCCAGAACAGCACGTTGCCCACGTGGTTGCTCATCGAGCTGAGTCGCTCTTCCGTTCCCAGCTTCTTGTCGAGTCCGGTCGCGCTCAAGGAGCGGCTGACCACCGCGCGGACCACGGTGCCGATCACCCATGCCAGTAGCGCCAAGAGCAGGGCGGCGACGATGCGCGGCAGATAGGCGAGAACCTGGGTGATCATGGTGTTAAACGGGTCGGAGGCACGCTCCAGGTGTACCGAGTTGAACACAGCGATCAGGGTGATCAGCAGTATCACCCAGAACAGGATCACCGCGACCCAGCGCTCGATGTCCACGTTCAGTTCAGCCTTGCTCTTGAGCCAGCGGTTCAGCGAAATGGCCGACAGGCCCTTGCGCACACTCGCCCGTACCGCCACCGCCACCAGCCAGCCGATGACGAAGATGCCCACCGCGCCCAGCACGCTGGGAAGATTCTGGCCCAGGCTGCTCTGGATTGATTGGAGTAGCGTCGTCAGGTCCATCGAGTGCTCCTTTCCTCAGAATAAAGCAGCCAAGTTATTTAATTTAATGGCCGGTGAACCAGTTTTCAAATTAGCAGGGGCTTGCCGCCTCCTCCAGATTTGATGCTTTGTCGATGGATGGCCTGGTCATTTCAATGGGCCCTCTTTTTAATGGAGTTGACAATTGCCCGATATTTATAAACAGATGGATAAAAATCACGAGTGAGCTGTGATAGCCATGCGGTGTTCGATGGGGTGATTATGAAAAAAGAGCAATAGATACAACGCCTCCATCGTCGATATGAAAGAAGGCCGATGGTCAATTTCACTTCACTGCCGCCGAGTAATGGAATCGGGCCACTCATCTCGTCATGATTTAAAACCGTTTTATCGTAGGCTACAGCGAGATATGGACAAGCCGAATTCCGAGGCAAACGATTGCTGGCACTCGGTGCCTGTTCCTGGGCTGGATAACACTGCAGGAACAGGAACCGAATGTCATGGATGTCGGGGCGGCGGCGCCTTGTGATGCAAGGAGAGGAACATGAAGCCTATTGGGGTTCTCGTTGCCGGGGCGGCCATGCTGCTCATCGGTGCCGACGTATTCGCCGTCACCACTCAGGATTGCGAAACGGCGTGGAAAAGCTCTAGTGCCTACCTGTCCTGTTCTTCGGCTTGGGGTGGAAGGGCAAATGGCAATAGTTGCGAGCTTCGCGTTACTTGTCAGGCCCCCATTACCGTGCCGGCATGCGAGGATGGCAAAACGCGGCTGGGTTGCCGGGACTCGAGCAATACGGTACTCAACCTCGGTAGCCTGACGCCGGACGATATGAGAAGGCTGAACAATTGCAACGGCAGCTTGAAGGTCGGGTGGTGTTAGCACCGCTAACCAACCCCTTTCGGCGTTGTGATGCGGTCTTGCCTTATGACTTGTACTGCCTGCGGCCGTACGTCTAGCTAAGGCCAGCTTCGCTGGTTTTTGTTCGTGGCCCTTAACCGCGATGCATCGGTGAGAAACGCCGGCTCTGTCGAGCCGGGTTTTTTATCGGCGCTCCGGTTTCCCTTGTCGCCGCTATTCAGGAACTTCGTCTTTTGCCGAAATATTATTCCGGCCTGATGGTCTGGGGGCGAGATAAACGCTTGCTGCTTGCATCGGCTCGCAATAGTGGAACCGTGCTTCGGTAAAAGAGTGAAGGAAAAGTCAGCAATGCAGGGTGATTGGGGGAAGCCTATTTGTCGGGAAAGGAAATAGGGGTCTTGTCCGATGCCCCAGTTACCTGACATTTTCAGAGCCTGTCCATGAATTTCTGCGGCTTGAGAAGCCCGTTTTCTTTCAGGTCAGGAACTGGAGATGGCAAAGCGTTCACGCGCTGCGAGCAAGAACTGTTCGCGCAGCCAGCGGCAGTCGCTGGAATGATGGGTGCGGTCGTGCCACAGCAGGTAGTAGCGCATGCGTGGAAACTGGATCGGCACCGACACCAGTTTCAGTGGCAGGAAACGTGCATAGTGCTCGCCGAACAGGCGCGAACTGGTAAAGGCCAAATCGCTTTCGGCGACCAGATACGGTGCGAGCTGAAAATACGGTACACGTGCGACGACGTGACGCTCCAGCCGCTGGTTCTTCAAGAAGGCGTCGAGTACGCCGCGCTGGCCGACTGCATACGGCGTCGGTGCCAGGTGGTCGAGGGCGAGGTAATCGTCGAGCGTCAGGCTGGCCTTGGCCATCGGGTGGTCGGCGCGCATCATGCAGACGATTTCGTCGTCCAGCAGCGGCGCCATCCGCAGGTGGCCGGGCGGTTCCGACCAGTTGCCGACTACCAGGTCGAGTTCGCCGCTTTCCAGCCCCAGGTCGTAGTCGTAGCGGTAACCGAGCGAATGCAGCACCAGTTGGGCCTGAGGTGCCTTTTGCCGCACGTTGACCATGAAGTCGCGCAGCAATTCGGGACTCAGATAGTCTGGGGTGGCGACGTTGAAGGTACGGGTGGTCTGGCTCGGGTCGAAGGCACTGTTGTGCGCGACGATGCCTTCAAGCTGACTGAGCGCGTTTTTCACCGGCAGGTAGAGCGACTGGCCAATGTCGGTCGGTGTCATCCCATTGCGGCTGCGTACCAGGAGCGGATCGCCGAAGATTTCGCGCAGCCGTTTCAGCGCGATGCTGACTGCAGGCTGGGACAGGTTGAGTCGCCGAGCGGCACGCGACACATTGCGTTCGGACAGCAGTGTGCACAACACTTGCAGGTGCTGCACGTCGAGCGCTTCCCAGGTTTTCTTGCCGGCCATCGTTGATCCTTGCTGGGCGGCGAACATGGGCCGCCGGGACATGATACCTCTCGTGCCGCTTGCCACATCCGTCAGCAGGCAAAAAAAAGCCTCCGGCTTTGCGGCCGGAGGTGGCAATTTCAAATCGAGATTTGCAGGTGAGTCGTTATTCGGCGTGGACGCTGTGCGCCAGCTCGTGTTCGGCACCGGCTGCACTGTGGCTGCGGTTGAAGAAGGCATTGAGCAGGATCGCCGACACTGCCGCCAGCGTGATGCCGCTATGGGTCAGCGGCGCGGTCCACGACGGCAGGCTGTGGAAGAAGTCAGGCGACACCATCGGCACCGCACCCAGGCCCAGGCTCACCGATACGATCAGCAGGTTGTTGCGGTTCTCGAAGTTGACGCGTTGCAGGATCTTGATGCCGGTGGCAGCGACCATGCCGAACATGCAGATGCCGGCTCCGCCGAGTACCGACTGCGGGATCGATGCGATGATCGCACCCATCTTCGGGAACAGGCCGAACAGCACCAGGATCACGCCCGAGCAAGCTACTGCCCAGCGGCTCTTCACCCCGGTCATGCCGACCAGGCCGATGTTTTGCGAGAACGAGGTGTGCGGGAAGGTGTTGAAGATGCCGCCGAGCAAGGTGCCGAGGCCGTCGGTACGCAGGCCGCGGATCAGCGAGTCGGAATCGACCTTGCGATCGCACAGCTCGCCCAGCGCCAGGAACATCCCGGTTGACTCGACCAGCACCACGATCATCACCAGCGACAGCGACACGATGGAGCCGAGGTCGAACTGCGGCAGGCCGAACGAGAACGGCACGATCGCGCTGAACCAGGCGGCTTTGTTCACCGGGGCGAAATTCACCAGGCCGAGCGAAGCGGCCACGATGTAGCCGGCCACCAGGCCGAGTAGCACCGACACGTTGGCAACGAAGCCGCGACCGAACTTGTTGATCATCAGGATCAGCACCAGCACGAAGCCGGCCATGCCGATGTGGTGCACCGTGCCGAAATCGGCCGACTTGGCGCCGCCACCTGCCCAGGTGATGCCGACCTTGAACAGGGTGATGCCGATGGTGGCGATGATGGTGCCGGTGACCACCGGCGGGAAGAACTTCATCAGTCGGCCGAACAGCGGCGCGATCAGCACGGTGAATATGCCCGAGGCGATCACGGCGCCGAAGATGTGCGGCAGGCCCATGCCGGCGTTGGCCATCGCCACCATCGGTCCGACCGCGGCGAAGGTCACGCCCATGATCACCGGCATGCGGATGCCGAACTTCCACAGGCCCAGGCACTGGATCAGCGTGACGATACCGGCGGTGAACAGGTCGGCGTTCAACAGATAAGCGATCTGCTCGGGCGGCAGCTTGAGCGCGCCGCCGATGATCAGCGGCACGGCTATCGCGCCGGCGTACATGACCATCACGTGCTGCAGCGCCACCGGGACCATCGTGCTCCACGGCAGTTTCTGGTCGATCGGATGTTCGGAATTCAGGGTAGTGCTTTGGGTACTCAAGAGCTTCTCCTCATGCTTTCCTGCTGTCAGGCCCGCCCCGCTCGGGGCGCCGACCGGCTCAACGAGCGGTCGGACTCTTGCGGAGCGGGCAGTTCTCCAACCGGCGCTTGCACCGGCATTGCGACGCTTTGCGTCAGAGATGCCATTCCACGTTCAGCGTCGGGGCATTGGTCTTGGTGCCGAGGCCCGGCTTGTTGCCGAACTTGTTGTGCCAGTACTCATAGCCGACGCCTGCATAGAAGACATCCTTCTTGCCGGCCACCAGCTGGCCGACGTCGGCCATCAGCGAGGTGCGCATCAGCGTTTCCTGCTTGGTACCGTCGCCGAAACCGTCCGTGCCCTTGGTGCCGATGTAGTCGACGAAACCTTGGAACTTCAGCGGCACCGGGCCGGCCTGGAACGGTGCCTTCCAGGACAGATTCAGCTGGTAGGTGTCGTCGAAGCGTACGTCGTGTTCCTTCGCGCTCGGGATGCCGTTGTGATTGTGTTCGGAGCGGTACCACACGCTGAAATCGGCGAAGCCGTTATTCGGCACGGCGAACTTGATGGTCGGGCCGACCACGAACATCTTCTTGCGGGGCGCAAAAGCGGTGTCCTTGGTGTTGAGGTCGACGCCGCCGGAGAGCGCGAAGTCCTTGATCGGACCGAACGAGAAGTCGTGACCGGTTACCTTCGAGAGGTGTAGTTGGGTGCGGTAGGTGAGGTAGATCTCGGTCGCGCCGCCGCCGCCATTGTTGGCAGGGTCCTTGCTGTCCGAAAGCAGCGCGTCGACGTTGAAGAAGTTGCTGCCGTAGGCGTAGCCGCTGGAGTGGCCAAGCTGGAAGATGTTCTTGGCGACATCGTTCGGGTTGTTCGGCTCGTGGAAGTCGGTGCCGTAGCGGTAGCCGACGAAGGTATCGCTCCAGGTGGCGGCTTGGGCGGTGCCGGCAAACAGCAGGGCGCCAGCGATGAGGCAGCCGAAAGACGGCTTGAAGGTACGATTCACTCCAGTTTCTCCTTTGTTGTAGTCGGTGGCTTGGCCACTCTTGTGAGCGATCGATACTAACAAGGAGCTTGAAAAATCGTGCCTATAGGCATTATTACGATTTTTTATAATTCGTCGTTTTCGAATGGCGTGGGAAAGCGCATTCGGTCATGTCTTCTGCTGGGTGGTTGGTAAATTTCCCGTTATTTCAATTGCTTTCACGGGGGGGCTTGACGCTGCCTGCCATTCTGTTGCGTTTGTAGGGGCGCTGCGCGGTGGTCGTAGTTATTAGGGAATCCACATAATTGCCGTTGCCGTGATAAGCCCAGGCATCAGGGATGACTGTGCGGTCGAAGCCCGTGTGGCCTTTTTGCTACGTGCTACGGTAAGTGCAATGGAGAAGTCTCGCGCTCGGCTCGTCAAAAACGGGGAGCGGCAGATGAATGGGGGAGGGAAGGTGAGGGTTGCCCCTCAGAGATGTGCGGGAATAAAAAAAGGCCGGAGGGGGACTCCGGCCGGAATTCGCTTTACGCGATGCACGCCAACCCTGCAGCTTACCGGTCGAGACCGGCAAGACACAGATACTTGATTTCCAGATAGTCTTCGATGCCGTACTTGGAGCCTTCGCGGCCGAGGCCAGATTGCTTCACGCCGCCAAACGGCGCGGCTTCGTTGGACAAGATGCCGGTGTTGGCCGCGACCATGCCGTATTCGAGGCCCTCGGACACGCGGAAGATGCGGCCGACGTCGCGGGCGTAGAAGTAGCTGGCGAGACCGAACTCGGTGTCGTTCGCCAATTCGATCGCTTCCTCTTCGGTCTTGAAGCGGAATACCGGTGCGAGCGGGCCGAACGTTTCTTCCTTGGCGACTTTCATCGCGGCGGTGACGTCGCGCACCACGGTCGGCTCGAAGAAGCTGTGGCCCAGCGCGTGCGGCTTGCCGCCGGCGACGAGCTTACCGCCCTTCGCGAGCGCGTCGGCAATGTGTTCCTCGACCTTGGCGACCGCGTTGGCATCGATCATCGGGCCTTGGGTCACGCCGGCCTCCAGGCCGTTGCCGACCTTGAGCTTGGCAACCGCAGCGACGAACTTCTCGACGAAGGCGTCGTACACGCCGTCCTGCACGTACAGGCGGTTCGCGCATACGCAGGTCTGGCCGGCGTTGCGGTACTTGGAGATCATCGCGCCCTCGACTGCGGCGTCGAGATCGGCGTCGTCGAATACGATGAACGGCGCATTGCCGCCCAGCTCCATCGATACCTTCTTCACGGTGGTCGCGCACTGGGCGATCAGCTGGCGGCCCACCTCGGTCGAGCCGGTGAAGCTGAATTTCTTCACCAGGTCGTGGCCGGTCAGCACTGCGCCGATGGCGGTCGAACCGCCGGTCAGCACCGAGAACACGCCGGCCGGGATGCCGGCACGGTGCGCGAGCTCGGCGATCGCCAGCGCCGACAGCGGAGTCTGGCTGGCCGGGCGCACGACGATGGTGCAGCCGGCGGCCAGTGCCGGGGCGGCCTTGCGGGTGATCATCGCGTTCGGGAAGTTCCACGGCGTGATCGCCGCGCACACACCGATCGGCTCCTTGGTGACCAGAATGCGGCGGTCGCCCTGGGAGGCCGGGATGGTGTCGCCGTAGAGGCGCTTGCCTTCCTCGGCGTACCATTCGATGTAGGAGGCGCCGTAGGCGATCTCGCCCTTGGCTTCGGCGAGCGGCTTGCCCTGCTCGACGGTGAGGATCTTGGCCAGGTCATCCTGGTTGGCCATCATCAGGTCGAACCAGCGGCGCAGCAGCACCGCGCGTTCCTTGGCGGTCTTCTTCTTCCACAGCTTGAAGGCAGCGTGGGCGGTCTCGACCGCGCGGGTCGCCTCGGCGGCACCCATCTTCGGCACGTGGCCGATGATTTCGCCGGTGGCCGGGTTGTTGACTGGGATGGTTTCGCCATTGTCGGCGTCACACCATGCGCCGTCGATGTAGCACTGGAAGCGCAGCAGCGACGGGTCGTTCAATTGCAGGCTGGATTGGCTCATTTTGGTCTCCATCCGGGGCGCTTCGGCTTGGCCGAAGCGCCTGTCATAGCGATCAGGCTTTCAGTGCGGCTTCGAGCTTGGCGAGTGCTTCGTCGAACACCGCATCCTCGATGGTCAGCGGGAACAGGAAGCGCACCACGTTGCCGTACACGCCGCAGGTGAGCAGCAGCAGGCCGGATTCCAGCGCCTTGGTCTGCACCTTCTTGGTGAAGTCGGCGTCCGGCTCGTGGCTGCCCGGCTTGTTGAGTTCGACGGCGACCATGGCGCCCGGACCGCGTACCTCGGCGATCTGCGGCACGCTCTTCTTCAGGCCGTTGAGCTTTTCTTTCAACAGGTCGCCCAGGCGGTTGGCACGCTCGACCAGTTTTTCTTCCTGGATCACCTGGATTACTGCCTCGGCGGCGGCGACGGCCAGCGGGTTGCCGGCGTAGGTGCCACCCAGGCCGCCCGGGGCCGGTGCGTCCATGACCTCGGCGCGGCCGGTCACGGCCGACAGCGGGAAGCCACCAGCCAGGCTCTTGGCTTGCGTAATGATGTCGGCGGCGACGTTGTAGTGTTCCATCGCGTACAGCTTGCCGGTGCGGGCGAAGCCGGACTGCACTTCGTCGGCGATCAGCAGGATGCCGTGCTTGTCGCACAGTGCGCGCAGTGCCTCGACCCAGTCGGCCGGGGCCTGGTAGAAGCCGCCTTCGCCTTGTACCGGTTCGAAGATGATCGCAGCGACGCGGGCCGGGTCGATGTCGCACTTGAACAGCTTCTCGATGCCGGCCAGCGAGTCGGCGGTGGATACGCCGTGCAGCGCGTTGGGGTACGGGGCGTGGAAGATCTCGCCCGGGAACGGGCCGAAGCCGACCTTGTACGGTACGACTTTGCCGGTCAGTGCCATGCCCATCATGGTGCGGCCGTGGAAGCCGCCGCCGAAGGCGATCACGCCGCTGCGGCCGGTGGCGGCACGGGCGATCTTGATGGCGTTTTCCACCGCTTCGGCGCCGGTGCTGAAGAAGGCGGTCTTCTTGGCGAAGTTGCCCGGGGTCAGCTGGTTGAGTTGCTCGGCCAGGCGGATGTAGCTTTCGTACGGCACCACCTGGTAGCAGGTGTGGCTGAACTGCTTCAGCTGCGCTTCGACGGCGGCCTGAACCTTCGGATGCAGGTGACCAGTGTTGAGTACCCCGATGCCGCCGGCAAAATCGATGTAACGCTTGCCTTCAGTGTCCCAGATCTCGGCGTTCTTCGCCTTGTCGGCGAGGAAGTTACACATCACGCCGACACCGCGAGGGGTCGCGTCAGCCTTGCGTTGCAGCAGTTCTTGCGGATTCATGGGGTTCTCCTCTGTAAAGGGTATTTTTGCCTCTGGTCGGGGGACGGCTGCCGGGGCGGCAAAGCCTGGCGGATGGGACGGCTTTGGCGTACTGTCGATACTGGATCGCAGCAGCAGGGCCAAGTTTGCCTCGTTCTTTAGACCGCCCGACGCTGTCGGTGTTGCGGCGCCCCCTGTCGTGAAAATCATTCTACGACTTGTCTAAAAAAAAGCTACACATGTTTTAAAAAATTAAACACCCGGCGACGGACGGTGTGGCGTTGGCGGTGCAGTCCGCCCCTCGGCCGCATCCGCCACCCCGGTCGCCAGTGTGGCTGCGCTACAATCGCCGGGCCGGCCCTTCCTCCGTGACTGCCCATGCTCGATTCCGCTTCGGTCCGCCGATTCCTTTACAGCCAGCACATCTTCACCGCGCTCAGGATGACCATCGGCATCGCGCTGCCGGCGGTGGTATTGATGATAGGCATGGGCCAGATCGCCATCGGCATGGCGTGCGCGATCGGCGCGCTGTGCGTCGGGCTGATCGACGTGCCGGGGCCGCTCAGGCGCAAGCATCGCGAGATGCTCGGCTGCGCGCTGGTGGTGTCGCTGACCGCCGGTTGGACCATGCTCGGCCTCGCCCACCCGGCGTTGCTGTGGCCGACGGTGCTCGGCATCAGCTTCTTCGGGGCGTTCGCGGTGGCGTTCGGTCAGAAGGCGTCGATCGTCGGCCTCAATGCGATGCTGGTGATGGTGATCGGCATGACCCAGCACGGCACGTTCCGGGAACAGCTGGCGTATCTCGCCGCGCTGACCATTGGCGGCCTGGGCTACACCTACTACAGCCTGGCGGTGTGCCAGTGGCTGCGCTACCAGATGTGGCAGCGCGCGCTGGCCGAGTGTCTGTTCGCCACCGCGCGCTACTTCGACCGCCGTGCCGACTGCTACGATCCGGTGGTGCCGCTGGAGCTGTGCTACCGCGAGCTGTTGGCGGCGCAGATGGAGGTGGAGACCACCCAGCAGAACGCGCGCGACCTGGTGCTCAACGCGATGGCCGGGCGCCATCCGGAGCGGCTCGGCGCGCGCCGTTCGCGCCTGTTCAACCTGTTCATCGACGTGATCGACCTGCACGACATGGTGCTGGCGGCGCAGACTGACTTCGCGCTGTTGCGCGAGCATTTCGCCGACGGTGATTCGCTCGACTTCCTGCGCGACCTGATGCAGAAGACCGCGCTGGATCTCGAGGCCTGCGCCGAGGCCTTGGCCAGCAGCCGGCTGTCGCGCTCGCGCTATAGCGTGAAGGCCGAGCTGCGCGCGCTCGCCTACGACATCGAGGCGGCGCGCCAGGTGGGCCTGCCGGGCAAGGCGCCCGAGGCGTTCGCCGCGCTGTTGACCAGCCAGCAGCGCGTCTCCGTGATCAGCCGGCTGATCGCCAAGCTGCACGACGACACCGGTTCGCTGACCAACACCACCGGTCTGCCGGTGGACAAGGTGGTGGAGCGTTTCCGCAGCGAGAGTGACTTCGGCTTTTCGCGCGCTTCACTGTCGTTCACCAGCTCCGCGCTGCGCTACGCCCTGCGCTTCACTGTGGCGATGGCCGCCGCGTTGTTCGTCAGCCGCGATGTGATGGCCAGCGGGCATGGCAACTGGATCCTGCTGACGGTGCTGGTGGCGCTGCGCCCTGGTTTCGGCCTGAGCCGCCAGCGTGGTCGCAGTCGGTTGTTCGGCACCTTGGCCGGCTGCGCCGCCACGCTGCTGGTGTTGCTGTTCGTGCACGACCAGCGCCTGCTGTTCGCGCTGATGATCGTCAGCCTGTGGTTGAGCTTCGGGCTGATGCAGCTCAACTACCTGGCCAGCGTGTTCTTCACCTCGATCGAGGTGCTGCTGCTGTATCACTTTCTGGTGCCGTCCGAGATGGCGCTGATCGGCGAGCGTGCGCTCGACACGCTGATCGGCGCGGCGATCGCGGCGGTGGCGAGCTGGCTGTTTCCGTTCTGGGAGTCGCAGCTGGTGTTGCCGCAGCTGCGTCTGGTGCTGGACGCCAGCTGCCGCTATCTCGCGACCGCCCTGGGGGCGACCGAGCCGGACAACCTCGACTACCGGCTGCTGCGTCGCGACACCTTGACCGCGCTGTCGGCGTTGAAAGCGATGCACGAGCGGATGCTGCTGGAACCCACTTCGAAACGCCGCGCCGAGCACGCGCTGAGCGAGCTGTTGCTGAAGTGCTATCTGCTAGTGTCGCAGGTGGCTGCGCTGAATCAGCTGTTCAACGCGCTGCCGGCACGACGCGGCGAGCCGGAGGTGCGGCGTTGCGTGGCAGCTGCCGGCCGGACGCTGCAGCAGGCGGAGCAGTCGGGCAAGGCGCCGACCGAGCCGGAGCCGCCGAGTCGCGATGCGAACCTGAGGGCCTTGCAGGTGGCGACGGGGGAGATTGCGGAGCTGGTGCAGCGGATTCGCAGTGCGCCGGTGGGGTAGGGGCGGGGTGTTTGGCTGAGGTTGGCCGAAGATGTCGTTCGCAGATGGGGGAGCCGGTGGGCTCCCTTTCTGTTTGTGGTTTGTTCGCTTGTTTGACCAACGTTGGTGTGGACTGCCACAGCGCCGGTCCCACCCGGCGGGGCGGGATACTTTCTTTTGCCTCGTCAAAAGAAAGTATCCAAAGAAAAGGCGACCCCACGACGCCGGCCCGCTGCGCGGGCTGCCCTGTGGGCGACACGGCCAACGGGCGGCTGCGCAACTCGCACCGACTGTGTCGGCACTCGGACAGTGCTCGCCGATTGCTCCCGTTGGCCGTGTCGTCCTCGGCGGCGTCGAAGGGGATTGGGGTGGTCTTCTGTAACCGGAGTGAGGTGACTTGGTTTACCCCTTGTCTTGTCGCTTGGTGGCTGCGTTCTCGTGGGCTGTGGATAAAGTACGTGTCGGCGACTTCGCTGTGGATAAACCAAGGTTGGCCAAACAGGAAGGACGGTTCCCGTTTGCCCTGATATCAGGTATGAGAACCGTCGTTGTTCGACCAACGTTGAAACGTACAGAGTGGCTGAGCCGTTTTCCTTGCGTAGTCACAACCGCAGCAGTCGACCAGCGAATCCCCCTTCTGCGCTGCCGAGCGATCGTCAAGCGGCCAGGTCTTAAGCCGGCGCTTGTTCGAGTGGACGGACGTTAGCCGCCCGCGAGTTCGGCGGCGCCTGGCCGCTTGGCAGGCGCGAGGGAAGCCGAAGGCCAGCGCGGTGGGGTCGTCTTTCTTTGGGTACTTCCTTTGACGAAGCAAAGAAAGTACCTCGCCGGTCGGGCGAGACCGACAAGGCCACAGTTCTCACGAACGTTGGCCGAACAAGTCGACGTTTGCGATGCAAGTTTCTCTAGCGTTACCAATGAGCTAGAGAGCTACCGGCTCTTAACGGCCCACCCCATCCACCATCCCCGGCAACTCCTTCAAAAACGCCTCCTTCGCCCTCACCCCCGCCGTCCCCGGCTCCTTCCTGTCATCCTGAATCAGCCGCGCAAACACCACGCGCTGCGTTCCCTTGTCGGCCCAGCCGACAAACCAGCCATAGGGGTGCGCCTCGTCGAACTCGCCATTCGCCTGACGCGGATAGGCCATGCCGGTCTTGCCGTGCACCGTCCAGCCGCTCGGCAGCGCGGTCTGCTCCACCACTTTGAAGGTCATGTCGATCGCGCGCGGCGACACTGGCAGCTGGCGGTTGACCAGCTTGCTCAGGAAGGCGATCTGCTCCAAGGGCGAGATCTTCAGCGAGGAGCTGATCCAGCTGCGCTCCAACCCATTGCGCTTGCCGGGATCGCCGGAGACGTCGGCGTTACCGTAGCCGAACGCGCTGGCGTACTGGTGTAGGCGCTGCTCGCCCAGCGCATGGGTGATGCGCTGCGAGAACCATACCACCGAGTACTTCAGCCAGCGCACCGCGTCGGTGGGCTGGCGCCAGTTGTCGCCGCCCCAGTCCGGGTCGCCGGCGCGGATTGACAGTGTCGGCGTGTGTTCGTCCTTCAGAAAGCCCGCGTCATAGCCCATCACGCTCAGCGCGAGCTTGAAGGTCGAGGCCGGGGTGTAGCGTTCGCTGCACTGGCCCTGCAGCAGCAGCCGCTGACCGGTCTTGGCGTCGGCGACCACGGTACAGATCGTCCTGGCCTGAACAGGCAGGGCCAGCAGGCCAGCGGTGAGGCAGGCGGCGAGGTGATACGGCTTCATCGTGGATTCCTTGTGAGGCGCCCGGCAGGGCAATGGCTTTGTCATGGGCACGGCGCCAGCGCCTTGGTTCCGCCCCGCCATGAAAAAACGGCAAGCCGTGGCTTGCCGTTTCGTTACGGATAAGAGCCGCCCGATCAGGCCGCCGGCGCTTCCATCTGCACCGCCTGGATCGCGGTCAGCGCGATGGTGTAGACGATGTCGTCCACCAGCGCGCCGCGCGACAGGTCGTTCACCGGTTTCCTCAGACCCTGCAGCATCGGGCCCACCGACACCACGTTGGCCGAACGCTGCACCGCCTTGTAGGTGGTGTTGCCGGTGTTCAGGTCCGGGAACACGAACACGTTGGCGCGGCCGGCCACTGGGCTGTCCGGCGCCTTCTGGCGGCCGACGCTGATGACGCTGGCGGCGTCGTACTGCATCGGGCCGTCGATCGCCAGGTCCGGGCGCTTGGCGCGGGCGATCTGGGTCGCTTCGCGCACCTTCTCCACGTCGCTGCCCGAACCGGAGCTGCCGGTCGAGTAAGAGATCATCGCCACGCGCGGCTCGATACCGAAGGCCTTGGCCGAGTCGGCCGACTGGATGGCGATGTCGGCCAGCTGTTCGGCGCTCGGGTCCGGGTTGATCGCGCAGTCGCCATACACGAACACCTGGTCCGGCATCAGCATGAAGAACACGCTCGACACCAGGGACGCGTTCGGAGCGGTCTTGATCAGCTGCAGTGCCGGACGCACCGTGCTGGCGGTGGTGTGCACCGCACCGGATACCAGGCCGTCGACCTCGCCGGTGGCGAGCATCATGGTGCCGAGCACCACGGTGTCTTCCAGCTGCGCCTCGGCCATCGGCGCGTTCAGACCCTTGCTCTTGCGCAGCTCGACCATCGGCGCGATGTAGTGGCCACGGATCGAATCCGGGTCGAGCAGCTCCAGCGATGGCGGCAGGCAGATGCCCTGCGCCTCGGCCACTTCGCGGATCTTCTCCGGCTTGCCGAGCAGCACGCAGCGGGCGATGCCCTTTTCCTGGCAGATCACCGCGGCGCGGATGGTGCGCGGCTCGTCGCCCTCCGGCAGCACGATGCGGCGGTTGGCGGCGCGCGCCTGTTCGATCAGCCGGAAGCGGAACGCCGGCGGCGGGAAGCGCGGCTCGGCCGGTTCGCCGGCGCGCAGCTTCAGCGGCTCGACGGCGAGGTGCTCGGCGACGAAGTCGACCACCCGTTCCATCCGCGCCAGGTCGTCGCTCGGCACGTGCGGGCTCTGGTTCGCCAGCAGGCTGGCGGTGGTGTAGGTGTCGGCGTCGGTCAGCAGAATCGGAATGCCGGACGCCAGTGCCGGGTTGACCAGCGTCTGCACCGCCGGCTCCGGTAGCGAGTCGCAGGTGAGCAGCAGGCCCGCCAGCGGTACACCTTTCAGCGCGGTCAGCGCCGCCACCAGCATCACGTCGGTGCGGTCGCCCGGGCCGACGATCAGCGCGCCTGGCTTTAGGCGCTCGAGCATGTGGGTGGCCGAACGGGCGGCGACCACGATGTCGCGCACCCGGGTGTCGGCCAGCTTGCCCTCGCTGACCACGCGCGCCTTCAGGAAGCGGGCGACGTCGAGCATGCGCGGTGCGGCCAGCTCTGCCTCAAACGGGATCGCGCCGAGCAGGTGCGGCTTGGCGTTGGCTGGCTGGCGGCTGGCCTGGGCGACCGCGCTGGCAAACGCCTCGGTATCGGTGCCGGCCGGCAGCTTGTTGAGCACGTAGCCGGCCAGCTTGGCCTGGCCACCGAACTCCTGCAGCGCGATGTCGAGCTGGTCGGCGACGCTCTTGGCGTCAGCCTGAGCGGCGTTGACGACGAAGATCAGGTCGGCGTTGAGGTTGCGGGCAATCGCGGCGTTCAGGCCAGCGACGAAGCCGCGCTCCGAATCCGGGGTCAGGCCCTCGATCACCACCGCGTCGACGCCCTGCGCCGACTGCTGGTACAGCGCCACCAGCTCTTCCATCAGCTGGTCGCTATTGCCCTGACCGATCAGCGCCTCGACGCGCGCCATCGGCAGCGGCGCGGCCGGGGCCAGGTGGAACAGTTCGCGCGCGAAGTGGCTGGACGCCTCCGGGCTGTCCTCGCCGTGGCTAGGCTGGGCCACCGGCTTGAAGAAGCCCGGGCGCAGGCCGACACGCTCCAGCGCGCGGATCACCCCCAGCGACACGCTGGTGAGTCCCGCCTGGCTGCCGATCGGGGTGAGGTAGAAGTTGGGCATGGGGTCTCCTCAGGCGGTCAGCGCGGCGGTGTCGAGCGCAATCATCAGTTCTTCGTTGGTGTTGACCACCAGCGCGGCCGGGCCGGCGGCATCGCTGATCTTGCCTGCCTTGCCGCGGATCGCCGCGTCATTGGCGGCGGCGTCGAGGGTCAGGCCGAGGAAGCCGAGCTGTTCGATCACCTTGGCGCGGATGATCGACGAGTTCTCGCCGATGCCGCCGGTGAACACCACGGCGTCGAGGCGGCCGAGCGACACGGTCAGCGCGGCGATCTGCTTGGCGAGGCGGTAGCAGAACACGTTCAGCGCCAGCAGCGCGCCCTTGTGGCCTTCGGCGGCGGCGTCTTCGATCTCGCGGCAGTCGTTGGACAGCTCGGACAGGCCCAACAGGCCACTCTGCTTGTTGAGCAGGTCGGTAACGCCATCGAGGTCGAGGCCGAGCTGGGCGCCGATGTAGGCATGCGCACCCGGGTCGATGTCGCCGGAGCGGGTGCCCATCACCAGGCCCTCAAGCGGGGTCAGGCCCATGGTGGTGTCGACGCTCTTGCCGTTCAGGATGGCAGCGGCCGAGGCGCCGTTGCCGAGGTGGGCGACCACGATGGCGCTGTTATCCAGCGGCAGGCCCAGTACCTTGGCGGCTTCGGCCGACACGTAACGGTGACTGGTGCCGTGGAAGCCGTAGCGGCGCACGCCGTGCTCGCGGTACAGCGCCATCGGCACCGCGTACAGGTAGGCGTGCTCCGGCATGGTCTGGTGGAAGGCGGTGTCGAACACCACCACCTGCTTCAGCGTCGGGAAACATTCAATAGCGGTGCGGATACCCAGCAGGTTGGCCGGGTTGTGCAACGGGGCGAGCTTGGCGCAGGCTTCGACTTCGGCGATCACGTGTTCGTCGATCAGGGTCGATGCCTTGAAGTTCTCGCCGCCGTGCACGACGCGGTGGCCGACCGCGGCGACCTGGTCGAACAGGTCGCGCGCCTTCAGCGTGGCGATGATCGCGTGCATCGCGCCGGCGTGGTTGCCTTCGTCGAGTTGAGTCACTTCCTTGACGCCATCGTACTTGGAGGTGATGTAGGCGTCGGCGTGGCCGAGCTTTTCGGCCAGACCCGTGAGCAGCGCTTCCTGCGTCTGCGGATTGATCAGGGCAAACTTCAGCGAAGAACTGCCGCAATTGATGACGAGGATGTTGTTGCTCATAAAGCGCTGTCCAGATTCATAGGGGGTGGTAGTCAGTCATTCCGGCCGGTGCCGCGATGGCGAGCATCAGGGCGGTTTGCCCACGGTGCCGACGCGGGGCGGGCTTCGGCGCGGAGCGCTCATGGGGGCGTTGGCCCCTTGCCGTGCCTGGCTCATCGGCCTCTTGAGGCTAGCCAGCCATCCGGCAAAATTCAGCCTGGCTGCCTCGTGTTGTGGCGGGCGAGCCTGGGCGTTCATCCAGGGGCCCCGTCTGTAAGGAGTCGGGTAGTGTTCAAAAATTATTGAACGATGATGCTGGCCACTGGTGATTGTGCCGATTTTGACACAAAAACGAACATTAACGAACAAAAAATAATAATAATGTGAAAACAACCGAAAATTATTGCGTGCGAACGATGGTAGGAAAGCCCGATAGGACAATGTCACGTTCCGGAACGGAAGTGCAGTGTGTTCATCGACTTAGCGATCTGCTAGCAAGCCAGCCTTGTAACGAATGGCCGGAACAGTGTAGATTCAAGCGGATTCAAAAAAATTTGAATGTGTGATCATGGATCAGAACGACTCTTTCGCCGATGCGCCGCTGAAAGCGGCCGACTGGGCACTACTCAACCACTACCGGGTGATGCTGGACGGGCTGTCGACGCTGTTTGGCCAACATGTCGAGTTCGTGCTGCACTCGCTGGAAGACCCCGAGCATTCGGTGATCAAGGTATGCGGCGCACTTAGCGGCCGTCACGAAGGTGCAGGGTTGTCGGAGCTGGCGCGGCGGATGCTCGACAAGCTCGAACGCAGCGGCGCGCGTCACACCAAGGTCTACTACACACGCCGTCCGGGCGGCGCGCAGATGCGCTCGATCACGATCGCGATCCGCAACGAAGAGCGGCGCATCATCGGCCTGTTGTGCATCCACATGAGCCTGAACGTGCCGTTGCTCGACTTCATCCAGGGCTTGCTGCCCGGCGATGAGCCAGTGTTCGACGTACCGGCCAAGGGGGATTCGGACGGTGGCTTCACGCCGGAGATGTTCGTGCACGGCGTCGACGACATGCTCGACAAGGTGGTGGCAAACACGATCGCCGAGGTCGATGCGGGCCGCCCGGGCGGGCAGCGTAACCGGCAGGTGGTACAGGCGCTGTTCTCGCGAGAGGTGTTCGGCATCAAGGATGCGGTGCGGGTCGTGGCCGAGCAGCTGGGCGTGTCGGTACACACCGTTTACCACCATCTGCGGCAAGTGAAGGCGGGGTAGGGGAAGCCTGGCTTCGACAGCCCGCCCCCTGGCGGGCTTTTTTGTCCCTCCTGCGCCCAATCGCCATGACATCCGATTGCCGGCGCAGTCCCCCAGCCGTCACTGTCAAAGGGGTAGGCCGTCAATAATGCTTAAGCCATAAACTTGATAATGGCATAATAATGACCTCAGCATTATTTCGCCCGGCACGGCGCTCCGCCCTGCCGGCTTTGCCATGACCGCCGACCTCACCACGCTGCTCGCCAGTTTTGCCGCCGCCTTCACCCAGGACACCCGCCTGCTCACCCTCGAACTCGGCGACGGCCACCGCTGGGCCGACGCCCTGCTGCCCCAGACCCTGACCGGCGAGGAAGCGCTGTCCGATGCCTACCGCTACCAGCTCACCTGCCTGTCGCCCGACACCGACCTCGCGCTGAAGGACCTGCTCGGCCAGCCGGTGCGGCTGGCGGTGCAGGACGCCGACGGCGCCGCGGTGGCGCGCTGCGGGGTGGTGTCGTCCGCCCAGGCGCTCGGCAGCGACGGCGGCTTCGCCCGCTACGGCCTGACCATCGAGCCGCCGCTGGCGCTGCTGCGCCACCGCCGCACCAGCCGGGTGTTCCAGGACTTGGCGGTGCCCGACATCGTCAAACAAATTCTGGCCGAACACCGGGCCGCCAACCCCGGTTTCGCCCAGGTGCAGCACTGGCAGTTCCAGCTCAGTGGCGAGGCGCCAGTGCGCAGCTACTGCCTGCAGTACCGCGAATCCGACTACGACTTTATCGTCCGGCTGCTGCATGAAGAGGGCTATCACTGGCACTTCGTGCATGATGGCAACGAAGGCGTGACCGAGCGAGGTAGCGCAGCGTCGCGAGGGAAGATGCCGCAAGTGACGCTGGTGGTATCTGACGACCCGTACCGGCTGCCGGCGGCGCCGCTCACCCGGGTGCGCTTCCACCGCAGCGACGCCAGCGAGGCCGAGGACGGCCTGACCGACTGGCGCGGCTCGCGCCAGATCGTGCCGGGCCGGGTCAGTCTCGCCAGTTTCGACTACCAGCCGGTCAGCACCCAGCACAGCGGCGACAGCTCCCGCGTCGACCAGGGCGACGGCGGCAGCGCGCTGCAGGCCAGCCTGGAAGACTACGACCCGCAGGGGCTCTACTACGCCGGCGACACCGAGCAGCTCGGCCGCTACGCCCAGCTGCGCCAGCAGGCCCACGATGCCCAGGCCAAGTCGTTCGACGGCGCCGGCTCGGTGCGCGGCCTGCTGGCCGGTGCCTGGTTCCGTCTCGACGACCACCCGGTCCACGACGCCGATCCAGCCGAACAGCGCGAATTCGTCGTCACCCGGCAGACCTTCACCGCCACCAACAACCTGCCGGGCGAGCTGACCCGCTCGCTGCGCGTCGCCGCGCCCGGGTTGTTCGCGAATGAAACCGCCGACGCCCCGGCACCGTTCCAGACCCGCTTCCAGGCGCAGCGGCGCGGCCTGCCGCTGCCGCCGGCCTACGCGCACTCGGCCCAGGCCAAGCCGACCAGCCGCGGCGTGCAGACCGCCACCGTGGTCGGCCCGCAAGGGGAAGAAATCCACACCGACCCGCACGGTCGCATCAAGGTGCAGTTCCACTGGCAGCGCCCCGACGAACACCCCACCATTGGTGCCAACCTCGACGACAAATCG
>NZ_JAUEDK010000058.1 GCF_030385785.1 Crenobacter oryzisoli
GCGAGATAGATCCAGTTGCCCTCGAAGATGTGTTTCATCTCCAGTTCGAACAGCGTCTCATCGGTGAAGACGCTGCGGTGCACACGGTAGTCGCCGGTCTCGGGATTCTCGATCAGGTAGTCGTCCAGCGTCTTGAGCTTCGCGCCGGTATCGGGGTAAATGGGGATCATGACCGTTCTCCTCTCAGGTCCAAAAAGGACTGCCCGTGAGAGCAGCCCTGCTTCGCGCTATGCCTTAGGCGCTGGCGCGCTTGCGCTCGACGATGGTGGTCGGCGCTGCGTCGGTCTCGGCGTTCAGGCTGAAGTCGAAGTCGATCGAGGCGAATGGCTTCTGCAGACCCTTCTTGTCGATCTCGGCCGCATCGCTGATGCGGTTCACGGTCGGGACCAGGCCTTCACGGCTGGCGAAGGCGAAGTCGTCCCACAGGTACTCGTCACCGTCGATGTTGATCTGGGTGGTGAGCTTGCGGTGACCCGGGGCCGTCACGAAGAAGTGGATGTGGGCCGGACGGCGGCCGTGGCGGCCGAGCAGGTTCAGCAGGCGTTGGGTGGTGCCTTCCGGCGGACAGCCATAGCCCATCGGCATGATGCTGCGGAACTGGTAGCGGCCGTTGGCGTCGGTGATGATGGTACGGCGCAGGTTGAAGTGCGACTGGCTCTTGTCGAAGAACGAGTAGTTGCCCATCAGGTTGGCGTGCCAGGCTTCGACCTGGGCGCCCTGCAGCGGCTTGCCGTTGGCATCGTAGACGGTGCCCTGCATGAACAGCACTTCACCCTGGTCGGCCTCGGTACCATCGTCCATACGGGCAAAGCCTTCCGACTTCGGCGCACCGGCCACGTAGAGCGGGCCTTCGATGGTACGCGGGGTACCGCCGGTGATACCGGCCTTGGCTTCGGCCTCGTCCATGCGGATGTCGACAAAGCGTTCCAGACCCAGGCCGGCGGCCAACAGACCCAGTTCGTGGGTCGCGCCGGCTTCGGCGAAATACTCCAGCCCCTTCCAGACTTCGCTCGGGCTCAGGTCCAGGTCTTCGATCGCCTTGAACAGGTCGCTGGTCAGACGAACCACGATCTGCTGAATACGGGAGTTGACCTCACCGCTGGCGGTGTCAACGATGAAGTTTTTTACCAGGGCGTCAATTTCATTGTGTGTCATGACTGTTTCTCCTCTGTTGTATTTATCAACAAGACTGATTGTGGTGGGCGGTTGACTGATTAATGACGGGGGTGTCGCGATGAATACAATGCTCGCGGCTTATTTGTCGTCATCCCGAATAGACGAAGGATGGCGGCACAGCGGCATCACCTGAATCGTCATGTAGGGAAATAACGGCAGGGTGGAAATCATGGTGTGCAGCTCGTCCACGCTATCCACATCAAAAAGGCTGATGTTGGAATACTGGCCAGCGATGCGCCACAAATGGCGCCATTTACCGCTGGCCTGCAACGCTTGCGCCTTGTCGCGCTCGACACGCTTGAGTTCGGCCGCTTCGGCTTCCGGCATGGACGGCGGTAAATTCACATCCATTCGCACGTGAAATAGCATGGTGGTATTCCTTGAAAGTGATTCGGTTTAAGGAATGCTCGGCCTTAACGGCGGCGCAGCAGGGCCAATTTGTCGCGGTCGATGTCGATGCCGAGGCCGGGCTTGTTCGGCACTTGCAGCATGAAGTCCTGGTAAACCAGCGGCTCGACCAGCAGTTCCTCGGTCAGCAGCAAGGGGCCGAACAATTCGGTGCCGAAGGCGAGACTGGAGAAGGTCGAGAACAGATGGGCCGAGGCGGCGGTGCCGACGGCGCCTTCCAGCATCGTGCCGCCGTACAGCTCGATCCCCGCCAGCTGGGCGATGGCGCCGACTTGCTGGGCCGGCACCAGACCGCCGGACTGGGCGATCTTGACCGCGAACACGTCGGCGCCGGCGTGGGTCGCCAGCTCCAGGGCGTCCAGCGGGCCATGCAGCGCTTCGTCGGCCATCATTGGCACGGCGAAACGGGCCGCCAGTCGTGCCAGGCCGGTCTTGTTCTCGGCGCGGATCGGCTGCTCGATCAGGTCGATGCCGCCGGCCTCCAGCGCAGCGATGCCGTTGACGGCCTCCAGCTCGCTCCAGGCCTGGTTGACATCGACGCGCACGCTGACCGCATCGCCGAGCGCTTTCTTGATTGCCAGTACATGGGCGACGTCGTCGGCGACCGGGCGCAGGCCGATCTTCAGCTTGAAGATGCGGTGGCGGCGCAGTTCGAGCATGGTTTCCGCTTCGGCAATATCTTTCTGGGTATCGCCGCTGGCGAGCGTCCAGGCGACCGGCAATTCATCGCGCAAACGCCCCCCCAGTAACTCGCTCAGCGGAATATTCAGCCGGCGAGCTTGGGCATCCAGCAGCGCCGTTTCAATGGCACATTTGGCAAAGCGGTTGCCCTGAATGGTTTTACGGAGTTTCGCCATGACAGCCGCCACATTGCGCGCATCCATGCCGATCATTAATGGGGCAATGTGCGTATCAATGTTGACTTTGACGCTCTCCGGGCTTTCGTCCCCATAATTCAGACCGCCAATGGTGGTGGCCTCACCCCAGCCTTCGACACCGTCGTCACATTGAATGCGCACCAACACCAAGGTTTGCGTGCTCATCGTGGCGACGGACAGCTTGTGAGGGCGAATCGTCGGGACATCGACGAGTATGGTTTCGATTGAGCGGATCATGTCTTTAAAGTATAAAGTTGGAACTGAACAAGGCTTGAGCTAACGATACAAACCGGTGTTATCGCCGTCCAACACTGATTTAGTATTTTTTTGATACTTTGGAGGTATTGAGATGGAGTTGCGGCACTTGCGTTACTTTGTGGCGGTCGCGGAGGAAGGCAATGTGACGCGTGCCGCTGAGCGTTTACACATCGCGCAGCCGCCGCTGAGCAGGCAGATCCAGCAACTGGAAGACGAACTAGGGGTGCAATTGCTGGAAAGGGGGGTACGTCCGCTCAGGCTGACCGAGGCCGGGCGGTTCTTTTACGCGCACGCCCTTCAATTGCTGTCGCAGACCGTCGAGTTGGAGGCAATGACGAAACGGATCGGGGCCGTGGAGCGAAAAATGTCGATCGGTTTTGTCGGGTCGACGCTGTATGGAATGCTGCCTAAGGTCATTCGACGCTTCCGGGCCAAGCACAATGAGGTTGAGCTGACCTTGCTCGAGATGACGACCATGGAGCAGATCAGTGCGCTCAAGGAAGGGATAATTGATGTCGGCGTTGGGCGGATTCGGCATGAGGACCCCAATGTCCGTCGTATCGTGCTGAGAGAGGAACGCTTGGTGGTCGCCCTTCCGTATGAGCATCCGTTGACGACAAGCAAGTCCGCTCTGACACTGCGGGACCTGTTGTTGGATACGCTGATTGTTTTTCCGAAATCACCACGTCCCAGTTTTGCCGATCAGGTCCTGACGGCATTTCATGATCGCGGGTTGGAGCCAAGGAAAATTTATGAAGCCCGAGAACTGCAAATCGCGATAGGTCTCGTGGCAGCCGGGGAAGGCGTCGCCATCGTGCCCAGCAGCGTGCAAGGCTTGAAGCGCGAAGATGTCTATTATATGGAGCTGGAGGATCGCAACCTGGTGTCACCGATCATTCTCAGCACTCGCCTGCTCGACGAGTCTAGTGACATTAAGTCGCTTATTGAGTTGATTACCGACATCTACGAGGCCGAACATATGGAATACATCAAGTACTAGATGCACTGTTCATGCAGGACAGTGGAGGTGCGTCAGAGGGCGGATGCATCTTGGCATAGCACGGTCCATTTGTAATTAAAGGGACTCCCCATCAGCGTGGGTTCCTGTCTTTCATGGCATGACACTCGGCCCCACATTGCGTGGGGCCTCTCTTTCTGGGTGTGAGCCAGTGCGTTCGATATCCTGCTACATCATCTTAGTGAGGATGCCATCCATTTCTGTAGCAGAGAATGCCGGGAGCGTTTGTGTGCGGACATTGCCTGCAGCGCCTAGGGTGAGGCCGACGGCGGTGATGGTGGCCGTGTCGGGAGCATCGAGGGTGACGACCAAGTCGTAGAGACCGAGCGTCCAGTACATGTCCTTTACGGTGACTCCGGCTTTGGTGGCCATTTCCCGGAAGGCTGCGGCACGCTTGGTGGTGTCTTTGACCGCGCGAATACCTTGGTCGGTGAAGTTGATCAGTACGATGTACGTTGCCATGGTTGTGCTCCTTCGGGGCTAAGAGCTGCTATCCACTCCCTTTCAGCCTTGTGTCCTGCCCTGCCGCATTTCCCTGTACTGCTGCTTTGACGAAATCGCCTTGGCCGCGCAGGAACGTCGGTAAGGTAAACCTTGCTTTCTACGGCAGAGTGGCGAGCAGGACTGCTGCACTGTAGTAGCCCTAAGCAACTATCGATGACCTCCCGTACACATCGGGCCTTATGATGATGTGTCGAGTGAAGGCCGGGCAATCGCGGACTTGAAAGGCCCACCGTTTGGCGCCCCCATAAGCATAGTCGACACCCCTTGCGATCCGATGCCTGGGCGGCAAGCGGTAGGCATTCAGGCCCATTCGTTTGCCGGATCCGCTCTCCGGCCTGTCTTTTTGCCAGACCCAAGAAAAAGGGCCGAGCAATGCTCGACCCTAGCCAGAAGGCGGATGTGATGCTTCAGCATCGACCTTTCTTGGCTTGTCCCGGCGGGCAGAAATAACCGCGGCCACGGTGGCCGTCGCCCCAATCGTCGTAATAACGTGGGTGGTCATAGCGACGAGGTTCGCTGTAACCGACCGATGGCGTGCGGCCATAGTCGTGACCGATCGCGGCGCCGACGCCGCCCCCCAGGGCGCCGCCGAGCACGGCGCCGTTGCGGCCGCCCAGTGATTCGCCGACGGCGGCACCCGCCGCGCCCCCCAAGGCACCACCAAGGATGGTGGAGCCGTCTGCGTGTGCGGTACCTGCCAGGACCACCAAGAGGATGGCGGGGATCAAGATTTTGTTTTTCATGTATTTATTCTCCAAAACGATTTTATGATTTCATCATATTGCGATTGTGTGTGACTGTTTGTGTTGAGCTGTTTGCAATTGTTGAGCGAAGCCCCCTTGGCCGGAGCCTCTGGCTGTTCTGTAAGCGGTGCTGGCCTATCATAGGTAGATGACTCTGGACGATATTGGCGAGGCCAGCGGTGCTGACTTGCGTCGACTCCAGGACGGCTACCTGACGCTCTTGGACTCAATCAGGATTTGCGAACGCTGGCGCCGCATCGAGGTACCGGTGTCTGAACTGTTTCCGCCTGATCCCGTTGTGCTGGCTATCGTTCGGGCACGTTGCGCGTTGCTGGTCGGTCTTTATGAGGTGCTGGTGCGCTTCAATCGCGCTGGCATTCCCGCCTCCACCTGTCTGGTCGACATTCCGCTGCTACGCGATACCCTCAGTGAAGCCACTATGGAGGCCAATCTCGGCAAGTTCGTCAGTCTGCGATGAGCTTGCGTTTTCTCTACTGCCGTGTCTGGCTGGATCTGGCGATGCATTTGGCATGAGTTCGCATAGCGACCTCTGCTACTTTCCTGTTCAATCGCTAGCGGTGTGGCCAAGGCCGGTGTGGCCCTAGCAGTGTTGCCCCGCCACATAACCGGACGACCATGCCCACTGGAAGTTGTAGCCGCCCAGCCAGCCGGTCACGTCGACTACCTCGCCGACGAAGAACAGCCCCGGCACCGATTTGGACATCATCGTCTTCGAGTCGAGCTGCTTGGTGTCGATGCCGCCACGGGTCACTTCGGCCTTCTTGTAACCCTGAGTACCGTTTGGCAGGAGCGACCAGCGCGCCACTGCTTCAACCAGTTGGCGGCTTCGTTTGGCGGATAGCTCGCGTACCCGGATGTCGAGCCCCTGCCCGGCCAGCCAAACCTCGGCGAAGCGCTTTGGCCAGCCCAGCTCGGCCATTGTGTTAGCAAGCTTTTGTTCGCTGCCTTCGCGTTCGGCAAGCTCGGCATCCAGGTTTACCCCAGGCAGCAGATCGAGCGTCAACGCTTCGCCTGCTTGCCAGTATGACGACACCTGCAGTATGGCTGGGCCGGATACGCCCTTGTGTGTAAATAGTGCATTCTCGCGAAACTTGGCCTTGCCGGCGCGTGCCTCGACATCGAGCGCAATGCCCGCTAGCGGTGCGAAGCGTTCAGCATCCTCGACGTGGAAGGTCAGAGGCACCAGGGCTGGCGCCAACTCAGTGACGGTCTGGCCGAACTGCTCTGCCAACCGGTAGCCGAACGGCGTTGCGCCGATCTGCGGGATGGACAGGCCGCCGGTCGCCACCACCAGCGACTCACTCGCCAGCTCACCCAGCGATGTTTTCAGTATGAAACGGTCGCTCCGGCCGACCTCGTCGACGATGACCCCCATCACCCGTTCGACATTGCCGGTGCGACATTCAGCGTCGAGCATGTCGATGATCTGCTGGCTCGACTCGTCGCAGAATAACTGACCGAGCGTCTTCTCGTGGTAGGCGATGCCATAGCGTTCCACCAGCGCAATGAAGTCGTGCTGGCTATACTGCGCCAGGGCGGAGCGCACATAGTGCGGATTGGCCGAAAGGTAACATTCCGGTCGTACATTCAGATTGGTGAAATTGCAGCGCCCACCGCCCGAGATGCGGATCTTCTCTGCCAGCTTGACCGCGTGATCGATCAGCAAAACGCGTCGACCGCGCTGACCGGCGCTGGCCGCGGCCATTAATCCCGCGGCTCCTGCTCCGATGATGATGACGTCGAAATATCGAGACATAACGAGATAAATCCTAGTTATTTAGTCAACTATTGGCGAGAGCCTGTCAATTCCAGTACTATTCCCCGGTCAGTCGAATCATGCTGATCAATTCAACAACAAGGAGCCTTAGATGGAACACAAACTCCCGGAACTGCCGTACGCGCTTGACGCCCTTGCCCCGTACATCTCCAAGGAAACCATGGAGTACCACTATGGCAAGCATCACCAGACCTACGTGACCAACCTGAACAACCTGATCAAGGGCACCGAGTTCGAGAGCGCCACCCTGGAAGAGATCGTGAAGAAATCGTCCGGCGGCGTGTTCAACAATGCGGCTCAGGTTTGGAACCACACTTTCTACTGGTTTGGCCTGGCTCCGAACGCCGGTGGTGCACCAGCTGGCGCGCTGGCTGACGCAATCAACGCCAAGTGGGGCTCGTTCGACGAGTTCAAGAAAGCTTTCAACGCCGTTGCCGCTGGTACCTTCGGTTCCGGCTGGGCTTGGCTGGTGAAGAACGCCGATGGTTCGCTGGACCTCGTGTCGACCAGCAACGCTGCAACCCCGCTGACCACTGACAAGACCCCGCTCTTGACCTGTGACGTTTGGGAGCACGCCTACTACATCGACTACCGCAACAGCCGCCCGAACTACCTCGAGTCGTTCTGGAAGCTGGTGAACTGGGACTTCGTCGCCAAGAACTTCGCGGCCTAACCCACCCGTAGCATCACAAAAAACGCGAAGCCCGCAGGCTTCGCGTTTTGTTTTGGCTCAAGGGCGACGCTCACGCCACCCTCCAAGCCTGGGCTTATTGCTGATCTACAGCCTGAGCCTGTCTCGGCATGGTCACCTTGTACTCTTCACGCAGCGTCTGCAGATAGGCCGACAGCTGAGCGTTTGCTGACACTTCTCCCAGTGCGTTATTCAACTGGGCCCGCTCGGCGCCACTAGGCGCCGGAGCCGCAGTCACGGCATTAACACGGTAGATAATGTAGTCACCGTTGTCGTGCTTCACACCTGCGTAGGCTGGCAGCTTAGCACCCGACAGCGAGAACACACTGCGCGCATCGCTAAGCGGCAGGCCAGCCAGATTGTTGCGCGATACCTGGTGCGCTGCACTCCAGGCCAGCACCGGCGAGCCGCCCTTCTGCAGTTCGGCCAAGGCCGTCTGCCCACGTTTCTCGACCAGCTTCGCGCCATCACGGGCAATCAGCTCGTTGCGAACCTGTGGCTTCACCTCGTCCAGCGTCAACTGGTGTTCCGGCTGGTGCTCGGCAATGCGTACAACCAGGAGTGTGTTATTGCCTATGTCGATCGGCTCGCTATTGTGCTTCTTCTTCAGCACGTCGTCACTGAACGCTGCATCCAGCACCTTCGGATTGGCGAGACGTGGATTGCTGCTCGCCTTGCCACGGCTAAGCCAGTCGCTAGTCTCAGGCTTAAGTTTTAGCTTATCGACCAGAGCCTGCAGCGAGTCACCATTTTGGTAGGCCAGTTCGTTCAGCTGATCGGCTTGCTGACGGAACAAGGCTCCGGCCTTGGTTTGCTTCAAGCGGTTAATCACCGCATCCTTGGCGGTGGCAAAATCCGGAGTCTTCACATCGTCCAGCTTCAGGATGTGATAGCCAAACTGCGTTTCAACAACTTCGCTGATCTGCCCGGGCTTCATATTGAATGCCACATCGTCGAACTGCTTCACCATCACGCCACGACCGAAGAAGCCCAGGTCGCCGCCATTGGCCGCAGAGCCCGGGTCTTGCGAGCGGGCCTTGGCGATCTCAACAAATTTAGCCGGATTGGCACGCACTTGCTTCAGGATGGCTTCGGCCTGTGTCTTGATTTGGGCTTTCTGCGCGGCGGTAGCGTTCTGAGGTACGGTCAGCAAAATGTGTGATACGCGTCGCTCTTCCTTGCCAAAGTCGGCGCTATGCTCGTTGAAGAATTTCTGTGCCTCGGCATCGCTGACGCTGATCGTATCGGCCAGGGCTGCTTGCGATAGCATGACATATTGCAATTTGATAGCCTCCGGGGCACGGAAGCGCTTTGCGTTGGCGTTGTAGTAGGCTTTCAGTGTGGCATCGTCGAGCTTCAGGTCGGCCGCCACGCTCTGCGGTTGCAGTACGGCGACCTGGACGGTGCGCTGCTCACCAAGCAGTTTTGCGAGGGAGTCGACTTGCGTGTGCGACACGAATTGGCCAGCTACGAAGGTGGAAATCTGTCCCTGCAGCAGTACTTCGCGGGCAATTTGCGCCTCGAAGGCTTCAGGGGTCATATAGCGCGCCTGCAGGAAGTCCTTGTAGCGGGAGGCACTGAACTGGCCGTTTTCCTGCAAGGCAGGGATGGCAGCGATAGCTCGGCGAACCTGATCGGTCGAGGCAACCAGCCCAGCGTGCTTGGCATCTGTCAGCAACAGGTCCTGCCGAATCAGGTTGTCCAGTGCCGCTTGGCGAGTCGCGGCGTCGGCGGGTTGCCCTTCCAGTGCGCGGTCCAAGTCCTTTTTGTAAATCTTGGTGCCATCTACCTTGGCAAGGTAGGGATCATCGGTGATCGAGGAGTAGCTGCTAACGCCAAAGCCAACAAATGTCAGCGCGACGGCGCCGAGAATGACTTTGATGGCAACGCTGTTGTTTTGTACAAAATCGAACATGGTAATCCGAATAACTGAGCGTACCGGGACAAGTGAAAAAAAAGGTGAACGCGAGTTCGTTCACCTTTTTTACATGATTGGCGGAGCGGACGGGACTCGAACCCGCGACCCCCGGCGTGACAGGCCGGTATTCTAACCAACTGAACTACCGCTCCGGATTTTGGTGGGAGATACTGGGCTCGAACCAGTGACCTCTGCCGTGTGAAGGCAGCGCTCTACCAACTGAGACTAATCACCCAAACGCCCTCAACACAGGGCGAAAAAATTATAACGCGTCTTTCAGTGCTTTACCAGCGCGGAATTTCGGGGAACGAGCCGCCGGGATCGTGATGGTCTGGCCAGTCTTCGGATTGCGACCGCTACGCTCGGCGCGTTCGCCAACGTAGAAAGTGCCAAAGCCTACCAACGTTACCGAGTCACCCTTTTGCAGCGCTTCGGTCACGGCAGCAACGACGCCGTCCAGTGCCTTGGTGGCCGATGCCTTGGAGATGTCGGCATGAGCGGCAATAGCATCGATCAATTCAGACTTGTTCACGTTAAGTCCCCTTTCGTCGTTCTTCGTTGTACGTCGTTCGGATAAAAACCGCTTGCTTTATAGCAAGGCCAAAATCCTTGTGTCAAGCGGCTTCCAGGGGCATTCTGCCACTTCGCAGCGCCGACTGGAAGCCCTTCTCGGCAAGGAAAATGGCGCCTTAATGAGTCAGCTTGACTGGGGGTGTGACACCCTCTTCCGCTTTGATGCCAGGAAGGTCCGCGACGTCCACTTCGTCAAGCGGCTCGGGCTGCCGTTCGAGCGCCAAGGCCAAGACTTCATCAATCCATTTAACTGGATGAATTTCCAGCTTTTGTTTGATATTGGCTGGAATTTCCACCAGATCCTTGGCGTTGCCTTTCGGAATCAGCACCCGCTTGATGCCGCCACGGTGCGCTGCCAGCAGTTTCTCTTTCAATCCGCCGATCGGTAGCACTTCGCCGCGCAGGGTGATCTCGCCGGTCATCGCCACATCGGCGCGCACCGGAATGCTGGTCAATACCGATACGATCGCGGTCGTCATCGCAATACCGGCGCTTGGGCCATCCTTTGGTGTGGCACCCTCTGGCACGTGGATGTGCATGTCGCGCTTCTCGTAGAAGTCGGGTTTGATGCCCAGCGCCTCCGAGCGGCTGCGTACCACCGACAGCGCGGCCTGAATCGATTCCTGCATCACCTCACCGAGCTGGCCGGTGCGGATGATGTTGCCCTTGCCAGGCAGTGCCACGGCTTCGATGGTCAACAGCTCGCCACCGACCTCGGTCCAGGCGAGGCCAGTGACCTGACCAACGCGGTTCTCTGCCTCGGCAACGCCAAAGTCGAAGCGCTGCACGCCCAGATACTTATCGAGGTTTTTCGCCGAAACGGTGGTTTTGGTGGTCTTGCTCTTCTTCAGCGACTGCGCCGTCACTACCTTGCGGCAGATCTTGGCGATCTCTCGGTCGAGACTGCGCACGCCGGCTTCACGAGTGTAATAGCGTACGATGTCGCGCAGTGCCGACTCCTGAATGGTGGCTTCTTCTTCGCTAAGACCATTCGCCTTCATCTGCTTCGGCACCAGGTACTTCAGCGCGATGTTGACCTTTTCGTCCTCGGTGTAGCCGGACAAGCGGATGATTTCCATCCGGTCGAGCAGTGCCGGCGGGATGTTGAGCGAGTTGGCGGTGGCGACGAACATCACGTCGGACAGGTCGAATTCGACTTCGGCGTAATGGTCGACGAAGGCGTGGTTCTGCTCCGGGTCGAGCACTTCCAGCAGTGCCGACGACGGGTCGCCGCGGAAGTCTGCGCCCATTTTGTCGACCTCGTCGAGCAGGAACAGCGGGTTTTTCACGCCGATCTTGGTCATGTTTTGCAGCACCTTGCCCGGCATCGAACCGATGTAGGTGCGGCGATGGCCGCGGATTTCCGATTCGTCTCGTACGCCGCCGAGCGCCATACGCACAAACTTGCGGTTGGTCGCACGAGCGATCGACTGGCCAAGCGAGGTCTTGCCGACACCAGGTGGGCCAACCAGGCACAGAATTGGCGCCTTGAGCTTGTCGACGCGCTGCTGTACTGCGAGGTATTCGAGAATGCGTTCTTTGACCTTCTCCAGGCCGAAGTGGTCCGCCTCAAGTACTTCCTCGGCGTTGGCGACGTCCTTGTTGATCTTGGTCTTTTTCTTCCATGGCAGATCAAGCAGGGTGTCGATGTAGTTGCGCACGACAGTGGCTTCGGCCGACATCGGCGACATCATTCGCAGTTTCTTGAGCTCGCTCAGGGCCTTTTCCTTGCCCTCCTTGCTCATCCCTGCCGCGTTGATGCGCTTTTCCAGCTCGTCCAGCTCGCTGGCTTCGTCGCCTTCGCCGAGCTCCTTCTGGATCGCCTTGACCTGTTCGTTCAGATAGTACTCGCGCTGGCTCTTCTCCATTTGCCGCTTCACGCGGCCGCGGATGCGCTTTTCGACCTGCAGAATGTCGATCTCGCCTTCCAGTTGCGCCAGTAGGTGTTCGAGGCGCTTCTTGGCCTCGAACATCTCCAGCACTTCCTGTTTCTGCTCGAGCTTGAGCGGCAGGTGGGCGACGATGGTGTCGGCCAGGCGGCCGCCTTTCTCAATGCCCGACAGCGAGGACAGGATTTCCGGTGGGATCTTCTTGTTCAGTTTGACGTACTGTTCGAACTGTGCGAGCAGTGCGCGGCGCATCGCCTCGGTCTCGGTTCCCTCATCGTCTTCGAGAGGAACGAACGACAGGTCGGCGACGAAGCAGCCATCCTCTTCGCGCACTTCTTTCACGAGTGCGCGCTGACGGCCTTCGACCAGTACCTTAACGGTGCCATCCGGCAGCTTGAGCATCTGCAGAACCGATGCGACGGTGCCGACGCTGTAGAGGTCGTCGGCGCTTGGCTCGTCTTGCGAAGCCGTGCGCTGAGCGACCAGCAGAATCTGTTTACCCTCGTCCATCGCGTTTTCGAGCGCGCGAATCGACTTGGCGCGCCCGACGAACAGCGGGATCACCATAAAGGGGAACACAACCACATCGCGCAAGGGCAATAGCGGCAGTGTTGTCGGATCTTTCAGTTCGGTGGGTTGCGGCATATCACCTAACCTTTATTTTCGTCATTGTGTAAGGCTTGATTTTGGGGGGAGCCAGGAAAAATCAAGCTCTCCCATACTAATTCAGATCGACGGGGGAGCAAATAAAAAAACCGCCCCTTGTGCGGGGCGGTTTTGAAGGTCGAATCGACGCCGATCAGGCCGACTGGGCAACCTCGCCCTTGTCGCGGTAGATCAGCAGCGGCTTGTCGCCCTTCTCGATCACCTTCTCGTCGACCACTACTTTGACCACGTCGGACAGCGCTGGCAATTCGTACATGGTGTCGAGCAGGGCGCGCTCGATGATCGAACGCAGACCGCGTGCGCCGGTTTTGCGGGCGAGTGCCAGCTTGGCGATCACGCGCAGCGCCGACGGACGCATTTCCAGCTCAACGCCTTCCATCGAGAAGAGGCGCTGGTACTGCTTCACCAGGGCGTTCTTCGGCTGGGTCAGAATGGTGACCAGCGCCTCCTCGTCCAGCTCTTCGAGGGTAGTTACAACCGGCAGACGGCCGATCAGTTCGGGGATCAGGCCGAACTTGATCAGGTCTTCCGGCTCCACTTCCTTGAAGAGAGTGGACAGGTTTTTGGTCTCGTCTTTCGATGCCACCTGCGCACCAAAGCCGATGCCGCCCTTCTCCGAACGCTGGCGAATAATCTTGCCCAGGCCATCGAAGGCACCGCCGCAGACGAACAGGATGTTGGTCGTGTCGACCTGGATGAACTCCTGGTTCGGGTGCTTGCGGCCGCCCTGCGGCGGCACTGAGGCCACCGTGCCCTCGATCAGTTTCAGCAGCGCCTGCTGCACGCCCTCGCCCGACACGTCTCGGGTGATCGACGGGTTGTCCGACTTGCGCGAAATCTTGTCGATCTCGTCAATATAGACGATGCCGCGCTGTGCCTTCTCTACGTCGTAGTCACACTTGGCGAGCAACTTCTGGATGATCTGCTCGACGTCCTCGCCCACGTAACCGGCTTCGGTCAGCGTGGTGGCATCTGCCATCACGAACGGCACATCCAGAAGGCGTGCAAGCGTTTGCGCGAGCAAAGTCTTGCCCGAGCCGGTCGGCCCGATCAGGAGAATGTTGCTCTTGGAGAGCTCAACCTCGTCCTTGTCCGATGCCGGGGTGTAGAGGCGCTTGTAGTGGTTGTATACCGCTACCGCCAGCGACTTCTTGGCGTGCTCCTGGCCAATCACGTACTGGTCGAGCGTGGCGCGGATTTCCTGCGGAACAGGCAGCGGTTTCGTCTCGGCCGCTTCCGTTGCCTCGCCCAGCTTGGCTTGGCTCAGCTCTTCGCGCACGATGTCGTTGCACAGCTCGACGCACTCGTTGCAGATGAAGACCTGCGGACCTGCGATCAAGCGCTGGACTTCGTGCTGGCTCTTGCCGCAGAACGAGCAAAACAGCAGTTTGTCGTTTCCGGATTTATCTGACATGCGTTGGTTTCCGTGCCTAGGCTTAGCCCTGTGCGTCCGCGCGACTGGTTAGCACCCGGTCGATCAGGCCGTAGGCCTGCGCTTCGGCTGCCGACATGAAGTTGTCGCGGTCAGTATCGCGCTCGAGATCCTGAACGGTGCGGCCACTGTGCTGCGCCATCAGCGCATTTAAATGGGCCTTGATCTTCAGAAGTTCGCGCGCATGAATTTCGATATCCGAAGCCTGACCTCCCAGGCCGCCAAGCAGCGGCTGGTGGATCATGATTCGGCTGTTCGGCAGCGCATAGCGCTTGCCTTTCGCCCCTGCCGACAGCAGGAACGCTCCCATGCTGGCCGCTTGGCCGAGGCAGAGCGTCGAGACGTCCGGCTTGATGAAGTTCATCGTGTCGTAGACCGACATGCCGGCGGTTACCGAACCACCAGGGGAGTTGATATAAAAATAGATGTCCTTGTCCGGGTTTTCCGACTCAAGGAACAACATCTGCGCTGCCACCAGGTTGGCCGATTCGTCGGTGACCGGCCCTACCAGGAACACGATGCGTTCCTTCAGTAGCCGCGAGTAAATGTCGTAGGCGCGTTCGCCACGACCACTCTGTTCTACCACCATGGGCACAAGGCCCAGTGCTTGCGGATCCATCATCGACTTCATCGGCCACTCCGGTTGATTGCAATTAGGCTTGGTTGCCCATCAGTTCGTCAAAAGCGACGGCTTTCTCAACAACTTTGGTCTTGGACAGCACAAATTCAACCACATTGTCTTCCAGAACCATCGAAGTCGGGCCTTCCAGGCGATCCGGGCTGGCGTAGTACCACTGCACTACGTCTTCCGGTTGCTCGTAGCTGTCGGCGAATTCTTCGATCATCGCCTTCACTTGTTCCTGCGTGGCTTCCAGCTTGTTGGCTTCGACCACTTCGGCCAGGATCAGGCCGAGGGCAACACGGCGCTCGGCCTGCTTCTCGAACAGGTCAGCCGGCAGCGGCATATCCTTGGCGTTGATGCCGCGTTGGGCCAGGTCTTGACGGGCCTGCTCCATCAGGCGGCCGATCTCGAGCTGTACCAGAGCCTTCGGCAGCTCGATGCTGGTGGTATCCAGCAGCGCCTGCATGACGTTTTCCTTGGTACGGGCGGCCAGGCGGCGCTTCACTTCGCGCTCGACGTTCTTCTTGATCTCGGCGCGCATCTTTTCCACGTCGCCGTCGGCGATGCCGAGCGACTTGGCGAAGTCGGCGTCGACGACCGGCAGAGTGGCTTCGGCCACGTTCTTGACAGTGATCTCGAACACGGCAGTCTTACCGGCTACGTCCTTGCCGTGGTAATCGGCCGGGAAGTTTACTTCAACGTTCTTGGTCTCGCCTTCCTTCATGCCGGTTACGCCGGTTTCGAAGTCGGCCAGCATCTGGCCTTGGCCCAGTACGAACGGGAAGTTCTCCGAGGAGCCGCCTTCGAAGGCAACGCCGTCGATGGTGCCCTTGAAGTCGATGATTACGCGGTCGCCAGCAGCAGCAGCGCGCTCAACGCGGTTGAAACGGGTGCGCTGCTTGCGCAGGATCTCGATGGTCTTTTCGATCTCGGAGTCGGTTACGTCGGCAGCCGGCTTTTCCACTTCCTTGTCGGCCAGCTCGCCGAGTTTCACTTCCGGGTACACCTCAAAGGTAGCCGAGAATTGGAAGTTGTCCTTATTGGCTTGAGCGGCGGCCGGCTCGAAACGCGGGTAGCCTGCCACGCGCAGCTTCTGCTCGGTAACTGCGCGGTAAAAACCCTGTTGTACAGCTTCGCCCAGCACTTCTTCGCGCACTTCGGCGCCGTAGTTGGCTTCAACGATCTTCAGCGGGGCTTTGCCCGGGCGGAAGCCGTGGATTTTGGCGTTGCGTGCCACGCGCTTCAGGCGCTCGGTCACTTTAGCATCGATATCGGCCATCGGCAGAGCGATATCCATGCGACGTTCGAGATTGCTCAACGTTTCCAGTTGTACTTGCATGCTAAATCCTTAGAACTTGTGCGAGTTGAGTAACCCGGGAAAGAGTGGCACGAACCATTTCGTGCTGCCAACGCATCGCGCCGACCCAAGAGTCTCGCTGCGCGGCGCCATGAGACAAAGCCCTGACATTCTGTTTTCTGACAGGGTCAAACCCATGTTTCCACTAAAGAAACCCTATCCACCCTCCCCTTTGGACTGGTGAACGGGCGCTTCTCCCTGGCCGGTTTCGTGCACTGACGCGGCAGAACCAGCGAGCCAGGGCAGAATTTTAAAGGATCAAAGTATACAAGGAACGATCGTACATGGCTAACACCTGCGCCACCTACCTCTGATGTGAATCCTTGGTGGGGAAAGCCCGGCGCTGGGGGCGAATAAGGCCAGGCAGGCGTTCTATCTGCTAACCACCATGTCGTGGCTGGAACAGCCCGCAAGGCGTTCAAGGTGCTGGTCGACGCCGTTCGCCTGCGCCGGACTGTGAACAGCTGCTTCGCCCAGGAGGATGCGACGTGACGAAGGCGCTGTTAAGCGCTGTGACAATGGACCTGTGGGTGTGGGGTTGCGTCGGTCTTGTCGGTTGCTCGTGACTTCCTTGTAACAGGTTGATCCTCGGGCTGGCCTTTTTCTACTCTGTCGGCCGTTTGGCCGGTTGCATCTCTCCAAGACTGACTTGGTTGACTGAGGTTGCCATCAATTTAGATCGCCGTTAAGACGACGTTCCTGATTCTTGCGCTTGAACAAGCGCATCGAGCTGGCAGGTCAACTTGCCGATCACGTATGTTCGGATTGTTAGTCGGTTGTCAGGCAGAGTTTTCTACGGCTGCAGTCAGGGCAAACTGTCAGTTCTGTATACGGAAATGGAAGCGGCAGAAAGATGTAAAGAGGGTGTTAGCCCACTAGAGATCTGTAATTGCCGAGAAAGTGCTAGAAAAAATCAGGGATTATCTTGCTGGTGCGAGCGGGGAGACTCGAACTCCCACACCGTAAGGCGCTGGAACCTAAATCCAGTGCGTCTACCAATTCCGCCACGCTCGCTTTGGTGACAACCGATTCGGTCACGGGCTTGGCCGAATCAGAGAACCCGGAGCATACAGAAAGCTGGCGTTCTCGGCAAGCCAAGAAACGGGTCAAATCACGCGGACAGGTCTATCTCGGGGTTGTCAGCCGCGTGTCAACTCGCTTTGCCGTATTGGCAGGCAGGTCTTGGCAGAGCATACAAGGCGTTTTGCACTTCGTTGGCATTGCCGCTGTAGGTGAAGACACCCTTGGCGTTACCCGGATAATTGATGGGGGATGTCGACACGATTGTTTGAGCGTAAGGCGGGGGAGCCGCCTTATGATTGATGGCCTGAATAGAGTGCAAACCGATCGAGGCTATTCATGACACGTAAGATCTTTTGGCAAGACCCTTATCGCACTGCTCATAAAACCCGAGTGTCGGCCGTCGACAAGGAGCATGTTTGTCTTGAGGAAACGATTTTCTTCGCCTTCTCTGGTGGTCAAGAGAGCGACTCGGGCACGCTGGCTGGGGTTTCTGTGCTGGCAGCGGAAAAGAATGGCTCAGACATCGTCTATACGCTTCCTCCAGATCATGGGCTGCAAGTGGGCTGCGAAGTCGAGATACTCATCGACTGGGAGCGGCGCTATCGGCTGATGCGCTTGCACTTCGCAGCCGAGATGGTTTTGCAACTGGTCTATCAGCTCCATCCCGGCATCGAGCGGATCGGGGCGCATATTGCGGCAGACAAGGCGCGTATCGACTTTGCTTATGCCGAAAGCATTGCTGTCCTGTTTCCGCAGATCGAGGCCAGGGTTGAGACCTTGCTGACAGCGGGCCTGCCTATTGTCACCGCCTTCTCCGATGAGGTGGTCGAACGTCGTTACTGGGAAGTCGAGGGGTTTGCCAGAATGGCCTGTGGCGGCACTCACCCTCGGTCAACCTCGGAAATCGGTGCACTCAAACTAAAAAGGAAGAACATTGGTAAGGGGAAGGAGCGCATCGAAATCACGCTAGTGCGCATGTGAGATGTTGGAGCATAGTCGAGGTGCCTGGCGCCAGATAGCTAGGGCCTTGCCCTTGCCCACCTCTACGACCGAAGTCATGCAATTTCACTCCCGGTCTGATCCGGTCTAGACTGCACTCATCCCACGCGACGGTCATGACACCGTCGCTGCATACCATCCCCACCCCACCACCGCCCCGCGAGCCGATTCGATTCGCGCCCATTCTATAGTCCACTGGGAGGTTTCCCATGGCTGAAACTGGTTATATGGCGCGTAAATCCATTGCCGCTATCGTAAAAAGCGGTGAAAGTGGCCCGCTCTGTCTAACGCGAACCCTGGGGGCTCTCAGTATCACGGCGATGGGGGTGGGGGCGATCATCGGGGCGGGAATTTTTGTTCTAACAGGTACGGCGGCGGCCCAGTACGCAGGACCTAGCATCATCCTGTCGTTCATCTTGGGCGGGACTGCTTGTGCCTTTATCGGACTCTGCTATTCGGAACTGGCAGCGATGCTGCCTGTCTGCGGTAGCACCTACACGTATACCTATGCCACGCTGGGCGAATTATTTGCATGGATCATCGGCTGGGACTTGATCCTGGAATATGCGATGGGCGCGGCAACCGTTGCAGTCGGCTGGTCGGGTTATTTCGTGAGCCTATCGCGCAACGCTGGCATCAATATCCCCCCCAGCCTAACAGCATCACCCGGCGTCATAGTCAAGATGCCGGACGGCACTCAAGTGGCAGGGATCGTCAACCTACCGGCCGTCTTCATCATTGTGGTGCTGACAACCATGCTAGTGCTGGGGACCAAAGAGTCGGTACGCCTCAACAATATCATGGTCGCAATCAAGCTGTTTGTCGTAGTGGCTTTCGTTGCGATTGGCGTCTTCTTTGTTCGCCCGACCAACTGGCATCCCTTCATCCCCAAGAATACCGGCGAGTTTGGCAGCTTCGGTACAAGCGGAATTCTACGTGGCGCAGCGGTGGTGTTCTTTGCCTTTCTCGGCTTCGATGCTGTTTCCACTGCGGCACAGGAGGCGAGAAATCCGAGGCGAGACATGCCGATAGGCATTCTGGGGTCGCTCGCTATTTGTACCTTGCTGTATATCGCGGTGGCGGGGGTGCTCTCGGGGCTGGTGCCTTACATCGAGCTCAATGTGCCAGACCCGATCGCCAAGGGGGTCGATGTGATCGGCATCGGGTGGTTTTCCATTCTTATCAAGGTCGGCGCACTAACAGGGCTGACGACGGTGATTTTGGTGTTGCTCTATGGGCAAAGCCGTATCTTCTTCACGATGTCACAAGACGGCCTCTTGCCGCGGTTGTTTACCCGCGTACACCCACGTTTGCACACCCCCTACCTGAGCCAGATGATGATCGGGACCCTCGTTGCGGTGGCTGCGGCGCTGACGCCGATCAATGTGTTGGGTGAGATGGTCAGTATCGGCACGCTGTTCGCGTTTGTTCTGGTCTGTGGTGCAGTGGTTTATCTGCGGCGCAGTGACCCGCAGGCATCCAGGCCATTTCGCGCGCCGGGTGTGCCGGTGGTGCCAGTGCTTGGCATTCTGCTCTGTCTGCTACTGATGGTCGGCCTGCCGCTTGTGACATGGCTGAGGCTGGTCGTTTGGCTGGTGATCGGGATGATCTTCTACTTTTTCTACGGGCGGAATCATTCAATATTGCGGCATCCCGAGCGGGGTCTCGATTGAGGTCCGCCTTTGTGCCTAGAAGGAGTCCGCCAGGACTTGGCTTGCTGATCAAGGATCATTGCAGATAGAGGACAGGTGGGTATTGTGACGGTTTGTGACGGTCGGTGGCCAAATTGTAAGTGGCCATTGAAAGGCTGGAGGTAGCCCTTATTCTCAGAGTGCAGTGCAATCAGCGGCGAGCAGGCTTAAACTTGTGAACGGCCCATGGCCGGAGAGTTTGTTCGCCGCTGGTTGTCCAGCTTCTCCTTTGTATGTGCGTATTTCCTTTTGCCCCGCCTTTGGCGGGGCTTTTCTTTGTTGTACCTGTATTCATTTTCTGGCTTGGCGATGGTGTTTTTTCGTGGCGACTGCTGTGTTACAGAATGTACACACGCCAAGTGGCATATTTTGCTAGCCTACTGGGGAGAAACTCCCGACTATATGGCTTGTCATAGTCATGTCACGAGTCAATGCCCCGTTTAGAGGAGACCAACTACTTATGCAACCGAACTTTCAGACGACGTCTTATCAAACGACGACGCTCAGTGCGGCCCGTAATAAGGTGCTGCGCAATACTTATGCACTGCTCGCCCTGTCGCTTGTGCCGACCGTGATCGGTGCTGTGATTGGCACCAATATGAGCTTCGCCTTCATGGCGGCGAGCCCGATGATGTCGACCCTGCTGCTGCTGGCGGTGATCTACGGCCTGTTCTTCGCCATCGAGAAGAACAAGGATAGTGGCGTGGGCGTAGTGCTATTGCTTGGCCTGACGTTTTTCATGGGGGTGCTGCTCGGCCCGCTGCTGCAGGTGGCGCTGCGCCTGGCCAACGGCCCGCAACTGGTGGTGATGGCCGGTGGGCTAACCGCGGTGGTGTTCTTCGTGATGGCTGGTATCGCCACCACAACTAAACGCGACCTGTCCGGCCTGACCAAATTCCTGACTGTCGGGGCGGTGGTGCTGATGGTGGCGGTGATCGCCAACGTCTTCCTGCGCTTGCCGGCGCTGCAGCTGACGCTGTGCGCGGCTTTCTCGATCTTCAGCTCGCTGATGATCTTGTGGCAGGTGAAGACCATCGTCGACGGTGGTGAGACCAACTACGTGTCGGCCACCCTGACGCTGTACATCAGTATCTACAACCTGTTTACCAGCCTGCTTCAGCTGCTGATGGCCTTTACCGGTAACGATCGCAACTAACTTGGCTGAGCCACTGATTAAGAGCGCCGGTGTTTCCGGCGCTTTTTTCATGGCCAACGGCTGGTTTTGCTGACGCAAGACATGGCCGGGTGACATGAAAAAGGGAGCGCGATGCGCTAATGCCGTTCACTTAAGCCGTTCAGTCCGGATTTTAGCTTCGAAGAACGCTTGGAAGTAACAAAAAAGCACCGTTTTTCCACCTTGGTGGGCGGTGCTTTTTCCTTAAGTGAACGGCATTAGCGCGATGCGCTCCCTTTCTTTTTGGTACTGTTCCTTCGACCTGCTTTGGGTCAGGCCTTGGCCGGGATAGCCGCCAGCACGGCTTTCAGCAGCTGCCAGGCCTTGCCGACCGACTCGATATTGACTCGTTCGCCCGGAGCGTGTGCGCCGCGAATGTCCGGACCGAACGACACCATGTCGAGGTGCGGGTACTTACTGCCGAGGATGCCGCACTCGAGACCGGCGTGGATCACCTGAGTCTTCGCTTCGGCGTTGAATTCCTGGCGGTACACGTCTTGGAACAGTGCAAGCAGCTTCGAGGCCGGGTTCGGTGCCCAGCCAGGGTAGCCTCCTTCGCGCTCGACGTCGGCGCCGATCAGGTTCCACAGACTCTCGATTTCGTCGGCCAGCGCGACGAAGCCACTGTCGAGTAGTGAGCGCACCATGAAGTTGGCGAACAGCTTGCCGTTGCCGATCGATACCACGCCAAGGTTGTTCGAGGTTTCGACCACGCCAGTGACGCGCTGGCTCATGCGCTTCACGCCGTGCGGTGCGGCGTGCAGGGCGTCGAGGATGGCGACCTGATATTCGTCGGCCATCACCTGCTCGGCCTGTGCTTCGATGATGGTCAGCGTCACGCCGTCGTCGACATCGGCCAGCTCGACGCGCATCAGTGCCTGGAAGGCGTCGACTGCAGCGTCCAGCTTGCTGGCATCGGACTCGGCGATGGTGAGCACTGCGAAGGCTTCGCGGGCCAGCGCATTGCGTGCGGTGCCGCCCTTGATCGAGGCGATGTGCAACTCAATTTCGCGCGACAGCTGCTGGATCAGTCGCACCAGGATCTTGATGGCGTTGCCGCGGCCCAGGTGGATGTCGGCGCCGGAGTGGCCGCCCTTGAGGCCCTTCACCGCGATCTGGCGGGCGACGAAGCCAGCCGGCACGTCCACTTCCGGATAGTCACGGCGCACGTTGACGTCGATGCCGCCGGCGCAGCCGAGATAGAACTCGCCCCACTCTTCGGTATCGATGTTGATCAAGAGCTCGCCGTTTAGGATGCCAGTGTCGAGGCCGAGGGCGCCACCCATGCCGGCTTCCTCGTCAAGGGTGAACAGCGCCTCGATCGGGCCGTGCGCGAGGTCGTCGCTATCGAGCACAGCCAGCGCGAAGGCGACGCCGATGCCATTGTCGGCGCCGAGGGTGGTGCCTTCAGCGACCAGCCAGCCGTCCTTCAGCGCTGGGCGGATCGGGTCCTTGAAGAAGTCGTGCACGGTGTCCGAGTTGGCCTGGCACACCATGTCCAGGTGACCCTGCAGGATCACGCCCGGACGGTTTTCATAGCCAGGCGTGGCCGGTTTGCGGATGATCAGGTTGCCGACCGAGTCGACGTGGGTGGTGAGGCCCTTCAGCTCAGCCCAACCCTTCAGATAGTCGCGCAGTTGCTCCTCGTGTTTGGAGGGGCGCGGAATCTCGCACAGGGTCTGAAAGTGTTTCCAGATCAGTTCGGGCTGCAGATCGGCAAATACGCTCACGAAAGGGTCCTTATTTCTCTAATTAATTGCGGCGCCGGATCGCGGCGGCCGATTTTTTTTGTGTGGTGTGGGGGTAGCCCGCCACTTTATCACGGCGTCGATAGGCGTTCCATGCATGCGCTGCGGCTGCGTTGACGAATGGCAGGCGGCTCTGCACAATCGACGTTTGAATTTGCACGTGACTCGGGGTGCCGCTGTCGGCGGCTGAGAAATACCCGTAAGTACCTGATCTGGATCATGCCAGCGTAGGGAAGTCACGGCGGCCCCTGTCCGGCCGTCGCTTCCCGCGCGATTTGCCGCGAGGATGCGATGACCTACCTTTCCCTGTCTGGCCATACCGCCGGGCGCGAACTGAACCGCGTTCGTGCTACGGCGCCGCTGGTCCATTGTTTGACCAACTCGGTAGTGACCAATTTCACCGCTAATGTGCTGCTGGCGTTTGGCGCTGCCCCCGCGATGGTGGTGGCACGCGAAGAGGTCGCCGATTTTGCTGCGATCGCCGGGGCCTTGTCGGTCAACGTTGGCACGCTGACCGCGCCGCAGGCCGAGGCGATTCGCCTGGCCGTTGCTTCGGCCAACCAGGCCGGCACACCGTGGGTGCTCGACCCGGTGGCGGCCGGTCCCCTCGCCTTCCGTACCGATTTCTGCCGTGAGCTGCTCGATGCCCGACCGACTGCGATTCGTGGTAACGCGTCGGAAGTCCGCGCGCTGGCGGGCTTGGCCAGTGCAGGGCGTGGCGTGGATAGCCAGGACAGTAGCGAAGCGGCCGTCGACGCGGCGCGTGCGTTGGCCGAGCGCTGCGGCGCGGTGGTTGCAGTGACCGGTGCGGTCGACTATGTGACCGACGGTGAGCGCGTGCTGGCGATCGCTGCCGGTGATCCGCTGCTGACTCGCGTGACCGGCACTGGCTGCTCGCTGTCGGCTCTGGTCGCCGCCTTTCTGGTCGGCGCTTCCGACAGGCTCATCGCCGTCGCCAGCGCTTGCGCGACGATGGCGGTGGCCGGAGGCTTGGCTGCAGATCATGCGCCGATGCCGGGCCGCTTCGCCGTTGCGCTGCTCGACCAGTTGTCCCTTATCGATTCTGCCGCCCTGGAGGGCGCTCTGTCATGAAACCTGATTTCGATTTGAGCCTGTATCTGGTGCTCGACCCGGACATGTGCGGCGGTCATGCTGCAGCCCTGCGAACCGCCGACCTAGCCACTCGCAACGGCGCCACTGTCGTGCAGCTGCGGGCGCCTGAATGGAAGAAGCGTGCGTGGCTCGCGCTGGCCGTCGATCTCAAGGCGTTGCTCGCGCCGCGCGGCGTGCCTTTGATTATCAATGACCATGTTGACATCGCGCTTGCCGCCGATGCTGACGGGGTACACGTCGGCCAGAAGGACCTGCCGGCCCATGTGGTACGCCGTTTGATCGGGCCGAACAAGTTGCTCGGCTTGTCGACGTCGAGTCTGGCCGATCTGCGCGGCGTTGATGCTGATCTGGTCGACTATATCGGTGTCGGCCCGGTGTATCCGACCGGTACCAAGGAGGACGCGAACCCGGTGCTGGGTGTAGTGAAGCTGGCTCAACTCTTGGTCGAGAAGCCGCTACCGGCGGTGGCGATCGGTGGCATTGGCATTGCGCAGGCGGCCGAGGTGATCGGCGCCGGTGCCGACGGTGTGGCGGTGGTGTCTGCGATCTGCGCCGCGACCGACCCTGCCGCGGCTAGCGTGCAACTGGGTGCGACCATCGCCAGCGCGCGCGAGGTGGCAGCATGATTCCTCACGCGCTGACCATCGCCGGCTCCGACTCCGGCGGCGGCGCCGGCATCCAGGCCGACCTGAAGACCTTTTCGGCGCTCGGCGCTTACGGCCTGTCGGTGATTACTGCGCTGACCGCGCAGAACACCCGTGGCGTGCAGGCAGTGCACACTCCACCACCGGAATTTGTGCGCGCGCAGTGCGACGCGGTGTTCGAGGATATCCGCGTCGATGCGGTGAAGCTCGGTATGCTCGCCAACGCCGACATCATCCGTGCAGTGGCGGCGGCGCTGGCCGAGTGGGCGCCACCGTTCGTGGTGCTCGACCCGGTGATGATTGCCAAGGGCGGTCATCCGTTGCTGCAGCAGGACGCCACCGTGGCGATGCGCGACGAACTGCTGCCGCGCGCCAGCCTGATCACGCCGAACCTGCCAGAGGCGGCGGCGTTGCTCGGCGTGGCCGAGGCGCAGAACGAGGACGAGATGGTGCGTCAGGGAGAGAAGCTGCTGGCGCTCGGCGCCGGAGCGGTGTTGATGAAGGGGGGGCACCTCGGTGGCGAGACCAGCCCGGACTGGTTGATCACGTCCGATGGCGTGCAGCAGTTTGACGCACCGCGCATCGTCACCCGACATACCCATGGCACCGGCTGCACGCTGTCGGCGGCACTCGCGGCGCTGCGTCCGCCGCAACCGGATTTGGTCGCCACCGTTTCGACAGCCAAGACCTGGTTGAACGCCGCGCTGGCGCAGGCTGATCGGCTTGAGGTTGGCCACGGCATTGGCCCGGTGCATCACTTTCACGCCTGGTGGTGAGGGCAATGTTGGCCGAACGGTTCGGCCAGCGTTGAGCATGAAAAAAGGCACGCCGATTGGCGTAATGCCGTTCACTTAAGCAAGTGAACGGCATTTTTCATGGTGCGAATCTTGCTCATATTCCGGCCAAGTTGACTCCCTCACGTTGGTCCAGATGGTAAGCAAGGCTCATAAACACCCTGATTTCTCTGCACTTTCTCAGCAAATTGACCCGGCATGGATCGCCCACGCACTTGCAGTGACCGGCAAAGCCAGCGTGCGGCGGCGTAGATTGCCGGCCGAACAGGCCGTCTGGCTGGTCATTGCGTTGGCGATGTACCGGCATCAGTCCATCCCGGAGGTCGTCGCTCATCTCGATC
>NZ_JAUEDK010000059.1 GCF_030385785.1 Crenobacter oryzisoli
CCGGGGTGATGGATGAGGCGGAACACGACGTGCTGGCACACCTGGACTTCCCGGCGGCGCATCGGGTGAAGATTCACTCGACCAATACGCTGGAACGACTGAACAAGGAAATCAAACGCCGCGCCAATGTCGTCGGGATCTTCCCGAACGAGGGGAGCATTCGCCGGCTGATCGGTGCAGTGCTGATGGAACAGAACGAAGAATGGCAGCTGCAGCACCGTTACATGCCGCAGCACACCATGGCAGAGCCCGCAGAGGGCTTGCCTGACAACACCCAGCTACTGGGCGTGTAAACCTGGAAAACCGGACCGGAGTTCGTCCCTGAAATTTACTGTGCCGTTAAGCATTTCTTGACTGGGAATAAAGCATTACTAACCTTTCAGCTTGTAGCGTCATTTTGACCAGCTTTACAACGTGTACAAAATCAGCATGTTACAAAACACTGGAAGTGACATTACTAGTGAAAACCTTAGTAACTGGCCGATGAGTGCTTGCGTCAACGCCAAGGGGAGCCTGAATACAAGCAGTTCTTTATCTGGCCAGCCTCCTAGCTCCGCGGCCGACAACCATATCTTGGCCAATCGACGCTAGATAAAGCAATTCGTGGCCAAAAAAATCGGCCAGCAAATACCGGAAGTTTTTGCACAAAGTGGCTCAAGCTACCAGTAATTGGGGCGTTTGGGCTCTGGCGCATCCAGAATCGGGTCAGAAATCTGGATGAGCGGGTCCAGCCAGTCTGCCTTGGCACGTACCCAAGCCAACCACTCCATTTGCTCAACAGATAGCTCCCCGGCCAACTTGGCCGCGACCTCTGCCGCATCAGCAAACGCGCGTAGTCTGGCAGCTCGCTCCCAATCCGTAGCGGACGCTTCAACTTGCTTGAAGCGCTCCGCTTCATTGGCACGCCGTTTGGTCAGAAACTCGAAACGCGCAGTGGCGAGGCGATGCGCTTCTTTTCGTCGTGCGTCCTCCTGTTCTCTTGCGTGTTTTTCTTGAGCAAGGGCCAGAATGCCGCCGGCGACGCTCCCCAGGCGTTGTTCAAGCTGCGTTTTCGGGGTGTCGTTCCATGTTCGTGAAGGCGAGTGCCTCACCTGGATGGCCAAGTTTCCGGTGGGGGTGTAGTCGTACTCAGGGATGTTGGGGAAACGCCCCGAACCATCCCTGCGAGTGTGTTCCCAATACCGTTTGCGAGCACGCTCCTCCGCCGGGGTAATTTCATGGCGCGTTCTCAGGACCTGCTCGGTCAAAGCAAATTCAAGCGTGGTGCCAGTTTCATTCCATCGGAACATACACCACCTTGACGGACGCTATCAATTTGGTGGACCGGAGGAGGATCGAACTCCCGACCTTCGCATTGCGAACGCGACGCTCTCCCAGCTGAGCTACCGGCCCTGATCAATTTGAAAAAATTCTATCGACATGCCATATGCTTGGCAATCCTTCGTTGGCTATCGGTAAGGAGCGGGGCAGAAACCGTATGCGAGGCGGTTGATCATGGAGAGGTAGGGGGACATCAGGCATGGCACGGATGCATGAGCTTTCCGATGGTCAAGTTACTGAGCAGTACCAATTCGAGAATCAGGATTATCAATAGATGACTTTGCCAGACACCCCGGATGAAAGCCTTATCGAGTCCAGCCATTGCTTGCCGTTAGTGCAGTGGCGTGCCGGAGAAACACTGACCGACAGTCATGACTGGGTCGCAGACGAGTGTCCAGTGCGCTGGTATATAACGGTCTCGCACATACGGTGATGATGGCATCACCGCAGCAGCTTGGGGTATTTGCGCTTGGTTTCACCTTGGCTGAAGGCATAGCCAGGTCGGCTAGCGAGGTGTATGGCATCGAAGTCGTTGAGCGTCATGATGGCATTGAGGTACGCATTGAGTTGGCCAGCCGGGCGTTTGCCAATCTAAAGGAGCGCCGTCGCCAATTGGCCGGCCGTACGGGGTGTGGGCTTTGCGGGGTAGAGCAATTGGCCGAGGTACATCGTCCGATTGCGCCGCTGCCATTCGGTCAAAGTCTGACCATTGCTGCGCTTGATGCGGCGCTGACCGCTTTGCCGGCAGCGCAGAAGCTGTCGCGGTTGACCACCGGAGCTTGCCATGCTGCCGCGTGGGTGCTGGCGGACGGCACGCTGGCAGCCGTTAGTGAGGATGTCGGACGTCACGTTGCACTCGACAAACTGATCGGTTACCGGGCGCTAGAGGGGTGGTCGAACGGGGCTGCGTTGATCACCACCAGCCGGGCTAGTTTCGAGATGGTTCAAAAGGCAGCGCAGGTTGGCATCGAGATATTGTTGGCGGTATCAGCTCCGACTCAAATGGCGGTAAAAATGTCCAACGACTTGGGGATGACGTTGGTTGGTTTTGCCCGACCTGGTCGTGCCAATATTTACACTCATGCAGGACGGATCCACTGCGATTGAGCAGTCTGGTGGCACAAGCTTGCGGATCGATTTTGCAGTGCGAAAAAAAAGCAGCTTACTTGCGCTACATCGCCCTTGCATTTATGGCAAAGATATGAACAGAATCCCCATTCGATATTGTTCACATCCGTACAAGAAGCAAGCATGGCACTCATCGTACAGAAGTACGGCGGCACGTCGGTTGGCTCGACCGAGCGCATCAAGAACGTTGCCCGCCGCGTCGCCAAGTGGAAGGCGCAGGGTCACGACCTAGTCGTGGTCCTGTCCGCCATGAGCGGCGAAACCAACCGCCTGATCGCACTCGCCAAGGAGATGCAGGAATACCCGGATCCGCGCGAGCTCGACGTGATCGTCTCCACCGGCGAACAGGTGACCATCGGCCTATTGGCGATGGCGCTGAAGGAAATTGGCCTCGACGCCAAGAGCTACTGTGGCTGGCAGGTCAAGCTGACGACCGACTCCTCGCACACCAAGGCTCGTATCCAGACCATCGATGATGAAGCGATGCGCGCCGACCTGGCCGAAGGCAAAGTCGTCATCGTCGCCGGCTTCCAGGGCGTCGACGAGCTTGGCGCCATCACCACGCTTGGCCGTGGCGGTTCAGATACCTCTGCCGTGGCGCTGGCCGCAGCGTTGAAGGCCGACGAATGCCAGATCTACACCGACGTCGATGGTGTCTACACCACCGACCCGCGCGTGGTGCCGGAGGCGCGCCGTCTGAAGACGGTCACCTTCGAGGAAATGATCGAAATGGCGAGCCTCGGTTCGAAAGTGCTGCAAATCCGCTCGGTGGAATTCGCTGGCAAATACAAAGTGCGACTGCGCGTTCTGTCCAGTTTCGAGGACGAAGGTGAGGGCACGCTGATTACGTTTGAGGAAGACGAAAACATGGAAAAGGCCATTGTCGCCGGTATCGCATTCGACCGGAACGAGGCGCGCATCAACGTCAAGGGCGTTCCGGACAAGCCGGGCATCGCGTACCAGATTCTCGGCCCGATCGCCGACGCCAACATCGAAGTCGACATGATCATCCAGAATGTCGGCGAACACGGCACCACCGATTTCTCGTTCACCGTGCCGCGCGGCGAGTTCCAGCGTGCGCTGACCATCCTGCGCGATGTGCAGACCCACATCAGTGCTGCCAAGATTGATGCCGATGACAAGGTCGCCAAGCTGTCGATCGTCGGCGTGGGCATGCGCTCGCACTGCGGCATCGCCTCGACCATGTTCCGCACGCTGGCCGAAGAAGGCATCAACATCCAAATGATCTCCACCTCCGAGATCAAGGTGTCGGTGCTGGTCGACGAGAAGTACCTGGAACTGGCCGTACGTGTACTGCATAAAGCTTTCGGTTTGGATCAACAACCGGAAGCTTAAAAAAAGCTTGACGGGGCGAAGCGCTAAAAGTATTATGGCGCCTCGCTCGACGGAGAAATGGCCGAGTGGTCGAAGGCACTTCCCTGCTAAGGAAGCATACGGGCTTAAACCTGTATCGAGGGTTCGAATCCCTCTTTCTCCGCCAGCTAAACGCACCCGTAGCTCAGTTGGATAGAGTATCTGGCTACGAACCAGAGGGTCGGGCGTTCGAATCGCTCCGGGTGCGCCACAATCAGTCCCTATAGTTTAGCGGTTAGAACACCGCCCTTTCACGGCGGTAGCCGGGGTTCGATTCCCCGTGGGGACGCCAGTTATACCAAAAAGCGCTTGAGGAAACTCAAGCGCTTTTTGTTTTTCTGCCTGCGAAAATTTTTGGTTTTTTCGTCTCTTTTTCCGATTTTATTTTCCTGCCGCAGTTTGGCTATTTTCACTCTTTTGGGATTTTTGGCCGATGTCGGGTTGTGGCGGCTGTGAAATGGCCGAGTTCGACCAATACTTAAGTCGGGCCGTTTGAAGACCCAAACGGCAAGGGGAGAATGGAATGCGCCATCTTGCACGATGCATCGGTGTGGCCGGGCTGCTGGCGCTGCTGGCGGGCTGCTCGGACCGCCAGGACAACCATTACGCCAGCTACGAGGAAGCCAAGTCGGTCGGTGCGGTTGAGCACGGCTGGGTACCTGACTGGCTGCCGGCTGACACTGGTGAGATCGACGAGGCACACGACATCGACACCAATCGCAGCATGGTGCGATTTGCCTTGCCAGACAACAAGACGCTGGCCTTGCCGCTCGATTGCGTCTCCACGCTTCCAGGGAAGCTGAATAAGCCGTTTGATACCGCGTCGTGGTGGCCGGCGGTGCTGCCTTCGCCGGGCGATACGGTGCATCACTATTACCGCTGCGTTGATGAGGGCCAGGTTGCGGTAGATGAGCTGCACGGTCTCGGCTACGTTTGGCAGTAGCCTCTACATGTCGCTTGGGCGGTGTTGTTAAAGAGCCCCTCAGTTATCGTCCCTGCTATTGAGTGAGTGTAATGACAGGATGATGGTGGCGGCCGATCACGGATGGTGTGAGAGCCTATTCACGGCATCTGCTCTTGCCACGGTGTGGTGCATAGCTGTTTGGTGGGGGGGCAGAGCTGGCCGGTTTCGTGATCCTGGATGGGCTGGGACAGACGTGCCCGGAGCTTGACTGGTTGATCGTCGCGAAGCCCTATCAGGGGTACGGCGTGGCGCAGGCGCTGATGAAGACTGCGTTGGCTTGTATCGCTCCCGACAAGCCAATCCAGCTCGGAGTGATCTACTACAACGAGCGCGCGCAGCGTTTCTAGCGCCGCTATGGCCTTGAAGATACCGGGTGGCGGTCAGGAGTCATCTGAGCCCACACAAGCGGATGATCCGGCCTGGAGGGTCGTCGACATGGCCCGAGGCTTGACTGCAGAAAGGGCGCCCATGGGGCTAATGCCGTTCACTTAAGCCGTTCAGTCCGGTTTTTAGCTTCGAAGAACGCTTGGAAGTAACAAAAAAGCACCGTTTTTCCACCTTGGTGGGCGGTGCTTTTTCCTTAAGTGAACGGCATTAGCCCATGGGGCGCCCTTTTCAGTTCGGTGGGCCTATGAAATTCGGCTACAGGAACCAGGCCAGTGTCACGGCGGCGAGCATCGCGAATGCGCAGCCGATCTTGGCGATGGTACCAACGATGAAGCCGATGAAGGTGCCGAGGCCGACTTTGCCGGCCTGGTAGATATCCCGGCGAGCGCTGAACTCGCCGAAGGCCGCGCCGAGCAGGGGGCCTAGCAGCACGCCGGGAAGACCGAAGAACAGCCCGACCAGGCTTCCGGCGAAGGCGCCCCACAGTGCATGACGGCTAGCTCCGGTGGCCTTGGCGCCGAGCAGGCCGGCGAAGCCGTCGATCAAGAGGCCGATACAGGTTAATACTGCCAGTATTACCAGGGTGAGGGGGCCGAGGTGCTGGAAGTTGTCGATCCACGCTGCCAGCACAAAGCCACCGAGCATCAGTGGCAGGCCGGGCAGTGCGGGAAACACCGTTCCGGCTAGGCCAACGAGCACGAGCGCTGCGGCGCCGGTATAGCCGGCAATGTCAGTCAGTGGCATTAGTGAGTGTACTCGGCGAGCAGAGTTTCCTGCGCCGAGCGCTCGCGTCCCCGCGAGGTTCTGCGCCGGTAGCTGCCGTCGGCTTGCATCTCCCAGGCGTTGACGTTGTCATCGAGATAGAGGCGCAGCCCTTCCTTGATCATCCGGCGCTTCAGCTTCGGGTCGCGGATTGGCGTGCAGGTCTCGATGCGGCGGAAGAAGTTGCGCCCCATCCAGTCGGCACTGGCGATGTACAAATCTTCCTTCTTGTCGTTGAGGAAGTAGAACACCCTAGTGTGCTCAAGGAAGCGGCCGACGATGGAGCGTACCGTGATGTGCTCGGATAGCCCCGCCACGCCCGGCCGCAGTGCGCAGACGCCGCGCACGATCAGCTGGATCTTCACCCCGGCTTGGCTGGCGCGGTACAGCGCCTGGATCACCTGAGGTTCCAGCAGCGCATTCATCTTGGCGATGATCTGCGCCGGCCGTCCGGCCTGGGCGTGCTCGATCTCACGCTCGATCGAGTCCATCACCATACCGTGCAGGGTGAATGGGCTCTGCGACAGCAGATTGAGCTTACCGGCGCGTCCGAGGCCGGTAAGCTGGATGAAAATGTCGTTGACGTCGTTGGCCAGTTCCTCGTTGCAGGTCATCAGGCCGAAGTCGGTATAGAGCCGCGCAGTGCGCGGGTGGTAGTTGCCTGTGCCCAGGTGCACATAGCGGCGCAGCTGGCCTTCTTCGCGGCGCACCACCATCAGCATCTTGGCGTGCACCTTGTAGCCGAACACACCGTACACCACGTGGGCGCCAGCGTCCTCCAGTTGCGATGCCCAGCTGATGTTGGCCTCCTCGTCGAAGCGGGCCATCAACTCCACCACTACCGTTACCTGTTTACCGGCGCGCGCTGCGTCGACCAGAGCATCCATCAGTACCGAGTCGGTGCCGGTACGGTAGACGGTCATCTTGATCGCTACGACGTGTGGGTCGGTGGCGGCCAAGTGCAGCAGGTCGATCACGGGCTGGAACGACTGGTATGGATGATGCAGCAGCAGGTCACCCTGACGCAGTGCTTCGAACAGGTTGATCTTCTTTTCCAGTTGCGGCGGCTGGGTGGGCTGGAATGGCAGGAATTTCAACTCTGGCCGGTCGACCAGATCGGGGACCTGCATCAGGCGCACCAGATTGACCGGGCCGTCGACGCGGAACAGTTCATCTCGGCTCAGGTTGAACTGGGTGAGCAGGAAGTCTTCCATGTGCGCCGGGCAGGTGTCGGCCACCTCAAGGCGTACTGCTTCGCCGAATTGGCGGTGGCGCAGTTCACCCTGCAGTGCGGTGCGCAGGTTCTTCAGGTCTTCTTCTTCCACCGTCAGTTCGCTGTTGCGGGTGACGCGGAACTGGTAGCAGCCCTTCACCGTCATGCCGAGGAACAATTCGTGCACGTGCGAATGGAGGATCGATGACAGGAACACGAAGCCGTGCTGGCCGCCGACCAGTTCGGATGGCAGCTTGATTACGCGTGGCAGGATGCGCGGCGCCTGGACGATGGCGATGCCGGATTGGCGACCGAATGCATCGCGGCCTTCCAGTTCGACGGCGAAATTGAGCGACTTGTTCAGTAACTTAGGGAATGGGTGCGAGGGGTCGAGGCCGATGGGGGTCAGGACCGGCATCAGCTCGCGGAAGAAGTAGCCGCGGATCCATTCGCGCTGCTCTGGTGTCCATTCCGAACGGCGTAGGAAAACGATCCCTTCCTCGCGAAGTGCCGGCAGCAGTACCTCGCGCAAAACGCCATACTGAGCCCGGACCAGCTCGTGCGCTGCGCGAGTCACCTTGTCCAGCGTTTGCTTGGGCGTGGCGCCGTCGGGCAGGATGCGGGTAGGGGTGAGCTGGTCGGTCTCCTTCAGCCAGGCAACGCGCACCTCGAAGAATTCGTCGAGGTTGGACGAGACGATGCAGAGGAACTTCAGTCTCTCCAGAAGCGGTAGAGATTCGTCCTCGGCCTGGGCCAGGACGCGGCGATTGAATTCGAGTAGACCAAGTTCACGGTTAAGCAGCAGATCGTGCGGTTGGAGCATACGGAGTAGGCGTTCCTGCGGTGATCGAGACAAAAAAGCCCTCTTGGCGAGGGCTGGTGGTGCGGGGTTATTGGCCGGTTGGCGGTACGTAGCCGGCTGGCGTATCAGCGCCTTGACCGAAGAAGTACGCTTCCAGTTGCTGCGTCAGGTATTGACGCGCGCGCGGGTCGGCCAAGCTCAGGCGGTTCTCGTTGATCAGCATGGTTTGGTACTTCAGCCAACCTTGCCAGGCTTCTTTCGAGACGTTCTCGTACAGGCGTTTGCCCAGTTCGCCCGGCAGCGGGGCGAAGTCCATGCCTTCGGCCTCGCGGCCGAGCTTCACACAGTTAACCATGTGGGTCATCGGAGTGGTTCCTTGCTCAAATCTAATCGAATACTAACGGCCAATTGTGTCACATAGGTGAGGACGAGGCCATAAGCTCTCACAGCGGCTTGACGAACACCTTGGAGCGGCGCTGATAGTTGTAGAGGCGTTGCCGGGTCAGCGGCAGATGGCTGATTTGCGCCTCGGTGAAGCCGCGTTCGAGGAACCAGTGTGCGGTCTGGGTGGTGAGAACGAACAGCGAGGCAATGCCGCGGGTACGAGCCTGATACTCGACGTGGCGCAGCAGCATCTCGCCATAGCCGGAGTCGCGTTTTTCCGGCGAGACAGCCAGGCAGGCTAGCTCGGCCATCGGTGCGTCCTCAAAGGTGTGCATCGCCACGCAGCCATACACCTTGCCATCGTGTTCCAGCACCGAGTAGTTGTTGATGTCCATTTCCAGGTGTTCGAGGCTGCGCTTGACCAGAATGCCGCTTTCCTCCAGAGGCCGAATCAGCGCCAGGATGTCGCCGATGTCCTCCATGCTGGCGGTACGCACCTTGACCAGCGGGTCGCGCGCCACCATGGTGCCGGCGCCGCCATGGGTGAACAGCTCAGCGAGCAGGGCGCCGTCTTCGTTGCCGTTGATCAGGTGGGCGCGCGGCACGCCGTCGCGTGTAGCGCGGATCGCGCAGGGCAGATAGGCGCCCACGTCGTCAGGCTGCGTACTGTTTGCCAGTAGTTCCTCGGCCTGCTGGGCGGTCAGCGTGCTGATGCGGCCACCATCGTTGTTGGTGGCGCCAGGGCCGCAGACAAAGAAGATCAGCTTTTCGGCCTTCAGGGTGATGGCGACATGGGTGGCGACATCCTCCATGGCCAGATTGAAAGCTTCGCCGGTCAACGAATAGCCGATTGGCGATAACAGGACCAGTTCGCCTGCTTCGAGGCGTTGACGAACGCCGGCGTCGTCGAGCTTGCGCAACTGGCCGGTATATTGCATGTCGATGCCGTCGATCACGCCGAGTGGCTGAGCGGTCAAGTAATTGCCGCCGGCCACGCGCAGGTGCGCGCCGTGCATCGATGAGTTGGGCATGCCCATCGACAGGGCTGCTTCGATATCGTGGCGCACGGCGCCGTTGGCCTGTTTGACGATTTCCAGCGTGGCGAAATCGGTGACGCGGCGCTGGCGGTGGAAAAGGCGGGCGAGCCCGCGTAGCTTCAACATCGATTCGATCTGCGGTCGGGCGCCGTGTACCAGTACGATGCGCACGCCCAGGCTGGTGAGCACGTTGATGTCCTGCGCCAGGCTGGCAAAGTGGCCGCTGTCCACGGTTTCGCCGTTGATCGCGATCACCATGGTGCGGCTGCGGAAGGTGTTGATGTACGGGGTAGCTTCGCGGAATGAAAGGACGAATTCGCGAGTCAGCATGCAAGCGCTCCTGCCTGCGGCGCCGCCGGTCGGGCGCATGGACGACCAGTTGGGCGACGCCAAGTAAACGGGTTATTTCAAACCCGGAAGCGTAGCAGGAAAGACCGTCGAATGGCAGCCGGATGGCCCTTGCTGCATGGGTTACTGCACTTCGCTGGGAAGGGGGCGTCAGCGATACAGTCGCCACTCCTCTGGAGTCTCGTCCCGATCACCGTGCTGATGGTGTTGGTAGAGGGTGCTGAACGCCGCGCGGCTCCTGTCTGGGGCTGCCGGTTCGGTGAGGTTGTGCAGCTGCACGTCCTCGCCGTAAGCGATTAGCGCCAGCCGCCAGCGCGACCAGCTATGCCGGTCGAGTTCGAAGCCGGCAGAGTGCAGCCGCTGTAACACTTCGGTGAGGGTGTGTTCGGGTAGGGTGTAACTGACCAGTAGGCGTCGATACGGCGGGAGGGCGAGCGCTGTGAGACCGGGCTCGTCATGTAACAAGCGCGCGGCAGGCTCTGTGTCCTGCGCGCGCGCCAAGTGCAGTGTGCGGCATTTGAAGCGTTCCGGATCCAACATGGCATCACCCCGCTGAGAAGGGCGCCATGCCGGCCTCGGAGGCGCCTCTATCAGCCTTTCTTCAGCAGTATTTGCTGGACCTTGAGGATATTCAAGGCCTGGCCGAGCTGGTAGTCGGTGGCGGGGTTCGGCTCACGCGGGCCGAGCGGATTGGCTTGGTCCTTGTCATTGCCCTTGTCGCTACCGTCCGGCACTGCTTTCTGTACCGGTGGCTCGATCACCTTGCTCGGCTTGCTGTCCGGCTTGTCGTTACCGTTTGGATTGGACAGGTGGTTCTCAAGATCGGCTTCGCGGATGCGCAGTCCCTGCTGGGCACTGGTCAGCTTGGCATCTTCGATCTGGACGTCCGGAGTGATGCCCTTGGCCTGGATCGAGCGGCCACTAGGCGTGAAGTAGCGCGCGGTGGTCAGTTTGATGCCACCGTTGTTGGCCAGCGGCAGGATGGACTGCACCGAGCCCTTGCCGAAAGTCTGCGTGCCGACGATCAGCGCTCGCTTGTGATCCTGCAGTGCACCGGACACGATCTCGGACGCCGAGGCGGTGCCACCGTTCACGAGTATCACCAGCGGCACGGACTTGATATCGGCCGGCAATACCTTGTTCGGGTCGGATTCCCCTGGGCGCAGGTAATTCTGGGTGTCGGCGGTCAAGTGCATCTTGGCGTCCGGAGCGCGGCCCTCGGTGTACACCACCAGTTGATCTTTCGGCAAGAACACCGAGGATACGCCTACAGCCCCGTTGAGCAGGCCGCCCGGGTCGTCGCGCAGGTCGAGAATGATGCCCTTGAGCGGGGCCTTGTTCTGCTTGAGCAGGGTCTGGATGCCCTGAATCAGGTTCTCGACCGTGTGTTCCTGGAACTGAGCGATGCGCAGGTAGCCGTAGTTTGGCTCGAGCAACTTGAAGCGCACGCTCTTGGTCTTGATGATGGCGCGGGTCAGTGTCAGCACCAACGGTTTGGTCTCGGTCTTGCGAGCGATGGTCAGCGTGACCTTGCTACCGGGCTTGCCACGCATCTTCTTCACCGCATCGGTCAGTGATAGGCCTCGTACCGGGGTGTCGTCAATTTTGACGATCAGGTCGCCGCTCTTTACGCCGGCCCGCTGTGCCGGGGTGTCCTCGATCGGCGCGATCACCTTCACCAGACCATCTTCGGCGCCAATTTCGAGGCCTAGGCCGCCAAACTCGCCTTGGGTGCCTTCTTTGAGTTCCTTGAAGGCTTCCGGGTCTAGGTAGTCGGAGTGCGGATCGAGGCCGGAGAGCATGCCCTTGATCGCGTCGTTGATCAGCTTCTTGTCTTCGACAGGTTCAACGTAGTCCTGCTTGATGCGGCCGAACACTTCGGCGAAGGTGCGCAGCTCATTCAGCGGCAGCGGACCGGTCACATCTTTGTCGGCGAGAGCCTGCAGGCTCAGGGTGAAGACGCCGCCTGCCAGCGCACCGGCGCAAAGCAGGGTCAGTTTTTTGATGCGTTGATTGCTGATTGCCACAAAGTTCTCCGAGAGGACGGCTAGCGGGCCCAGGCCAGCGGGTTGACTGGTCGTCCCATGTAACGGATTTCAAAGTACAGCCCGGATTCGCCGCTGTCCAGCGCCCCGGTGTTACCGATGGTATCGCCGGCCTTGAGGCTGGCGCCCACGCTACGGCTCAAGCCGGACAGGCCGGTATACACGGTCATGTAACCGCCGCCGTGGTCGACGATGACCGCGTTGCCGAAGCCGCGCAAGACGTCGGCATAGACAACCTGGCCATCGGCCACCGCGCGTACCGGCTGGCCGGCAGGACTCTTGATGAATACGCCTTTCCAGGTAGTCCCTTCATCGCGTGGCGTGCCGAAACGTCCAGTCAGTGTACCCGCCACCGGCAGTTTCATCTTGCCCTGTAGGCTTCTGAAGGCGCGTCCCGAGGCGTTGGTATCGGCGGCTTCATCGATGCGCTGATCCGGCTGCTGTACCTTGACCGGCTGGCGGGCTTCCTTCGGCACCGGCTTACCCTGCTTCTTGGCCTGCTCGGCCAACTTGCGGCGTCGTTCGTTTTCCTTCTTGGCCGCCTGCTGGGCGGCCAGCAGGCGCGCCTTGCGTGCCTCGGCAGCTTTGCGCTCTGCCTCGCGGCGACGGGCTTCGATTTGCCGCTGGATCTCAGCAATCAAGTTAGTTAGACGCTTCTCGCTCGCTTTCAGTTCGGTGAGCTTCTGTTGCTGCCCCTGGATCTGCGTCGCGATCTGCTGGGCCTGCACTTGTTGCTGCGCCTTGGTGTTTTCCAGCTGGTCCTTTTCCTGGCTCTTGTTATCCGACAGCGCCTCCAGTCGACCCAGCTCCGCTTGCAGGCGTTGCTCCAGAGCCTCCAGTTCGGCTTGCTGATCTTTCAGCGAGGCGACTAGTTGGGTCTGTGCGCGGGCTATGTGCTTATAGTAGGTGAGGTCGCGGGCGCTCTGATTCGGATCGTCCGCGTTCAGCATCAGGCTCATGGCGTCATGCTGGCCGCGGCTGTATTGGCTGACCAGCATCTTGTTGACCCGGGAGCGGGTGTCGGCGACCTTGGCACGGGTAGCGGCGAGCTTTGCGCGTAGATCTTCCAGCTGACGCTGGGATGAACTCTGTTTTTTCTCGAGCGTGGCAATCGCCTGGTTGGTTGCCTTGAGCGCCTGTTCCGATTGCTGGATGGCGCTTTGCGCCTCCTTGTGGACGGCCTCTTTCTGGGCGATGTCCTTTTGGACGCTGTCGATCTGCTTGCGCACTGCGCTCAGATCTTGCTGATGCGGGGCGGTGCTCAATGGCGGCTCCGGCGCCGCAAGGGCGGCGCCGGAAACCAGGAGGAGGGCGAGAAACGGTTTCACTGAAAGTCGATCAACGATTCACCAGTCATTTCATCGGGCTTGGGCAGCCCCATCATCGCCAGTAGTGACGGTGAGATGTCTTTCAGGGCACCGTCCGGGCGGATCTTGGCCTTGCGGCCAATATACAGGAACGGTACCACGTCCAGTGTGTGCTGCGTATGCGGTTGGTGATTGGCTGCGTCGAACATGCGCTCGCAGTTGCCATGATCGGCAGTGATCAGCACTTCTCCCCCCGCTTGTTGCATTGCGGCGACACAGCGACCCACGCAGGCGTCGAGCGTTTCGACTGCCTTGACTGCCGCCTCGAACACGCCGGTGTGGCCAACCATGTCGCCGTTGGCGTAGTTGCAGACAATGGCGTGGTACTGACCGCTGTGGATTGCATCGACGATGCGGTCGGTGACCTCGGGAGCGCTCATCTCAGGCTTCAGGTCGTAGGTGGCGACCTTCGGCGACTGTACCAGAATACGTGTTTCGCCCGGGTATTCCTGTTCCTCGCCACCGTTGAAGAAGTAGGTGACATGAGGGTATTTCTCAGTCTCGGCGATACGCAACTGCTTGAGGCCCAGGCGCGACAGATATTCGCCGAAGCCGTTGACCAGCTTTTGCGGCGGGTAGGCGACCGGGTTGATATAACTGGCGCCGTAGGAGGTGAGGGTGGCGAAGTAACCCAACTGCGGCCGCCGTGCAGTAAAGGCGTTGAAATACGGGCCGGTCAGTGCGGTAGTCAGTTCGCGGGCGCGGTCGGCACGGTAGTTCATGAATACAACCACGTCGCCGTCTTCGATCGGGCTGCGCGAGCCGATCACGGTGGGCTTGACGAATTCGTCGGTTTCGCCGCGTTCATACGCCAGGTTCAGGGCATCCAGGCCGCTAACCGCACGGTACTCGGCCTCGCCGTCAACCACTAGGCGGTAGACCGGCTCGACGCGCTCCCAGCGCAGGTCGCGATCAAGGCCCCAGTAGCGACCCGATACCGTGGCCAGTCGCGCGCCGGGGTTGTCAACGCAAACCGCGTCCAGGCGTTTGAGATACAATTCCGCGCTCTTGGGTGGGGTGTCGCGACCGTCGAGAAATGCATGTATCCTAATGTGTTCCACGCCGTTTTGGTGGGCGGCGCGGATCAGGGCGTGGAAATGGTTTTCATGGCTGTGAACGCCGCCATCCGACAGCAGACCCATCAGGTGCAGGGTGCGACCCTTGGCGCGTTTGATCGCTTCGGCGATCACCGGGTTGCTGGCAAAGGTGCCGACCGCGATGTCGTTGTCGATGCGGGTAATGTCCTGCCTTACCACTCGGCCTGCGCCGATGTTAAGGTGGCCGACTTCCGAGTTGCCAAACTGACCGCCGGGGAGACCGACGGCGCTTTCGGACGCATCGATCGTTCCATAGGCGTAATCCAGGCGCAGTTTGTCCAGATTGGGCGTCTTGGCATGCAAAATGGCGTTGTCCTCGCCGTCGACGCGATGACCGACGCCGTCGAGAATCAGCAGCAGAACCGGGGTGATGGGTGACATGATGGGCACTATCGGAATATTAGAAATTCTTGATGTTTAAGCTCATTACAATTAGTATTGTAACCATAAACAGAGCCGTTTAATCGGCCGAACGATAGAAACTCAGGGAAACGGGAGTACATCTTGCTGTTCAACGATGACCAAATCGAACAGACGTCGCGTGCCATGAAGGCGATGTCTCATCCTTTGCGCCTCAAGATCATTTCGGTGTTGGGTGACCAGGAAGTGAGCGTGCAGGACATTGTCGACAAGGTCGGCACCTCACAAAGCAATATTTCCCAGCACCTCGCGATCATGCGTGACAAGGGGGTGCTGCGTACTCGCAAGGATGCCAACCGCGTCTACTATCGGGTCGGCGATATCCGCACCCTCGAAGTGCTGAAGATGATGCGCGAAGTATTCTGTGGTTTCAGCGACTAGGCCGTTCCGGCCTCGTCTCTCAGCGCCCCGGCGGCGGCTTCGGCTGCTCCGGGGCGTTTCTGTTTCTTGCGGACGTATAGCGTCTTGTGCACACGGGCGACCACTTCGCCTTGTTCGTCCACCACCGCTACCTGCAACTGAGGCAGGTACTTGTCGCCATTGGCGGTGTTGGCTCGGATTGCTGCCAGCGTGGCCTCGTCTAGCGTGAAGCGTGCGCTGACCGTGCCACGGCCAGGTTTCAGGTAGTCGATGCTGCCGTTTTTATCCCAGACGATGTAGTCGCGACCGAGGTTCTGCATCAGCATCAGCATGAAGAACGGATCGGTCATTGAATACAGGCTACCGCCGAAGTGCACGCCGACATAGTTGCGATTGCCTAAACGCAGTTTCAGCGCGACGGTGATATCGCGCCAGTCGGACGAGATGGCGCGCACTCGGATGCCGGCGCCGAGAAATGGCGGCCACAGGTTGATCAGGAGGCGGGCAAGGCGCGGGGTCAGCTTCATGATAATTCAAACGATTGTTTGATTTTCGCATGGTGCGGCCGCCCCGCGTACTTGTCAAGAAAGGCCAGTCGTTCTCAGAACGGCAATTCGGCCTGGATCTGTGTTGCGGTCTGCGGCGGGTCGATGATCGCCTCGGTCTGCCCTTCGGCCAGGCGCAGTGTCACCCGCTCGCCGCGCACGACTTCATACGGCGCTTTAACTGCCCGGCCATCGGCCTTTTGGACGATCGCGTAGCCGCGCGCCAGCACCGCGTTGGGATTCAGCGCAGTCAGTGTGCCTTCGCAACGGGCTAAGCGGCGCTGGCACTCGGCGAGTAGCCGCGCCATGCTGCGATCGAGTCGCTCACCGAGTTGGTCGAGCTGCCGGTGCTGGCTGCCTAGGTCGGGAAAGAGCCGCGCGAGACGGGCCTCGGTGCTGGCGAGGCGGCGGTTACTGCCGTCCAGGATGGCGCGTATGCGGCTCTGTAGGCGGTGTTCGGCCAGCTTCAGCGTATCGCGCTGCCGTGCCAGCCGTTCGCCAGGATGCACCAGCCGGCGGCTGAGGAAATCAAGTTGCTGGGCCTTGTCGGTCATCAGCCGCGACAGGGCTCTCTCCAGCTGGCGCTGCACCTGGTCAACACGCTGCAGTAGCTGCTCGCGGCTCGGCGAGACCAGCTCGGCGGCGGCGGTCGGCGTCGGGGCGCGCCGGTCGGCGACGAAGTCGCAGATGGTGAAGTCGGTTTCGTGGCCGACGCCGCTGACGACCGGGATGCGACAGTCGGCGACGGCGCGCGCCACGACTTCTTCGTTGAACGCCCACAGGTCCTCGATGCTGCCGCCGCCGCGGCAGACGATCAGCACGTCGACTTCGCTGCGTGCACTGGCTTGGCGGATCGCTGCGGCGATTTGTTGCTCGGCCCCCAGGCCTTGTACTGGGGTGGGGTAGAGGATCAGCGGGATGCTGGGCATGCGGCGGTGCAGCGTCGACACCACGTCGCGCAGTGCGGCGGCGGCGGGCGAGGTGACGATGCCGATCGCACGCGGGTGGGATGGCAGCGCTCGCTTGCGCTCGGCGGCGAACAGCCCCTCGGCCTCAAGCTTGGCCTTCAGCTTCTCGAATGCCTCGTAGAGCCGGCCTAGGCCGGCGCTGCGCAAGGTCTCTACATTGATCTGAAATTCGCCGCGCGCTTCATACAGCGTGACTTGGCCGCGCAGCTCCACCTGCATGCCCTCGCGTGGCTTGGCGGCGAGACGTGTGAGGGCGTTGCGGAACATCACGCAGCGCACCTGGGCGCTGCCGTCCTTCAGCGAAAAATAGGCGTGCCCGGAGGCGGCCAGTGTCAGGTTTGAGATCTCGCCGCTGATCCACACAGGAGGGACGCCGAGTTCGAGCAGTTCGCGTGCCAGCCGGTTCAGGGCGGAGACGCTGATCACATCGTCGGGGGGGGGCGAAGGAGAAAAAATCATTCTTGTCAAGTCATCCACAGGGCAGTCGCCCGGAAAGGGGCAACGCCGATTGTCTTACATAATGGCTGGTCGAAATTGGGTTTTGGTGGTCAATGTGCTGATTTTAAAGGGATTTGTAAGGTGGTGCATTTTCTGGGCGGCACCAGCGCAAGCCTTGATTCTTCGGGATTTGTCCCACTTTTGAGCTTCCTATCCACAAAGTTATCCACAGCTTTTGTGGATGTCTGGAACTTTCCTTTTAAAAATCGTGACTTAGCGTCGGCGCTGTTTGTTGCGTCGTCACAGTTGCAGAAGAACATTGCAACGGGCTAAAGTTTAACGTTTGCAATTCCCTGGGAGAAAGCCCAAGTGTGGTCAATCATTGAGGCGGCCGGCTGGCCGATCTGGGCCATCATCGTTGCTTCTATCGTCTCGCTGGCGATCATCTTCGAACGGCTCTACAGTCTGCGCGCCTCGCTGATCGCTCCGTCAGGCCTGCTGCGGGAGACGGTGCAGGAATATCATGCCACCGGTGCTGCGCCGGCGCTGCTCGACAAACTGGGTCGCCATTCCCCCCTCGGCCTGCTGTTTGCCGCCGGCCTGCGCAATGTCGGTGGCTCGCGCGAGGTGATGAAGGAGGCGATCGAGGACGAGGGGCGCGTGATCGCGCACGGTCTGGAGCGTTTTCTCACCACGCTTGGTACCATTGCTGCGATGGCGCCGCTGTTGGGCTTGCTTGGCACCGTGATCGGCATGATCGAGATCTTCGGCTCGCAGTCGCCGGGTGGCACCGACCCGCGCGTGCTGGCTCACGGCATCTCGGTGGCGCTCTACAACACGGCTTTCGGCCTGATCGTCGCCATTCCCAGCATGATGTTCTACCGGCACTTCCGCGCTAAGGTCGATTCGTTGCTGGTCGACATGGAAATGCAGGCGGTGAAGCTGGTGGAGGTGGTGCATGGCGAGCGCCAGAACGGCAACGGCCATCACTGAGAGCGCAATCATGAACTTTCGCCGAGGTCGCGGCCGCGACGAGCCGGAAATCAACTTCATCCCGCTGATCGACGTGCTGCTGGTGATCCTGATCTTCCTGATGGTCACCACCACCTATTCGCGCTTTTCCGAGATGCAGATCAACCTGCCGGTCGCGGCCGGGGAGACGCCGCAGCCGAAGAGCACGCAGATCAACGTCGCGCTGGCAGCCGACGGCAAGCTCGCCATCGGCGACAAGAAGCTGCCCGATGCACATCGCGCCACGCTAGTGGCGGCGCTGAAGGCCGCCGCTGACGGCAAGCCCTCGCCGGTGGTGGTGATCAACGCCGACGGTAAGGCGACTCACCAGTCGGTGGTGAACGTGATGGAGGCGTCGCGCGAGGCGGGGCTGACCCAGCTGACCTTCGCTACTCAGATGGAGACGCCGTGAGCGGCCGAATAGAACGCCACTGGTACCGCCCCAAACCCTGGCTTACAGCCCTGCTGGCCCCGCTGGCAGGGCTGTTTGCGCTGTTGGCGACGCTGCGTCGTTGCCTGTTCCAGTCCGGAGTGCTGAGGGTTCATAAGGTGGCGCGGCCGGTGGTGGTGATCGGTAACATCAACGTCGGAGGCGTCGGTAAGACTCCGTTGACCCAGTCGCTGATCGCCCGTTTCGCCGAGGAAGGCGTCAAGGTCGGGGTGGTCAGCCGTGGTTACGGTGGCGACCATGTTCGGCCAACCCTGGTTGGGCCCGAGCACACGCCGGCGCAGGTTGGCGATGAGCCGTTGCTGATCGCCGCCACCAGCGTGCCGGTAGTGGTTGGGCGCGACCGGGTGGCGGCCGCCGAGGCGCTGATCGCCGCGCATCCCGAGCTCGACCTGATCCTGTCTGACGACGGCCTGCAGCACTACCGCTTGGGGCGCGATCTCGAGGTGGTGGTGGTGGACGGTGCGCGCGGCTTTGGTAACGGTTGCCTGCTGCCGAACGGACCGCTGCGGGAGCCTCCGGGTAGGCTGCGCCGGGCCGACGCGCTGGTGATCAACGGCGCCGGCTGCGCGACGTTGGCCGAACGTTTGCCGGACGAGCTACCAAAATTCGTGATGCGTCTCGCCCCTGAACGTTTCGTGGCATTGGCCGACCCGAGTGCCACTCGCCGCGCCGCTGACTTCGCCGGCGAGAAGGTTGTCGCGCTGGCCGGCATCGGCCATCCGGAGCGCTTCTTCGCCACGCTGGCCTCGCTCGGCATCGAGCCTGCCCGCACGCTGGCATTCCCCGACCACCATGCCTTCGTGCCGGGCGACATCCCGCAGGATGCCGATGCTGTGCTGGTCACAGCCAAGGACGCGGTCAAACTGCGCGCGGTCAATCATGCTAAACTCTGGGTCCTGCCGGTAGCCGCGCGCGTTGAGCCGGATCTGGCCGGCTGGATCCTCCGCACACTGAAGATTCCCCATGGACGCTAAATTTCTCGACATCTTGGTCTGCCCGATCTGCAAGGGCCCGCTGGTCTACAACAAGGCGCAGCAGGAGCTGATCTGCAAGGGCGACCGCCTGGCCTATCCGATCCGCGACGGCATCCCGATGATGCTGGAGAGCGAGGCGCGCGAGCTGGCCCCCGAGGAAGAGGTGAAATGACCGGCTTCACGGTGGTGATCCCGGCGCGGCTCGCTTCGACGCGCCTGCCGGGTAAGCCGCTGGCCGATCTTGCCGGCAAGCCGATGGTGGTGCGGGTGGCCGAGCAGGCTGCCAAGAGCGCAGCACGCCGCGTCGTCGTGGCCACCGACCACGAAGACATCTTGGCCGCCTGCGCCGCGCATGGTGTCGAAGCGGTGCTGACTCGCGTCGATCACGCCAGCGGCACCGATCGCCTGGCCGAAGTGGCCGAGCATCTGGCGCTGCCGGCCGACGAGATCGTCGTCAATGTGCAGGGCGACGAGCCCTTGATCGACCCGGCATTGATCGACCGGGTGGCCCAACTGCTCGCCGACAGTAGCGCACCGATGGCGACCGCTGCGCATCCCATCGCGGATGCGAAAGAATTCTTCAATCCGAACGTGGTGAAGGTGGTGTGCAACGCCGCCAGCCACGCGCTGTATTTCAGCCGGGCGCCGCTGCCGTGGGCCCGCGACGCATTCGCTCACGATGCGAGCGCGCTGCCGGCAGGCCTACCGGCGCTGCGGCACATCGGCCTGTACGCCTACCGTGCCGGCTTCCTGTCGACCTATGCGCAGCTGGCGCCGTCGCCGCTCGAACAGTTCGAAGCGCTCGAGCAGCTGCGCGTGCTGTGGCACGGCCACGCCATCGCGGTGGCCGAAGTCGCCGAAGCGCCGGCCGCCGGCGTCGACACCCCGGAAGACCTGGAACGGGTGCGCGCGGTGCTGGCTGCGCGACCGGCCTGATACGAATAACGACACTGTCCCATCCTTGCTATCTGGAGAACCCATGAAACTGATCCTGTTGGGCGCACCGGGCGCCGGCAAAGGCACCCAGGCCAATTTCATCAAAGAAAAATACGGTATCCCGCAAATCTCCACCGGCGACATGCTGCGCGCCGCGGTGAAGGCCGGCACCCCGCTGGGCCTGGAGGCCAAGGCGATCATGGACGCCGGTGGCCTGGTGCGTGACGACATCATCATCGGCCTGGTGAAAGAGCGTATCGCCGAGTCCGATTGCGCCAACGGTTTCCTGTTCGACGGCTTCCCGCGCACCATTCCGCAGGCCGAGGCGATGAAGGAAGCGGGCGTGGCGATCGATTTCGTGGTCGAGATCGACGTGCCGGACGAAGTGATCGTCGATCGCATGTCCGGTCGCCGCGCCCACCTGCCGTCGGGCCGCACTTACCACGTCAAGTACAACCCACCGAAAGTGGAAGGCAAGGATGATGTGACCGGGGAGGATCTGGTGCAGCGCGACGACGACAAGGAAGAAACCGTCAAGAAGCGTCTGGCCGTCTACCACGAGCAGACCGAGGTGCTGGTTGGCTACTACGCCAAGCAGGCCGAGGCCGGTGACGCCACCGCGCCTAAGTACGTGAAGGTCAACGGCACGCAAGCGGTGGAAACTGTGCGCGACCAGGTATTCGCGGCACTGGGCGCCTGAGCGTTCGGCCAATCTTGGTTGCCTAAAAGGGCGGGAGCAATCCCGCCCTTTTTGCGTCTGGCGCCGGCATCGCTGCGGCCGTGGGCAGGCTACATGGGGGGGCGGGTGCGTCACAAAATCGATACAGAGAGGCCCAACATGCTGCGTCGCAGCGGAGTACAGTGGCGCTTTAAAGCATGTTGAGCGCCATTTCAATGAGGATTCACCCTCATACATCAGACCGTGCACAGGCTTTTTGCATGAATGGGACAAGTGCGACGTGTTGCGTCATGGTTTTGACGATAGGCGCCATGACGGGAACCATGAAGAGCTGCTGCCGCCTATTCTGCCAATAACAACGCATCCGCCTGAGCGACACCCACGCGGCTAGGAGAACAATATGTACTATGGTGAACGCTTCAACGGTGTGTCGCATCTGGCCGGCACGATCCTTTCGGTGGTTGCGCTGGTCGCGCTGATCTGGTCGGCCAGCGTGCAGGGAGACCCGTGGAAGATCGTCAGCTTCACACTGTACGGCTCCACGCTGGTGGTGCTCTATCTGATTTCGACGCTGTACCACAGTGTGAAGGGGCGGGCGAAGGCGGTCCTGCAGAAGTTCGACCACTCGGCGATCTACCTGTTGATTGCCGGCAGCTACACGCCGTACTGCCTGGTGACGCTGCGCGGTCCGTGGGGCTGGACGCTGTTCGGCATCTCGTGGGGGCTGGCGCTGTTCGGCATCATCCAGGAGGTGACGCTGGGGCGGCGTACCCGCGTCTTGTCGATGATCCTTTACGTGATGATGGGCTGGCTGGTGCTGGTGGCGATCAAGCCGCTGGTCACCACCTTGTCGACGCCAGGGCTGGTGTGGCTCGCCGCCGGCGGCATCATTTACAGCATCGGCATCTACTGGTTTCTCAATGACGAGAAGATCCGACACGGCCATGGCATCTGGCATCTGTTCGTATTGGGCGGCAGCTTGTGCCAGTTCATCAGCGTATTTTGGTTTGTTTGACGGTTGACCAGTGTGATGTAAAACGGCGCCCTGCGGGGCGCCGTTTTTATTGGCGATGCAGTCGGTTTAGCGTGGCCGGATCAGTGTCGCCCGGCCAAGGGGCAGCTTCTGCAGGGTCAGTCCGCCCAGGATCAGAGCAAGGCCCGCTAGCGTCGACATATAGATCGGCTCGCCGATGATCAGGTGGATCAGGGCGAGAGACAGGATGGGCGACAGGAAGATCAGATTGGCGATCTTGGCGGTGCTGTCGGTCAGCTTCATCGCAGTCAGCCACAGCACGAAGGTGAAGCCCATTTCCAGCGCGCCGACGTAGGCGGCGCCGGCGATCCCCTGCCAGGCGACCGGGTGCAGCTGGTCGGTGAATGCGCACCACAGCAGGATCATTGGCAGCGCGAAACTGAAGTTCTGCGCCAGCGCCAGCACCGGCTCGCGAGTGTCCCGGGTATTGAAGATCCAGTAACACGCCCACAGCACCGTCGATGCCAGCGCAAACACCACGCCATGCGCGTTCGAGAATGACATCCCCAGCACATTGCCGCGGGTACCGATCACCAGCACACCCAGATAGCAGACCAACGCCGCCAGGGCATCGCGCACCGCCAGGGCCTGGCGCAACAGTGGCACTGCCAGGAGCGTCATCGTCAGCGCCCAGGTGTAGTTGATCGCCTGGGCTTCCTGTGCCGGTAGCAGGGCATAGGCCTGGAACAAGATCAGATAGTAGACGAAGGGGTTGATCGCTCCGAGCGTCAATGAACGACGCCAGTACCGGACCAAGCCGGAAGTGTAGTCGCCGAGCCGGCGCTGGCAGGCGAGGATGGCCAGCAACGCTATAAGCGACGCTGCACTGGCGTACAACACCAATTGGGCCGGGCTCAGGTGTTGTAGGCTGATCTTGAACGCGGTGGCCACGGTCGACCAGGCGAGCACGGCGGCAAGGCCGAAGGCATAGGCGCGGGATTGGCGCGTCACGAACGGGCTCCTGGAGAAAGCCTCCATTCTAGCGACATGATTCTGTGCTGACGAGCGATTGGCGATTGCTGCCAATCGAATGATGGACAATAAAACGCCACGAACCAATAGAGAAGCCCGGTCGTGGCGGAGCGCGTCAGTCATGACGCGAAGAAGAGGGGGATATTCGGAGCGGCCAGAGGGCGCTCGGTTTGTTCAGCCTCAATAGCGCCAGTCGTTATGGTGGTAGTGCCCACCATGGTGATGATGCCAATGGTGGTGGTGCCAGTGTTCGTCGCGGCCTTCCTGGCCGTAATCGTGACCGATTGCAGCTCCGGTGGCGCCACCCAGCGCGCCGCCGAGGATGGCGCCGTCGCGACCGCCGACCGATTCACCTATCGCTGCGCCGGCTGCGCCACCGAGCGCACCACCCAGCAGGGTCGAACCGTCAGCAAACGCCGGGCCGCCCAGACTCAACAGCAGAACACCGGTTATCAGCAGTTGCCGTTTCATGATGGCCTTATATGGACGCCTCCCGGCTTGGCAAGCGATGTTCGATGCGGGCTTCGAGATCTGGCTGCAGACTTATATCCGGCCTTTATTGCAGACTCGGAGTCTGCTGGCCCTGATGGAATTCGCAGGGGAAGGCCTCATCTCCTTGGAGTCCTCGAAGGACTGGCCATCATTCAGGCTTACTTCCCCACGGTCCGACCTGTTCTGCCATCAAGCGCACATCAACCTGCGCAACCTTTCAGCGATCCACCTCCTAAAGGGTTCGTTAATCTTTTACGCGGCCTTGGCCACGTAGTCCGTTTGATACGTCCGGCCATGGGCCAACAGCGCCCAGATCGTTCGTGCCATCTTGTTGGCCAGCGCTACCACCGCCGCATTGAACGGTCGTCGCGCCAGCAACTGGTCCAGCCAGGGATCGCGCACCTTCTGATGCGTCGCCACTGCCCTGGCGCCATGAATCAGCAGCGTGCGCAGATACACATCACCGCGCTTGCTGATCCCCAGCAACTTCACTCGCCCGCCGGTGCCGCTCTGGCGTGGCACCAGGCCGAGGAAGGCGGCAAACTCGCGCCCAGACTTGAATGTCTTGGCATCCCCAATCATTGCTACCGCCGCTGTTGCGGTGAGCAAGCCGACACCCGGAATGGCCATCAGTCGTTTGGCTGCTTCATCTTCCTTCTTCCACACCGCCAGCTTGTGCTCAAGCTCGGCGATGTCTTGGCCCAATGTCTCAATTCGCTGTAGTTGGCTACGGATCGCTTCGATCACCATCACTGGCAACGTGTCTTCCAGCCGCGCAAGCTCATCAGGAATCCGCTCCAGCGCCTTGTGTCGCCCCTTTGGCAGCTCGGCTCCGAACTCGTACAACAGCCCGTGTAGCTGGTTAGTCTGCATCGTCCGCATCTTCACCAACTGCTCGCGCATCCGGTGCAACATCAGCACGCTTTGCTGGCCTTCGCTCTTGAGCGCGACGAACTTCATCCCTGGCCGCTGCGCCGCTTCCCAGATCGCCTGCGCATCGGCTGCGTCGGTCTTGTTGCTCTTCACGAACGGACGGACGAACTGCCCGGGAATCAGCCTGACCTCATGCCCAAGCTCCTGGAACAGCCGGCCCCAGTAGTGCGCACTGCCGCAGGCCTCCATCGCGATCACCGACGTTTCCCGGTTGGCGAAGAACTCGTTCAGTTGCGCCCGTTTCACTTGCCGGCGGCAGATTTCACCGGTAGCGGTATCCACCCAATGCAGTTGGAAAACCCGCTTTGCCAGGTCCAGACCGAATGTCGTAATCTTCATATCGAGCCCTCCTTACCGTTTGTGGTTGTTGCTACACCACCACTTTGGCACTTTAGATGCCGTCAGGTATTGCGAGGGCTCCTGTCGTTCTGCAGACCGCCGTCGTCACCTTCGGGCAGGAGGGAGGCGTCCATTACATCTCC
>NZ_JAUEDK010000006.1 GCF_030385785.1 Crenobacter oryzisoli
GTTTGTGATCGTCGATGGCCATCCGATCCACAAGGCGAAGCTGGTCAGGGACTATGTGGAGAGCTTGGAAGGCAAGCTCAACCTGTTCTACTTGCCGCCTTACTCGCCGCAACTGAATCCGGACGAGCAGGTCTGGGCGCACGTGAAGCGCCAGGTATCAAAGCGTCTGGTGCAAAACCATGAGGAAATGAAGCGGCTAGCAATCGGCGCCTTGCGTCGAATCCAAAAGCTACCCGGGCTGGTGAAATCGTTCTTCCGCCAGCCTGAGTGCCAATATGCCTGCCAGTGACAATACTTTTGCAAAGCTTAGTAAATTTGTCAGCGTCGCAGCGTCGGTAGAGTTGCGTTGTCGTCAATGGGCTGACCGGGCTCATGCAGCACCTCCCTCTCTTGTTCTTTGCACTGGATACGATTAGCGTGCGTTTGCACATATTCCAATATGGCAGATACAAAGAAGGGGTGAGGCAAAGCTTTTCTCGGGGTGCCGCAACCGGCCACCCGGCTCGGCCATTGTCTAATGGCAGCTCGGCCGAAACGGCCATCAGCCCTTAAACTCGATAAATCTGCATATTCTTACCTTCCATTCCCCTAGGCAAGTAAAACGCCCCTCTCCGAAAAGGGCTATCAACCCCTAAACGTTTTCCTTCCGAGGAAATAGATTCACTGCCAAAAAACTCTCTAGTGCTCGCGATATATCATGCGCCCGTTCGACCGGAAGCATATGACCTTCATTTTTGAAAATCGAGGTTTGAATCTGCGGAAGAAAACCACGCAACTCCTCGATACATGTACTGTCGAAGAATGGATCTAACTCTCCACCAATGACAAGACATCGTGCTGCAATACGGCGATTCTGGCATAAATCGATTTTGGCCTCTCTAGCCGCCTCAAGATGACGGATAATCCGATGTGGCGAGTTAAGCTTGTCATGACCCTTTAGATTTTCAAGCATAAGGCGCATGCGCAGCATGGCATTCATCCAACCTCGCCGAAACAACCCGGCAAATGACAACAAGAACTCATGGCGATTACCATGTTCGAGCAGCTCTATTTGACGACGGATACGTCTATCGCCCTCGGTTGAAAAACGGTGGGCACTCGCAAGCAAGATGAGGTTATCAACCAACTCAGGGTGTTTAGCAAGAACATGCGTGGCAACAATGCCTCCATAGGATAATCCTATCAGGGCAAGGGGTCGCTGCCTATCTCTCAGAATCTGAGCAAGGTCGCTGATCACCTTACCCAACGAATGGCCCTCCTCTGGATTTTGGTCATAGCCAATCATTAAGAACGCTCGGCCAGACAATAATCGGTGCAAACGCTTTGCATCTTTGATCAATTGTTGTTTTGTTACTGGCCTAACAAAAGCCTGCCCTCCATTTAGCACAACAACCTGAGGCAAATCTCCTTCGACCGCAACGTAAGGATATTTGCCTAGAAAAACACCCTGCTCCATTATCAACCCCATTAAGTCAATCGACTGCTACGTTACTGCGTTCCTAGCGAGCAATCCGTATCTAACTAGCTTTTACTATTCGTCGCCAATACTTTGACACAGCCTCTTTATTCTCATTTTTGCCAATCGAGCATCTCCCTCCAAGCGAAATAATTTTTCAGCAAACGTTTCAACTGAGAGCTGCCCCGATAAACTTAAGCTCTGAAGCTCTTACCGAGACACACCCCCAGGGTATAGTAATGTCGGAATACATAGTACAGAGGCTTCCAATGTTCTAGACTGATGCGACCCACCTTATTTAGCAGCTGAGTATGGACATGCACCCGAAGTGCTCTGAATTCTGCAGCAGAACAAGCGCCGTCCTCACCACCAATTTTATGCATAGATATAAGTTTGGCCTCTATCTGGACCGGGCATTCAACCACCCTTAATGGTGCGACTTGCTCACTGGTCAACGGAGTCAATTGTGCGCACGCAAACTTATTCGGCTCGAATCGATAACCCATCAATTCCTTGTCAGGAGGCACAGTCTCACAACCAGTAGTTGCTGCAATGGCTTCGACATTTGCCCAACCTGATACCAAGTTGCGATATCCCCGTCGCTGATGGTGATTGCCTGCGCATGCCCATCGGCACACTTCTGCACGCGTAAGCGCCACTGGCGTTTTCCTACCATCGGCTTTCCTCCTGAACATTGGCCAAAGCATAGCTGGAACAAGGCCAACCTGATGAACTGCCTGCTTCCATGATGCTGCGCTGCTTAGGCTCGGCTGGTCACTCTTGCCGCTCGCCCATTAAGACTAAATTCGCATGAAAAAATGATTTTTCATGATTTTTAATTATTAACACAGCCGGGTAACCTCATCCACATGGCGATAAGGCAGCCGCCTTCTCCCCCTGTTCATCAAGCAAAGGTTACCCATGTACGTCGTCGCGCTCGCTGGCAGTCCCAGCCCCACTTCCCGCTCCCTGAAGTTGGCCGAACAGGCCAAGGCACTGCTTGCCGAGCAGCAGATCGACACCCTGCTGGTGAGCGTCTACGACTTTCCCGCCGAAGACCTGCTGTACGCCCGCTTCGATAGCCCGGCGATCAAGAATCTGCGCTCGCTGGTGGCCAACGCCGCTGGCGTGGTGATCGCCACCCCGATCTACAAGGCCGCCTACTCCGGTGCGCTGAAGACCCTGCTCGATCTGCTGCCCGAGGAAGCGCTGGCCAACAAGCCGACACTGCCGCTGGCCAGCGGTGGCACCGCGGCCCACCTCTTGGCACTCGACTATGCGCTCAAGCCGGTACTGACCACGCTGAAGGCGCGCGACATCCAGCAGGGCGTGTTCGCCATCGACAAGCACATCAGCAGCGACGACGACGGCGCCGTCCGACTGGAACCTGAGCTGGACGAGCGGCTGCGCGCCGCGGTGTCGCGCTTCGCCACCAGCCTGAAGGCGCTGTACCCAGCTCGCCCACAAGCTGCGCAACCGCCTGGTCGCCGGCGCGATCAGCCTGTAAGCCCTCTTTCCATTCCGGGCGGGCCGCCCCGCCCCAGCCAAGGACCCTGCATGAAACTGCTCAAGACCCTGTTGATCTCCGTGCTGGCCTTCACCAGCGTCGCCGCCTCGGCCGAAGAGCTGAGCATCGGCTACCAGAAAAGCTCGGTGAACCTGGTGGTACTGAAAAACCGCGGCCTGCTCGAGCAGCGCCTCAAACCGCTCGGCGTCACAGTGAAATGGACCGAGTTCGCCGCCGGCCCGCCGATCCTGGAAGCGCTCAACATCGGCAGCGTCAACTTCGGCATGACCGGCGACACCCCGCCGGTGTTCGCCCAGGCCGCCGGCACCAACCTGGTCTACGTCGGCTTCGAAGCTGCCAAGCCGCAGGGTTCGGCCATCCTGGTGCCGAAGGACTCCACGCTGAAGACGCTGGCCGACCTGAAGGGCAAGCGCGTCGCTTTCACCAAGGGCTCCAGCGCCCACTACTTGGTGCTGCGCGCGCTGAAGAAGGCCGGGCTGACTATCCGCGACATCCAGCCCGCCTACCTGCAGCCGGCCGACGCCCGCGCCGCCTTCGAGCGGGGCAACGTCGACGCCTGGGCGGTGTGGGACCCGTACTACGCGGTAGCCGAACGCGCCAACACCGCGCGGGTGCTCAGCGACGGCAAGGGCCTGTCCAACAACTTCAGCTTCTACCTGGCCTCGCGCCAGTTCGCAGACCAGAACCCCAAGGTGATCGCCGCAGTGATCGACGAGCTAACCAAGAACGACGCCTTCCTGACTGCCAAGCCGAAGGAAGTCGCCGAGATCCTGGCTCGCACCACAGGCCAGGAAGTGGGCATCTTCGACACCATGCTAGGCCGCCACCCGCGCTTCCAGGTGGCACCGCTGACGCCAGTGGTGATCGCCGACCAGCAACGCGTCGCCAACAGCTTCCACGAACAGGGCCTGATCCCGCACGCGGTGAAGGTACAGGACATCGTATGGCGTCGTTGAACGACGCCCCAACAGGAGTCTGAACATGCAAGTATTCTGGTTTTTCCCCACCCACGGCGACAGCCGCTACCTCGGCACCCAGCAGGGCGCCCGCCAGGTCAACCACGCCTACCTCACCCAGATAGCCCAAGCTGCCGACCGGCTCGGCTTCGACGGCGCGCTGATCCCCACCGGCCGCAGCTGCGAAGACCCGTGGATCACCGCCGCCAGCCTGATCCCGGCCACCCAGCGGCTGAAATTCCTGGTGGCGGTGCGCCCCGGCATCATGTCGCCGACGGTAGCGGCCCGCATGGCCGCCTCGTTCGACCGCCACTCGGCCGGGAGGCTGTTGGTCAACGTGGTCACCGGCGGCGACCCGGTGGAGCTGGAGAGCGACGGGCTGTGGCTGAGCCATGACGAGCGCTACCGCGCCAGCGACGAATTCCTCAAGGTGTGGCGCGGCGTGCTGGCCGGCGACACCGTCGACCTCGATGGCGAGCACATCAAGGTGAAGGGCGCCAAGGTGCTGTTCCCGCCGGTGCAAACCCCGCATCCGCCGCTCTACTTCGGTGGCTCGTCCGAGGCCGCGCACGAGCTGGCCGCCGAGCACATCGACGTGTACCTGACCTGGGGTGAACCGCCCGCCGCAGTAGCCGAAAAGATCGCCGACATCCGCGCCCGCGCCGCCGCACGTGGCCGCACCGTGCGCTTCGGCATCCGCCTGCACGTGATCGTGCGCGAGACCAACGAGGCCGCCTGGCGAGCCGCCGAAGAGCTGATCCAGTACGTCGACGACAGCACCATCGCCGCTGCCCAGGCCACCTTCGCCAAGATGGACTCGGAAGGCCAGCGCCGCATGGCCGCGCTGCACGGCGGCAAGCGCGACAAGCTGGAGGTCAGTCCGAACCTGTGGGCCGGCGTCGGCCTGGTGCGCGGCGGCGCCGGCACCGCACTGGTCGGCGACGGCCCGACCGTGGCGGCGCGGATGCGCGAATACGCCGAGCTCGGCATCGACACCTTCGTGTTCTCCGGCTACCCGCACCTGGAGGAAGCCTACCGCGTCGCCGAGCTGCTGTTCCCACACCTGCCGGGCAAGCACGGCAGCGCCCCGGCCAACGGTCCGCTCGGCGAGGTGGTGGCCAACCACCACCTACCGAAAGCCTCGGCCTCGTAAGGAGCCTGTAATGAGCCAATCCCTTCCCGTCCGCACTGGCCGCGCCCTGCTGCCCTGGCTGGTGCCGCTCAGCCTGGTGCTGGCCTGGCAGGCCGCCGCGCAAGCAGGCCTGATCAGCCACCGGGTGCTGCCCGCCCCGCTGGAAGTGCTCAAGGCCGGCGCGGCGCTGACCGAGTCCGGCGACATCTGGAGCAACCTGAAGATCAGCTTCTGGCGAGTCGCCGTCGGCTTCGTCATCGGCCTCGCGCTCGGGCTCGCCACCGGGGTGTCGAGGTTGGCCGAAGGCGCGCTCGACACCACGGTGCAGATGTTGCGCAACATTCCGCCCTTGGCGCTGATCCCGCTGGTGATCCTGTGGTTCGGCATCGACGAGGGCGCCAAGGTGTTCCTGGTCGCCTTCGGAACGGTGTTCCCGGTCTACCTCAACACCTATCTCGGTATCCGTTCGATCGACCCGGCGCTGATCGAGATGGCGAAGAGCTACGGACTGTCGGGCTTTGGCCTGTTCCGCCACGTGCTGCTGCCCGGTGCACTGCCGTCCATCCTGATGGGCGCGCGTTTCGCGCTCGGCATCGCCTGGATCATCCTGATCGTCGCCGAAACCATCTCGTCGACCAGCGGCATCGGCTACATGGCGATGAACGCCCGCGAATTCCTGCAGACCGACGTGGTGGTGCTGTCGATCCTGCTCTATGCCCTGCTCGGCAAGGCCACCGACATGGCGGCGCGCGCGCTGGAACGCGCCAGCCTGCGCTGGCACCCGTCCTACCAGGCCGCCTAGGAGACCCCATGGACCGCTTCATTCCCCCCGCCGCCGGCAGCGCGCTGCAGCTCACCGGCCTGTCGCAGCGCTTCGGCCAGCGTCGCGTGCTCGACGCGCTCGATTTGACCATCCCGGCCGGCCAGTTCGTCGCCTTGGTCGGGCGCTCCGGCTGCGGCAAGAGCACCCTGCTGCGCCTCCTGGCCGGGCTCGACCAGCCCAGCGCCGGCCACATCGACAACGACGCCCCGCCCAGCGACACCCGGGTGATGTTCCAGGACGCACGGCTGCTGCCGTGGAAGACCGTGCTCGACAATGTCGGCCTGGGACTGTCCGGCCAGTGGCGCGATGCCGCGCGTGCGGCCTTGGCCGAAGTGGGCCTGGCTGACCGCGCCGACGAATGGCCGACACGGTTGTCCGGCGGCCAGCGTCAGCGCGTCGCGCTGGCCCGCGCGCTGGTGCACCAGCCACGTCTGCTGCTGCTCGACGAGCCGCTCGGCGCACTCGACGCGCTCACCCGCATCGACATGCAGCAGCTACTGGAGCGGCTGTGGCAGCACCACCGCTTCACCACCCTGCTAGTCACCCACGACGTCGGCGAGGCGATCGCGCTAGCCGACCGGGTGCTGCTGATCGAGGACGGCCGGATCGGCCTTGATCTCGCCATCGACCTGCCCCGCCCGCGCGACGCCGCCGATCCTGCACGCCTGGCACTGGAGGCGCAGGTGCTGGCCCGGGTGCGGCAGCAGCCTCAGCCCGAGCCGGTCACCCCCCCTGCCCGCCCGACTCCTTTGCCCAGCCAGCTGCGCTGGTCCCTGTAAGCATCGCCAAGCACCGACTCACCACCCGAAAGGAAACCGTCATGAGCATCAAATCGATCAACGTACGCAACCAGTTCCGCGGCGTCATCAAGGAAATCATCGAAGGCCCGGTGCTGTCCGAGGTGGACGTGGACACCCCGGCCGGCATCGTCACCTCGGTCATCACCTCGCGCTCGGTGCGCGAGCTGGAGCTGACTGTCGGCTCCGAGGTGATCGCCTTCGTCAAATCGACCGAGGTGTCGATCGCCAAGCTATAAACGTTTCCCGCATGACGAAGCCGGCGTCCGCTCGGGCGCCGGCTTTTTTCATACGCTCCCTCCGAACTTCACTGAAATCCCCTTGTCATTCTTCGGCCGCGCCACGTCGGCGCGGCCGAACCGTCATCCTCGACAAGGAATCAAGCAGTGAACAAAAACATCGCGGTACTGCTGTTGAGTCTCTTCGCCGCCCCGACTTGGGCAGCCGGCGCTTCGCCGCATTGGAACTACAAGCAAGCAGACTGGGCTAGCCTCGCGCCAGAATTCCAGCTCTGCAAGCTGGGGCAGACCCAGTCACCGATCGACATCCGCGGCGCCAAACCCACCGTTCTTGCACCGCTGCGCTTCGACTACCGGACAGGTAGCGCCACATTGGTCAACAACGGCCACGCCATCGAGCTCAAGCCCGCCGCCGGTAACCGGCTGAGTTTGGCCGAAGGGGACTTCGAGCTGCTACAGCTGCACTTCCACGCCCCGAGCGAGGAGATGGTCGAAGGCAAGCGCTACCCGCTGGTCGCGCATCTGGTACACAAGAATGCCAAGAACGAACTCGCCGTCGTCGCCGTGCTGTTCGAACTGGGCCGTGACAACCCGGCCCTCGCCCCGCTGCTCGCCACGTTGCCGGATCAGCCCGGCACCAGCCGCCCCCTGTCCGCACCGTTCGACCCGGCCGCCCTGCTGCCGGCCAAGCGTGACTATTACGCCTACACCGGTTCGCTGACCACGCCTCCGTGCAGCGAGGGTGTGCGTTGGAGGGTGCTGAAGCAGCCAGTTGAGCTGTCGGAACGACAACTGGCCGCCCTCCAACGGCTCTATCCGATGAACGCCCGGCCGGTGCAGCCGTTAAACGGTCGGACGATACTCGAGTCAGGCGGCTGAGCGTCGCTCAGCGCACGTCATCGCGCTACAGCTAGCCCATGAAAAAAGGCGTGCCCCAGGCACGCCTCCTTAGCTCAGCTGGCTAGCGCTCAGTAGTCCCGCTCCGGCACCAACACGGTACGGTTGCCGTTGCTCTCCATCGCGCTGACGAGGCCGGCCTCCTCCATCTGCTCAATCAGACGCGCCGCGCGGTTGTAGCCGATGCGCAGGTGTCGCTGCACCGACGAAATCGACGCCTTGCGCGTCTTCATCACGATGCCGACCGCTTCATCGTAGAGCGGATCGTCCTCGCTGCCGCGCCCGCCACCGTTGCCGGCCGGCGCCGCCTCATCGCTGTCAGCCGAACCGGTCAGCAGGTCCTCGACATAGTCCGGTTCACCGAACTGCTTGAGGAACTCGACCACCGCATGCACCTCGTCGTCGGCGACAAAGGCGCCGTGCACGCGCAGCGGGTAGCCGGTGCCCGGCGGCAGGTAGAGCATGTCGCCCTGGCCGAGCAGGCTTTCCGCGCCCATCTGGTCGAGGATGGTGCGGCTGTCGACCTTGCTCGACACCTGGAAGGCGATACGGGTCGGGATGTTCGCCTTGATCAGGCCGGTAATCACGTCGACCGACGGGCGCTGCGTCGCGAGGATCAAGTGGATGCCGGCGGCGCGGGCCTTTTGTGCCAGGCGGGCGATCAGCTCCTCGATCTTCTTGCCGGCTACCATCATCAGGTCGGCAAATTCATCGACCACCACCACGATGAATGGCAGCGGCGACAGCGGCTCCGGATCGCCCGGGGTCAGGCTGAACGGGTTCGGGATCTTTGCCCCGGCCGCCTCGGCCTCGCGCAGCTTCTGGTTGAAACCGTCGAGATTGCGCACGCCCAGCGCGCTCATCAGCCGGTAGCGCTTCTCCATCTCGTTGACGCACCAATTAAGCGCGTTGGCGGCAAGCTTCATGTCGGTCACGACCGGCGCCAACAAGTGCGGAATGCCGTCGTACACAGACAGCTCCAGCATCTTCGGGTCGATCATGATGAAGCGCACTTCATCCGGCGTGGCCTTATAGAGCAGCGACAGGATCATCGCATTGACGCCGACCGACTTACCCGAGCCGGTGGTACCGGCCACCAGCATGTGCGGTGCCTTGGCGAGGTTCATCGCCACCGGCTGACCGGTGATGTCCTTGCCAAGCGCCAGCGTCAGCTTAGAATCCGGGCCCTGAAACACCTCGTCGGATAAGATCTCGGACAGGCGGATCATCTCACGCACCGGGTTGGGCAGCTCCAGCCCCATGCAGGTCTTGCCCGGGATGGTCTCGACCACACGGATCGAGGCAAGGCCAAGCGCCCGCGCTAGGTCCTTCATCAGGTTGACCACCTGGCTACCACGCACCCCCACCGCTGGCTCCACCTCATAGCGGGTGATCACCGGGCCAGCATACGCATCGACCACACTGACCTTAACCTTGAACTCGGCGCACTTCTCCTCGATGACGATGCCGCGCTCGATCAGCGCGTCCTCGCTCATCGCCACACGCGCATCGTCGGCCGGGTATAGCAGATCGAGCGACGGCAGGCATTCCTCGCCATAGATCACCGGCAGAGTGTGGTGCTGGCGCACGGGAGCCATCTCCGGCTCACCGACCTCATCACCCCACGGCATGACGTCGCTGTCGGTCTCCTCGAGCAGCATCTCATCAATATCAAGCGACGTTTCGGTCAACGAGGCCACTGCAGCAGGAAGATGCCAGGGTTGCGCTGCAACGCTGGGAGTCGGTACTACCGGAACGCTCGGGGCGGCGGCTAGCTCTACCGTCGGAGCAGGTTCGATCCGCTGCGGCGCTGCCATTGTCGGCTCGACGGCAGAAAATGGGGCGAATGGGACAGAAGCCACCGATGGGGTCGCGGACACGGGCGCCTCTACCGCCGAAGGAGCGGGAGCCTGTTGCGGTTCGGTAGACGGCTGCATCGCAGGCTCGACATCTTGCACCAGCACAGCAGCAGTTGGCGCCTCTGGGGCCACCTCGCCCACCTCCGGCTCGGACCAGCGTACAGCGGCCGGATTCGGCCAAACCGGAGCCGACGGCGCGGGCTCGGCAACCGGCGCCGGTTCGTCCGCCACCTCGTCAATCATTGCCCACACCAAGCCGTTGCGCTGCGCCGGAGTCACGGCGGGACTCGGTGAGGTAGCCACCGCAGGATGCTCCAGCGGCATCAGCGACCTAACTGGAGCAGTGTCCACTGCCGCGGCGGGGTTAACACCCGGCTCAGTGTCAGGAGCTGGCGTCGGCTTCGGCCCGAACGCGGCCGGCACCGGTGTCGACCCGGACGCCTTTTCCGGAGCCGGAGCCGGAGCCGGAGTCGGAGTCGGAGTCGGAGTCGGAGTCGGAGTCGGAGTCGGAGTCGGAGTCGTAGTCGGAGTCGGAGTCGTCAGCAAGCGTGCAGCAAAACCCTCCAACGCGCGCGGTTGCGGTTGCGGTTGCGGTTGCGGTTGCGGTTGCGGTTGCGGTTGCGGTTGCGGTTGCGGTTGCGGTTGCGGTTGCGGTTGCGGCAACGATTCGATCACCGCAGGCTCGGCCGACGCAAGCATGCCACGGTCAGCCACGATGGCGATCGCTGCCCCAGTCGGTTCCTGCTTGGCCACGACACTGTCGCCGCCAGCCTTGGCAACGCTTGCAGCCAAACCCACGGTGGCTGCGGTGGCTGCGGTGGCTGCGGTGGCTGCGGTGGCTGCGGTGGCTGCGGTGGCTGCGGCAACAGTCTCGCCTCCCAACTCCGGCAGCGGTATGAATTTCGACAGAACCTGATCGTCAGCCAGCTTGGCATCCAGCACCACCGGTGCTGGAACCACCTCGGCCAGCGGCACCACCGCCGGAGCAGCCGCATCTACTGCGAGTGCACTTGTCAACGGCTGCGGCGGCACAACGGCAGCCTGCGGTGCACGAGTGCCGGGCGATGAACCGGGCCAGCCGGAAGGCAGCACTACCCGCGCCGGTTCGGGGCGCGGCTTGGCCATGCTGGCCACCGGCAAAGCGGTGGCCGTGCTCGACGGCAAGGGGCTGGCCGAAGCGGGCAACGGCGATTTGAGCGTCGACGAGCTGGGCTGGTACAGCGGTGGAATAGGAGGCTCGGCCTTGATTGGCTTGGCTACCTTGGTTGCCTTGGCTGTCTTGCCGGCGATGCCGGGATGGGACGGAATCGGCGCCAGTACCACCTCCGGCAACTGCTTCTTCTTGCCGGTGGTTGCCTCGCGGTTGAGCCGCTCCTGATGGAGCTCTCGCACTCGAGCGCGCACGAGATCTGGCTCGATCATTGGCAACGGTGCCGCCTTGCCGTCTCGCACCACGTCCTCATGATGCCTCGCCACCTGACGGCGACGATAGCCCGCGCGCAAATTGCTCTGCACATCGGCCAAACCGATCACTGGCAGATCGGCCACCGGGTTGTGCTGAGGCGCAGAGCGGTCACGCGGCGGCTCACGGCGGCGCGGCAACTCGATACGAGCTCCGTCCTCGGAGGGTCTCGCCGCCTTCAGGTTCACCATGGGCGCAACTCGTCCCGTCGCCACACCGGCGACCGACGCGGCCCGTACCTCGCTGGCCTCGGTCCTAGGCGCGGACACTGGCTGCCGTGCTTGAGGGGTCTCCAGCGAAACAACCTGCTGCGCCATGCTTCGAACAGGCGGCGCTACAGGATTCGAAACGGGCACCGTCGTCTGTGGCTGGCGTGGACTCCAATCGTGGTCGGGATCCTGCCGTTCGGCGATGGCCGGCACGTCCGGCTTCGCACGCGCCGCAGCCCGACGTGCCCAGCGCTCGGCAAGCCATAGACGCCAGCGCTCACCTTCGTCGCGCAACATGGCCTCCAGCGAATCCAGCCAGATTTCCCATCGCGCAGGGGGGGCCAAGTCCTCCGACTCCGATTCCAACACCGGATGTTCATTCACTGGCAAAGGCGGCCGGGTATCCTCAAAAAAATACGTCCACACCTTGTGCAGCCAGACCGGCCAAGGCCGGCCACTACGCTGAAACCACACCACACCACCGACCGCACCAGCCAGCAGCACCACAACCAGGAAAAAAACAGCCAACTCGGTTCCCAATCCAGAAAAATCCGTCACACAGCCGTAACCACCGGCCTTCGGCAAGAGCGCATAGCGCCATTCATGCCGGAAACCGACTAGGGTAGCAGCGTCACTGCGTCATGCAAGCCTCTACTGCCCTACCCTGCTGCAAAATACACGCCGATCCCTCTCAACAACCCCTCTTTGCTACCAGGCCAATGGCGCTGTTACTGCCAGGCACTCTGCCAAAACCATCGGCTTAGAGCCTGTTCACAACCTGCTGCACTCGGGCGACCCTGCGTTGAGATAAGAGCCTGTTCAAAGGCTCAACATCCTTGCCTACTCGATGAGTACACTCCGCTTTTCGCCTCATTTCGCCTTGGCTGACCCTTCGTTCGCGAGATCGTGAACCGGCTCTTAGAAAACGGGACAAAGCCACAATGCAGGGGATTTCACCTGCCACTCTGAATGACATCGACCAACTTCAGTCAAACTTAGTGCCCAGAAATAAAAAAAGCCCCGCTCAAGGCGGGGCAGTAAACACAATTGGGGAGATCGTTGGGGTATCAAAACCTAAATTTCGACTCCCCCAAACAATTAAAACACCCCCAAACTCCTGTATTTATTAAACATTCACCGATTCGGCCACTTCCTTGAATTCTTCAATCTGGTCGAAGTTCATGTACTTGTAGATCTTGTCGGCATTCTGGGTCACGACACCGATCTCGGCCAGGTACTCAGCCGGGGTCGGCAGCTTGCCCATCTTGGATGCAATCGCCGCCAGCTCGGCCGAACCCAGGTACACATTGGTGTTCTTGCCCAGACGGTTCGGGAAGTTACGGGTCGACGTGGAGATCACGGTCGCGCCTTCCTTCACCTGAGCCTGGTTACCCATGCACAACGAGCAGCCCGGCATTTCGGTACGCGCGCCAGCGGTACCGAAGGTGTTGTAGAAGCCTTCCTTGGTCAGCTCGGCAGCATCCATCTTGGTCGGCGGAGCCACCCACAGGCGAACCGGGATGTCCTTCTTGCCTTCCAGCAGTTTGCCGGCGGCACGGAAGTGGCCGATGTTGGTCATGCACGAACCGATGAACGCTTCGTCGATCTGAGTGCCGGCCACTTCGGACAGGAACTTGGCATCGTCCGGGTCGTTCGGGCAGCAAACGATCGGCTCCTTGATGTCGGCCAGATCGATTTCGATCACGGCAGCGTACTCGGCGTCCTGGTCGGCTTCCAGCAGTTGCGGGCTAGCCAGCCATGCTTCCATGGCCTTGATGCGGCGCTCCAGCGTACGGGCATCCTTGTAACCGTCGGCGATCATGTTCTTCATCAGAACAATGTTCGAGTTCATGTACTCGACGATCGGCTCCTGGTTCAGCTTGATGGTGCAACCGGCGGCGGAACGTTCGGCCGAGGCATCGGACAGTTCGAACGCCTGCTCGACTTTCAGGTTCGGCAGACCTTCGATCTCGAGGATGCGGCCGGAGAAGATGTTCTTCTTGCCAGCCTTGGCCACGGTCAGCAAGCCCTGCTTGATCGCGTACAGCGGGATCGAATGCACCAGGTCACGCAGGGTGACGCCCGGCTGCATTTCGCCCTTGAAGCGCACCAGTACCGATTCCGGCATGTCGAGCGGCATCACGCCGGTCGCGGCGGCGAAGGCCACCAGGCCCGAGCCCGCCGGGAACGAGATACCGATCGGGAAGCGGGTGTGCGAGTCGCCACCGGTGCCGACGGTGTCCGGCAGCAGCAGGCGGTTGAGCCACGAGTGGATCACGCCGTCGCCCGGGCGCAGCGACACGCCACCACGGGTCGAGATAAAGGCCGGCAGTTCCTTGTGGGTCTTCACGTCCACCGGCTTCGGATAAGCGGCGGTGTGACAGAAGGACTGCATCACCAGGTCGGCGGAGAAGCCCAGGCAAGCCAGGTCCTTCAGCTCGTCGCGGGTCATCGGGCCGGTGGTGTCCTGCGAACCAACGGTCGTCATCTTCGGTTCGCAGTAGGTGCCCGGACGCACGCCGTGGCCTTCCGGCAGACCACAGGCGCGGCCGACCATCTTCTGGGCCAGGGTGAAGCCCTTGTTCGATTCGGCCGGCGCTTGCGGCAGGCGGAATTCGGTGGAAGCCGCCAGGCCCAGCGCTTCGCGCGCCTTGCCGGTCAGGCCACGACCGATGATCAGGTTGATACGGCCGCCGGCGCGCACCTCGTCCAGGATCACGTCAGACTTCAGGGCGAACTCGGCAATCTTCTCGCCATTCTTTTCGACCTTGCCAGCGTACGGGTAGATGTCGATCACATCGCCCATGTCCATCTTCGACACGTCGACTTCGATCGGCAGCGCGCCGGAGTCTTCCTGGGTGTTGAAGAAGATCGGGGCGATCTTGCCGCCGAGGCACACGCCGCCGAAGCGCTTGTTCGGCACGAACGGGATGTCTTCGCCGGTGGCCCAGATCACGCTGTTGGTGGCGGACTTACGCGAGGAGCCGGTACCCACCACGTCGCCCACGTAGGCGACCAGGTGGCCCTTCTTCTTCAGGTCTTCCAGGAACTGGATCGGGCCGCGCTTGCCGTCTTCTTCCGGCACGAAGGCCGCGTCCGGGCGGGTGTTCTTCAGCATCGCCAGGTAGTGCAGCGGGATGTCCGGACGGCTCCAGGCGTCCGGTGCCGGCGACAGGTCGTCGGTGTTGGTTTCGCCCGGCACCTTGAACACGGTGACGGTGATCTTCTCGGCCACGGCCGGACGGCTGGTGAACCACTCGGCGTTGGCCCAGGATTCGACGACTTCGCGGGCGTACTTGTTGCCGGCATCCATCTTTTCCTTCACGTCGTGGAAGGAATCGAACATCAGCAGAGTTTTCTTCAGGCCATCGGCGGCGATTTGCGCCAAGGCAGCATCGTCGAGCAGGTCGATCAGCGGCTTGATGTTGTAGCCACCCACCATGGTGCCCAGCAGCTCGGTGGCTTTTTCACGCGAGATCAGCGGCGAAGCCACGGTGCCTTCGGCCACGGCGGCCAGGAACGACGCCTTCACCTTGGCGGCATCGTCCACGCCCGGCGGGACGCGGTGGGTGATCAGCTCAACCAGGGTCTCGCCCTCGCCTGCCGGCGGGTTCTTCAGCAGCTCGACCAGTTCTTCGGTCTGCTTGGCGGACAACGGGAGCGGCGGGATGCCGAGGGCGGCACGTTCTGCTACATGCTGGCGGTAGGCTTCAAGCACGGCTTCATCCTCTCTGCTTTATATCAAGCGCGGAAACATTGGGTAACGGTACGGGCGGGGCATCAAGTCGGCGACAAACTGTCGACTGGTCCACCGGCCGCCCCCCTGCGGGATCGGGGTGGCGTCAAAACGGCAATATTGGTCTTGGCGCTGTCGCCATTTTATCGCCAATCCCTCCCGCTTGGGAAGAACCAGCCGCAGCCAATATGCGCTACCGGCAAGGGTCATCGTGCCTTTTTGACCAAACGGGAACATCGTTTGGGGAATCACACCCGGCCAAAGTGTCGACACTCAGTCAGAAGTAACGCGGTAAAACCACGCCAAAAGCATTGTTTTTCCTAGCCGTCGGAGGTGGCGACACACGGCGGAATTCTCCCCCATAATGTCACTAAAGTTGGCCGAACCGGCGCAACGCCGGCCCGACCTGGCATCCACCCTATCGGAGGAACCATGAGTCAGAACCCGTTCAACACCCTGTCCGCCCTATCCGTGGGTGGCCGCGATTTCTCCTACCACAGCCTTGGCAAACTCGAAGAGCACGGTATCGGCCCGGTGTCGCGGCTGCCGGTGTCGATTCGCATCGTACTGGAATCTGTACTGCGCAATTGTGACGGCAAGAAGGTCACCGAAGAGCATGTGCGCCAGTTGGCCAACTGGGCGGCTACCGGCCCGCGCAGCGAGGAGATCCCGTTCATCGTCGCCCGCGTTGTACTGCAGGACTTCACTGGTGTGCCACTCTTGGCCGATCTGGCCGCGATGCGCAACGTTGCCCACCGTCAGGGCAAGGACCCCAAGACCATCGAGCCCCTCGTACCGGTCGACCTGGTAGTCGACCACTCGGTCATGATTGACAAGTTCGGTACGCCGACCGCGCTGCGCGAGAACATGGAGATCGAATTCCAGCGCAACCGCGAGCGCTACCAGTTCATGAAATGGGGCATGCAGGCGTTCGACACCTTCAAGGTGGTACCGCCGGGCATCGGCATCGTCCACCAGGTCAACCTCGAATACCTGTTCCGCGGCGTACAGCAGCGTGACGGTCTGGTGTACCCCGACACCCTGGTTGGCACTGACAGCCACACGACGATGATCAACGGTGTCGGCGTGGTCGGCTGGGGCGTCGGTGGCATCGAAGCCGAGGCCGGCATGCTCGGCCAGCCGGTGTACTTCCTCACCCCGGACGTGGTCGGTGTCGAGTTGACGGGCCAGCTCAATGAAGGCGTCACCGCCACCGACTTGGTGCTGACCATCACCGAGATGCTGCGCAAGGAGAAGGTGGTCGGCAAGTTTGTCGAATTCTTCGGCCCGGGCACCGCCAGCCTGACCGTCACCGACCGTGCCACCATCGCCAACATGGCGCCGGAGTACGGCGCGACGATGGGCTTCTTCCCGGTCGACGAGAAAACCGTCGCCTACATGCGCAACACCGGCCGCAGCGAGGTCGACATCACATTGTTCGAGGCCTATTTCAAGGCACAGGATCTGTTCGGCGTGCCCAATGCCGGCGATATCGACTACAGCAAGACGCTGGAGCTCGACCTCACAAGCATCGCCCCAAGCCTGGCCGGGCCGAAGCGCCCGCAGGACCGCATCGCCCTGCCGGACATGAAGGCCACATTCGACACCCTATTCGCCAAACCAGTGGGCGAGAACGGCTTCGGCCGACCTGCCGCCGAATTGAACCGTCGCATCAAGACCACCCGCAGTGGCGGCGCGCCAAGCGACGACAACAGTCAACAACTCACCGGCAGCGGCCAATCGCGCAACATGGTCGAAATGGTCGACAACAGGCCAACCTCGGACCACCTGGCCACCAGCGCCGACGGCATCGACCTTGGCAACGGCGACGTGTTAATCGCCGCGATCACCAGTTGCACCAACACTTCCAACCCGGGCGTACTGCTCGCCGCCGGCCTGTTGGCGAAGAAAGCGGTCGAAAAAGGCCTGAAGGTGCACCCCCGCATCAAGACCAGCCTGGCTCCAGGCTCGCGGGTCGTGTCCGAGTACCTGAAGAAGACCGGTCTGCAGCCCTATCTCGACCAGTTGGGCTTCAACGTCGCCGCCTACGGCTGCACCACCTGCATCGGCAACGCCGGAGACCTGGCTCCCGAATTCAACGACGCCATCACTCAGAACGACCTCGTGTGCGCTGCGGTGCTGTCCGGCAACCGTAACTTCGAAGCGCGCATCCATCCCAACATCAAGGCCAACTTCCTCGCCTCGCCGCCGCTGGTGGTGGCATTCGCACTAGCCGGACGCGCCAACATCGACCTGACCTGCGAGCCTCTTGGCACCGATACCAACGGCCTACCGGTATTCCTGAAAGAGATCTGGCCGACCTCGGACGAGATCGCCAAACTGATGCCGGCAGCGTTCGATCCTGAGGCATTCCGGCGCCTCTATGCCGACTTCACGAAGGATCACGACTTGTGGAACGCGATCGCCGCGCCACAGGGCCAGGTGTACGACTGGCCTAAGTCGACCTATATCGCCGAGCCACCGTTCTTTACCGACTTCGCCGCGCAGCCCAAGCCGGTAGAGCCGATTGCTGGCACGCGAGCGCTGCTGCTGCTGGGCGATTCGGTGACTACCGACCACATCTCGCCGGCCGGATCGTTCAAGGACACCAGCCCGGCCGGCCAGTACCTGCTGGCCGAAGGGGTCCAGAAGCAGGACTTCAACAGCTACGGTAGCCGCCGCGGCAACCACGATGTGATGATCCGCGGCACCTTCGCCAACGTACGGGTGAAGAACCTGATGCTGCCGGCGAAGGACGACGGCAGCCGTATCGAGGGCGGATACACCCTGCTCGACGGCAAGCAGACCACCGTCTATGAAGCGGCGATGGAGTACATCAAGCGCGACATCGGCACCATGGTGTTCGCCGGCGAGGAGTACGGCACCGGCTCCAGCCGCGACTGGGCAGCCAAGGGCACTCAGCTGTTGGGCGTGCGCGCCGTGGTGGCCAAGAGCTTCGAGCGTATCCACCGCAGTAACCTGGTCGGCATGGGCGTGCTGCCGCTGCAGTTCCAGGGTAGTGACAGCTGGCAGAGCCTAGGCATAGACGGCTCCGAAACCTTCGACATCGAAGGAGTCGGCGACAGCATGCAGCCTCAGGAGGAACTGACGCTGGTGATCCATCGCACAGGCGGCAAGACTGACCGCGTGCCGGTGACCAGTCGTATCGACACACCAATCGAGGTCGACTACTACCGCCACGGCGGCATCCTGCCGTTCGTATTGCGTGAGCTGCTGGCCAACCGTTAAACCTCACCCCTCTCTCCCGGGCGCCTCAAGGCGCCCGTTTTCTTTACCCGCAGCCGCTCAGCATCGCCAATTGGCGCACATGACGCATAAATGCCATGCTGAAAACGACTCGCACGATGCGTCAACCCGGCTTACAAGGGTTGCACGCATCCCACGCATTTCAAGGAGAGACCAGATGAACGCAAAGCTCACCATGATGGGCACCACCCTGATCATCGGACTACTGGCAAACTCCGCTCAGGCGATCGGCCCGGGCGCAGGAACCTCGCTGGGATCCCAAGCGGCGGGGCGCGCCAACCGGATGTTGGACAGCATGCAGCAGAGGAACCAGCAAAAGCAGGAACAGCAACAGCAACAGCAACAGCAACAGCAACAGCAACAAACGATCAACACAGACACGCCGGAGGACAAGGCAACCGCCCGCATGCTGGAGGAAGCCAACCCCACCGATCAGCAACTCCAGAAGGAACAGCCCAATCCGAACTCGGGAACCGCCCCGCGCGGCAGCCATCGTCCCCACTGACACACTGACACGCTAGCTACGTACAATGGCGGTCCGTTCCAAAGGACTCGCCGTGACCAGCCCATTCGCCCCTTTCCCCATTGTCTTTCGTGACGAGCACCTGATCGCCATCCACAAGCCGGCCGGCCTGCTGGTGCACCGCACCGTGCTCGACCGCCATGAGCGCTGGTTCGCCATCCAACTGCTGCGCAACCAGATCGGCCAGCGCGTCTACCCTGCCCACCGACTCGATAAGGGCACGTCGGGCGTACTGCTGTTCGGCCTCTCCAAGGATGCAGGACGCGAGTTATCTTGGGCGTTCGAGCGCCAAGAGGTCGACAAGCGCTATCTCGCGGTGGTGCGCGGCCACCCGGCCGATGAAGGTGAGATTGACCATCCACTGGCGCGCCGTGTCGACGACCTGGAATGGATAGGCGAGAAGGTCAGCACCGAGCCACAAGCCGCCGTCACCCGTTACCGCACGCTGGCGCGCACCGAACTGCCGTTCGCGGTCGACCGCTATCCGACCAGCCGCTACGCGCTGGTCGAGCTTGATCCGCTGACCGGCCGTCGTCATCAATTGCGCCGCCACCTCAAGCACATCGCCCACCCGATCATCGGCGACGCCACCTACGGCAAGGGCATCCACAATCGTTTCTTCGCCGAGCAGTTCGGCTGCCAGCGTTTGCTGCTCGCCTGTGTCGAGATGCGCCTGACTCATCCATTCACCGGCGAGGCACTGACGCTGACCGCACCGCTCGCCGAGGACTTCGCTGCACTGATCGACACCCTTGGCTGGCGCGATGCGGTCGAAGCGCGCTGGCTGCCGCCGCAAACAATTTGAGCCACCGGACGGGGTGGATGATTATTCTTTTATCATTCCCACTCATCCATCCCTATGGAGCTTCTCCCCATGCACCTGCTTGCCCTGTCCGGCAGCCTGCGCGCCGACTCGACCAACACCGCGCTGCTACGTGCCGCCGGCGAGCTGGCTCCGGCCGATGCCTCTTTCATGCTGTATACGGACATAGCCGCCCTGCCCGCCTTCAATCCGGACTACGACACTCAGCCGGCCCACGCTGCGGTGGCGCGCTTCCGCGCGGCCCTGCAGTCAGCCGACGGCGTACTGATCGCCAGCCCCGAATACGCCCATGGTGTGCCCGGTGCGTTGAAGAACGCGCTCGACTGGGTCGTCGCAAGCGGCGAGCTAGTCGACAAGCCGGTAGCGCTGCTGCACTCCTCGCCGCGCGGCCAGTTCGTGCGCGCCGCGCTCACCGAAATCCTGCTCACCATGTCGGCCCGCTTAATCGACGACGCGACGCTGACCGTGCCACTGCTAGGCAGGACGACGGACGAGATAACGACCCTGCTTGCGAAGCCCGACACCCGGACTACGCTGCGTAGCGTGCTGCAATGCTTCGCCGACGCGATTAGCGCCCCACCGAAGCCTGACTTCGGCAGCGAACACCGCAATCCGGTAAAATCACCGCCAATCAAACCGGATTAGCCCATGCTCAGTTACCGTCACGCCTTTCACGCTGGCAACCACGCCGACGTGCTCAAACACCTGGTCGAAATCGCGCTGCTGCGCTATCTGAACCAGAAAAACAAACCATATTGGTATATCGACACGCACGCTGGCGCGGGCGTGTACTCGCTCGACTCCGAATACGCCAGCAAGAACGCCGAATACGAGTCGGGCATCGCCCGGCTGTGGGAACGCGACGACCTGCCGGCGCTCGTGGCAGACTACGTCGACGTGGTCCGCCGCCTGAACCCGGACGGCACGCTGAAGCTCTACCCTGGCTCGCCCTACTGTGCCGACCAGGTGCTGCGCGAGGACGACAAGCTGCGCCTCTTTGAGCTGCACCCGACTGACAGTGTGCACCTGATCGACAACTTCCGCGGCCGCAGCAAGCGTGCGCTGATCAAGGCCGAGGACGGCTTCGCCGGCATCAAGGCCTTCCTGCCGCCGGCACCGCGCCGTGCGCTGACGCTGATCGACCCACCGTATGAAGACAAGCGCGACTATCAGCGCGTGGTCGACATGCTGAAGGACAGCCTGGAGCGTTTTGCCACCGGCACCTACGCCGTCTGGTACCCGATGCTGGCACGGAAGGACTCGAAAGAGCTGCCGGAGAAACTGAAAAAGCTGCCGGCCAAGGGCTGGCTGCACGTCGCCCTGCAAGTGCAGAGCCCGGCGCAGGACGGCTTCGGCATGCACGGCAGCGGCATGTTCATCCTGAACCCGCCGTACACGCTGCATGACGAATTGAAGGTGATCATGCCGTGGCTGACCCAGGTGCTGGCGCAGGACAAGGGCGCCAAATTCATCCTGGAGCAACAGGCCAGCTAAGCACCGCCAATAAGTTTCTGCGAAGCTGCCTTCCCTGGCGTAGACAGTACTGTTTGCACCTTAGCTACGTTTGTTGTGACATCGAAACGATATCGCAACGCCGCGCTCCTGCTGCAGACAATGCCGCACAACAGCACAGACCGGTTGGCCAAAGCCATCCTTTCGGCCAACCTTTGGCGGTATAATCCCGCCGTAATGAACCGGGCCACCCGCCCACTACCCGATTCCGAGGACCGCATGAGCCGCATCGCACTCGCCCGCTATTTGACCGAAGCCCTGCAGCAGGGTCGCCTCGCCGACGCCGAGCTGGCCCGGCTGATCGAAACCGTCGCCGACATCTGTGTCAGCATCTCGCACGATGTGGCACAGGGCGCCCTCTCCGGCGTGCTCGGCGAAGCCGGCACAGGCAACGTGCAAGGCGAGCAACAGAAAAAGCTCGACGTGATCGCCAACGACCGCTTGCTGGAAGGCTGTGAGTGGACCGGCCTCTTGGCCGGCATGGGCTCGGAGGAAATGGACGAGCCTTACCCGATCAAGGCAGAGTACCCACAAGGCAAGTACCTGCTGATGTTCGACCCGCTCGACGGCTCGTCGAACATCGACGTCAACATCTCGGTCGGCACGATCTTCTCGATCCTGAAAAAACAGGGCGATGCACCGCTGCGCGAAGCCGACTTCCTGCAGCCAGGCACCAGCCAGGTTGCGGCCGGCTACGTGCTGTATGGTCCACAGACCATGCTGGTGCTGAGCTTCGGCCACGGCGTGGTCGGCTTTACACTCGACGCTGGCAGCGGCCGCTTCGTGCTGACCCACCCCGAGATCAAGGTGCCGACGGCGACGAAGGAATTCGCCATCAACATGTCCAACCAGCGCCACTGGGAAACCCCGGTGCAACGCTGGGTCAGCGAAATGCTTGCCGGCAGCACCGGCCCACGCGGCAAGGACTTCAATATGCGCTGGGTTGCATCGATGGTCGGCGAAGTGCACCGCATCCTGATGCGCGGTGGCGTGTTCAGCTACCCACGCGACGCACGCGAGCCGGGCAAGGCCGGCAAGCTTCGCCTGATGTACGAAGCCAACCCGATGTCGTTCCTGATCGAGCAGGCCGGCGGCGCCGCTACCAACGGCCGCCAGCGCATCCTCGATATCCAGCCGGAACAATTGCACCAACGCGTCGCGGTGTTCCTCGGCTCGAAGGACGAAGTGGAAACCGTCACCGGCTACCACGGCTGAAACAGCTCATCCCCATGACAAAATGCCAGGTCAACGCCTGGCATTTTTTATTTACCTCCTTGGAGCCCTCTGCCCAACACTCCGAGCGAACCCGACCGACAGCCCCTCGGGCGCGGCATATCAGAACAAGGTGTAACCCAGACCGGCTAGCGACTCCCCTTCTGACGGTTCGCCAGTGTCACCCCCAGCACAACAAGTGCAGCACCGGCCACCTGCTCGAGCGACAAAGCCTCGCCGAGAAAGCCCCAACTCATCAGCAACGTCAGCGCCAGGCCGAGCGTACCGACCGAAGCCGTTCGTCCGGCACCAAGCAGGCGGATCGCCTGACTCAGGCACCATACCGGCAAAGCGGTGGAGAATACTCCCATTGCCAGACCAATCGCGTACACCTGCCACGGCAGGTGCAGGATGCTCGCCACCGGCTCGGTCACAGAGAAGTGCACCAGCACCGCGATGCAGGCAACCAGGGTGCCGAGCGCCGCCATACGGGTCGCGCCGATCCGCCCCACCACCTCGCCGGTACCGATCAGATACAGCGCATAGGTGAAGGTGCTAGCCAGCACCCAGCCGAGCCCCTTCCACGCGTCAGCAGCCAGAGTGCTCTCCGCCAGATCGTGTGCGAATGCCAATGCAACGCCAAGGTAGGACAGCAACACGGCTCCCCATACATGAAGGGGATAGCGCTTCTTCAAGAACAACGTCGAGAGCAACAGCACCAAGGTGGGATAGAGAAACAACGTCATTCGCTCCAGCGCCGCCGAGATCGTCAACAAGCTGAAGAAGTCGAACAGGCTCGACAAGTAGTAGCCGAGCAGCCCCAGCGCCAGGATCCAGGTCCAGTCACGGCGTTCCAGGTTGGCAGCGCCACCGCTTTGGCGAGCCAACAGCAGGAAAAACGGCGCCGCGAACAGCATGCGCAACGCCAGCAATGTCTCGGCCCCCACGCCGTAGCGGTAGCCGGACTTGATCAGGATTGCCTTGACGAAAAGCCGATCGCAGCGAGCAAAGCGAACAGCATGCCTTTGTGTTTTGCGAAAGCAAAATGGCGCTCACCACTGGCCGTACTAGCAGAAACATCCATATTATTCACCTCGTATGCCGAGATTATGATAGGTTTTTGCTTCTTGACATTAACGTTTTGCGTAGCCTGCCTTCGCCAAACACGAAGCCTAAGCAATGCGACTCGACTTTATCGACCTGAAACTGTTCGCCTGCCTGGCCGATTACGGCAGCCTGACGCTGGCTGCCGATCGCCAAGCACTGGCCCTGTCAGCTGCCAGTCAACGACTGAAAAAAATGGAGACGCTTTATGGCGTCGAGCTGGTCGAACGCCGCGCCCGCGGGATCGAACTGACGGCAGCCGGGCAGCTGTTCCTGCACCATGCTCGCCAGCTGCTGTTGGCCGCCGAACGACTGAATGGAGAGCTGGGTGACTTCGCCCACGGCCTGCGCGGCGAGGTGCGTCTGATGGCCAACACCGTGGCGTGCAACGAATACCTGCCCAAACTGCTTGGTCGCTTCCTCGCCGCTACGCCGCGCGTGGACGTTACGCTGCTAGAGCGCCCCAGCCGCGATATCGTGCCGTCGATCGAGCATGACGAGGCCGACCTGGGAGTGATCGACGGCAGCGCCAGCATCGGCACGCTGAACGTGCTGCCGTTCGCCCGCGACCGGCTGGTACTGATCGCCGCCGCCACACACCCGCTCGCTGGCCACCCAACGTTGGCGTTTGCCGACGCGCTCGAACACGATTTTGTCGGCCTGCCCGCCAACAGCGCGATGCAACGCCATATCGAGGACATGGCCCGGTTACGTGGCCGGGTGCTCCATCCACGGGTGCGGGCGGCAGGCTTCACCGCGCTGGCGACGCTTGCCGGCGCCGGGGCCGGACTCGCAGTCCTGCCCGAACGCGCCGCCCGGCGCCTGGCACCGTTGGAACACTTGGCGGTGATCGCGCTGAGCGACCCGTGGGCGGTACGCGAGATGAAGCTGTGTTTCAAGTCGACCGACACGCTGTCGGCACCGGCTCATGCGCTACTCGAGTTGCTGGCCCACGCCCACCACGCCTGACCAAGACACTAAACGAGAGAGACTTTTCATTTGTACCGTACGATGAACAAGACCCCACTTTCGATGGACGACGCGCTACGTCGCCTCGCCACCGCCGAGCATCCGCCGGCCGAGGCGCTGGCCGACCTGATCGTCACCCTACGCCCGCCTTCGGCGCGCCACACCGAACAGGCGATCCAGAACCTGCGCGCCCTCACCTATCTGCTCGAACATCAACCCGACTATCGGCAGGCACTGCGCCAAGGCCTCCTGGCTTTGCTGACCGAAACCCGCCAGATCGCGCTCTACACCGAAACCGGCATCCTCGCCAACGAAGGCTTTTTCACCGCCTTGTCGCGACGCATTGGTGAGCGGCTGCTGCCTCCACCGGTGCGGGCCGAATCGTTGCGCGACGTATTCGGCCAACTGTTCTCCCACAAGAACGACCACCAATGGCTAGCAAGCATTCCCGATGATGCGTGGAGCGAACTGTGGCGAACACTGGCTTGGCATGAACAGGAAAGCAACGGCAGCGACACCACGACACGCATGCAGATGCTGGAGGCAGTACAGGTACTATCGTCGCGTATCACCGCAATCGGCCTCGAACCGGAACTGGTGCGTGTCTACCCCGACATCGAGCGCTTCGAGTCGCCGTTCCTGCATCTGAACGCCGAGGTGATGCGCTACGTAGAAAGCTATCGGCTGAGCCTGTCCGAGCATACCCGTACCGAAGAAGACGAGAAGCACATCCTCGTGCTGCTCGACCAGTGCGAGGATATCCTCGCCAAGCTGCGCAAGAACGCGGCGCGCTACGGCATCTCGGTCAACCTGACCTACCACGCACTACGCCTGGCCCAGCACATCGACCGGCTACGCGCGCTCTTGATCCTGCTCGACCCCGACTACGACCCGGCCGTCGACCCTACACTGTTCCGGCTGATCGTGAACCTGATCGAGGCCGAGAACCGCAAGTACAGCCTGCGCGACCTGTTCAAGTCGAACACCGAGCTGCTGGCCCTACAGGTCACCGAACACGCAGGCCGCCGAGGCGAACACTACATCGCCGAGACGCGCAGCGAATGGAACGGCATGGCGCGCGCGGCGATGGGGGCCGGGCTGATCGTCGGCGTCATGGCACTGATCAAGATGCTGGCCGCGCGCGGCCATCTGCCGCTGCTGTGGGAAGGCATGGCATTCGGCCTGAACTACGCGATCGGCTTTATCATCGTGCAGATCCTCGGCTTCACCATCGCCACCAAGCAGCCGGCGATGACTGCGGCGAGAATCGCCTCGGCGATCCACACCGTTGGCGCGAAGGCCCAGACCGAAGAGCTGGCCGACTTGGTCGTGAAGGTGTTGCGTACTCAGTTTGTCGCGATCCTCGGCAACGTGCTGCTGGTGATCCCCACCGCTGGCCTGCTCGCCTTGGGCTGGCAGGCCATGTCCGGCCAACCCTTGGTCGACGCCGCAAAGGCGCAGCACCTGCTGCACGACCTCGACCCGGTCCGCAGCCTGGCGATTCCCCATGCGGCGATCGCCGGTGTCTACCTGTTCCTCTCCGGCCTGATCGCCGGCTACTACGACAATCTGGCAATCTATCGGCGCATCCCTGAGCGGATCGCCGCGCTGCCGTGGCTGAATCGCCTGATCGGCTCGCACCGCGCCAACCGCTTGGCCGGCTATATCGAGAACAACCTTGGGGCCTTGGCCGGCAACTTCTACTTCGGCATGTTCCTGGGGCTGACCGGTACGGTGGGAGTGATTCTCGGGCTACCGATCGACATCCGTCACATCACCTTTTCGTCGGCCTACCTCGCGTTCTCCTCGGTGACCAACAACTTCCAGCTGCCGCTCGACGTGGTGCTGACATCATTGGCCGGCATCGCGCTAATCGGCCTGACCAACCTGGCGGTCAGCTTCGGCCTGGCCTTGTGGGTGGCACTGCGCTCTCGCAAGCTCAGAGGTAGGGATGCCTTGCCGCTGGTTCCCCTGTTGCTGCGCCGCTTCATCCGTCATCCGCTGCAGTTCATCCTGCCCCCAAAGGCAGTCCCGCTCGAGGACGAAGCGGACAAGGAGCAGGAAGCGCATTGAGCACCCTGCCAAACATCACCGGGCCAACAGGCCCGGTTTTTGTTGGGGCCGACGTCGTTTGGCCTCTCAGCCAGTGCGCTCGTACACCTTGCGGCCGGCGGCGTATGTCGCCTTGATTACCCGCTCGTCACCGAGCGTCATCAGCACGAACAGCTGCTCTTCCAGTGATGCCGAAAATGCCTGGCGGTCGGCGAGAATCGGGGTCGCCTTGAAGTCGAGCACGGCAAGGTCGGCATCCTTGCCGGCCTCGATGCTGCCGATGTGCTGATCCTGATAGATAGCCCGTGCAGAGCCTAGCGTGGCGAGGTAGAAGGCATGATGCGCCGACAGCGAATAGCCACGCAGCTGCGCGATCTTGTACGCCTCGTTCAGCGTCACCAATGGCGAGAAGCTGGTGCCGGCCCCCAGGTCCGAACCGAGCGCGGTCCGCACCGGATTGCTCGACACCAGCGCCCGCTCCAGATTGAAGAGGCCCGAGCCGAGGAACAGGTTCGACGTCGGGCAATGCACGATGGTCGCACCGGCCTCGGCCATGCGCTTCCACTCCGGATCGGTCAGATGTACCGCGTGGCCGAACAGCGTTCGCGGCCCAACCAAGCCGTAGCGATCGTAGACGTCGAGGTAGCCATGGGTGCCAGGGAACAGCTCGGCTACCCAGGCGATCTCCTTGGTGTTCTCGGAAAGGTGCGTCTGCATGTAGACGCCGGAAATCTCCTGATATAGCGCACCGGCCGCCTCGAGCTGTTCCGGCGTGCTGGTCGGCGCGAACCGTGGCGTCACCACGTAGAAGAAACGGCCACGACCGTGCCATTTCTCGGCCAATGCCTTCGACTCGTCGTAACCGGTCTGCGCGGTGTCGAGCAACGCCTCTGGGGCATGGCGATCCATCAGCACCTTGCCTGCACCGGTGCGCAGGCCTAGCGACTCGGCCTCCTCGAAATACGCATCGACCGATTCGGGATGAACGGTGCAGTAGGTAATCGGCGTGGTCACCCCTGCCTTCAACTGCTCGCGCAGGAAGACCTTGGCGATACCCCGAGCGAAATCCTTGTCGTGGTAGCGCTGCTCGGTGACGAAGGTGTACTTGTTGAGCCAGTCGAGCAATTGCTTGCCGTAGGCACCGATCATCGGCGTTTGCGGATAATGCACATGCGCGTCGATGAACCCCGGCACGATCAACGCATCACGGTAATGCTCGGGGATGACGCCAGCTGGCACGCGGCCGGCGTCATAGACACCGGCATAGCTGATCTTGCCTTCGTCGATCACAATCAGCCCGTCGGATTCGTAGTAAAAGCTGCCGGCCACCGCCTCCTTGAACGGATTGCCGGTGTAACTCAGGAAAGCGCCTCGAATAGCCGATGCCATATGCCACTCCTTTGTGCCAACGTGCGTGCCAACGTGCCAAAGCCAGCCAGAGCTGGAAGTGGAAAAATCGAAGAGCCCGTGCAACGCCGCCGACAATACAGGGAGAGCCAGGGCTCGTTAGCGGCGCAGGAGACACGGCTTCGACTCGTTATCGCCCTACATCACCATTGTTGGCAGGCAAGGCGATCGAACACGGTATCTCCACATGGAAAGACTAGCATGGGATCGCCAACCGGGAAGCCATAAAAAAGCCCGGCGCGTAGCACCGGGCTGTTCTGCCGAGCGGATCGGTTATTACATCGCGTCGAGCACTTCGATGCCAAGCAGGTCCAAGCCCGTCTTCAGCGTCTTCGCGGTCAGGGCGGCCAATTGCAGGCGACTCTGACGCACCTCGCCCTCTGCCTTCAGGATCGGGCAGGCCTCATAAAAGCGCGAGAACAGCGTGGCGATGTGGTAGAGGTACTGGCTCAGGTAGTGCGGGTAGCAACCTTCGGCGACCGCGTTCAGCGTGTCTTCGAACTGTGCCAGCGCCACCGCCAGCTGCTTCTCGGCCGGCTCGGTGATAACGATCTTGGCGTTGGCGTCGTAGTCGGTCGCCTTGCGGAACACGCTCTGCACGCGGGTATAGGCATACTGCAGGTACGGAGCGGTATTGCCCTCGAACGACAGCATCGTGTCCCAATTGAAGATGTAGTCGCTCATCCGGTTCTTGGAGAGGTCGGCGTACTTCACCGCGCCGATGCCGACCACGTGGCCGATATGGCGGCGCTCTTCCTCGGACAGGTCCGGATTCTTCTCCGTCACCAGCTGGAACGCGCGCTCAATCGCTTCGTCGAGCAGCTCGACCAGTTTCACCGTACCGCCGGTACGGGTCTTGAACGGCTTGCCGTCGTCACCCATCATCACGCCAAAGCCAACGTGCTCGAGCGCCATGCTCTCCGGCGCGAACCCGGCCTTGCGGCAGATGGTGAACAGCTGCTGGAAGTGCTGGCTCTGACGCGCGTCGACCACGTAGATCACCCGGTCGAGGCCGAGCGTCTTGTGACGGTAGCGCACCGCGCCGAGGTCGGTGGTGGTGTACAGGTAGCCACCGTCCTTCTTCTGCACGATCACACCCATCGGCTTGTCTTCCTGGGTGCGGAACTCTTCCAGGAACACCACCTTGGCGCCCTCGTCGACGTTCAAGAGGCCGGCCTTGTCCAGATCGGACACCACCACCGGCAGGTCGTCGTTGTACGACGACTCACCGCGCACATGCTCACGCGTGAGGCCGACGTTCAGCTTCCGGTACACCGCTTCGCAATGCTCCAGCGACACGTCGACGAACTGCTCCCACAGCTTCAGCACCTGCTGGTCGCCGCCCTGCAGCTTCACCACATACTCGCGGGCGCGATCGGCGAACTCTTCGCTCTCGTCGAAACGGATCTTGGCGTTGCGGTAGAAGGTTTCCAGGTCGTTCAGCTCGAGCGAGGCATTGCCGGCCTGCTGGGTCTCCACCAGGTAGGCGGTCAGCATGCCGAACTGGGTGCCCCAGTCGCCGACGTGGTTGGCACGCACGACGTCGTGGCCGAGGAAGGCCATCACGCGGGCCAGGGCGTCGCCGATGATGGTCGAACGCAGGTGGCCGACGTGCATCTCTTTCGCCAGGTTTGGCGACGAGTACTCCACCATCACGTGCTGCGGCTTCGGCGGAGTGATGCCAAGCTTGGCGTCCTTGAGCGCCGCTTCGGCGCGCCCGGCCAGGAACGCCGGATCGAGGTGGATATTGATGAAGCCCGGCCCGGCGATTTCCACTTTGCTGGCGATGCCGGCGAGATCGAGCTTGGCGATCACTTGCTCGGCCAAGGCGCGCGGGTTGGTCTTCAGCGCCTTCGCGGCGCCCATCACGCCATTGGCCTGATAGTCGCCGAATTCCGGCTTGGAGGCCGGCTGCACGACGGCCGGCGCGTCCGGCGCCCCGGCCGCAGCGAGTGCCGCCTGCACCCGCTCGTTGATCAATTGCAAAATCGTCATGAAGGGTTCCAGTCTTATGCCTTAAGCGAAATTCGAATATTCGATTTCGAACAATCTTACCCTGTCGATTGTAAGCTGACCCCCTCTGGCCGGGCAACGCAAGATCGCCGATCCGTTACGCTTTATCGGTGCACAACCCCGAAAAGAAAAAAAGACAGCGACGCATCGCTGTCCATGACAGACCCGAGAGGGAGTGACGGGTTTAGAACGTGTAAACCATCGCGGCACCGACCACATCATTGGTCTTGGTGAAACTGCCATTATGCTTCACGAACACATCGTGATTGGCCCAGTCGTGCCGGTACTCCATCTTGATGATGAGCTGGTCGATCGGATAGAACAGCAGCGCAGCAGCCAGCGACTGACGGTTGGCCCCCTTGCACTCGCTACCGTTGGTGGTGGAGTTGGCCAAACAAGCGAAGTCGATGCCAAAGCCGTTGTTGCCATCGTAGCCCTGCGAGCCAAGCAAGACGCCGCCACCGCCGCCGCCATTCTTGCTGTCGTCGAGGTAGTCGTAGCGGAAGGTCACCCCCATGCGACCGAGCAGGTCGGTGGTCCACTTCTGGTGCGCCTGCAAGGAGGCACCGTACCAGACCGCATCCCCGCCATTCCAGGCCGCATTCTTCTGGGTACCGTAATCGACCTCGGCATTGAACTGGGCATCGGGCAACAGGTAGGTCATGTCCACTTCAGTGAAGTAGTAGTCACTGAACGGATTGCTGGACGTGCACTGGTAGCCGAAGCCGGTATTGCCGCCTTGACAACCATTGCTGATGCTGCCGTTAGCATTGGCGGTAGCACTGCTGGTCGCCAGCGTCTGGCGGCCTGCGTTGAACGACCAGCCGATGTCCAGTGGGCTACTGTACTGATAGTCGACACGCGCAGTAATGGTCGGGGTGTTGTTGGTTTTGAAGAGAGGATTATTGTTGTTCGGATCGGAGCCGGTCTGCACCGCCGAGCCGCGGGTGCGGTATTGTTCGTTGCCGAGGAAGGTCTTCACCGTCCACTGACCATGACTCCAGTTGACTCCGGCACCGACATAGCTGCCCGGGTCGCTGAAGTCGTACAGCAGATTGTGGGTGATCGACAGCGTCTGGTTGGACTGCTGAACGTCATAGCCGCCGAAGCTGGAGATCAGCCCCGCCACGATGGTGGTGGTGTCGGAGAGCGGGTAGTTGATCTGCGCCGTGTTGATGATATTGTTGCCGACCGTACCGTTATCATTGGCGAGCAGCGTGTTGCCGTTGCCGCGGTTAGGCATGATCGAGAACTCGACGCTCGGCGCGGTTGGGCCGACACCGAAGGTCTTCTTGATGTCGAGGTAGACATCGCCAATGGTACTGGTGTCGTAGGTGTAGGCTGAGTTGTGGTTAACGAACTGGAACGACCCGCTATTGGCGTTATGGTTGTACATATACGTCGGGTCGAGGTAACCCGTCACGCTCAGACCGGCCAGCGGGCCTTCGGTCGACGCGGTCTGCAAGGCGTCGACCTTCAGCTGCATGCTGGCGAGCTGCTGCTTCATCTCGGCGAGGTCCTCGGCCGACATCGTCGGCGCAGGGTCGTCGGCAGCAACCGCCTGCGCGCTGGCCGCCGGCGCGGCCGGATCGGTCGTGGCCGTCGCGGCGGCGTCCCCCTTCTTCTTGGCGGACTTGTTGCCGGCCGCCTTCTGCATCGCATCCATCCGACTTTGCAAGGCGTTCAACTGCGCCTTCAGTCGCGCGATCTCATCCCCTTGGCTATCGGCCAGCACCATCCCCGGTAGGCTGGCCAACAAAAGACTGATCAGTGCTCTCTTCATAAATTCTCCGTACGTGTTATTGGTATCGTGACGAGGACTTACGACTGGGCACCCTTGCGGGTCAGCAACGACGGCTCGCCTGCGCCCCTGGCGCTCCGAGCCATTGCCGGACTGTCGCCGGTTTCGACCACCGTAGGCTCGTTCTGGAACGCCATGCGCATTTCACGCGCCCGCCTGCGCTCGGAGGCACGCATATATTGGTTGGCAGCGACCACACCGATGGAAACGAGCAGGATGAAGATCGTCGCCAGCGCGTTCATCTCCGGATTCAGCCCCAGTCGTACCCGCGAGAACACCACCAGCGGCAGGGTGGACGAGCCTGGGCCGGACAGGAAGGCGGTCAACACCAAGTCGTCGAGCGACAGCGTGAACGACAAGAGCCAGCCGGAGATCAGCGCCTGCGCGATCAGCGGTAGCGTGATGACGAAGAACACCTTGAGCGGCGTCGCGCCCAGGTCCATCGCGGCCTCCTCGTAGGCCATGTTCAGCTCCTTGACCCGAGACTGGACGACGATCGCCACATAGGACACGCACAGCATCACGTGGCCGATCCAGATGGTGAAGATCCCTCTGCCCTGCGGCCAGCCAAGCATCTGTTCCATCGCCACAAACAAGAGCAGCAGCGAGATGCCCTGAATCACTTCCGGAATCACCAGCGGCGCGTTGATCATCGCGGTGAACAGCGTCAGCATCCGGAAGCGGCCGAAACGCGCCAGCACGAAGCCGGCCCAGGTACCGATCGCCACAGCGGCGAAGGCGGTCATCAGCGCTATCTTCAGGCTCAGCCAGGCCGCGGTGATCAGCTCGTCGTCGTCGAGCAGCGCGGCATACCACTTGGTGGAGAAGCCCGACCAGACTGTGACCAGCTTCGACTCGTTGAACGAATAGATCACCAGCAGGATGATCGGCAGGTAGAGGAACAGGTAGCCGAGACCGAGCACGGACACCGACAAGGGTTTGCTTGGCTTGATCATCGCTTGTTTTCCTCCATGACTTTGGCCTGGTAGTGCTGGAACAGCGCCATCGGCACCAGCAAGAGCAGCACCATCGCGCAGGTCACCGCCGCCGCCATCGGCCAGTCGACGTTGTTGAAGAACTCGTCCCACATCACGCGGCCGATCATCAGCGTGTCCGAGCCGCCGAGCAGTTCAGGGATCACGTATTCGCCGACCGCAGGGATGAACACCAGCAAGCTGCCGGCGATGATGCCGTTCTTGGCGAGCGGCAGCGTCACCTCGATGAACGCGCGCCACGGCTTGGCACCCAGGTCGTAGGCGGCCTCGAGCAGCGTCAGGTCCATCTTCACCAGGTGGGCGTAGAGCGGCATGATCATGAACGGCAGGTACGAATACACCATGCCGATGTAGACGCCCCAGTTGGTGTGATAGATGCGCAGCGGCGTGCTGATCAGCCCAAGCCACATCAGGAACTGGTTGAGAAAACCGTCGTTCTTGAGGATGCCGATCCAGGCGTACACCCGGATCAGGAATGACGTCCAGAACGGCAGCATGACCATCATCATCAGCGTGCTGCGCACCGACTCCGAGGAGCGGGCGATGTAATAGGCGATAGGGAAGCCGATCAACAGGCACAGCAACGTCGACACCAGCGCGATCCTCAGTGAACTGATATAGGTCGCGAAGTACAGGTCGTCCTGCAACAGGAACTTGTAGTGGCCGATGTTAAGGGCGATCGAGTAGACGTCGTCCTTCAGCGTGGTCAGCGGCGTATACGGCGGTACGCCGAGCTGTTGTTGCGAAAAGCTGATCGTTACAACCAGGATGAACGGCACCAGGAAGAACACCAGCAGGAAGGTGAACGGTATGCCGATCACCGTTCGGCGACCGTTGGGCAGCCAGCGTTGGATGAGCTTCTTCATTTGGTCAGCACCACTCCGCTGGATTCATTCCAGCTGACAAACACCTCTTCGCCGTAGGACGGCGCTTCACCTTGGCTGAGCACCATCCCGGCGACGTTGGCCGTCACCATCCGACCGTTGCCGAGCTCTACGCGGTAGAGCGCGTAACTGCCCATGTAGGCGACGTCCTTTACCACCCCTTGCACCCAGTTGTACGGCTGCTGGGGCTTGGCCCGCGACAGCACCACCCGCTCCGGGCGCACCGATACCGACACGTCCATGCCGAGCGGGCCGGTGATGCCGTGACTTATATAGAGCCGCACCGGCAGCGATGCCGACTCGATGTAGACATGGTCCGGCTCGTCCTCGACCACCACGCCGTCGAACAGATTGGTCGAGCCGATGAATTCGGCCGAGAAGCGCGAGTTCGGGAATTCATAGACGGCGGTCGGCTCGCCGATCTGCACGACCTCGCCCTCGCTCATCACCGCCAGCCGGTCGGCCATCGTCATCGCCTCTTCCTGGTCGTGCGTCACCATCACGCAAGTAACACCGACCTTGCCGAGGATGTTCATCAGCTCGAACTGGGTCTGCTGGCGAATCTTCTTGTCGAGCGCCGACATCGGCTCGTCGAGCAGCAAAAGCTTCGGGCGTTTCACCAGGCTGCGCGCCAGTGCCACGCGCTGCTGCTGACCGCCGGAGAGCTGGTGCGGCTTGCGCTGGGCAAACTTGCGCATCTGCACGAGATCCAGCGCCTCGTTGACCCGCTCGGTGATCTCGTTGCGTGGCACGCCTTCCTGGCGCAGGCCGAAGGCAACGTTACGTTCCACCGTCATGTGCGGAAACAGCGCGTAGCTCTGGAACATCATGTTCACCGGGCGGTGGTAAGGCGGCACGCGCGCCAAGTCCTCGCCGTCGATCAGAATCTTGCCTTCGGTAGCGGTCTCGAAGCCGGCCAGGATGCGCAGCAGCGTAGACTTGCCGCAGCCGGAGCTGCCGAGCAGCGCGAACAGCTCGTTCTTTTCGATCGTCAGGTTGACGTGGTTGAGCGCGACCGCATCGCCGAACTTCTTCACCACGTCGATGACTTCGACGAAGCCCTTGCCCTGCTGGCGGGATGCTGCCGAGGCGTTTCTTTCTAGAGTCTGGACATTCATGATGATTTGCCACGAGTGGGTTGGTCTTCGGGCACGGCCCCCCGGTCGCGCCCGCTACTGCCTAGAGCGGGACGCTTAGCGCCCGGTCTTCAGTTGGGTCCACAGCCGGTTTTCCAGACGGATGATGTCGGCCGGAATCGGCTTTAGCAGGAACAGCGTCTTCATCACCGACTCCGGCGGATAGATGGTCGGGTCGCTGGCGATTTCCGGTTTCACGTACTTGCGTGCCGCCACGTTGGCGGTCGGGTAGAACACCTCGTTGGTGATCTCGGCGTTCACCTTCGGGTCCTCGATATAGTTGATCCACTTGTGCGCGGCCTCCGGATGCGCGGCGTCCTTCGGGATCACCATCATGTCGAACCACAACGGTGCCCCGCCCTTCGGGATTACGTAAGCGATCTGGTAAGACTTCTTCGCTTCGGCGGCTCGGTGCTTGGCGATGTTGACGTCGCCCGACCAACCATAGGCGAGACAGATGTCGCCGTTGGCCAGGTCATTGATGTAACCCGAGGAGTTGAACTGAGTGATATAGGGGCGGATCTTCTTCAATTGCTCGAACGCCGCCTGATAGTCGGCCGGGTTCCTGCTGTTCGGATCCTTGCCCAAGTAATGCAGAGTCGCCGCGAACACGTCGTTGGCCTGATCGAGCACCGACACGCCACAGCCCTTCAGCTTGGACACGTTCTTCGGATCGAACAGCATGTCCCAGCTGTCGAGCGGTGCGTCCTTGCCAAGGATGGCGTGCACCTTGGTCAGGTTGTAACCGAGACCATCGGTCCCCCAGGCCCACGGCACGCCGTGCGCGTTGCCTGCGTCGGCACCGGCCACCTGCGCCATCAAGCCTTTATCGAGGTTGGCCAGGTTCGGCATCTTGCTCTTGTCGAGCTTCTGGTAGATGCCTGCCTCGATCTGCTTGGCCATGAAGTTGGACGTCGGCACCACGATGTCGTAGCCGGCCTTGCCGGTCAGCATCTTCGCCATCAGCGTGTCGTCGCTGTCGTAGACGTCGTATTTGACCTTGATGCCCGATTCTTTCTCGAAACCTGGAATCGTCGACTTGGCGATGTAGTCGGACCAGTTGTAGACATTCAAGGCCTTGTCTTCGGCGAGCGCGACCGTGCTCGACAACAGCAACAAGGAGGAACAGAGCAGCTTGCAAACAAACTTTTTCTTCATAATCACTTCCTAAAAGTTGACGCAGCACTACAACGATCCATCCGCAGCAGCAGGCTGCGGGCGGGAAAGACCAGCCGTGGCCACCCCCGCAGCTATCCCTTAAAGGGAGCGGCGTCGACATCAAGATCAGAAATAGAGGCGAAGGATGGCCTAAGCGCGAATAGGAGATGCGGACGTTTTGCAGGGCGATCGGCCCGACTCGCGTCAGAGCAGCTCAAAGGCCCGAGACGGGCGGCGGGGAGGAACAGGTATTCTGGATGCGATGTAGGGCATTAAACAAAATCGAAGCAATCTCGGCAGCTGGCAGCCGCCGGAAGGACGGCGGTAGCGGAGCGTCTTCCGCCAGGCTGTCGCAGTGTAGTTGGAACGCGCCGAAACTTTGCCATCGTTTGGGAACACCACGAGTCATGATGGTTTTCTCCCCCCGCCTTTGTAAAAGTGTGCCTAAGTATTTGTTTAATAAACTTCACATACACACCGATTTGTCACTTCTTTTTAACCACAAAGCCCCAGCATTGCAACGATTTTTTGTTAGGCAACAAATTTGCATACAAAAAATGATCAATATCCTCATCACCTACGGAGAAAACCTGAGCTGATCTCTGGCCTCGCCGTCCGATACCGATTAGCGATTCCAATCATGTCATTGAGATATGGTTTTTGTAGGCTGTCTGACTTGCTCTTTCTATAACCCCACAAACAGCGGGCTATACAGCTTTATTGACAAATGCATATCACTTTATGAGCAGGCCTCTCCGAACATCGTCTACAGTGCGAAAACGCACCTGGCAAAGACCAGAAGTCAACACGACAAAAAAATTGACGCCTATCCGACAAAAGACGGCGCAGATACAACAATGGCGCCCCAAAGGGCGCCATCTTGGTACAGGGCTTGCCGAACCGGTGGGTCAGTGCCCCGTCTTCAGCTCGGTCCACAGGCGGTTACGCAGCCGGATAATGTCGGCCGACACAGGCTTGATCAGGTACAGCGTCTTCAGCACCGCTGCCGGTGGATAGATGGTCGGATCGTTGGCGATGTCCGGCCTCACGTACTTGCGCGCGGCAGCGTTGGCGGTCGGGTAGAACACCTCGTTGGTGATCTGCGCGTTCACCTTCGGGTCCTCGATATAGTTGATCCACTTATGTGCCGCCTCCGGATGTGCGGCGTCCTTCGGGATCACCATCACGTCGAACCATACCGGCGCCCCGCCCTTCGGGATCATGTAAGCGATCTGATACGGCTTCTTCGCCTCGAGGGCACGGCGCTTGGCGATGTTGACGTCACCCGACCAGCCGTAGGCAAAGCAGACGTCACCGTTGCTCAAGTCGTTGATATAGCCCGAGGAGTTGAACTGGGTGATGTAGGGGCGAATCTTCTTCAGCAACTCGAACGCTGCCTGGTAGTCGGCCGGCTTCTGGCTGTTCGGGTCCTTGCCCAGGTAGTGCAATGCGGCAGGGAACACGTCGGCGGATTGGTCCAGCACCGACACGCCACAGCCCTTCAGCTTGGAGATGTATTTCGGGTCGAACAGGATGGCCCAGCTGTCGAGCGGCGCGTCCTTGCCGAGAATGGCGTGCACCTTGGTCAGGTTGTAGCCGAGGCCATCGGTCCCCCAGGCCCACGGCACGCCGTGCGCGTTGCCCGGATCGGCACCGGCCACCTGCGCCATCAAGCCTTTATCGAGGTTGGCCAGATTGGGGATCTTGCTCTTGTCGAGCTTCTGGTAAATGCCCGCCTCAATCTGCTTGGCCAGGAAGTTGGACGTCGGCACCACGATGTCGTAGCCGGCCTTGCCGGTCAGCATCTTCGCCATCAGCGTGTCGTCGCTGTCGTAGACGTCGTATTTGACCTTGATGCCGGTTTGTTTCTGGAAGTCCGGTATCGTCGACTTGGCGATGTAGTCGGACCAGTTGTACACGTTCAGGGCCTTGTCCTCGGCAAATGCCAGCGAGGTCGATAACAGCAGCAATGAGGAATACAGCAGCTTGCAGGCAAACTTGTTCTTCATGATCGCTTCCTGAGTTGACGCAACACTAGGGCACAGAGGACGACTCCCGCTCGGTCTGGACCGGCGTTGGTACAATGATGAACACTCCCGTATTTATTGAAACAGAATGGCAAATTGGCGTAATAAACGTCAAAAGCACATCACGTTATCGATTCTTTATTAACTACAAAGCCCCCACCGGCAACGGTTTTTTATCCGCCGTTACGCTGCCGCCAAACGCCAAAACAAAAATGGCGCCCCCTATGGGACGCCATTTCTACTCAAGCTTGGCGGAATCGCTTACAGCAGACGGGCTATCAACGCTTTGTTCATGCCGGCCATACCGGGGATTTTCACCTTCACGCCGTTGCCCGGCGCCACCTGGGCGGCCTCGCCATCGCGGGTCATGGTATCGAGCTTGATGATGCGGTTGCCGCTCGGGTGGATGATCTCCAGGCTATCGCCGACCGCGAAGCGGTTCTTCACGTCGACCAGCGCCCAGCCCTCGCCATCCACTTCCAGCACTTCGCCGACATACTGGCTGCGCTTGGCCTGCGAATGGCCGGTCAGGTAGTTCTGGTATTCCTGGGTCTGGTGACGCTCCAGGAAGCCCGGGGTGTAGCCGCGGTTGGCAAGGCCTTCGAGGTCGGCCAGCAGCGAGTAGTCGAACGGACGCCCGGCCACCGCGTCGTCGATCGCCTTGCGGTAAGCCTGGGCGGTACGCGACACGTAGTACAGGCTCTTGGTGCGGCCTTCGATCTTCAGCGAGTCGACGCCGATCTTCACCAGCTTCTCCACCTGCTCGATGGCGCGCAGGTCCTTGGAGTTCATGATGTAGGTGCCGTGCTCGTCCTCGATGATCGGCATCATCTCGCCAGGGCGGCTGCCCTCTTCGATCAGATAGGTCTTGTCGGCGAGCGGGTGGCGTTCAGCACCGCCGCAGGCGGCGAAGCTCTGGTTCGCTTCTTCCAGCGCCTTGTTGAAGTCGAACTGGATCACCTGCACGTCACCGGCGTCGTCGCCCTTGGTGTCGTGCATCTTGTAGTCCCAACGGCAGGCGTTGGTACAGGTGCCCTGGTTCGGGTCACGGTGGTTGAAGTAGCCGGACAGCAGGCAGCGACCCGAGTAGGCGATGCACAGCGCGCCGTGCACGAACACTTCCAGCTCCATGTCCGGGCATTCCTGACGAATTTCAGCGATCTCGTCCAGCGAAAGCTCGCGCGACAGAATGACGCGGGTAAGGCCGATCTTCTGCCAGAACTTCACGCCCATCAGGTTGGTGGTGTTGGCCTGCACCGACAGGTGGATCGGCACTTCCGGCCACTTCTCACGCACCATCATGATCAGGCCCGGGTCGGCCATGATCAGCGCGTCCGGCTTCATCGCAATCACCGGCTCCATGTCGGCGAGGTAGGTCTTGAGCTTGGCGTTGTGCGGCAGGATGTTGCTGGCAACGAAGAACTGCTTGCCGCGCGCGTGTGCCTCCTCGATGCCGATCTTCAGCTCTTCGAGCTTGAATTCGTTGTTGCGGGCACGCAGCGAGTAACGCGGCTGGCCGGCGTACACGGCATCGGCGCCGAAATCATAGGCGGCGCGCATCTTTTCCAGGTTGCCGGCAGGCAGCAGAAGTTCGGGGGCTTTCATCATTGGGTTCGGTGGTGGTTTTCGTTCAGTGCAGCACGCCGCCGGTCGGCAGCGGCTTGAGATCGGGTTGGACGAAGGCGCGGCGTGCGTCGTCGTCGGCCAGACGGGCTTCCGAGTAGTACTCGCACACCACGCTACGTGCGTTGCGCACCAAGTCAGGGTTGGCCGACAGGAAGCGGTCCCAAGAGGACAGGAGATACGGCTCGTCGTCGAGGCGGCGGTACAGGATGGCCAGGAGCGCCATCGTCAGTGTGTGGTGATACTTTTCGGCCACGCCGTGGGTCATCGCGAAGCGCGACAGCGAATAGGCGCAGCGGGCCGCCGCCTCGCGAGCCGGGTAGTTGCGCCGATACACCCAGGCTGCATACAGATGCGCGGTATGGTCCAGCTCGCTGGCGGCCATTGCCCGGGTTTCCAGACGCTGCAGAAAATCCTGTTCGTCCATATCGCTCACTCCCGCCGTCAAGACAGCTCCAATGGAAAAGGCCCCACTCAGTGGAGCCCTATCATACTCTTGTTGCGGCGCGATTATGCTCCCCGGCAAAGACCCGCGTCAAGCGTTCAACCAGGCTATCAAACCATCGATAAGCCAATGATTTATAAGTAACGATCCAGCAAAAACCATTCCGACTCACGGCCCCTTGACCAGAGCCGCCAGTGCAAAAAGCTGCACCGCCACTGCCAGCACCTGCAAAAGCGACAGTAGGCCGGCAAGCAAGGGAAAGCCCAGCCCGCGCACGTACTGTGCGAGCCCGGACGATACGGCGAATACCAGCGTGGCAAGCACCAACAGTATCACCGCGATGCGCCGCTTACGGCGCAATAGGTTGAATAGACGGATCATGTATTTCTTTCTTAGCTCGGATCGCGCACCACAGAGAAATCTTCCAGCATCTTCAGTTCAAACTCGCTGAAACCAGCGCGCAGCCTCGCCTCGCGGTTGAAACCGCCCTTGAACACGTACACGTCGTAGTCGGCCACCAGCTGGCGGAACGTCGCCAAGGGCTCCATGCCACGCTCGTCGCACAGTCGGGTGAACCAGTAGTTGCCGACCTGCACATGGCCGACCTCGTCGTGGTAGATCACGTCGAGCACCGCCACCGTGGCGGTGTCCCCGATACCGGTAAGCTTGCGCTGGATGCCCGGCGTCACGTCGAGGCCCCGCGCCTCTAGAATGCGCGGCACCAGCGCCATCCGCACTAGCGGGTCGTGATCGGTCTTGCACGTCATCTGCCACAAGCCGTTATGTGCCGGAAAATCGCCGTAGTCGAAACCGAGCGATTGCAGGCGTTCGCGCAGCATCGCGAAGTGTTGCGCCTCCTCGGCCGCCACCTGCAGCCAGTCGGCCAAGAAGGCATCGGGCAAGTCGCGAAAGCGCCAGGCCGCATCGAGCGCCAGGTTGATCGCGTTGAACTCGATGTGCGCGATCGCATGCACCAGCGCGGCGTGGCCTTCCTGCGTGGAGAGCTTGCGTTGCAACAGCTGCGACGACGGCACCAGCGTTGGCCGAACCGGTCGGCCCGGCACCGGCACGGCGACCACGGTGTCGTCGCCGACTCGGCGCAGCGAACCGTCCAGCCAGCCGGCACGCTGAGCAGCGACTTCAGCCAGCTTGGTGTCGATGTCCTCGGCCATCAGGGCACGATGGATCAGGGGATAAATATCGGTCGGATTCGGCATGGGCCGGGATTGTACCGCAGGCGAGGACTGCGCCGTTGTTGTCAGCATCCCGACGGCAACAGGCTAAAAGCGCATACTCGTCATGATTAGGACCACCCTCTCCGTCGGTCCTGGTCGTCATAATGATTGATTTCTAGATATGACCCGCTGCACACTTTGCCCCCATCCCCTCTTCCGGCCACACCGATGTCTACCGCCACCCTTACCCGCTGCGCCTGGTGCAGTGACGATCCGCTCTATATCGCTTACCACGACGACGAGTGGGGCGTGCCGGTCACCGACGATCGCAAGCTGTTCGAAATGCTGATTTTAGAGGGGGCGCAGGCGGGCCTGGCCTGGATCACCATCCTGCGCAAGCGCGAGGGCTATCGGCGCGCCTTTGCCGACTTCGACCCTGCGCAGATCGCCCGCTTCGACGAGTCGGACGTGGTGCGGCTGATGGCCGACGAAGGCATCGTGCGTAATCGCCTGAAGATCGACAGCGCGATCCGTAACGCGCGGGTATTTCTGAAGATGCAGGAAGAGCACGGCAGCTTCGCCGACTGGCTGTGGCGACAGGTCGACTACACTCCGCAGTGCAACCGCCTGCACCGGCTTGCCGATACGCCGGCCACCAGCCCGCTGTCCGACCAGATCAGCAAATCGCTGAAAAAAGCCGGCATGAACTTCGTCGGCAGCACGATCATCTACGCTTTTCTGCAGGCGACCGGCGTGGTCAACGACCACCTGACCGACTGCTACCGCTACACTCTCTGTCCGCCCGGGCGGGTGAGCCTGCCCCATGTCTGATCATCCCGACTTCGATAGTGAAGACCGCGCTTCATTACTATACTATCAACGATAAAGACATATTAAAGACATGCCGTTAATGCCGAATGTCTTTTCTGGCATTGCTGCCCCTGCCCGCGCTAACGCCCGTCCACCAACGGTTTTCATCAGCCGCCAAACCCGCTACACTCGCCCCCGCGCGCCGCGATCACTTGAGCGGAATAGCGCCCTAACAAACCTACTTCGACTGTTACTCGAAGGAATACAAAATGAGCACTCCGCATCGAGCCGGAAGGGCGCTGGTCGTCCTGTCCGGCGGTCAAGACTCGACCACCTGCCTCTATTGGGCCATCCAGCGCTTTGGCCGCGACGCGGTCGAAGCCGTCACCTTTGACTATGGCCAGCGCCACCGCGTTGAACTCGACGCCGCGAAACTGATCGCCGAGATGGCCGGCGTGCGCCAGACCGTACTGCCGATCAATACCTTCGGCGTAATGGGCGGTAACGCACTCACCGGTGACATCACCCCGGAAAGCGGTGCTCGCGACGACGCCGACACCACGCTGCCCAACACCTTCGTTCCTGGCCGCAACCTGATCTTCCTGACTTTTGCCGCTGCCCTCGCGTATCAGAAAGGCATCGAGCATGTCGTCACTGGCGTGGCGCAGACCGACTACTCCGGCTATCCGGACTGCCGCGAGAACACCCTGAAGGCGCTGGAACTGGCGATCCGCCTCGGCATGGACAGCCCGGTGGTGCTGCACGCACCACTGATGTTCATGAGCAAGGCGGAAACGGTGTTCCTCGCTCAGGAAGTCGGCGCGATGAAAGCGCTGGCGTACAGCCACACCTGCTACAACGGTGAAGTACCGCCGTGCGGTCACTGCGCCTCGTGCGAACTGCGCGCCAAGGGCTTCGCCGAGGCCGGCATTGCCGACCCGCTTGTCGTCCGGACCACCGGAGCCTGAGATGCGCATCACCCATCTTGCTACGTGCGGCTTCGAGGCCGCACGCCGCCTGAGCCAGGCCGATGGGCCAGCCAGCCGGCCGCATGGCCATAGCTTTTTCGTGACTGCGGAAAGTACCGAACTGGGGTTGGCTACGCTACGCCAGCGCCTGAACGACGTCTGCGCGCCACTCGACTACCGCGATCTCAACAGCTTGCTGCCCGAGCCGGATGACCTGGCACTGGTCACCGGGATCGCCGACCGCCTGCGCGCGCCGGCGCGACTGACACTGCGCTCGGCGCCGAGCCGGGGCATTGAGCTCGACACCGACGGCAGCGCGCAGCGCTGGCTGTCGACCGGCTTCGAGGCAGCGCACCAGTTGCCGCACGTGCCTCACGGCCACCAGTGCGGCCGGTTGCATGGCCACGGCTTCGGCGTCCGGCTTGTCGCCGATGCCCTTGCCTGTTCCGATGCGGAGCTGGCCGCTGCCTGGCAGCCGTTGTTCAACCAACTGCAGCACCGTTATCTGAACGAGCTGCCCGGCCTCGCCAACCCGACCAGCGAAGTGCTCTCCGACTGGCTGTGGCAACGGCTGGGCGACACACTGCCGGCCATCAGCGCCGTCGAGGTGTTCGAGACCGCCACCGCCGGCAGCCGCCGCGATGCAGCCGGCTACACCATCTGGAAGGAGCAGCGCTTCGAGGCGGCCAAGCCGTTCGATGAAGCCGGCCGCTACACCGGTCACAGCTATCTGGTACGGCTGTATCTGGCTGGCACGCCCGATGCCGACAGCGGCTGGCTGCGCGACTTCGCCGAGGTGAAAGCGCTGTTCGCGCCGCTGTATCGTCAGCTCGACCACCATGCGCTCGATACACTGCCCGGCATCGACGCGCACGACTGTGCCGGCATCGCCCGTTGGATCGCCGCCGGGCTGCATGCCGAACTGCCGGAACTCGCACAGATCGACCTGTTCGAGAACGAGCACGAAGGCGCCCGACTGCGCCTGGGAGCAATGCGATGACTTACACGGTAAAAGAAATCTTCTACACGCTGCAGGGCGAAGGCGGCCAAGCCGGCCGCCCAGCGGTGTTCTGCCGCTTTGCCGGCTGCAATCTGTGGAGCGGCCGCGAAGAGGACCGCGCCAGCGCCTTGTGCCGCTTCTGTGATACCGACTTTATCGGCACCGGCCCGGACGGCGGCAAGTTCACCGACGCGGCAGCGTTGGCTGAACGCATCGCCAGCGAGTGGCGCGGCCACGGCGGCAAGCCCTGTGTGGTGTTCACCGGTGGCGAGCCACTGCTGCAGCTCGACAGCGCACTGATCGACGCAATGCACGCGGTCGGTTTCGACATCGCGGTCGAGACCAACGGCACCATCGCCGCCCCTGCGGGCATCGACTGGCTGTGCGTCAGCCCAAAGGGCGCCAACCCGCTCAAGCAGACGTCGGGACACGAGCTTAAACTGGTCTACCCACAGCTCGATGCGCTGCCCGAGACTTTCGCCGACCTCGACTTCGCAAACTTCTACCTGCAGCCGATGGACAGTCCGACGCAGCGCGACAACACCGTAGCTGCGATTGACTACTGCCTGCAGCACCCGCAATGGCGGCTGTCGCTGCAAACGCACAAGATGACCGGCATCCGCTGAGCGTCACTGACAAAACCGGCGCCGCCCTGCTGCACTCTCTACCGTCTACGACAGAGTGCCTGGCTCCAGGCTCGCAACGATGAGTTTTGTTGGTGACTTCAGCCACTGAATAGACAAGGAATTGACAATGAACCTGCACGACAATCTGCAAGCCCTCGGCAACAAGAAGACCGAGTACCGCTACGACGAACCGGATGCCTCACTGCTTGAGCGCTTCCCCAACCCGTTCAGCAAGAGCGAGATCAACCCGAACGGCGTGACCGGCACGCTGAACATGACCTGCCCGGAATTCACCAGCCTGTGCCCGGTGACCGGCCAGCCTGACTTCGCCACTATCGTCATCGACATGCAGCCGGACGAATGGTGCGTCGAGTCGAAATCGCTGAAGCTCTACCTCGGCTCGTTCCGCATGCACGGCGAGTTCCACGAAGCGTGCATCTGCCGCATCTGCAACGATCTGGTGAACCTTTTGCAGCCCAAGTGGATCAAGGTCGAAGGTCGTTTCACCCCGCGCGGCGGCATCCCGCTGTGGCCGGTGGCGGAATACCGCAAGCCGTAAGCCTGGCCGAACGGTCGCTTGGACCTTATTCTGGGGGCGCGCAATCGCGCCCTTTTTTCATGCGGCGGACAATACCCTGCCCGCCGCCCGTTTCTCCACTACCCGCACCCAACCATGGCAGAAGAGAAGAAAGAACCCTGGCTGAACCACCTGGCGCTGACCACCGTAATCCTGGCGGTGTGTGCCACCCTCTCGACGTTCAAAGGCGGCGGCTACTCCACCCGTGGCGTGATCAGCCAGGCGCAGGCCTCCGACCAATGGGCCTATTACCAGTCCAAGAGCGTCAAGGCCAATCTGTATGAAATGCAGCGCGACAAGCTGGCACTGGAACTGGAAACGCTGCCCGACAATACGCCAGACAGCACCCGCCAGCGCTACCAGGCCCTAGTCGCCGACTACAGCAAAAAGCTGCAGCGCTACACCCAGGAGCGCAATGACCTGCAGAACAAGGCGCGGACGCTGGAGCAGCAGCGCGACGAAGCGCAGCGTCACAGCCAGCCGTTCGGCATCGCGGTGATCTTCCTGCAGATTGCCATCCTGATCTCGTCGATCGCCGGCCTGTTCAAGCGCCGCGCGCTGTGGCTGGCCGCCCTGCCGCTTGGCGCACTGGGCCTCACCTACTTCGCTGACGGTTTCTTCCTGTTCCTGTAGACGCCATCCACACCAACCTCACCGCGACGGTGCGCTTGACGGTCGTTTCCCAGACGGCCAGCATCGGCGCACCGATCTCGGCCCGCCGCGCGCGGTGACGGTGGACGGACGACTTCCCTCCGAGCCACCGCCAACATCGCTTCATATTGTTATATTTTTATGCCATTAATACATCAATTTATATAACTTGTTGAGATATTAGACGGATTGTTACAGTGCTCCTCAACCGCCGTGCCACCCGCCAGGCCGGCCTCTCTCTTCCCTAACCGGAGCACCGAACATGCAGAAACCCGTCCGCACCACGCTGACCGTCGCCGCCCTAGCACTCGCCTTCGCCGGCGCCGCCCACGCCCAGACCGGCCTGGAGCAGATCAAGGTCGCTGGCGTGTTCAAGATCGGCACCGAGGGCACTTATGCCCCCTACACCTACCACGATGCCAGCGGCGCGCTGGTCGGCTTCGACGTGGAAATCGGCCAAGCCATCGCCAAGCGCCTGGGCGTGAAGGCCCAGTTCGTCGAGGGCAAGTGGGACGGGCTGATCGCCGGCCTCGACGCCAACCGCTACGACGCGGTGATTAACCAAGTGGCGATCACTGAGGCGCGCAAGGCCAAGTACGACTTCTCCACCCCCTACATCGCCTCGAAGGCAGTGCTGATCGTCAGAACCGACACCAGCGCGATCAAGACTTTCGCCGACCTGAAGGGCAAGAAATCCGCCAACACTCTGACCAGCAACTTCGGCAAGCTCGCCCAGGCCAACGGCGCCGAGCTGGTCGGCGTGCAGGGCTTCAACGAGTCGATCGACCTGTTGACCTCGGGCCGCGTCGACGCCACCGTCAACGACAGCCTGTCCTTCCTCGACTTCAAGAAGCACAAGCCGGATGCCAAGGTGAAGATCGTTGCCACCGAGAGCAACGCCGACTACTCCGGCGTGATCATCCGCAAGGGCAACCCGGAGCTGCAGGCGGCGATCAACCAGGCGCTGGCCGGCATCAAGGCCGACGGCACCTATCTGAAGATCTCGCGTAAATACTTCGGCGAGGACGTGTCGCAGTAAGAACCTCCGGCGCCCACGGGCGCCCTTCCCGTCTGTTCCCGCCCGGCTCCTGCGGTCGGGCTGTCAATTGAGTCTGTCGCATGCCCCACTGGTTGCAACTGATGGCCGAATCGTTCTGGCCCCTGCTCTATGCCGGGCTGGTCTTTACCGTGCCGCTAACCTTGCTGTCCTTTGCCGGCGGCCTGTCGCTCGGCTTCGTGCTGGCGCTGGTTCGGCTGTTCGGCCCCGCCCCGCTGGTCGCGGTGGTGCATTTCTATGTCTGGCTGATCCGCGGCACACCGCTGTTGGTGCAGCTGTTCGTGATCTTCTACGGCCTACCCTCGGTCGGTATCGTGTTCGACCCGTTCCCGGCCGCACTGCTCGGCTTCGTGCTTAATGTCGGCGCCTACACCTCTGAGGTGATCCGCGCGGTGATCGAATCGGTGCCCAAGGGCCAGTGGGAGACCGCCTATTCAATCGGGATGAGCGGGTCCCAGGCGATGCGCCGCACCGTGCTGCCGCAGGCGGCGCGGGTGGCAGTGCCACCGCTGTCCAACAGTTTCATCTCGCTGATCAAGGACACTTCGCTCGCCGCGGTGCTGACCGTGCCGGAAATCTTCCAGGCCGCCCAGCGCATCGCTGCGGTCACCTACGAGCCACTGATCCTATACACCGAAACGGCGCTGATCTACCTGCTGTTCAGCTCGGTGCTGTCCGCGCTGCAGGGCCGGCTGGAACAGCGCTTCGGTCAACATGCCCTCGCCCTAGGAGCCCGCGCATGATCCGCCTTACCGCCATCGACAAGCATTTCGGCCCGCAACAGGTGCTGAGGGGCGTCGACCTCGCCATCGCCGAGGGCCAGGTCACCGCGCTGATCGGCCCGTCCGGCAGTGGCAAGAGCACGCTGTTGCGCTGCGTGAACCTGCTGGAGCTGCCGCATGGCGGCGAACTGCAGCTGGGCGAGGCGCAGATCCGCTTCTCCGCCCATGCCGCGCCACGCCGCGAGGCGGTGCAGCAGGTGCGCCGCCAGACCGGCATGGTGTTCCAGAACTTCCAGCTGTTTCCACACCAGACAGTGATCGCCAACGTGATGGAGGGACTGCTCACCGTGCAGAAATGGGACAAGGCGCGGGCGCGCCAGCGCGCTGGCGTGCTGCTCGACAAGGTCGGGCTGGCGCACAAGGCCGATGCCTGGCCGTCCACGCTGTCCGGTGGCCAGCAACAGCGCGTGGCGATCGCCCGCGCGCTGGCGCCGGCGCCGCGGGTGCTGCTGTGCGACGAGCCGACCTCGGCGCTCGACCCGGAGCTGGCCGCAGAGGTCGTGGAGGTGCTCAAGCAGCTAGCCACCGACGGCATGACCATGCTGATGGCCACCCACGACCTGCGCCTGGCCGCCAGCATCGCCGACCAAGTGGTGTTCCTCGAGGCGGGCCAGGTGGTGGAAAGCGGCAACGCCCGCGAGCTGTTCACCCGGCCGCGCCAACCGCGCACCGCCGAATACGTGGCCACCCTCACCGCCAGCCTGCCGGACGCCTGGCGGCAGACCATCTTGCCGGCATAAAAAAATAGCGGCCCCGCAGGGCCGCTATAACCAAACCACGTTGACCAAACCGACCAACGTCCTCATTCATGCCAAAGTACTGACGATACCTTGTTGCAGTTCAAACCCCGCCGCATCGCTCGCCAGGCTCGGATCGGCCTGGATGATCTGAGCCCAGTTGGCGTTGGTATCGCCCGGCACGTAATTGAAACTGGACGCTGACTGCAGATTGCCACTTGCATCGTAGACCCCCTGAGGCCGTCGCACTGCCTGTCGTTGCGTCGGTACCGCTCCCATCGACTGCACTGCTGACGCCGGTGGAACTCGTGTCCGTGACAGCGGAGCCGGCACTGCTCGAATCGCTGCTGCCAGAGACCTCACTCACCAGACTCCCCGCGCCATTGGTGGATGCTCCGTTCGCGGCCAGCTGAGACCACGTCCGGTTCTGCTGCACAGCACTGATCAGACTACTGAGCACACTGGTCACGCTGTCGTTCGAACTGGAGGAATTGGAGAGTCCATCAATGACGCTGGCAGACGCCGCAAATTGGTCGCCATCACCGCCAAACTCTGCGCCGCTGCCGTATCGGTACTGAGGCTATTATCGAGGCCCGGCGCACTCGTACTGCTGTCCGCGGTACTGCTCGCAGTGGAGACGGAACTCGAAGTGAAAGAAGTATATGGCGAAACATAGGACGGCAACGTGGAGATACTGGATAGGTTCATGGCGGCGCCTCCTGAGGCAAATTCGTCGCTTCAGCCCTTATCGGCCGCCGGCAGAGCCTCATGACCCTGCTTACAAATAATTTACACTTATCCGCCATTGCACCAATAAGCTGAAAAACCAGGGACTTACTGGCAAAAGCCACGGCGACCCATCAAAGCCCCCTACATAGAAAAAAAGCCCGCCATATGGCGGGCTTTGACATTGGCCGAGCCATCGCTCAGCCGGCCTTGGCCGGAACATTGGCGGCAGGCGCCTGCTGCCAGCCGCCGCCAAACACCTTGTACAGCGTCACCAGGTTGGTCTGGCGTGCCAGGCGGATGGAGATCAGGTTCTGCTGGGCGCTGTACAGCGAACGCTGTGCGTCGAGCACGTTCAGGTAGCTGTCCACCCCCTTGCGGTAGCGCGCGTCCGACAGCGTGTAGCTGCGGTTGGTCGCATCCACCAACGCCTGCTGGGCGGTTAGCTCGTCGTCGATGGTGCCACGGGTAGCCAAGGCATCGGCCACTTCGCGGAACGCACTCTGGATCGACTTCTCGTACTGTGCCACCGCGATCTTCTCCTCGATCTTGGCCACATCCAGGTTGGCGAGGTTGCGACCGCCGTCGAAGATCGGCAGGTTGACCTGCGGGATATAGCTCCAGGCCCCCGCACCGGCCTTGAACAGATCGGACAGCCGCGCACTGGCGCTGCCGGCCAAACCGGTCAGGGTGATGCTGGGGAAGAACGCCGCCCGCGCCGCGCCGATATTGGCATTGGCCGACTTCAGCAGGTGTTCGGCCTGTTGGATATCGGGACGGCGCTGCAGCACCTCGGATGGGATGTCCGCCGGCACGTCCTGCACCGCAGTGACGGTGTCGACCTCGGCGACCGGCTGCAGATCCGGCGGCACGGCCGCGCCCACCAGCAGCGTCAGCGCGTTCTCGTCCTGCGCGACCAGGCCGGTGTAGCGCGCCACGTCGACCCGGGCGGTCTCGACGCTGGTCTGCGCCTGGCGCAGATCCAGCTCCGATGCCACCCCCAGCTCGAAACTGCGCTGGGTCAGCTGGAACGAAGACTGCTGGCTGGTCAGCGTATCCTGCGCGAGCTTCAACTGCTCGTGGTCGGCACCGAGCGTCAGGTAGGCATTGGCCACCTCGGCGATCAGGCTGATCTGGGTGCTGTTGCGCGCTTCTTCAGTGGCGAGGTACTGCTCGAGCGCCGCGTTCGTTAGGCTGCGCACCCGGCCGAAGAAGTCGAGTTCGTATGAAGAGAAGCCGAGGTTCGCGCTGTAGCTGTGCGAGACCATCGTCTGGCCGGTGCTCGACAGGCTGGCCGGCGTGCGTTTGCCAATACCGCTGCCACTGGCGTCGATGCTCGGGAACAGATCGGCACGCTGGATCTGGTACTCCGCGCGAGCCTTCTCGATGTTCAGTGCCGCCACTCGCAGGTCGCGGTTGTTGTCGAGCGAGAGCTGGATCAGCTGCTGCAGCTTGGCGTCGTTGAAGTAGTCGCGCCAGGTCGTGGCAGCGAACAGCTTGGCATCACCATTACCCGCTTTATACGCAGGACCGGACACGCTAGTCGGCACCGGCGAGGCCGGGCGATAGTAGTCCGGGGCCAGCGTGCCGCAGCCGGTCAGCAGGGCGGCGAGCACGGCCAGGCTCAGTGTGGTTCGAATCATCTTGTTACTCCTCGGCCGTTGCCGGCTCCGCCGGGGCTTTCCCCTTGGGTGCCTTGTCATCGATCTTGAACAGCTTGTGCACCACCACGAAGAACACCGGCACGAAGAAGATCGCCAGTGCGGTAGCGCTGATCATGCCGCCGGCCACGCCGGTACCGATCGCGTTCTGGCTGCCGGAGCCGGCGCCATGCGCGATCACCAGCGGCAGCACGCCAAGCAGGAACGCGATCGAGGTCATCAGGATCGGGCGCAGACGCATCCGCACCGCCTCCAGCGTGGCTTCGACCAAGCCCTTGCCCTGCTCGTGCAACTCCTTGGCGAACTCGACGATCAGGATCGCGTTCTTCGCCGACAGACCGATCGTGGTCAGCAGGCCAACCTGGAAGTACACGTCATTCGGCAGACCGCGCAGGCTCGCGGCCAGCAGTGCGCCGACCACGCCGAGCGGCACCACCAGCATCACCGAGAACGGAATCGACCAGCTTTCGTACAGCGCGGCCAGGCACAGGAACACCACCAACAGCGAAATCGCGTACAGTGCCGGCGCCTGCGAGCCGGACGCTTTCTCCTCATACGAGAGGCCAGTCCACTCGTAGCCGATGCCCGCCGGCAACTTGGCGATCATGTCTTCCATCGCCCGCATCGCCTGGCCGGTACTCTTGCCCGGCGCCGGCGAGCCAAGGATTTCGACCGAAGAGATACCGTTGTAGCGTTCCAACTTCGGCGAGCCGTAGGTCCAACGCGCGGTCGAGAACGCCGAGAACGGCACCATCTCGCCCTTGTTGTTACGCACGTACCACTTGTCGACGTCCTCCGGCAGCATCCGGAACGGCGCATCGGCCTGTAGATAGACCTTCTTTACCCGACCCTTGTCGATAAAGTCGTTGACGTAAGAGCCACCCCAGGCGGTCGCCAGGGTCTTGTTGATGTCTGTCAGCGACAGGCCCAGCGCCGACGCCTTTTCCTGGTCGATGTCGATCTTGTACTGCGGGTTGTCGTTCATGCCGTTGGGGCGCACCGCGACGACGTCCTTGCTCTGCTTGGCCATGCCAAGCAGCATGTTGCGTGCTTCCATCAGCTTTTCGTGGCCGACGCCACCGCGGTCCTGCAGCTGCAGGTCGAAACCGGTAGCGTTACCCAGCTCCATCACCGCCGGCGGAGCAAACGCAAACGCCATCGCGTCCTTGATCTTGCCGAATGCAGCCATCGCGCGGCCGGCGATCGCACCGACCTTCTGGTCGGGTGAGTTACGCTCGTCCCAGTCCTTCAGCTTCACGAAGGTCAGGCCCATGTTCTGGCCGCGGCCGGCGAAGCTGAAGCCCACCACCGAGAACACCGACTCGACCGACTTGCTCTCGTCCTTCAGGAAGTGGTTCTCGGCCTGCTCGATCACCCGCAGCGTGCGCTCTTGGGTGGCGCCGACCGGCAGCTCCACGTTACTGAACAAGATGCCCTGGTCTTCGTCCGGCAGAAACGCGGTCGGCATGCGCATAAACAGGAACACCATGATGCCGATGATTGCGCCGTAGATGATCAGGTAGCGGCCGCTCTTGGCGAGCATCCGCCCCACCACCGACTGGTAGCGCGCGTTGCTGGCATCGAAGGTACGGTTAAACCAGCCGAAGAAGCCGGTATCGACCGCGTGATGGCCCTTGGCGATCGGCTTGAGCATGGTCGCGCACAAGGCCGGGGTCAGCACCAGCGCCACCAGCACCGACAGCGCCATCGACGACACGATGGTGATCGAGAACTGGCGATAGATCGCACCGGTGGAGCCGCCGAAGAACGCCATCGGCACGAATACCGCCGACAGCACCAGCGCGATGCCGACCAGCGCGCCGGTGATCTGGCCCATCGACTTGCGGGTCGCTTCCTTAGGCGATAAGCCCTCCTCGCTCATCACCCGCTCGACGTTCTCCACCACCACGATCGCATCGTCCACCAACAGGCCGATGGCGAGCACCATGCCGAACATCGTCAGCGTGTTGATCGAGAAGCCGGACGCCGCCAGCACCCCGAAGGTGCCCAAGAGCACCACCGGTACCGCGATGGTGGGGATCAGCGTCGCGCGGAAGTTCTGCAGGAACAGGTACATCACCAAGAACACCAGCACGATCGCTTCGACCAAGGTCTTCACCACTTCGTGGATCGACAGCTTCACGAACGGGGTGGTGTCGTACGGGTAGACCACCTTCAGCGACGGAGGGAAGAACTTCTGCAGATTGTCCATCTTGGCGCGCACCGCGTTGGCGGTGTCGAGCGCGTTAGCATTGCTTGCGAGCTTGATCGCGAGACCCGATGCCGGCTTGCCGTTGTAGCGGCTCAGGACCGAGTAGTCCTCACCACCCAGTTCCATCCGCGCCACGTCCTTCAGCAGCACCTTGGAGCCGTCCGGGGTCACCTTCAAGAGGATGTTGCCGAACTGCTCAGGCGTCTGCAGACGGGTCTGTGCAGTGATGGTCGCATTGAGCTGCTGGCCCGGTACCGCCGGGGCGCCGCCCAATTGGCCGGCCGACACCTGCACGTTCTGCGCGCTGATCGCGCTGCTGACATCCAGCGCGGTCAGCTGGTAGCTATTGAGCTTGTTCGGGTCCAGCCAGATCCGCATCGCGTACTGCGAGCCGAACACCTGGATGTCGCCAACGCCCGGCAGACGACTGATCGGGTCCTTGATATTGGCCGAAATGTAGTCGCCCAGGTCGTTCTTGTTCATGCTGCCATCGGTCGATACCAGGCCGATGATCAAGAGGTAGTTCTTGGTCGCCTTGGCCACCCGGATACCCTGTTGCTGCACTTCCTGCGGCAACAGCGGCGTCGCCAGCTGCAGCTTGTTCTGCACCTGAACCTGCGCGATGTCCGGGCTGGTGCCGGCCTTGAAGGTCAGCGTGATGGTCGCGGCCCCGGACGAATCACTGGTCGACGCCATGTACATCAGGTTGTCGATGCCGTTCATCTGCTGTTCGATCACCTGGGTCACGGTGTCTTCCAGCGTCTTGGCCGACGCGCCCGGATAGGTGGCGGTGATCGACACTGACGGCGGGGCAATCGCCGGGTACTGCGACACCGGCAGGCTGAAGATCGACAAGGCGCCCGCCAGCATGATCACGATCGCGATCACCCAGGCGAAGATCGGCCGGTCGATAAAGAATCTAGACATGCGTCTCTCCCGCCTTAACCCGCCACCGGCGCCGAGGCGGCCGGCTTGACAGGCGTGGCTTGCACCGCGGTCAGGTTGGTCGCGGCCACCGGCTTCACCGGCGCCCCTGGTTTGATCTTCTGCAGGCCTTCCACGATCAGCTGATCACCGGCATTGAGACCCGAAGTCACCAGCCAGCTGGCACCGATCGCGCGGCTGGTGGTCAACTGGCGCAGCTCGGCCTTGCCGTTCTTGCTCACCACCATCGCGGTTGCCCCACCCTTGTTGTCTCGGGTTACGCCCTGTTGCGGCGCCAGGATCGCCTCGTTCTTCACGCCCTCGACCAGTTGCGCACGCACGTACATGCCCGGCAGTAGCTCATGCTTCGGATTCGGGAACACCGCGCGCAGCGTGATACTGCCGGTGCCTTGATCGACGGTCACCTCGGACAACTCGAGACGGCCCTCCAGGGGATAGCTGCTGCCGTCTTCCAGCGTCAGCTTCACCTTGGCGCCGTTTTCGCCGTCATTCTGCAGCTGACCTTCGGCCAACTCGCGCTTGAGCTTGAGCACCTGGGCGCTGGCCTGCGTCACGTCGACATAGATCGGGTCGAGCTGCTGCACGGTGGACAGCGCTACCGTCTGATTGGCGGTAACCAAGGCGCCCGGGGTCACCGACGAGCGGCCGATACGCCCGGAGATTGGCGCCGTGATACGGGTGTAATCGAGGTTGATGCGCGCGTTATCGACCGCCGCCTTGGCCGAGGCGACGTCGGCCTCTGCCTGCTTCAGCGAGGCGCTCACATCGTCGAAGTCCTGCTTGGACACGGCGTTGATCGACACCAGCTCCTTGTAGCGGTCGGCCTTGAGCTTGATCGAGCCCAGATTGGCGCGCGCCTTGTCGAGGGCGGCCTTCGCGCTGTCATAGGCAGCCTGGTAGCTCGCCGGATCGATCTGGTAGAGCACCTGGCCAGCCTTGATGTCGCCACCTTCCTTGAACAGGCGCTTCTGGATGAGACCACCGACCTGCGGACGCACCTCCGACACCATATACGGCGCGGTGCGCCCCGCCAGCTCGCTGGTCAGTGCGACACGCTGCGGCTGGATCGTCACCACGCCGACCTCGACCGGCCCGGTCGCCGCCGGCGCGTTGGCGGCGACGGATTTGCCGCAGCCCGCCAGCGCGATGCTGCCGGCGATCAGGCCGACGGCAAACAATGCGCGTCTTGTTCCACTCTGCATAAGCTACCTCAACTGAAAAAACGACAAGACCGCCCGGTCACCCCCGGAACGGTCACCACCCACAAAGTCGCCTGCGTTATCACATGCTTTGTCAACACCGAGCCAGTCGGGCTCCGGTGCTTTCGCGACGACGGGTTATTTGGAAGAACGGCGAATTCAAATTAGAATGAACGATCATTCTAGAATGAGCATTCTAAGATTGCGGCAACTAGATTGACAAGCGATTAATTACGCACGGTACTACATAAACACAAAAAAGACCGTCAGGAGGGTCAAATGGTTCCGAATCCAGGGCGATGCGAGCGTGAAAGTGCGACATTGCGCCGCCAGCAGGTGCTCGACGCCGCCGCCGACTGTTTTCGCCGACACGGTTTTCATAGCGCCGGCATGGCACAGATCGCCCGCGAAGCCGGCATGAGCGTCGGTCACATCTACCACTACTTCGAAAACAAGGAAGCAATCATTGCCGCGATCGTCGATCGCGACCTTGTGCGCATTATCGAAATACTGGAAGGCTTCAGAAACGCAGAAGACATCATCAAGGCCATACTCAACCGGGTTGCCGTCGACATCGACACGCATACCGACGCGCGCGATTCAGCGCTGCAGCTGGAGATCCTGGCCGAATCATCGCGCAACCCGGAAGTCGCCAAGATCACCCGCACAAAGGACGCGATTGGCCGGAAGCTGCTGGGCGAGACGATCGAGAACGGTCGCCGCCAACGCGGCTTGCCACCGCTACCGGCAACCGATCTCGATGCTCGCATCGACGTGATGATCGCGCTGTTCGAAGGCCTCAACTGCCGTGGAGTGTCGCACCCGCAGCTGAACCGCGACGGCATCTCCGCCGTCCTCGACAAGGTGTTGCGCCAACTGCTGGAAGACTGAGCCGAGCGCTCAAGCCTCGCTCTTGCTGAGGCTCGCCCACAGGTGGGCCGCAGCCAGCGAGCGAAATGGCGCATAGCGACCGAGCACCCGTTCCGCGTCGGTCACCGTCAGCTTCCCTTCACTGCCAGTCAATGTCGTTAGCGCATTGCGCACCGCCACATCACCGTGCAGCGAGCAGTCGGCCATGCCCAAGCCGCGCAGCAAGGTATAGTGAGCGGTCCACGGGCCAATACCCTTAACCGCCGTCAACTGCCGCTCGGCGGTCATCGGGTCACAGCCGGCCAACGCCTCCAGATCCAGCTCTCCCGCTGCCACCTGCCGCGCCACACGCACCAGTGTCTCGCTCTTGGCCCGAGTGAACTTGAGTTCACCCAATTCTTCCGGCGTCAGATCGGCCAGTTGCTCCGCCTGCGGGTAGCACCACAGCCCGCTCGAATGTCTGCGCCCCGCGCGCTCGATCAGTCGCCGCCGCAAGGTAATAGCGAAAGCGAGGTTGATTTGCTGGCCGGTGATTGCCCAGGTCAGTGCCTCGAAGGCGGTCGCGGCCTGCGGGATGCGCAACCCCGGCTGGCGCGCGATCAGCGACCCGAGTAGTGAGTCGTCGCAAAACCGGGTTTCGAATTGCCGCGGCTCCAGGTGCAGCCCGAGCATTCGCTCAACGATGCCGGTGAGCCTCGCCACATCCGCCCCCTCTCCGCGTCCGTCACCGTCGAAACGACACAACGCCACCTCCTCGCCCAGCTCGATGGTCAGCACGCCAGCCTGACCGTCCAACAACAGCCCTTTCCTAAGCCTCCCGCCGTCTACCCGCTCGGCCAGTTGCAAGGGGTCGCGACCGTGAAAGGCCAGCACTTCGCTGCGGCGGAACGCCGGCGGCAGTGGAACGACAAAATCGGGCACGATGGGTTTCTTCCGGACGGCTGGACAAGGCGATGAGTGTTGCCGATCCATTGCAGCAGGGCAATCCGATTCTTGCTCTCCCCCTCTTCACGATGCAGGCCGACACTTCCATAAAAAAGAGCCCCCGTCTGGGGGCTCTCTGGCTTGGCCGCCTCTGCGGCCAAAGCGGACAGCTCACTCGAAGACCAGCTCGCCGTTCTTCGCGTCGATCAGCACCGTCGCCTTCGGCGGGTACCTGCCGGTCAGGATCGCCTTGGCAAGTGGGTTCTCGATCTCGCTCTGAATCGCCCGCTTCAGCGGCCGCGCGCCGTATACCGGGTCGAAACCGGCCTGGGACAGCTCGTCGAGCGCGGCGTCGGTGACCTGCAGCGATAGCTCCAGCTTGGCCAGACGCGCCTCCAGGCCCTTGAGCTGGATGCGAGCGATCGACTTGATATGCTTCTCGTCGAGCGCGTGGAACACCACCACCTCGTCAATCCGGTTGATGAACTCCGGCCGGAAGTGATTCTTCACCTCGGCCATCACCGCCAACTTGATCACTTGGTAGTCATCGGTATCCATCGTCTGGATCACTTGGCTGCCGATGTTCGAGGTCATCACCACCACGGTGTTCTTGAAGTCCACCGTGCGCCCCTGGCCATCGGTCAAGCGGCCGTCGTCCAACACCTGCAAGAGGATGTTGAACACGTCCGGGTGCGCCTTCTCCACCTCGTCGAGCAGGATCACGCTGTACGGCTTGCGACGCACCTGCTCGGTCAGATAGCCGCCCTCCTCGTAACCGACATAGCCCGGCGGCGCACCGATCAGACGTGCCACCGAGTGCTTCTCCATGTACTCGGACATATCGATGCGGATCAGGTGGTCCTCGCTGTCGAACAGGAAGCTCGCCAGCGTCTTGCACAGCTCGGTCTTGCCCACCCCGGTCGGGCCGAGGAACAGGAAGGAGCCATAAGGCTTGTTCGGATCGGCCAGCCCCGAACGGCTGCGGCGGATCGCGTCGGACACCGCATGCACCGCCTCATCCTGGCCGACCAGGCGTGAATGCAGCACCTCCTCCATCTTCAAGAGCTTGTCGCGCTCGCCCTCCAGCATCTTGGCTACCGGGATACCGGTCATCCGCGACACCACCTCGGCGATTTCCTCGGCCCCCACCTGAGTGCGCAGGAGACGGTTCGGCTTCTTCTCGCCGTCACCGGCTGCCTCGGCTTCCTTCAGGCGCGCCTCCAGCTGCGGCAGCTTGCCGTACTGCAGTTCGGCCAAGCCTTGCCAGTCGCCCTTGCGCTTCAGATCCTCCATCTGCACCTTGAGCTTGTCGATCTCCTCCTTGATGCTCTGGCTGCCCTGGGCACTGGCCTTCTCGGCCTTCCAGATCTCCTCGAGGTCAGCATAGTCGCGCGACAGTGCCTCGATCTCTTCCTCGATCAGCAACAGCCGCTTCTTCGACGCCTCGTCGGTTTCCTTTTTCACCGCCTCGCGTTCGATCTTCAGCTGGATCAGACGACGGTCGAGCTTGTCCATCTCCTCCGGTTTGGAGTCGAGTTCCATCTTGATCTTGCTCGCCGCCTCGTCGATCAGGTCGATCGCCTTGTCCGGCAGAAAGCGGTCGGTGATGTAGCGGTGGGAGAGCTCGGCAGCAGCCACGATCGCCGGGTCGGTGATGTCCACACCGTGGTGGATCTCATAACGCTCCTGCAGACCGCGCAGGATGGCGATGGTGCTCTCCACCGACGGCTCGTCGACCAGCACCTTCTGGAAGCGGCGCTCCAGCGCGGCGTCCTTCTCGATGTACTTGCGGTACTCGTCAAGCGTGGTCGCGCCCAGGCAGTGCAGCTCGCCGCGCGCCAGCGCCGGTTTCAGCATATTGCCCGCATCCATCGCGCCCTCGGCCTTGCCGGCGCCAACCAGGGTGTGGATTTCGTCGATAAAAATCAGCGTGTTGCCGTCGTCCTTGGCCAGGTCGTTCAGCACCGCCTTCAGGCGCTCCTCGAACTCGCCGCGAAACTTCGCGCCGGCGATCAGCGCGGCCAGGTCCAGCACCAAGAGGCGCTTGTGCTTCAGCGACTCCGGCACCTCGCCGTTGACGATGCGCTGCGCCAGGCCCTCGACGATAGCGGTCTTGCCGACACCCGGCTCGCCGATCAGCACCGGGTTGTTCTTGGTGCGACGCTGCAGCACCTGGATCGCACGACGAATCTCGTCATCGCGACCGATCACCGGGTCGAGCTTGCCTTCGCGCGCCCGCTCGGTCAGGTCGAGCGTGTACTTCTTCAGCGCCTCGCGCTGGCTCTCCGCATCGGCGTTTTCCACCGTAGCGCCACCGCGCACCGCGTCGATCGCGGCGTTCAGCGCCTGGGCCGATGCGCCGTGCTCCTTGAACAGCCGGCCGGCCTCGCCCTTGTCTTCGAGCAGCGCCAGCAGGAACAACTCACTGGCGATATAAGCATCGCCGCGCTTCATCGCCGCCTTGTCGGTCAGATTGAGCAGATTGCCCAGCTCGCGCGACACGGTAATCTCGCCACCGGTGCCCTGCACGCGCGGCAGGCGATCGATCGCGCTCTTCAGCGCATGGCGCAGGCCGGCCACGTTGACGCCGGCGCGAGCCAACAGGCTGCCGACGCCGCTGTCGGTGTCGTCGAGCATAGCGACCAACAGATGCTGCGGCTCGATATAGGGGTTGTCGTTCGCAACGGCCAGACTCTGCGCATCCTGGATGGCCTGCTGGAACTTGGTGGTCAGTTTGTCAAATCGCATGGAGCAAATTCCTTTCTACGATCGTCATCACGAACCTTAGTTGGGTGACACCAATAAATTTTTCAAGTCTTGCTGCATTGCACACAAAAATTGTCAGACAATCAACAGCACCAACGACCCGTAACCTAATTTTCGCTTGCCAAACGCAACGATTAGGGGGAAAACTCTACGCAGGTGCAGCACAGCGGATTACCGCCTTGTGTCGCGTGCCCTCAGGCAAATCGTGCATTTGTCATAAATTGCTGTTAGATTTTCGTATCAGTTCGGGAACCAACCACCCGCTCGAATATCAGCGCCTGCTTCATCATGCGCAGGCTGCCGCGTTTTGCCTAGGAGACTGTTTGTGAGCCAGGATACCCACGCCTCGCTGGAGGCGTTTTTCAACAACCTGACCGCCGCCAACCAGAAATGGATGCAGCAATTTGTCAACACACTGACGCTGGGCCAGCAGACGCCTGATCAGCCGCCCGCCTCGGTGACCGATGCCTGGGCACAGCTGGTCAGCAACGCCAGCCAGTTCGTCAACCTGCAGACCGAGCTCTACCAGCAACAGCTCGGCCTGTGGCTCAATTTCCTGGGCCAGAAGCCTCAAGACGGCACCGCGGCCAAGAGCGGTGACCGCCGCTTCGCGGCTCCGGAGTGGGACGAGCATCCGTTCTACAGCTTCCTGAAGCAGAGCTATCTGCTCACCTCCAAATGGATGCTGGAGCTGGTTGACCAGGCACAGCTCGAGGGCGACACCAAGGAACGCATCAGCTTCATCACCCGCCAGTACGTCGATGCGATGGCCCCGTCCAACTTCATGCTGACCAATCCCGAGGTGATCAAGCGCGCCATCGAGAGCAAGGGCGAAAGCCTGGTCGAAGGCATGAAGAACATGGTCGACGACATCCAGAAGGGCCACATCTCGATGTCGGACGAGACGCACTTCGAGATCGGCGTGAACATTGCAACCACCCCGGGCGAGGTGGTGTTCCGCAACGAGCTGATCGAGCTGATCCAGTACACCCCAACCACCGAGCAGGTGTACGAGAAGCCGCTCTTGATCGTGCCGCCGTGCATCAACAAGTACTACCTGATGGACCTGCAGCCGGAAAACTCGATGGTGCGCCACTTCGTCGCCCAGGGTTACCGGGTGTTCTTGATCTCGTGGCGCTCGGCAACGCCGGCGATGAAGCATTTCACGTGGGATAACTACATCGAGCAGGGTGTGATCGCCGCCAGCGACGCGGTGAAAAAGATCACCAAGCAGCCTACGATGAATGCGTTGGGCTTCTGCATCGGTGGCGTCATCCTCGCCACCTCCCTGGCTGTGATGAAAGCCAAGAACATCAACTGCTTCGACTCGGCTACCTTCATGACCTCGCTGCTCGACCACTCCGAGCCGGGCGACATCAAGGTCTACGTCGATCCCAATATTATCGCCAGCCGCGAAGCGAAGCTCGCCCAAGGTGGCATCATCAGCGGCAAGGAGCTGGGCCGCAGCTTCGCCAGCCTGCGAGCCAACGACTTGGTGTGGAACTACGTCGTCAACAACTACCTGCTCGGTAAGACCCCGCCGCCGTTTGACCTCTTGTACTGGAACAACGATGCGGTCGACCTGCCGCTGCCGATGCACACCTTCTTCCTGCGCCAGTTCTACATGAACAATGCGCTGGTGAAGCCTGGCAGCATCTCACTGTGCGGTGTGCCGGTGGACGTTAGCAAGATCGACATTCCGATCTATGTGTTCGCCGCCCGTGAAGACCACATCGTGCTGTGGCAAGGTGCCTTCAACGGTCTGAAATACCTGAGCAGCGCACCGAGCCGCCGCTTCGTGCTGGGTGCCTCGGGCCACATCGCCGGTTCGATTAACCCGGTGACCAAGGACAAGCGCAACTACTGGGTGAATGAGAACCTGCCGGAATCGCCGGACGCCTGGTTCGAAGGGGCGGAAAGCCGCCCGGGCAGCTGGTGGAAGGACTGGGACAGCTGGCTCGCCCCGCAGTCGGGCAAGCATGTCGCCGCACCGAAGGCCCAGGGCAACAAGGAATTCCCGCCGCTGCTACCGGCCCCGGGTTCCTATGTGCGCGCCAAGGCTTATGCACCGCAGGTGGTTCACCTGCACTGAACAAACAAAGCTGGCCGAAGACGCCAGCAAGCTGACCCGCCGGGGCAACCCGGCGCCCTCTATACGGAGATGAAACACAATGCAAGACGTAGTGATTGTTGCCGCCCGCCGCACTGCCATCGGTAACTTCGGTGGCTCTCTTGCCAAGATTCCTGCCCCGGAGCTGGGCGCTACCGTAATCAAAGCTCTGCTGGAAGACACCGGCCTCGCCCCGGAACAAGTCTCTGAAGTCATCCTCGGCCAAGTGCTCACCGCAGGCGTCGGCCAGAACCCGGCGCGTCAGGCGCTGATCAAGGCTGGCCTGCCGGTCACCACCCCGGCCACCACCCTGAACGTGGTGTGCGGCTCTGGCCTTCGCGCCACCCACCTCGCCGCCCAGGCCATCGCCAACGGTGACGCCGAGATCGTGATCGCCGGCGGCCAGGAAAGCATGTCGCTGTCCCCGCACATCCTGCCGGGTTCGCGCGACGGCTTCCGCATGGGTAACACCCAACTGGTCGACACCATGGTCTACGACGGCCTGACCGATGTGTACAACCAGTACCACATGGGCATCACTGCCGAGAACATCGCCGAGAAATACGGCATCAGCCGCGAAGAACAGGACCAGCTGGCTACTGCTTCGCAGAACCGCGCCGAAGCTGCCCAAGCTGCCGGCAAGTTCGACGCCGAGATCGTGCCGGTGCTGGTGCCGCAGCGTAAGGGCGACCCGGTTGCCTTTACCCGCGACGAGTTCATCAAGGCCGGTGCCACCGCCGAAGGGCTGGGCAAGCTGCGTCCGGCCTTCAAGAAGGATGGTTCCGTCACCGCCGGCAACGCCTCGGGCCTGAATGACGGCGCCGCGGCTGTGCTGATGATGTCGGCCGACAAGGCCAAGGAGCTGGGCCTGAAGCCGCTGGCCGTGGTGCGTGGCTATGCGCTGTCCGGCTGCGCGCCGGAAATCATGGGCATGGGCCCGGTCAGCGCCACCCGCAAGGCACTGGCGAAGGCCGGCTGGAGCGTCGAAGACCTCGACCTGATCGAGGCCAACGAAGCGTTCGCCGCCCAGGCTCTGGGTGTCACCCGCGAGCTGAAGTGGGACCTTTCCAAGGTCAACGTGAACGGCGGTGCAATCGCACTGGGTCACCCGATCGGCGCATCCGGCGCCCGCGTGCTGGTAACGCTGCTGCATGAAATGCAGCGCAGCGATGCCAAGAAAGGCCTGGCCACGCTGTGCATCGGCGGCGGCATGGGCGTGGCACTGGCGGTCGAGCGTCCGTAAGTCAACTTCATGTCATGAAAAAACCGGGACTGCGGTCCCGGTTTTTGTTTACCCATCGTGCGCGTTCAGGCAGCGATCCGGCTCAGTCGGCAAACCGCGGCTCGCAACGCACCTCGGTCTTCACTGAGTTGGCAATGAAGCAAGCCTCGTGTGCCGCATGATGCAGCGAGTCCACCTGCTCCCGGCTTGGCTGATGCTCTCCGCCAAACACCACCAGCGGGCGCAGCACCACCTCGGTCATCGCCAATTTCTTCTCGGCATTGCGCGCCATCTTGCCGACAGCCTCGTCGTGATAGCTGTCCACCGTCCAGCCCTGCTCCACCGCCAGCGACAGGAACCACAGCATGTGGCAGCTCGACAGCGAGGCGACGAAGGCCTCCTCCGGGTCGATCGCCGCTTCGCTCGAATACGGCAGTGGCACCACATGGGGTGACGACGAAGCCGGCACCTCGACGCCGCCATCAAAACGCCAGACATGGGCCCGGCTGTAGCGGTTGTCGGTAAAGATCTGCCCATCGCGCTGCCAGGCGACGGTGGCGGTATACGAGGCCATCGGGATTCCGTTCGTGAAAAGCCGGCGACAATGCCGCCCCCACCATAGCATGGCCATTGCATAAACAAAAAGGTTGGCCGAACCCTCTACCGGGTTCGGCCAACCTTGGCAGGCAGGGCCGGCATATCGCCCTGCCCGTGCATTACACCGACAGGTACGACGACTGCTTCAGCCCGCGGCAGAACTCGGCGAAGTAGGCGTTGCGCTCGTCGGCGGACAGCTGCGCGGCGCGTGCCTTTTCCTCGTAGCGGTTGAGGATTTCTTCCGGCGACAGGTGCACATAGCGCAGCATGTCCTCGATGGTATCGTGTTCCTCGATGCCGGCGAACTCCAGCTTGCCGCCCTCACGCACGTAGACGTTGGCCGAATCGGTATCGCCGAACAGGTTGTGCATGTCGCCGAGAATCTCCTGGTAGGCCCCTACCAGGAATACCGCCACCAGATACTCCTCGCCCGGCGCCACTTCGTGCACCGACAGGCTCGATTCGATGCTCTGCTGGTCGACGTACTGCTTCACCTTGCCGTCCGAGTCGCAGGTCAGGTCTTGAAGCACTGCACGGCGGGTCGGCTGCTCGGCCAGGCGGTGGATCGGCATGATCGGCAGGATCTGGTCGATCGCCCAGGTATCCGGCAGGCTCTGGAATACCGAGAAGTTGCAGAAGTACTTATCGGCGAGCTTGTCAGTCAGCTCGTCGAACACCTGGCGCTGCGAGCGCTGGCTGGCCTGCAACTGGCTGTGCAGGCGGCGGCACAGTGCGGCATGCACCTGCTCGGCCACGGCCTTTTCCTTCAGCGTGATACGGCCTTCGGCGTACAGGTCGGACACGTCGGCGATGTAGTGGCTGGCGCGGTAGTAGGTCTCGGTGACCATGTCGGCGTCGGCCAGGTTCATCAGCTCGAACAGTTTCTTCACCGGCTTGGCGAGCTCGCTCGGGTCGTCGACTTCTGGCACCGTTTCCGGCAGGCGCTCGACGTCGGTCACGTTCATGATCAGCACTGCGTGGTGGGCAGTCATCGCGCGCCCCGACTCGGACAGGATGCGCGGATGCGGAATGCCGTTCTCTTCGCAGAACTCGGCCAGCATCGACACGATCACGCTGGCGTACTCGTCCATGTCGTAGTTGATCGAGCTGTCGTTGCGCGAGTGGGTGCCGTCGTAGTCGACCCCCAGGCCGCCGCCGACGTCGACATGATCGATCGGCATGCCCAGCGCACGCAGCTCGGCGAAGTAGCGGATCGCTTCGCGGAAGCCGGCGCGGTAGTCGCCGATGTTGGCAATCTGCGAGCCCATGTGGAAGTGCATCAGGCGCACGCAGTCGCTCATGCCAGCGTCGGCGAGCTTGTCAGTAACCGAGATCAGCTGCGCGGCCGACAGGCCGAACTTGCCCTTGTCACCGCCAGTATCGGCCCACTTGCTCGACGCCAGCGACGACAGGCGCACGCGAACGCCCACGGTTGGCCGAACGCCGAGACGCTTCGACTCTTCGATCACCAGGTCGACCTCGGACTCTTTCTCGATGACGATGAACACCTGGTGGCCGAGCTTCTGGCCGATCAGCGCAAGGCGGATGAAATCGCGGTCCTTGTAACCGTTGCAGACGATGGTGCCGCCCTTGGGCGCCAGCGCCAGCACCGCCATCAGCTCAGGCTTGGAGCCAGCCTCAAGACCGATCGACACGTCGCGAGTAGCGATGATGCTCTTCACCACCGCCTCCTGCTGGTTCACCTTGATCGGGTAGATTGCGGTGTAGCGGTTGTTGTAGCCGATCTGGGCGATAGCATTATCGAAGGCGCGGCACAGTCGGGTAACACGGTCCTGCAGGATGTCCGGGAAGCGCACCAAGAGCGGCAGATCGAGCCCCTTGTCGCCGAGCGTATGCGCCAGCTCGAACAGATCGATCGTGTGCGCCTCGCGCGTGTTCGGCTTCACCGTCACCCGGCCATCGTCCCCGACGTCAAAGTAACCCGAACCCCAATGCCGGATGCCATACAGGCTCCGGCTGTCAGCCACAGTCCATGCCATGAGTATTCCTCAAGTAAAGCCATAGAAATCACGCCCCTTAGTGCACGGCTGCGGGCCAACGTTTGCCAAGGATGTCGGGGCGGTGCAATGCTGTTTGCACTGCACTATAGAAAATCAGAATGAGGGCGGATTGTAGGCAGCAAGGGGGGTGAGGACAAGTGAAATTTTAAGCTGTCCAATTTAATGAACAGCCTAGCAAATCAAGGCTTTAGAAGGGGTCTGACAATCCGGTTTGACATTGGCAAAACTGTCAAAAAATCAGTCGACAATCTCCAAACCGTCCGATGCACAGGGCGTCGCACCTTGCCAGTCAGTGTGGAAAATTTTCGACGGCCGTCATTCCGTAATAAACATTTGATTTCTAGGCGAAATTTTTTATGCATCAAATATTGATATATCGACAAAAACTCTCAACCAACTGAATATTAATGTTTTTTTCACAAATCAGGCGTAAGATGCCGCTATCTTCATCACCACAAGACCTGCATGTTTACGTTGCGCCGTTCCTCCACCCGTACCACCCACAACCGTCAGCAATCGTCCGACAACTACCTATTCACCGCCCCTCTCCAGCTTGCCGCCCGTGTCAGCCTCTACGCCATGCTGATCGGCGCCTTCGGCTCCAGCCGTGAAATTTCCAGCACCAAACCCCGCACACGTCGCCCACGGCACAGCTGCTGACCTCTGATCCGTCGTTTCCCCCGTAGCCACTCCCCGAACCTAACGTTCAAGCCATAAGCAAAGCCGGTGAACCCGACGCTTGCCATCGGATTCACCGGCTCTTGACTACCGACACCATCGGCGGTGTCAGGCAAGACTGTTCAGAAATAGTCGCGCAATCGGTAATAGGCCATGCCCAGCACCAAGGCCGGTGTGCGCAGTAACGGTCCGCCAGGAAAGTCGCGATGGCGCAGCTTCTCGAACAAGTCGAGCCTCCCCGCGCTGCCGGCAATCGCCTCGGCCACAACCTTGCCGGCAAGACCGGTCACGTTGACACCGTGACCCGAGAAGCCCTGCAGGTAGTAGACATTGCTCGATAACCTGCCGAAGTCCGGCGCGCGGTTCAGCGTGATGTCGCAATAGCCGCCCCAGGCGTAGTCGATCTTCACGTCGGCCAGTTGCGGAAACACCCGCAGCATGTCCTTGCGCATCGCCTCGGCCAGGTGATGCGGCTCGCGCCCCGAATAGCTGACCTTGCCGCCGAACAGCAGGCGATGGTCGGCCGACAGCCGGTAATAGTCGAGCACGAAGTTGGTATCGCACACCGCCATATTGTTGGCAATCAGCCGCTTCGCGCGCGCCTCGCCCAAGGGCTCGGTGGCGATCACGTAGGTGCCGGCTGGCATGATGCGCCGATCCAGCGACGGTATCAGCTTGCCGATATAGGAATTGCAGGCCAGCACCACCTCGGTGCAGGTCACCACGCCGTGCTCGGTAACGACGCGTGGCCGTCCACCCTGCTCCAGTTTCACCACCGGCGAGTTCTCGTAGATCACCACCCCGGCCGCTTCGGCCGCACGGGCAAGCCCGAGGTTGTAGTTGAGCGGATGGATGTGGCCGGAAAAATCGTCGTACAGCCCCCCCTGGTAACGCTCGGAGCCGACCTGCTGTCGCAGCGTCGCCTTGTCCCACAGCGTCAGGTGACGGTAGCCGTAGCGGTTGGCCGCCTCCTCGCACCAGTCCTGCAACTCGCCCATCTGGCCGGGCTTGACCGCCACACTGGCGAAACCGCGCGTCCAGTCGCAGTCGATGCCATGCTGGCGCACCCGCTGATCGATGATATCGACCGCCTCCACCGACATGTCCCACATCGCACGGGCCAGCTCGTCGCCGAGCTGGCTGCGGAGGGTGTCGATATCGCAGGCATAGCCGGCAATCACCTGGCCGCCGTTGCGCCCCGACGCACCGAAACCGATGCGCGAACCCTCGAGCAACACGACCTGGAAGCCCTTTTCGGCCAGGTTGAGCGCGGCCGAGATACCAGACAGGCCGCCGCCCACCACACAGACATCGCACGACACACCCCCTTTCAGCTCCGGGTGCAACGGCCACGGGACGGCGGTCGCAGCGTAATACGATGGGGCGTGGGGCTGGCGGGCGAAGTCGAGCATAGCTACCTCTGGGTCGGTGGATGACAGGATGGATCAGGGAATGGTCAGGTTCACTACGGTTTCCTCGCGTGCGGCGATGAGGGTGCCGCAACAAGGTTGACCGGAAGCGGCCAGTGCCGCTTCCGAGGAAAACAAACGGCGCGTGCCGAAGCCCGCGCCGTGATCGGTACAACTGTTACGCCAGGCTGACGGCGGCCTTAGCGTTGCCGACGCCGTTCTGCTGATCGGCATCGTCGCCACGCATCGCGGCGGCAATCGCCTTATCGCGCTTGCGCTGCGCGTTCATCATCAGGTAATTGGCGACGATGACGATGGTGCCAACCACCAGTACGGTGATCGTAGCCAACGCGTTGATCTCCGGATTCAGCCCCAGGCGCACCTTCGAGAAGATCACCTGCGGCAGCGTGGTCGAGCCCGGGCCGGACAGGAAGGCAGTGGTCACCAGGTCGTCCAGCGACAGCGTCACCGACAGCAGGAAGCCCGATGCGATCGCCTGCGACACCAGCGGCAGCGTGATCTTGAAGAAGATCTTCACCGGCCGGGCACCCAGGTCCATCGCCGCGTCCTCCAGCGACTGGTCGATCTCCATCAGCCGCGAGCGCACCACCACCGCCACATAGGCCATGCACAGCGTGGTGTGGCCGATCCAGATGGTGAAGAAGCCGCGCTCTGACGGTGCTCCGAAGAACTGCTGCATCGAGATGAACAGCAGCAGCATCGACAGGCCAGTGATCACTTCCGGCATCACCATCGGCGCGGTCATCATGCCGGCAAACAAGGTGCTACCGCGGAAGCGCTTGAAGCGCGCCAGCACGAAGCCAGCCACCGTGCCGAGCACCACCGCCGCACAGGCGCTGGCCAGCGCGATCTTTACCGACAGGAGCACCGCCGAGATGATCTGGTCGTTCTGGAACAACGACCCGTACCAGCGGGTGGAGAAACCGCCCCACACCGTCACCAGCTTCGACGCGTTGAACGAGTAGACGATCAGGCTCAGGATCGGCACATACAGGAACAGGTAGCCCAGCGCCAACACGCCCTTCAGGAACCAGGACAAACGGCCGTCGTTATACATGTTTCTCTCCCTCCAGTTGGCGGGTCTCGAAGCGGTGGAACAGCGCGATCGGCACGATCAGCAGCAACACCATGAAGGTCGCCACCGCCGAGGCCATCGGCCAGTTGTTGTTGTCGAAGAACTCGTTCCACAGCACCTTGCCGATCATCAGCGTATCCGAACCACCGACCAGCTCCGGGATCACGAATTCACCCACCGCCGGGATGAACACCATCATCGCACCCGCGATGATGCCGTTCTTCGACAGCGGCAGGGTGATCTTCCAGAATGCCCGCAGCGGCCGTGCACCCAAATCATTGGCCGCTTCCAGAAGGCGCAGGTCCATCTTCACCAAGTGCGAATACAGCGGCAGGATCATGAACGGCAGGTACGCATACACCATCACCAGGTACAGCGAGAAGTCGTTGTGGAACAATTGCAGGGGCTCGTGCACGATGCCGGTCGCCATCAGGAACTGATTGATCAGCCCGTTCTGGTTCAACAGGCCCATCCACGCGTACACCCGCAGCAGGAACGAAGTCCAGAACGGCAGCATCACCGCCAGCAACAGGCCGTTGCGGATCTCCGGGCGTGCCCGGGCGATCGCATACGCAATCGGGTAGCCGATCAACAGGCAGCACAGCGTGGTAACAAACGCCACCCGCAGCGACGACAGATAAGTATCGGCGTACAGCGCGTCGGTCAGGATGAACTGGAAGTTCGCCAGGTTGAGCGCGATGTTCAGCGTCCCGTCGTCGCCGTAGCTCACCAGATGGGTGAACGGCGGGATCGCCACATCCTGAGCGGCGAAACTGATTTTCAGCACGATCAGGAACGGGATCAGAAAGAACACCATCAACCACAGATAAGGCAGACCGATCACTGCGCCGCGGCCCGGCTTCACCCGCTTCAGAAGTCGTTTGAGGTCCATGATTGCTCCTCGCTCCTTAACGGGTCAGCACGACAGGCAGGTCGGAACGCCAGCTGACGAACACCGGGTCCCCCCAAGTCGGCGGCTCTTCGCCGGCCTCGTACCAGCGCGACGACGGCACGGTCGACTTCACCACCTTGCCGCTGGCGAGCTTGATGTGATAGATCGAGAAGCTGCCGAGGTAAGCGATGTCCTCGACCTTGCCCTGTGCGGCATTGTGGCTATTGGCCGGCGGACGGCGATCCAGACGCACGTCTTCCGGACGGATACTGGTCCACACTTCCATGCCCTTCGGACCGGTGATGCCGTGGTCGATCAGGATGCGGCTGCCCAGTTGAGCCGACTCAATCTCGACACGATCCGGTTCGTCCACCACCACCTGCCCCGGGAACAGATTGGTCTCGCCGATGAACTCGGCGGTGAAGCGACAGTTCGGGTATTCGTAGATTTCGGACGGGGAGCCCACCTGCAGCAGATGGCCGTCACTCATGATGCCGATGCGGGTCGCCATCGTCATCGCCTCTTCCTGGTCGTGGGTCACCATGATGCAAGTCACACCGACCTTCTCCAGCGTGTTGACCAGCTCCAGCTGGGTCTGCTGGCGCAGCTTCTTGTCGAGCGCGCCAAGCGGCTCATCGAGCAGCAGCAGTTTCGGCCGCTTAGCCAGGCTGCGCGCCAAGGCGACGCGCTGCTGCTGGCCGCCAGAGAGCTGGTAGGGCTTGCGCTTGGCGTACTTGCGCAGCTGTACCAGATCGAGCATTTCCATCACGCGGGCATTGATCTCGCCCTTGGGCAGCTTGTCTTCCACCAGGCCGAAGGCAATGTTCTCCTCCACCGACATGTGCGGGAACAGCGCATAGCTCTGGAACATCATGTTGATCGGGCGATCGTACGGCGCCAGCATCGTGATGTCCTGACCGTCCAGGATGACCTTGCCCGAGGTCGGGCGCTCCATGCCGGCCAGCATGCGCAATAGTGTCGACTTACCGCAGCCGGAGCTGCCCAACAGCGCGAAAATCTCATGCTGGCGAATGGTGAGGTCGACGTGATCGACCGCAAAGTTGTCGCCGAACTTCTTCACAAGTCCTGCGATCTGCAGGTACGGACGTTCGGAGGTCGTGGCCGCCGGGGCCGGTTTTACAGCAGCTTCCATCATGCTTTCACTCCCTAAATTCCCAAGGGCCAGCAACAACTAGCCCTACACAGGCAGTTGCGACGGTGTCGCTAAAAACTGTTCGGACGATAGTCCGATGGTCGGTGCAAAACGCGCTCTAGCGCTCCGGATCATCCGCGTCGAGATGCGGGCGCGGCAGGTTGCGTCCCTGACGGCTGCTCAGACGCTCAGCCGGCAGCAGAGGATGCAAATAGGGAGCCGGGGGGGAGGAAGAAGTCGCGGTCGTCGGAGCGACGAACTCACGTTTAAGCTGCGATTGGCTCAGGGCCAAAGGAGACGTGTCGGCAACAGCCGAAACGTCAGCCGAATGCGCCTTGTCCATCCAGGCAGATGGGCGCTTCGATCGGGGCGGGACCCGTAACATAGAGACTCCTCTTCTCCTTTGCAGTATCCCGGAAGGGACTGCTCTCCACCAACAGCGGCCTAAGGAGGCATCGCTGCGTGCACTGTTCATGTCTTGTTGTGGTGGGCTGTTCTAGTTTCGTTGATGAAACCTGCTTGAGCACAGCTTACCCCACGTTTAATAAAATTGACAAGATACAAATGGATATCCCGTATGGAAACGGAAAAGAAGGCAACACATCGCCCTGCGCAAGAGGCGAACGGGTCTTAACTACGCATTCAGACCACGAACGGGACTGGAAGCAGCTGCCGCCCGTGTTTAATTAGTCAAACAATGCTTTCCACGGTGGACGGCTGCACGATAAAGAGCTGGCTACCGGGCTCGGTCTTGGCCGACTTCTTCGCATCGGCCGCGGCCAACGCCACGTCGTAAGGGGAATGATACTGCCCTGCACGCACCAGCAGCACACCGATCGATACCGAAGTGAGCGGAAAAAAACTCACCATGCCGTTTCTATCAACCATCTCGAAGCCACCCGCCTCGCGATGCGAGGCATCGAAATGCGTCCAGACGATCGAATCGAAGCGCAACAACAGCCGCTGAAGCCGAGCCTGCCAGTCCAAGCTTTGCATCAACACCACGAAGTCGTCGCCACCAATGTGGCCAACGAAATCGCTGTGCGGATCCATTTCCTCAAGTAGCAGCTGCGCCAACCTCAGGATCAAACCGTCCCCTGCCGAATACCCATATAAATCGTTAAACGGTTTGAAATTGTCGAGGTCAGCATACGCCACCACAAACGACTCTCCCGACTCGAGCAAGCGGTTGATCGTTTCATGGATCGGCACATTGCCAGGCAACCCCGTCAGCGGGTTAGCGTAGCGAGCCGTCGAAATCTGTAGATCGGTGACCCGGCGCACCAGCTCCAGACCGGTACCCATCCCGAGATAACGCCCGTCGCTGGTGATGATGAAACCATCGACCAGATGATTGCGCTCACCAGCCACCATCAGATGCGACAACTCGAGCAAGCCCAGATCGGCCGACACCACCAGCGGCTGCGGATCCATCAACAAACGGCAGGGCTTCTTGCCATACAACTCACGGTTGAACGGTCGGGCGAAACGTTCGAGAAAGTCCTGCCGCCGTAGCAAGCCAACCGGCAGGCCATTGTCGACCACCGGCAGCGCCATGCAGGTGGGGGTGTCGGAGAATCGCTGATAGGCCTGCTCATTGGCGACCTCCGGCCCCATCGGCTCCACCGATACGGCAAGATCACGAACAACCGGCTGTTGAGGGGCAACCCGACGCCCCAGCTGACCAAAATGCGGGCTAGGGGCAAGCTTGCGAGGCGGCTCGGGCTGCGGCGGTGCTATCAGATAGCCCTGACCATAGCGCACACCGATCTTGCGCAGCACCATCAGCTCAGCCGTCGTCTCTATCCCCTCTGCGACCAGTTTGGCCCCAGCGACCCGCGCCATGTCGAGCAAAGAGCGGACAAATTGCTCCTTAACCGGGTCGTTAGCCAGATTCTGTATCAGATACTTGTCGAGCTTCACCCATTCCGGGCGCAACTCTGACCACATCCTGAGATTCGCAAAGCCCTCGCCCAGATCGTCGAGCGCCAGCGCAAAGCCTTGCTCACGCCAGTGCGCAGCAGCCTCGCGCAGCACGGCGTAGCAGCAGTTCGGACGATGCTCGGTCAACTCGATGATCATCCGGGAGGCAGCAAGACCGCTCGAACTCTCCAGCTCTGCCGCCTGTATGGGGCCAGCCACCACGGTGTCGGGCAACAGATTGAGAAACAACTGCCCCGGAAGAGAGAGCTCGACGAACCGCTGCACCGTCACATCGCGGCAGGCGCAGTCCAGCTCGTAGGACATGCCGAGCCGTGCGGCCGCTTCAAAAAGCGCCAACGGCGTCGATAAAGAACTATCGGCCGGCGGCCGAATCAATCCTTCATAGCCGACGATGTCGCCATTGCTCAGATCGACGATAGGTTGAAATACTGAAGACAGCTTGCGCAGCAAGATCAAGCGCTCCAGCTCCCGTTGTTCCGGGGACAAAATGGGCTGAAGCGACGGTATGGCAAATGGGGTAGGCGAAATAAGTTCCACTGAAAATCGTTCTGACCGGAAATTGCCAAAATGCTAGCAAATCGGCATGACGCCCCGATGACGGAGCGTTTAATACCACGCCGGCATTAATGAACCGGGCAAGGCCCGCACAAGGGGATGCTGACATGCCATACACAACCCATCGGGGACATCGGCTGTATTACGAGGAAAGTGGTCGAGGTGAACACCCCCTGTTACTGCTCAACGGCCTGACCATGTCCACCGCTGGCTGGACGCTGCTGCTGCCTCGCCTTGAGGCACGCTACCGACTAGTACGAACCGATCTGCTCGGTCAGGGGCAGAGCGACAAGCCACTCGGCGACGCCTACTCGCTGCCCGAACAGGCCGAGCTGGTCGCCCATCTGCTCGACACCCTGGAAGTCGAGCGCTGCCACGTAGTTGGTCTATCGTACGGCGGCATGGTCGCCCAGCACTTGGCGCACCTACACCCGGAAAGAATCGACCATCTGGTGCTGGCTGCCACCCTCGCCTGCTCCGACGCGGTCGACAAAGCCATTGCCGCCAGCTGGGTCGCCGCAGCCAAAAGCGGAGGGACCGAGTTGCGTTTCGCCGTCAGCCTGCCCTGGCTGTTTTCCAACCGCTACCTCTCCAGCCACCCGGAGCAAATCAGCGAACTAAAAACCGTTGCGACATTGTTCGATTGGGATGCCGTGCTACGGTTGCTCGCCGGCATGCGCGAACATGACGCACGTACCTGGCTGCCGACCATCAGCGCGCCGACCCGGGTCATTGTCGGCAGCGAGGATCGCTTGACGCCGCTGCATCAATCAGAAATGCTGTCAACATACATGCCGCACGCGCAGCTTGTCCCCATTCCCGGCGCCGGGCATGCACTACACCTTGAGTCCGCCGAGCAATTCGCCCGCCTGGTGATGGAATTCTGCCCAGGTTGAGCCCCCCCCTACCGAGGAGGTCACATGCACCAAACCACCGTCTTGCTGCACGTCGATCCACGCGGCGTGGCCACTGTCACCCTCAACCGCGCCGAGTTGCACAACGCCATCGACGATGAAACCGCCAGCCTGCTTACAGCAACACTAGAAACTTTGGCCGATGACGATAGCGTCCGCGTCGTCGTATTGACCGGCAGCGGCATCAGTTTTTCTGCCGGCCACGACAGCGACTGGATGCGCCACATGGCGAGCTTCAGCGAAGCGCAACTGCGCCACCACGCACAACAGCTGTCACGACTGCTGCGCACACTGGATACCTTGCCCAAGCCGACGATCGCCCGCATCCCGGGCTCGGCATTCGGACTGGGTGCAGGTCTGGTCGCCTGCTGCGACATTGCGATCGGCGCCTCCGAAGCGCTGTTCAGCTTCAGTGACGTGAAGCTCGGCGTGATCCCGGCTTTGTCGGCACCGTATGTGGTGCGCGCCATCGGGCCGCGCGCCGCCCGCCGCTATTTTGTCAGTGCCGAGCGCTTCAACGCCGGCAAGGCCAAGCGCCTTGGCCTGCTGCACCAGGTCGTCGAACTCGATGAACTCGACAGCGCGGTCGAGCACTGTGCCAGCCACCTGCTGATCAACGGCCCGAATGCAATGCGTGCAGCCAAGCAACTGATCGCATTGATCGACTCGCGCGAACTCGACGACGACCTGTTCGAAGACGCCATCGACGCCATCGTCAAGGTTCGCGCCAGCGAAGAGGGGCGCGAGGGCATACATGCCTTCCTGGAACAACGCAAACCCAACTGGCTCGACTAGCCTGGAACAACGACCCGCTCCCGAGCGGGTTTTTTACACGCTGACGCCATCCATTTACATAGCTGCGGCAATACCGTCTGCCGCCATGAATTCTTGCTTAGACTGTCAAGCATCGCTCAACGCTTCGGACTGCCATGATTAGCGCCCTGCCCTTCGACGATTTTCTCGCTGCCACGCTGCGACAGCAGCCACCCCTTGCCGACACGTTGTCGCTTGGCGAACTAACGCTCAGCTGGCCCGCAGCAGGCATGTTGCGATTGACCCCCAAGGCCCTGCCCGATGGAACCGATCGGGTGCTGCTCAGCGCCGGGGTGCACGGCAACGAAACCGCTCCTATCGAGGTCTTGGCGGGCATCGTCGCCGATCTCTTGGCCGGTCGCCTAACACTGGCGGTTGACCTGCAGGTCTTGTTCGGCAACCCGGATGCGATGCGTGTTGGCGAGCGCTATCTCGACTACGACATGAACCGGCTGTTCAACGGTGCACACCAACAGCAGCCGCTCGCGCGTGAGTCCGCCCGGGCAGCACAACTGGAAGCACAGGCCGACGCCTTCTTCTCCAGCAGCCCGACCGGTGCCCGGCGTCTCCACTATGACCTGCACACCGCAATCCGTGGCTCAGTCTACGAAAAATTCGCGATCTACCCCTTCTTGCACGAGCGCGAACACAATCAAGAGCAACTGGAATGGCTCACCGCCTGCGGCGTAAACACCGTACTGCTGCACAGCGCACCGGCCAATACCTTCAGCTATTACACCAGCCGTCACCACCTAGCCGATTCGTTCACGCTGGAACTGGGCAAGGCACGCCCGTTTGGCGAGAACGATCTGACTCGCTTCGCCGGCATCGATGTAGCCCTGCGCGCCCTGGTCAGCGGTCAACAGCCCCCCCGCTCTGCCGACGATTCACTGCACCTATTTCGTGCCAAGTACAACCTGATCAAGGCCAGCGACGCATTCCGCCTGCATCTGGCCGATGATGTCGAAAACTTCACGACGCTGCCCGACGGCTTCCTGATCGCCGAAGATGGCGATACACGCTACGTGGCCAGTGGCGGCGAGGAACGCATCCTATTCCCCAACCCCAAAGTGCAGAATGGCTTGCGCGCGGGGATCGTAGTCGAGCCAGTCACACTGTAGGAAACCGTTCGGCCGATCTGGTCGCCATGAAAAAAGCCGGCATCTGCCGGCTTTTTTAGTCCCTTGCGACTGAAGGCTTACATCTTATTGAACAGGCTCAACCCCTGCACCTTCTGGAACACCAGCTGCGAATATTGCAACGAAGACTGGGCCATCAGCAAATCGCTGCTCGCCTTGGCCATGTCGAGGTCCTGCAGCTTGCTCAACGCCGTCTGATACTGCAAGTCGAGGTCACTACCATTGGCACTCATGGCATCATTTTGGTTCTGCCGCGCACCGATCGACGCATCGGCAGTCAGCACACGCTGTTGATCATCATCGAAACTGCTGATGATATTGCTCAGCTGGGAGGAGAAGTTGGCCGGTTGAGGATTCTGCCCCAGCAAGCTAATGAACTGCTGAACGTCGTCAAAAGCCTTGGTCGGTTGGGTGCCATTACCGAATACTAACGAGCCAACCTCGGTCACCGAAATCTGACTAGACGGGCTCACCTGCACATCGCGCTGCCCGGTATCCCCCTGGTAAGTCGTCACCCCAGTTGCGCCATTGAACACAAACGGCGTCTTACTAATTGCATTACCGGCAAATAGATAGTTACCTTGCCCATCCCGAGTGTTTCCGTAGCCAACCAGAGTTTGGAACATCTGGTTCGCCTGAGTCTGAATGTGCTGCAGATCGGTCGTTGTCAGAATTGCATTTCCAGCCGAAACCGCCAGCGTTTTCAACTGCTCCATCAGATCAGACACACTCTGCAACGTCTGGCTCGATGTCGACAACGACGAATCGACCGCTTTGGTATTGGTGACGAACTGGCTGTTACGCCCTTCCGACTGATTCAGCTGGAGGATCTGCGCTGATGCAATTGGGTCATCTGAAGGATTGTTCACCCGCTTCATCGTCGAGATCTGTTGCTGTAATTGCGCCAGATTCGACTGGCCCTGGGCCATCGCACCAGCGCCAAAATCATAGAAAGAATTGGTACTGACTCGCATCAGTCTACTCCATTAAATCGGTTGATCAGCCGCCAATAGCGATAAGGCTCTGGAACATCTGTTGAGCGATCGTGATCAGCTTGCTGGAGGCTTGGTACGCCTGCTGATAGCGCAACATGTTGGTTGCCTCCTCGTCCAGGTTCACACCCGATACCGACTGCTGAGCCTTGGTCACCTGCTGCAGGGTATTGCTCTGCGCAGTCGAGGCAGACTGCACCTGATTAGTCGTACTGCCGACCGTGCTCACCAAAGTGGCATAAAAACTTTGCACGCTCGTCATACTACTGCCAGCAGCACCGCGCACACCGGTATTCACGACGGGCGCCGTCTGCAGGTTGGCAATGCTCAGCAAATTACCGTTGTCCCCGGTGCCGATCGGCGCAGCATTCGGCACCACAGTAAACGTCATCCCGGCCCCCAATTGGGCCGACAATTTGAATTGGATACCGACATCGGTCGTCGCCGGCGCGACCCCCGTAACGAGCTTGTAGCCGTTCGACACAGTCGGGTCCGGCACAATGTTATAGACCGCGCCGTTCGCAGGACCACCAGTGATGGTGGCTTGCATGGTGTTCCCATTGATGGAGATAAAACCGGCCGGACCGACATTCGCCGGGTGGCTGGCCGGGTTCGGTGCGGTCAGAGGTGGGCCTGCGGTCCAGCCGTAATTACCCGGCAATGTGCTGGATACCCCTGTCAGCGCCACGCCATTCGACACAGGATTACCCGCTGGCACCGTCGAAGGGGTGGCTGACATCAGATTGGACGCCATCGGCAGCTTCTGCGGATCAGTGATCAGCATCTGCAGGTTCTGTGTGGCCGCGGCCGGATTGTTCACGTAGCTGGTCAGGTCGGTAAACATCGGACCACCCGTATTGCCGTTCAGGTCGACACCGAGTTGGCTCTGATAGTTCATTGCGGTCGAAAAGTCGATCGCCATGTTTCCCAACTGGGTCTGGGCGTTCTTCAACGCTCCGTCACGGACAGTAAACAAACCCGCCAGCGTCCCTCCATTGAGAGAATTGGTACCAATTACGGTATTGGTGCCGTTCGGGCTGGTCAGCGTCAGCTGCACGTCTTGCGGATCAGCCGGGTCGGGCTGGGTCGCTAAATGATTCACAGAATTGCCCTGCACCAGAGCCTGTCCGGAGCTGAGAAACACGCTGTAGCTACCATCGGCCTGGACGATGGCGCTAACGCCAACTTGCTGGTTCAGCTGCGACATCGCTTGGTCACGCTGGTCCATCAGGTCGTTGGGAGCCCCCTGTCCTGACAACGCCGTGATCTGCTGGTTAAGCTTGCTGATGGTATCGACCAGTGCATTGACGCTGCCAACCGACGAGGTAATCTGCGCGTTGGCCCCGTTGTGCAATTCGGTCAAGCGCGAATCAATCGACTGAAACTGACTCGCCAGCGCCTGCCCCATGCTGATCACGCTTTGACGACTCGGCAATGAGGAAGGCTGGGACGACAGGCCCTGCAGGGCGCTATAGAAGTTCTGGAGACTTGAACTCAAGCCACTGCTGCTGTCGGACATGGCGCTATCGAGCTGATTGAGGAAGGTCAGCTGCGATTGATAGCTACTGTTCTGAGTGCTGGCATGCTGTACCTGTTGCGTCAGGTACTTGTCATAGACCCGGCTGACCGAATTCAGATCGACGCCGGTACCAAAAAACGACGACCCAAACCCCAAGGGACTACGATTCGACAGGTTGACTACCTGGCGGTTATAGCCAGGGGTATTGACGTTGGCAATGTTGTTGCCAATGACGCTCAAGCCCCCTTGTGCGGCATTCAGCCCGCTCAAACCAATTCCGTAGATATCTACCGGCATAATTCCTCACTCCCTTTTGCGTTGTTATCGGTCGTAGCAGGACAAACTTGACCCGCAATCCTCACTCAACGCATATCAACTACCACTGCCTCTGCTCAATAAGGCGCTTGCGACATCAGTCAGCTTCTTGGCATAACGCGGGTCCGTAGCGTAGCCAGCATTTTGCAAGCCTTGTGCAAATCCCTGCAGGTTCTGCCCCTGGCCGAGTACCGCCTTATAGCGTGGGTTGTTCGACAGTAGCTTCGCGTAGTCTGTCAGCGACTCGGCATAGGACGAGTAAGAGCGGAAGCGGGCCACTTTCTTCTGGGGGGCACCGTTTACATACTCGGTGGTCAGCACGTCGACAGTTGGCCCGTTCCAATCCGACGATGCCTTGATGCCAAACAGGTTATGACTATCGCGGCCGTCGGCATGGCGGATCGCCCGCTTGCCCCAACCACTTTCCAATGCCGCGTGAGCGACGACCAGCGCAGGGGCCACGCCAAGCGTCTGTGCCGCCTGGCGCGCATCTGGCAGCACCGCCTTGACGAACTCGCGCGCATCGGTCGACACCGCCGTGCCGCCGCCCCCCAAACCTCCACCGCCTCCGTTGCCGCTCAGGGCATCAAGGTTTGCACTGGCGTGTAGTGCCAGGGCCTGCAAGCGATCGGCCACATTGGCCTGTGCACTGTGATAAGTGCCGGAAGACACCGGGGGCAACGGTGCGAGATCCACGGTATGACCCGCAATGTCTTTCTCGGTCACACCCGCCAGCTTGCCGATCTGCTTCGCCAGTACCTCACCCAGCCCCACCCCACCCGCCTGGGTAAGGTTCTGCACCAACTGCTGATCGAACAGCCCTTGGTAGGTATCCATATCGCTGGACTTTTCCTCGCCGTCGAGCGATGTCGTGCGCATCTGTTTGACCAGCGTATCGAGAAACAGCGCCTCGAACTGGCTCGCAACCTGCTTGATGGCAGCGCGCTGATCCTTGCCCGCATGCGTTTTCAACGCGTTAAGCGCAGTGGGGTCGGCAGCCAGCGCATTACTGTCAGCGCCAAGGGGGCGGATAAAGGGAGAAGTCGATAGACTCATGAAGTCTCCTGAGCAGGCCGCAGCGGTTCGGCCAACCTTAGGATTGGGATCGGCGGGCCGGCGCACTGTGCCGGCCCGGGAACAGGATTAAATGATTTGTAGCTCGGCTCGCAATGCACCAGCCGCCTTCATGGCCTGGAGCACCGACACCAGGTCGGCCGGCGTTGCACCGACCGCATTTAGTGCATTCACCACTTGGTTCAGGTTGGCACCACGCGGCAGGCTGACTACCTTGCCCTGATCCTGCTTGACGCTGATATCCGCCTGGTTGGTGACAACGGTGCGACCATTCGAGAAGGGGGCCGGCTGACTGACCTGCGGAGTGTTGTTGATCGTGACCGACAGATTGCCATGGGCGACCGCAACCGGGTCGATAGTGACGGCTTTGTTCATCACCACCGAGCCGGTACGGGCATTGATGATCACCAGCGGCGACACTTCGCCTGGCTCGACATGGATGTTCTCGAGTCGGGCGAGGAACGACACGCGTTGACTCGGATCCTGCGGCGCTCGAACTTCGATCATGCGACCGTCGATGGCGCGAGCAGTGTCGTAGCCGAAATTCTTGTTGATGGCCTGTACGGCGCGGTTGGCAGTGGTGAAGTCCGATTCGGTCAATTCCAGCTGCACCACCGGCCCTTCGTTGAGGCTGCTGTTCACCTCACGCTCCACCGTGGCGCCATTCGGGATGCGCCCCGCATTGAGCTGGTTGATCTGCACCTTGCTGCCAGCAGCCGAGGCACCGGCGCCACCGATCACAACGTTACCCTGGGCCATTGCGTAGACCTGGCCATCCGCCCCGCGCAGCGGCGACAGCAGCAAGGTACCGCCACGCAGGCTCTTGGCATCCCCCATCGAGGAAACGGTCACATCGATGGACTGACCACGACGAGCGAACGCAGGCAGCGAGCTGGTGATCATCACCGCGGCGGCGTTCTTCGGATCAATCCGTACCCCGGCCGGCACCTGAACACCCAGTTGAGACAGCATGTTGCTCATCGACTGCACGGTAAACGGCGACGAACTCTGCTTGTCGCCGCTGCCATCGAGGCCTACTACAAGACCATAGCCGATCAGCTGATTGGAGCGCACGCCACCGAAACTGGCGATGTCCTTGATCCGTTCGGCAAAGGTCGGCACTGACAGGCTCATGGCGACCAAGGCGAGGAAGACAAAACGTTTCATGATATTCCAGACTAAATCGACATCAGAACGGCAGCACCGACTGGAAAATCCGGGTCAGCCAACCCGGATCGGCATAGCGGCGATTATTGCCTTCGGTTTGCTGCTCGATACGGGCATCGGCCACCTTGGTAGATGAGATCTGATTGCCCGGCAGGATATCGCGCGGGTTCACCACGCCAGAGAGGCGGACGAACTCGTTCTCACCGTTGACGCGAATCTGCTTCTCTCCACTGACCACCAAGTTACCGTTGGCCAACTGCTCGATCACCGTCACAGTGATCGAGCTGGTGAACGAACTACTGTTGCTGTTGCTACCCTTGCCGGTGGATGCCAGCGCTCCCGTGCCATTGAGCGAGGTATTGGCCAGCTTTTGCTCCATGTAACCGGGAAAGAACGGCAAAGAGACACTAGGCAAACTGGCGCTCGCCGAACCAGTTCGGCTGCCTGTGCTCTGCTCCGAGTTGCTGACACTGGTCTGCTCCTGGATCAGCACCGTCAGCGTATCGCCCACCATGGCCGGGGCCCGGTCTTGAAACAGCGGCCGGAAGTTGGCCTGCTGGAAGATCGAACCATTGGCCTGTGCCTGCACCGGTACCGGCTGCGGCCGCGCCGTCATTGGCTGCTGGATGATCGACGGCTGCTGGAAAGCACAGGCGCTAAGCACTGCGGCAGCCGACGGCAATAACACGAGGCGGCCAAGCCGCACGTAGGACAGGAAAAAGGTTGGCCGAATCATCGCTGCATCTGTATCCGAAGGCCGGCAATCCATCGCCGGCCAAAAACTAACACGCCCGAGGGGCGACCCAAATGTCGCCCGTCATTATTACAGCTGGGCGACGCGCTGCAACATTTCGTCGGCGGTCTTGATCGCGCGCGAGTTCATTTCGAACGAACGTTGCGCCTGAATCATATTCACCAGTTCGGTCGTCACATTGACGTTCGAGTCCTCCAGCCAGCCTTGCATTACCGTCCCGCGGCTGTCGGCTCCCGGATCCCCATCCTGCGGGGCACCCGACGCGGCAGTTTCCAGGTACAGGTTCTGGCCAATACTGTCGAGCCCCTGCGGGTTGATAAAGGTTGTCAGCTGGATGATGCCGGCGTTTTGCAAGGCGGTGTTGCCCGGCACGGTGTACTGCACTACGCCGACACTGGAAATGGTGACATTGGTAGCATTGGCCGGGATATTGATGTTCGGGTCCAGCTGATAGCCATTGGAGTTAACAATGTCGCCGTTCTCATTGCGGTGAAACTCGCCATCACGCGTATAGGCGATCGTCCCATCCGGACGGGAGAGGCGGAAGAAACCATTTCCCTGAATTGCCAAGTCGAGTGGCTGCGAGCTTTGCTCAAGGTTTCCCTCGGTGAACACCTTCACCGCGGCCACCGGAGTCGAGCCAGAACCTACCTGCAGGCCGGTCGGCACGGTATTGCCATTGGTCAACTGAGCACCCGGCTGGCGGATGGTCTGGTAGTACAAGTCCTCGAACACGGCCTGGCCGCGCTTGAAGCCCTTGGTATTCACGTTGGCCAAGTTGTTGGACGTCACGTCGAGCTGGAACTGGCTCGAGTCCATCCCCGTCTTGGCAATGTAAAGGGCGCGCATCATGGCGATTATTCCTTTTGATTATCCGTCTTTATCCGTCGATCAGTTGATAGCCAGAATCTGGTTGGCATGCTTATCGTCTTCGTCGGCGGTTTGCATCATTTTTATGTTCAGATCGAACTGGCGCCCATGCGAGATCATCTGCACCAAAGAGTCGACAGCATTCACGTTGCTGTTCTCAAGCGACCCCGGCACGAGGCTGACATTGGCATCGGCCTGTGCCACGCCTCCGCCCTGCAGATGGAACAAGCCGTCGCCCCCTTTGTAGACCGCACGGTCGCCAGGATTGACCAGCTTGATCTGAGCCACGGTCTGCGGAACGATCGGAGTCTGTCCCTGATCGACCGGAAACGCCGACACTGTGCCATCGCTGGCGACATTGATCTTCATGCCTTGCGGCACCGTGATCGGCCCCGTATCCGACATAATCGGCAGGCCGCTGCGAGTACGCATCATACCGGCATCGTCGACGACGAAGCCGCCATCGCGGGTATAGGCCTCGCTCCCATCTGGAGCTTGCACCGCAAAGAAACCCGCCGTACCGACGGCAAAGTCATTGTCGCTACCGGTCTGCTGCATGCTCCCGGCAGTCATATTGTGGCCGACGGTGCTGTCGACTACATAGGTACGGGTCGGGGCACCCTGCCCAACTACGGGCAGAGCGCGGAACGCCACCATGTCGGCCTTGAAGCCGATGGTGTGTACGTTGGCGAGGTTGTTCGACGTCGTTGTCTGTTGCATATCGACGTGCTTGGCGCCGTTCATCGCCAGAAACAGCATGCGATCCATGATCTACTCCTAATCCCGCTGATTAACGCAGGTTGATCAGGGTCTGCATGACCTGGTCTTCTGTCTTGATGGTCTGCGCATTGGCCTGGTAGTAGCGCTGAGCAGTGATCATATCCACCAATTGGCTGGTCAGGTCGACGTTGGAGTCTTCCAGCGCGCTGGCGGTAATCAGGCCTGCATTGGAGGCGCCCGGCTTGTTGACCGCCGGCGAGCCCGAATCCGAGGCTTCAACCCAGCGGTTGCCCCCCTGTTGCTGCAGGCCTTGTGGATTGGCGAAAGTCGCCAATGCCAGTTGGCCGACAGTCTTGGTCTGACCGTTGGAGTAGTTGGCGGTCAACACGCCGTTCTTGTCGAATGCGAAGTTGGTCAGCTGACCCGGCGGGTAGCCGTCGCCCTGGTTGGTCACGATGGCATTTTGAGACGCAAACTGCGTAGTGCCGGTAAGGTCGATAGCAACATTGAACGGTGCGGCCGAACCCGTTGCCGATGGCACCGCCACGGTAAACGGAGTAGTCGGGGTAGCCAGCGTGCCGTTGTTGTTGAAAGTAATGGTTTGAGCAGGAGCAATCGGTGCGGCACCACCATCTGCAAAGACCGAAACAGTCCATTGGTTCGCCACCACTGGATCTTTGACATAGTAGTAATTCAGCGTGTGCGTGTTGCCGAGGCTGTCGTACACATTGGTCGAAGACGTATAGTTGTATGTGTTCGAGTTGGCTGGATTCAATGGAGGCGATGCCGGAGCAGCAGGCGGCGGAGCCAACAGCGGCGCTGTCGACGCCGAATTGAGATTGACCGACAGAGCAACGTTCGAAGTGGCCTGGGGAGGCTGCTGGGCAGTGGAGAGCATCAGATCAGAGACCGGCCCCGGGGTAATCACGCCATTCGCATTCGCCATCCAGCCCTGCAGGCGGTCGGTGCCGTTGACGATGTAGCCGTTCTTGTCCTGCTGAAACTGACCTGCGCGAGTGTATGAGATCGAGCCAGTCGAATTGGCGGTGGTGCCGCCAGTCGGATTCTTGACGATGAAGAAGCCGTTACCGTTGATCGCCAAGTCGAGATTGCGGCCAGTGCTAGTGATGTTGGCTGTGTTGAAGCCCTGAGTCACCCCGGCAACCTGCACACCAATACCGGCTTGGTTCGTCGCCGCGCCAGAGGAAAACCCGTTGGCGTACATGTCGGCGAACTCGGCACGAGAACCCTTGAAGCCAACCGTGGATGCATTGGCCACGTTGTTGCCGATCACGCTCAGTTGCTGGGACGCTGCGTTAACACCACTCAAAGCCTGCTGAAAGCCCATTACACGCTCCTGAATTATTCTGGAAGTTCTGTTGTGTCGTTATGATTTGGTTTGTCGTGATGCGATCAGCTCAGCTGCACTACGTCACCCAGCGAGTGCTGCTGACCGTCACCGGTCACTAGCAACGGCACGCCCTGGTTCCAGGTCACCGCATTGACGTTCTGATAGCCGTAGGTCGTTGCTGCCACGGACGTCCCAGCATTGTCGACGGCCTTGGCCGAGAAGGTGTAAGTACCCGCAGGCAAGCGATTGCCATTGCTGTCGGCACCATCCCAGGAGAAGTTGTTGAGGCCGGTCTTCGGCGAAGAAACCTGTAGCGTATCGACCACTTTACCGTTGCCGTCCGTCACGGTGATCTGCATCGCGGCCGCAGCACTGTTCAATGCCACCCCACCCTGCACATCGCCGCTGCTGCCCAAGGTCAAGCCGTTGCCCGCCACCATCACCTGATGGCCGACCAGAGACGTGGCCATCATCGCCTGGTTCGCCACCTGCGACTGCAGCACCTGCCCCATCGTCGTATTAAGCTTCTCCAGACCACCGACAGTGCTGATCTGCGCCATCTGACTAGTCATCTGACTATTGTCCATCGGGTTGAGTGGATCCTGCGCCTTCAACTGCGTTACCAGCAAGGTGAGGAACTGGTTCTGGATATCCGAGGCACTGCCTGTGTTGCCGAGCACCGAGCTGGCGGAAGAGGTACTCGACGTTCCGCTGGCACTCGTCTGGTTGTTGTTTACGCTACCGATAGTCATGCTCTAAGCCTCGCCTCAGGCAGAACCCAGCTGCAGAGTCTTCTGCATCAGGGTCTTGGTGGTGTTCATCATTTCGACGTTGGTCTGGTAGGAACGGGAGGCCGAGATCATGTCAGCCATCTCCTCGACCGGGTTGACGTTCGGCAAGGTAATGTAGCCCTTGGCATCGGCCAGCGGATTGCCCGGGTCGTATTTCATCTTCGGTGGGGTGGTGTTTTCCGCCACCGCCGTCACCCGCACGCCGGCAACGCGCGGCTCGCTGGCCGAGACCGGGGTCACCGTGAAGATGGCGTGCCGAGCCTTGTAAGGATCACCAGTTGCACTGGTCGAGCTGTCGGCGTTGGCAAGGTTACTGGCGACGAGGTTCAAGCGCATCGACTGAGCAGTCAGCGCAGAACCGGCGATCGAAAACACATTAGAAAGCGACATGTATTACTGGCCTCCCTTGATCGCCTCGGACAGGTTGGCGATGCGGCGGTTGAGGAATGTCAAACTGGCTTGATACTTCATGGCATTGTCGGTGAACTGCGCACGCTCGATATCCATATCGACGGTGTTGCCGTCGAGGCTGGGCTGTACCTGTGAGCGATACAACAGGGCGGTCTTGTCGTCGAAGCCGGGCAAACCACCCCCGTTGATATGCTGTGGGCTAGTCGTCGCCAAGGCGAGCGTCTTCTGCCCGTTGCCGGCGGCAGCTTGCATCGCCGCCTTGAAATCTAGGTCAACTGCCTTGTAGTACGGCGTATCGGCGTTGGCGATGTTACTGGCGATCACCTCGGCACGCTGCGCACGCGTGTCGAGCGCACGTTGCTGAAAATCGAAATGCTTGGCGATCTTGTCGAGCATAGTTAGGGGTTCTCCAAAGCTTCGCAGCTTGTAGCACGATTCATGCCAGGATAATTAATTGCATGATCGTTCAGCAATTCCATACAAATACGCCCGCAATTTAAAAGCAGTGACCTTGCAACGGCAAGAATTGCCGCTTCTCGCCGGCAATTTGTCGCCAAACAGCGACAATCCCGACGGCAATGTTATCCGGTTTTTTTGTCCACGGCTTTATGCCACAACCATCATGCGAGCCCAACATTTGTCGCCATTACTCGAAAACAACACAATTTATGCAAATAGCAACGATCAGAAAAGGGCGTGCCGCCTTGCTATGGCGATACACCCTGCTCAGCACTCAGGCGTCTTCGCGAACCTCGAAGTCGTGGGTGATGTCTGCGGTCTTGCCTAGCATGATCGATGCCGAGCAATACTTCTCGGCAGACAGTTTGATGGCGCGCTCGACAGTCTCCGGCTTCAGATTTCGCCCCACCACCACGAAGTGGAAATGGATCTTGGTGAACACCTTGGGCTCGGTGTCTGCGCGCTCGGCGTCCATTTCCACCCAGCAATCGCGCACATCCTGGCGTGACTTCTTCAAAATGCTGATGACGTCATAACTGGTGCAGCCAGCCGTACCCATCAGCAAGAGTTCCATTGGACGCGGCCCGAGGTTACGACCGCCCCCCTCCGGGGCACCATCCATCACCACCGCGTGGCCGCTGCCGGTCTCGCCCATGAAGCACACGCCGTCCACCCACTTCAATCTGCCTTTCATTGTCTCTCTGCCCAAAGTTTTAAAGCTAACGGCATAGGGTAGCACTCCAGTTTGGGAGAACCAACATTCACCGGTAAAATGGCTATCTTGACTTGCTTTGATGACCGCCATGTTGGTATTGGGTATTGAATCTTCTTGCGATGAAACCGGCGTTGCTCTGTACGACACCGACGCCGGCCTCGTCGCCCACCACCTGCACACGCAAATGGCGATGCATGCCGAGTACGGCGGCGTGGTGCCAGAGCTGGCGAGCCGCGACCACATTCGCCGCGTCGTACCGCTGACCGAGGCCTGCCTTGCCGAGGCCGGCAAGAGCTTGACCGACCTCGACGCGATCGCCTATACCGAGGGCCCGGGGTTGGGCGGCGCGCTGCTGGTCGGGGCCAGCTACGCCAACGCGCTGGCGTTCGGCCTGGGCATCCCAGTGATCAGCGTGCACCACCTGGAGGGACACCTGCTGTCGCCCCTACTAGCCGAACCGCATCCTGCCTTCCCCTTCGTCGCGCTGCTGGTTTCAGGCGGCCACACCCAGCTGATGGCTGTACGCGGCGTCGGCGACTACGAGGTGCTCGGCGAAACACTGGACGATGCCGCTGGCGAAGCCTTCGACAAGACCGCCAAACTGCTCGGACTGCCCTACCCGGGCGGCCCGCTACTGTCCAAGCTGGCAGAACAGGGCGACCCGAACCGCTTCACCCTGCCGCGCCCAATGCTGAAGTCCGATAATCTTGAGATGAGCTTCTCGGGCCTGAAAACCGCAGTACTGACCTTGGTCAAGCAGGTGCAGGCCGAGTCCGGCGAACTTGACGACGCCACCCGCAACGACATCTGCCGCGCCTTCCAGGAGGCGATCGTTGACGTACTGGTCCAGAAATCGCTAAAGGCGCTGAAGCTCACCGGCATGAAGCAACTGGTGGTGGCCGGCGGCGTCGGCGCCAACAAGCAGTTGCGTGCCGCACTCGATGCAGCTGCAGCCAAGCGCGGCTTTGCGGTGTTCTATCCGCCGCTGGCACTGTGCACCGACAATGGCGCGATGATCGCCTATGCGGGTGCCCAGCGGCTGAAGTTTGCCCGCGAGGCTGGCGGCTTCGGCGTGAAGCCGCGCTGGGACCTCGCCAGCTTGCCGAAGGCCTGACCTTTCCGATTACCCGTCGCGCGCCGTTCGACCTACCTTGGCGACGCGCGGCCGACCTGCGATAAACCAATGATCCAGCTTAAGAACCTGAGCCTGCGCCGCGGCGTCAAGGAACTGTTCAACAACGTCACCCTTACCATCAACCCGGGCAACCGTGTTGGCGTGGTCGGCGGCAATGGGGCCGGCAAGTCCAGCCTGTTCGCGCTGCTGCGCGGCGAACTGGTGCCGGACGGCGGCGACGCACTGCTGCCGCCGAACTGGACGATGGCACATGTGGCACAGGAAACCCCGGCACTCGAGGTAAGCGCACTCGACTATGTCCTCGACGGCGATGCCGAACTGCGCAGCCTGCAGGCAGCGCTCGCCGAGGCCGAGACGCGCAACGACGGCGAGGCGATCGGCCACCTGCATGCCGAACTCGCCCATGTCGATGCCTACACTGCCGAGGCACGGGCCTCGAAGCTGCTCGCTGGCCTCGGCTTCGCCCCGGAGGCGATGAGCCGACCGGTGTCGAGCTTCTCCGGCGGCTGGCGGATGCGACTGAACCTGGCGCAAGCGCTGATGTGCCGCTCCGACCTGCTGCTGCTCGACGAGCCGACCAACCACCTGGACCTGGAAACGGTACTGTGGCTGGAAGAATGGCTGAAGGGCTACCCGGGCACGTTGCTGGTGATCTCGCACGACCGCGACTTCCTCGATGCGGTGTGTACGCACATCGCCGAGGTCGCCAACCAGAGCATCACCCTCTACACCGGCAATTACAGCGCCTACGAGGAAGCACGCGCCGCCCGCTTGGCTTTGCAGCAGGCAGCCTATGAGAAACAACAGCGCCAGATTGCCCACCTCGAGTCGTTCATCACCCGCTTCAAGGCCAAGGCCACCAAGGCCCGCCAGGCACAAAGCCGGGTCAAGGCACTGGAACGTCTGGAGCGTATCAGCGCAGCGCACGTCGATACCCCGTTCGACTTCCACTTCGACACCCCAGCCAACTTGCCCAACCCGTTGCTGAACCTCGACGGCATCGCGATCGGCTACGGCGATAAGCCCATTCTGTCGCGCATCTCGCTGTCGGTCGAAGGCGGTAGCCGTATCGGCCTCCTGGGCGTCAACGGCGCGGGCAAGTCGACACTGGTGAAACTGCTCGCCGACGAGTTGGCACCGATGACCGGCAAACTGACCAAGGCGCAAACGCTGAAGATCGGCTACTTCGCCCAGCACCAGCTCGAAACGCTGCGCGAGGACGAGTCGCCGCTGTGGCACGTGCAGAAGCTGGCACCCGAGGCGCGCGAGCAGGACCTGCGCACCTTCCTCGGCGGCTTCAACTTCCACGGCGACGCGGCACTGGCACCGGTCGGCCCGATGTCCGGTGGCGAAAAGGCGCGCCTGGCGCTCGCGCTGATCGTTTGGGAAAAGCCCAACCTGCTGCTGCTCGACGAACCGACTAACCACCTCGACTTGGAGATGCGCCATGCGCTGACGATGGCGCTGCAGGACTTCCCCGGCGCGCTGATCGTGGTATCGCACGACCGTGCACTGCTTGAGGCCACCACCGACCGCTTCTGGTTGGTGTCCGGGGGGGCGGTCACGCCGTTCGACGGCGACCTGGAGGACTACCGGCGCTGGCGCCTGGAACAGCTGGTCGAATCGGGCAAGCCGTCCGATGGCGACGCACTCGGCGTCAACCGCAAGGAGCAAAAACGCCAGGAGGCCGAGGCACGCCAGCGACTATCCACCCTGAAGAAGCCGCTGCAGCAGAAACTCGGCAAGCTGGAGAAGGAACTAGAGAAGCTCGGCAAGATCAAGAACGAACTGGAAGCCTTCCTCGCCTCAGAAGAGGCCTACCTGCCGGAGAACAAGGTCAAACTAACCGAGTCGAGCCGCCAACAGGGCGAGATCAGCTCCCAGCTCGCCAGCATCGAGGAGGACTGGCTGGCGATTCAGGAAGAGCTGGAGGCCCTTGAGGCCAGCATCTGAGCCAACGGGCACCGCCCTAGCCGGCGGTGCCGCCCAGTCAGGATAGCGAATAAGAGCCCCCTCACCCGGCCATGCTTATAACATCAAATTGTTTTCGGGCCACTCAGACCACTTCAAAATTATCACTTGTCCACAATTAACTTGGAAAAAGCTGTGAATATCCCTGTTAATAAACCATTTTTCCATTAAAAAACAGCAGCTTGGCTAGATTGTTCAGATTTGCAGCAACCCATGGCTAACACCACTCACAGCCAAGCAGGACAGCCCTGTCAGACCGCTGAGGTGAATGCAATTTTCCCCATAGCAATCAATTGCTTGCACTGACTTCTTGAAAAATAGGCAACCCGTCCAACAGACATAAAAAAACGCCGCCAGCGTTATCGCGAGCGGCGTTTTTCATTACTTGCTACCGGTACTAGGCAATTGCCGGCTCCTTCAGCAACAGCGTCAACAGTGTGGTGATCTTGTCCTTCAACTGACGGCGGTCGACGATCATATCGATCGCCCCCTTCTCAAGCAGAAACTCGGCGCGCTGGAAACCTTCCGGCAGCGTCTCGCGCACGGTCTGCTCGATCACGCGCGGACCGGCGAAGCCGATCAGCGCACCCGGCTCGCCGATCACGACGTCACCGAGGAAGGCAAACGAAGCGGACACCCCCCCCATGGTCGGGTCGGTCAGCAGCGAAATGAACGGCAGCTTGGCGTCGGTCAGCAGCTGCAGCGCGGCACTGGTCTTGGCCATCTGCATCAGCGAATTCAGGCCTTCCTGCATCCGCGCACCACCCGAAGCGGCCACGCAGATGAACGGCGCCTTCGCCTCGATCGCGGCTTGGACACCGCGCACAAAGCGCTCGCCCACCACCGAACCCATCGAACCACCGATAAACTTGAATTCGAAGGCGGCCACCACAACCGGCACGCCGTTCATGCTGCCCTGCATCACCACCAGCGCGTCATCCTCGCCGGTTTCGTTGTGGGCGGCGGACAGGCGGTCCGGGTATTTCTTGCTGTCCTTAAACTTCAGGATATCGACCGGCTTGACCTCAGCACCGATCTCACGCCGACCTTCGGCGTCGAGCAGCATGTCAAGCCGTGCTCGTGCGCGCACCGGGTGATGGTGGTTGCACTTCGGGCAGACCTGCAGATTAGCCTCCAGGTCGGTGTAATACAGCACGGCCTCGCACGCCGAGCATTTACTCCACAACCCTTCGGGCACCGCCGAGGGCATGGTGGCGCGGCTGTCGCGCTTAATTTTCGGCGGCAGGAGCTTGTTCAACCAGCTCATGCGGACTCCTTGAAAGCGGTTCGATCCGAATTGATCGAACGCATGTTGCGACAGGGGCCCGAAACTCGAGCCCCATGTGTCTGTTAACGGATCGCGGACTTCAGCTCCGCGACCAGACGGGTTAACCGCTCTCTGGCGGTTTCGGGTGTCGCCGCCTCGATTTCCTGCACCAAGCGGCTCCCGACAACGACAGCATCGGCGACACCGGCAATGGCGCGCGCCGTCTCGGCGTCGCGAATACCAAAGCCGACACCGATCGGCAACGCGATGTGTTCGCGCAAGCGCGCAATTTTACGCCCAACGTCGGCAATATCCAAATTCGCCGCACCGGTGACGCCCTTGAGCGACACATAGTAGACGTAACCGCGAGCGTGGCGAGCGATCTCGACGATACGCGCCTCGGGGGTGGTCGGTGCCAGCAGGAAGATCGGATCAATGCCCTGCGCTTCGAGCTCGGTGGCCAGTTCTTCCGATTCTTCCGGCGGGCAGTCGACCGACAACACGCCATCTACGCCAGCCGCGTGCGCTGCCCTGGCAAATTCGGTATAGCCCATCGCCACCACCGGGTTGAGGTAACCCATCAGCACGACCGGGGTGTCGGTATTGGTCTTGCGAAACTCCGCGACCATCTTCAATACATCGCGCAGGCTGACATTGTGGGCCAGCGCGCGCTCTGCCGCGCGCTGGATCACCGGGCCATCTGCCATCGGGTCGGAGAACGGCACGCCCAGCTCGATGATATCGGCGCCGGCGTCGACCAGACCGTGCATCAGCTCAACGGTCAGGTCCGGATGCGGGTCACCGGCGGTGATGTACGGGATCAGCGCCTTCTGGCCGGACAGGCGCGCGAAAGTGGCTGCAATGCGGGACATGGCGACTCCTTACAGGGTGATGCCGGACAGCGCGGCGACGGTGTTGATGTCTTTGTCGCCACGGCCAGACAGGTTCACCAGGATCACCTTGTCCTTGTCCATGGTCGGCGCGTGCTTGATCGCCCAGGCAAGCGCGTGGCTCGACTCGAGCGCCGGAATGATGCCTTCGAGGTGGCACAAATCATGGAAAGCATTCATCGCTTCGTCATCGTTGATCGCGTCGTATTCGGCGCGGCCGATGTCCTTCAGATAGCTGTGTTCCGGACCGACACCCGGGTAGTCGAGGCCGGCCGACACCGAATGGGTGCCCGATACCTGGCCGTTCTCGTCCTGCATCAGGTAGCTCTTGAAACCGTGAAGTACGCCCGGCGTCCCGACAGACAGCGGCGCGGCGTGGCGACCGGTCTCGATGCCGTCGCCGCCGGCCTCGACGCCGACGATGCGCACACCCGGAACGTCGATGTACGGATAGAACATGCCGATGGCGTTGGAACCACCACCGACACACGCCACCACCACATCCGGCTGGCGACCGATCATTTCCGGCATCTGCACCTTGGACTCCTCGCCAATTACGGTCTGGAAGTCGCGCACAAGCATCGGGTATGGGTGCGGGCCGGCAGCGGTACCTAAAATGTAGAAGGTATTGTCGACGTTGCTGACCCAGTCGCGCATCGCCTCGTTCAATGCGTCCTTCAGCGTCTTGGTGCCGGACTCGACCGGTACCACGGTGGCGCCTAGCAACTTCATCCGGTAGACGTTGGGTGCCTGACGCTTCACATCTTCCGCCCCCATGTACACCACGCACTCCATACCGTAGCGAGCCGCCACGGTCGCCGAAGCCACGCCGTGCTGGCCGGCACCGGTCTCGGCGATCACACGCTTCTTGCCCATGCGACGAGCGAGCAGTGCCTGACCAATGGTGTTGTTCACCTTGTGCGCGCCGGTGTGGTTGAGATCCTCGCGCTTCAGGTAGATCTGCGCTCCGCCCAGCTTCTCCGACAAGCGCTTGGCATGGTAGATCGGGCTCGGGCGGCCGACATAGTGCTTGAGCTCGTAGTGGTATTCCTGCCAGAAGGCCGGATCGGCTTTCGCACGTGCGTACTCTTCGTTCAGTTCGGCCAATGCTGCCATCAGCGTTTCGGCCACATAGACGCCGCCATATGGGCCGAAATGGCCGTGCGCGTCCGGAAGGTCATACCGATCCATGCTTAACTCCTGCGATGAATGCCGCCATCAGGGCGGCATCTTTGATGCCTTTGGAAGATTCGACGCCGCTCGATACATCGACGGCGGCCGGTCGCACCTCGTGCACCGCCTCCGCCACATTGTCGACCGACAGGCCGCCGGACAACACCAGCGGCAGGGATAATTGTTGCGGCAGCAGGCCCCAGTCGAAGCGGGTGCCAGTGCCACCGTGCATGCCTTCAACGAAAGCATCGGTGAGGATGCCACGCGCGTCCGGGTACTGTCGAGCCGCATCCAGCACGTCGCCAGCGGTCCGCACGCGCACCGCCTTCATATAGGGACGGTGGAAGGAGCGGCAGAACACGGGCTCCTCTTCGCCGTGGAACTGCAAGAGGTCGATAGCGCAGCCGGCCAATACCTCGTCGACCCACTCGCGGGTCGGGTTGACGAACAGTGCCACGACGGTCACGAACGGCGGCAGCGCAGCAACAATGGCTCGCGCCTGCTCGATGCTCACGTTACGCGGGCTTTTCGGATAGAACACCAGGCCGATTGCATCGGCACCGAGCCGTGCCGCTTCGCGCGCGTCCTCGGGGCGGGTCAGCCCGCAGATCTTGATTCGGGTTGTCATAGCTAGACCGAAAAAGAAGGAAATCGGATCAGCGCCACAGCGCCAGGCGCGCGGATTCGGTGCGGCTCGGCACGGCAAAGGCGTCCGGGTAGCCGACACCGGTCAGGTACAGACCGTCCGGCATGAAGGTCGGCGGCGCCTGGGTGCGGTCTCGCGCATCGCGCAGTGCCGCCATGCCCTGAGCGTCAAGCGAGCCCTTGCCGACATAGACCAGCGCGCCGACGATGTTGCGTACCATATGGTGCAGAAAGGCGTCGGCCCTGAGGTCGAAACGGATCAGACCGTCGGCCTCGCTGATGGACAAGGTGTCGAGCTGCTTCACCGGCGACTTGGCCTGGCACTCTGCGGCACGGAAACTGGAGAAGTCATGGCGACCGATCAGCGCTGTCGCCGCTTCACGCATCGCTACCACGTCGAGCGGAGAATGATACCAGCCGACCTTGCCGGCGGTCAGCGCCGGACGCACCGGGTGATTGAGCAGGAAATAGCTGTAAGAGCGGGAAAACGCCGAGAAGCGCGCGTGAAACTCATCCGACACCTCGCGGGCCCACAACACCGATACCTCTGATGGCAAATGCGCATTGACGCCTCGAACCCAGGCGGTCAGCGGACGGCTCGCCTCGGTATCGAAATGCACCACCTGCATCGCGGCGTGCACACCGGCATCGGTACGGCCGGCCGCGATCGTGCCGACCGGCTCTCCGGCAATGGCCGCCAGCGCCTTCTCCAGCACGTCCTGCACAGTGTTGCCGTGCGGCTGCGTCTGCCAGCCCGCCAGCGCCCGGCCGTCGTACTCCAGCCCGAGCGCGATCCTCATCCCCATACCCCAAACACTCCTGCCACCGTCGCGGCCACCATCAACATCAACGCGCTATCGCGTCGCCGCCACGGATAAAACGGTAACTCTACCGTATCCGGCCCTAGCTTGGCCACGTTGTCGGACAACAGGCCGCCTCCAAGCCGTCGGTGAAAACCGCGACGGATGGGCCTGCGAACCTTCGGCATACGGGTATATAAGCGATGCATCAGCCACATCGTGCGGGTCGTCCAGACCAAAGCGACAGCCCATAACCTCCTGGCGCAGCGGCTGCCGTACCCCCAACTGGCACCCCACAGCGCCTCACTGGACAGCATCCCACTGCGAGATCAACAGCAAGCGCAGGCTGTACAGATCCATTTGAAAAGCAGCAGCCTCACTGCACCGTCACGCGCTTTCTCGCAGTACCATAGTCATCAATTGCCCGGCAGTCACTTCGTAGTCAGGCCAAAGCTAGCCAGCGCCCTGTTATGACTTCCGCGGTGGCCTCTTGCCCGGGGTCTTGTTTTCAGCTTCCCATTTTGCGTAGAGCGACTCCAACGCTTTCAGCCCATCCTTATAGGGCTCCAGCGACGGCACCGGCTCCGGCGGGTGCTTACGGCGCTCCTCCAGGCTTTGGCGGAGCGCGGCCCAACTGGGCTTGGCGGACTCGCTTGGCTCGGTGCCGGCTACAGGCTCAGTAAGGCCGGCCGAAGCAACTGGCTTTTCCTTGCTTGGCTTCGCTGACTGGGCTTTCCCCTGTGTGCGCCCTGTTGGCGTGGTCGTATTTGCAGCCGGGCTTACCGACCTTGCGGACTCCACCTGTTTGGTGACGGCCGGCTTGGCGAGCACTGTCTCTGCCTCGTGGAACAACGGGGGCACCGACTGCAAGGAATGCGACAACTCGCCGGCCAATCGCCACAGCACGCTGTCGCTACCGAACAGCGTCTTGGCCACTAACGCTTCCTCAACGAACTCGTGCTCGGCGCCACGATTGACCAATATCTCCAATAGCATCAGACGCAGGTCCTGACGCATCGGCTCGGCGACCAGGCCGGTCCGCAGCGCGAGCAGCGCCCGCGGCACGTCGCCATCGATCAAGCACTGACGGGCCTCATCGAGCGGATCGAGCGGCGGGGCAACAGGTACAGCCAACGGTTGCGGAACGGGCGGCTCAAACGGCACCGGTTCGGGCTCAAACTGGTGGACTGGCTCGGCATCGGCCATCGCGGGCCGGCGACGCCGCCACAGCCACCAGAGCAGGCCGCCGCCGAGCAGCACCCCTGCTCCACCGACCAGCGGCCAGTAGCGATGACCAGCTGTCTCTGCCGGCGCCACCGCGGCGGCCGACTTTGCCACAACTTCGTGCGGCGTACTGGCCATCGCCGGCGCCACGACCGGCTTCGCCACAGGCATAGCGACGGTTGGCGTTGGCGTTGGCGTTGGCGTTGGCGTTGGCGTTGGCGTTGGCGTTGGCGTTGGCGTTGGCGCATTCAGCGTAACGGCCGAATCCGATCCTGTCTTGTCAGCACTCGCAGGCTCACTTGAGCGCAGCTGCCAGTCGGACGGATAGCGCAGCATCGTCCCCGCACGCAACCGGTCTATGTCGCCGCCGATGAAAGCCTGAGGGTTATGTCGGTGCAGCCACCGCACGCGCGCGGCCAGCGTGCTGCCCCCCGGAATGGCGGCCGCGATGGCGGACAGCGTCTCGCCTTCGTGGACCCGATAGCGCTTGAAACGTGACGCCTGGCGCGCAGCCTCGTCCTCGGCCTTGGCAGGGTCGAGGGTCAGTAAATAATCGCGACGAGCGCTGATCGCTCCACTGCGCACCTCAACCATCAGCGGCAACGTCGCCAGCGGCAATGCCTCTGCCGACCGAATTCTTAGCGCAGGTTTTCCGCTCTCGTCACGGGCCAACTCACCACGCAGACCGGCAATAGCCTGGCGCACCTGCTTGTCGGCATGGTGCGCCGTGCCCAGCCGGACTTCCAGCGTCTCCGGGTTGCGGGCGCCTCGCCCATACAGAGCAATCTCGACATCGAGCGGCTCCCCTGGACGTGACAACAGACGCGGCGAACCGAGACCCAGATCGTGCAACCGCGCCAATGGATCATGCGGCGGAGCAGTCTTCTTTGTCGGCTCATCGTGGCCGGGTAGCGGCGACTTGGCCGGCCCCTGCTGCTGCCAGTGGTCGATAGTGAATTCACGCACCAGCCGGCCTGCCGGCCAGCTCACCTCGACCGCAAAGCGCAACCGCTCAGGATCAATACCGGCCGGGCCGCGTACCAGAATACGGTAGCCGGCGCCGCTCGGCAGGCGTTGCAGTGCGAAGCTCAGCCTTTCGGCTGCAGGAGTGTACGGTGACAACAACGGATAGTGATTGCGATCGGCAAGGCCGACGTTAACCGAATCGTGCAAGGGTTCGTCGACGAGCGGAATCTCGGCAGAAAACGATTCATCTCCGCTGGAAATCAGGTGTAGCCCACCAATGCCGGCCGAGGCGGTGAATGGCAGGCCCAGCCCCAACAACAGTGCGGCGATACGATTCAAGGTAAAACAGCGGACAGACATCTAACAGGTACTCCCCCTGGCGGTGCTCAATGGCGTCCCTCAGTATTTCAGGTGGATAGTACCAGCCCTGACAGGAATTGCGGCAAGGCCTGTTGGCCCTGCCCTTAATTCCTTATCGGCACGAAGCCCGCACACTGCAGGCGGTCTCGTAACAACGATCGATGACTTACTGGAAATGGCCGCGCTGGATCAACCACTCGGCCACCATCAGGCACGGCAACGCCGCCCCCGCGCGCACATTGTCGGCAGTCACCCAGAAGCTCAGGCTGTCATTAGCGTTGCGGCGTACCCGGCTGACGCAGACCGTGCTGCTGCCGGCCACTTCCATCGGGGTGGCATAGCCGCCGGCCTCGGCCGGCTCGTCGACCAGCATCAGGCCGGCCTTGAGGAAGCGCTGGCGCGCCGACTCGACGCTCAGCTCACCTTGGGTTGAGATCGTCACTGCCCAGGCGTGACCAAAGAACATCGGCACGCGCACGCAGCTGGCCTCGACCGCCAGTTCCGGCTGGCCGAACAGCTTGCGCAGCTCGTCGACAACCGAACGCTCTTCTTCCGACAGGCCGTCTTCGCCCACCGCGCCGATTTGCGGCAGCAGGTTGAAGGCGATACGTTTGGCGTAGACATTCGTCTCGTACTCGCGCTGGCCGAACAGCGCGGTGGTCTGTGTGGCCAGTTCCTCCAGCGCCGCCTGGCCGGTGCCGGACACCGACTGGTAGGTCGCTACCGTAACGCGCTCGAGGCCCAGCTCGGCGAACGGCGCCAGCGCCCAGGCCAAGGGACTGACCGTGCAATTGGGCACCGAAACCAACCCGCCCTGTTCCAGGCCGTCGAGCGCAGCGGCGTTGGCCGGCGGAAACACCAGCGGCACGTCATCTGCATGACGGAACGCGCTGGAGAAGTCGACGACAGTCGCCCCGGCGCCACGCGCTTGCGGTGCCCACTCGCGTGCTATCTCGCCGCCTGCCACGAAGAAAGCCAGGCCAACGTTGGCAAAGTCGAAATCGTCGAGACTGTGCACCTCAATATCGATGTTGCCAAAACCAACCATATTGCCGGCCTGATCGCCGGCATCGACCGCGAACACGCGAGCCGACGGGAAATTACGTTCGGCCAACAGCTCGAGCAAGGCTTGGCCGACCAGGCCTTGGGCGCCAACTACGGCGATTTGCAGAGTTTGGGACATGTATGTTCCTGTAGACGAAATGCGCAAAGGGCGCCACGGCGCCCTCCACGGAAAATGGCAATCACAGCGCGTTCAGACCGGCGTCACCAAAGGTTGATCGCTTGCGTACGCTGCAAGATTAGCAAATACCAGCTCTTCCATTTGCAGGCGGGTCTCGACCGTGCCGCTGGCGATATGCGGCAGCAGCACCACGTTAGGCAGGGCCAGCAGCGCCTCGGGCACTTGCGGTTCGGCGGCGAACACGTCGAGGCCGGCGCCACCGAGGCGGCCTTCCAGCAGCGCGGACACCAGCGCCGCTTCGTCGACCACTGCGCCGCGCGCCACATTGACGAGCACGCCCTGCGGGCCGAGGGCGGCCAGCACTTCGGTCGACACCAGATGATGCGTCGCCGCGCCGCCCGGGCAGCTCAGCACCAGGAAATCGGCCCAGTCGGCCAGCGCCGTCAGCGACGGCTCGAAACGGTAATCTACCTCGGCCGCCTTGCGGTTGTGGTAAGCGATCTGCATGTCGAAGCCGGCGGCACGCCGCGCGATCGCCTGGCCGATCCGCCCCAGCCCGACGATGCCGAGCCGCTTACCGCTGACCCGGTGACCAAGCGGGAAGCCGCCCTGCGCCCACTGCCCGGCCCGCACGAAACGGTCGGCCTCGCTGACGCGCCGCGCCACGTCGATGATGAGGCCAAAGGCCAGGTCGGCAACGCAGTCGGTCAGCACGTCGGGCGTGTTGCTGACCATCACGCCGCGCTCACGTGCCGCCGCGACATCGATTGCGTCGTACCCGACGCCGAAGCTGCAGACCGCTCGCAGCGCCGGCAACAGTTCAAGCTGCGCGGCGCTCAAGCCAAAGCGCGACGAGGTCACCACCGCATCGAAGTGCCCGCCCTCGGCTGCAAGAAACGCCGCCGGGTCGGTCTGTGACCACAGCGCGGTTACAGGATAAGCGTCGGCCAGCCGCTGGTTGAATGCCGCACTCAGCGGACCGATCTGCAGAATCTGCATGGAAACTCCTAAACGACAACGGGCGGCCGTTTGGCCGCCCGTTTCACGGGATAGACGCTAGTTTACCCGACTTAACGCTCGATCAGGATACGCAGCATCCGACGCAGCGGTTCGGCTGCGCCCCACAAGAGTTGGTCGCCCACGGTGAACGCCGACAGGTAGTCGCCACCCATCGCCAGCTTGCGCAGACGGCCGACCGGGGTCACCAGGGTGCCAGTGACGGCGGCCGGGCTCAGGTCGCGCATCGACGCCTCGCGAGTGTTCGGCACCACTTTGGCCCACGGATTTGCGGCGGCGAGCATGGCCTCGATCTCGTCGAGCGGCACATCCTTCTTCAGCTTGATGGTCAGCGCCTGGCTGTGGCAACGCATCGCGCCGACGCGCACGCACAGGCCATCGATCGGCACCGGGCTGTTCGAGCGGCCCAGGATCTTGTTGGTTTCGACGCCGCCCTTCCATTCTTCCTTGGACTGGCCGTTACCCAGATCCTTGTCGATCCACGGAATCAGGCTGCCGGCCAGCGGCACGCCGAAGTTCTGGCTCGGGAACTCGTCCGAGCGCAGGAAATCGGCCACCTTACGGTCGATGTCGAGGATGGCCGACGCCGGGTCGGCCAGCTTGTCGGCCACTTGGGCGTGGATCGCGCCCATGCCGCTGATCAGCTCGCGCATGTTCTGCGCACCGGCGCCCGAGGCGGCCTGGTAGGTCATCGAGGTAGCCCACTCGACCAGGTCGTTCTGGAACAGGCCACCCAGCGCCATCAGCATCAGGCTGACGGTACAGTTGCCGCCGACGTAGTTCTTCACACCCTTGGAGAGGCCATCCTTGATCACGTTCAGGTTGACCGGATCGAGGATGATGATCGCGTCGTCGTCCATGCGCAGCGTGGACGCGGCGTCGATCCAGTAGCCCTGCCAGCCGGCAGCGCGCAGTTTCGGGAACACTTCGCTCGTGTAGTCGCCCCCCTGGCAGGTGACGATCACGTCCATCGACTTCAGCTCGTCGATGTTCTTGGCGTCCTTCAGCGGCGGCACGTCACGGCCGATCACCGGGCCCTTGCCGCCGACGTTCGAGGTGGTGAAGAACACCGGCTCGGACAGATGGGCGAAATCGTTCTCTTCCAGCATGCGCTGCATCAGCACCGAACCCACCATGCCGCGCCAGCCTACGAAACCTACTCTCACGATACTTCTCCTGATGAATACAGCTATTGATTTAGAGCCGCTAACAAAACCCTCCCGGCGTTGTTGCACTGCCTTGCCGTACTACTTGTACTGTCTACGGCAGCGCGCCTAGCCAGGACCGCTACGCCGGATTTTGTTAGCGGCTCTTATTTGTGGTCTTGATCTAATTCTCGGGAAAACCGTGGCGATAGTCGAGCCATCGCGTGCACGTCTTTCCATTGTCCATTGCGGAAGGCATAGCGCCGATGCGTGCCTTCCATCTCGAACCCCAGCGAGCGATACAGATGGATCGCCGCCGCGTTGTCGGTATATACGGTCAGCATCAGCCGACCGATATTGGCCCAATTATCAGCGTAGTCGACCAGTTCGGCCAACAGACGTCGGCCAATGCCGCGCCCCTGCGCCCCCGGCGTCACGGTGATGCCGATATTGCGCACATGCTGACGGGCCTCGCCATGCGAGTCCGGATGCAGCCCGGCGCAGCCGACCACCACCCCGCCCAGCTCGGCCACCAGCATCAAGCGCCCCTCGGCCGGCTGGCTCAAACGCTGCTGCCACAGCGGCAGGTTGGCGTACGGCATCTGCGTGGTGCCGCTGACGGTGCCCAGGTCGTCGAACATCGCGGCCAATGCCGCCGCGTCGGCTAGCGTAGCACGGCGCAGCGTCAGCTCGCCCTGCAGCGGCAACGGCGAGGCCGGCTCGAACGAACTGGCCGGCGCCTTCGGCCATTGCCAGGCCGGGTTAAACCGCGCCATTGTCAGCGAATCGGGCCAGCCGCCGGCGCGGAACGCATCGCCGTGCATGCGCCGCTCCACCTCGAAACCGAAACGGCGGTACAGCGCCAGCGCCGCCTCGTTGGCCGAAAACGCGGTCAACTCCAGCCGACCGACGTTCAGCCAGCGGTCACAGTAGTCGACCAACGCCGCCAGCAAGGCGGCACCGATGCCCTGCCCCTGGTAATCATCCAATAAACCCAGCGCCAAGCTGCGAACATGCCGACGAGCGGGCGATGCCTCCTCGGGCGACAACGACGCATGGCCGACTGCACGACCGTCGACCTCGGCAACCAACACCAGGTCGGTCGCCCCGCTGCGCCCCGGCCAATCGGCCCAGCACGACGGTTCGGGATACGGCATCAGCAGCATGCCGGCGCGCACCGACGGCTGCGCCGCCATCGCCATCAGGTGATGGACATCGTCGGGCCGGGCGCGCCGGATTTTCAGGGTGGAGGGCAATGGCATTCGGCCAACCTTACAGTGCGGCGACCACGGCGTCACCCATGCCCGAGCAGCTGACTTTCTCGCAACCTTCCTCGAAGATGTCGCCAGTGCGGTAGCCTTGCTTGAGCACGGTTTTCACCGCGTTCTCAATGCGAACAGCCGCCTCTTCCTGACCAAAGGTGTAGCGCAGCATCATCGCAGTGGACAGGATGGTCGCCAGCGGGTTGGCCAGGTTCTTGCCAGCGATGTCCGGCGCCGAGCCGTGCGACGGCTCGTACAGGCCCTTGTTGTTGGCGTCGAGCGAGGCCGACGGCAGCATGCCGATCGAGCCAGTCAGCATCGAAGCCTCGTCGGACAGGATGTCGCCGAAGATGTTGCCGGTCACCATCACGTCGAACTGCTTCGGGTTGCGCACCAACTGCATCGCAGCGTTGTCGACGTACATGTGGGAGAGCTCGACGTCCGGGTATTCCTTCGCCACGTCAATGAAGATTTCCTTCCAGAACTCAGTGGTCTCCAGCACGTTGGCCTTGTCGACCGAACACAGCTTCTTCTGGCGCTTCTGGGCAATACCAAAAGCCACATGGGCGATGCGGCGGATCTCGCTCTCGCTGTACAGCATGGTGTTGAAGCCTTCGCGCTCGCCCTTGTCGTTTACACGGATGCCACGCGGTTGGCCAAAGTAGATGTCGCCGGTCAGCTCGCGCACGATCATGATGTCGAGACCCGACACCACTTCCGGCTTCAGCGTCGAGGCATTGGCCAGCTCAGGGTAGAGAATGGCCGGGCGCAGGTTGGCGAACAGGTTCAGGTCCTTGCGAATCGCCAAGAGGCCGCGTTCCGGACGCAGCGGGCGGTCAAGGTTGTCGTACTGCGGGCCGCCGACCGCGCCGAGCAGGACGGCATCCGCTTCGCGCGCCAGCTTCTGCGTCACTTCCGGGTACGGTTGGCCGTAGGCGTCGTAGCCAGCGCCGCCGATCGGCGCTTCTTCCAGCTCGATCTTCAAGCCGTCGGACTTAAGCACGTCGAGCACGCGACGTGCCTGGGCGATGATTTCCGGACCGATGCCGTCACCCGGCAGGACTGCGATTTTCATGATGATTCTCTCTTTGTCTTTGTATTGTGGGACGTGTCGCGCCGGGTCAGCGTTTCCACCAACACCTTCTCGCAACACTTGAACACGACGTAGGCAGCCATCGCCCCGTAACCCGACAGCAGCAATTCAAACAACTGGCGCAGCGCCCCATCCATTGCGGCCTGCCAGCCAACTTCGACCCAAAGGTCGAAATTGAGCTTCAAGAGCAGCGCCAGGTTGACAGTGGCGCTGCCAAACAGCAGAAAGCTTGCACCCATCAGCCAGAAGGTCCAGAAGGGGCGACGGTACAGCCAGGTCATCCATCCCTGCCTCATCGCCCCTCCCAGTCCCGAGCTAGTGACTAGCCACGGCTAGTCAGGCAAACAGCCACGGCTGCGTCGCGCGACGCTTCTCCTCAAACGCCTTGATCTCATCGGCGTGCGCCAGCGTCAGGCCGATCTCGTCCAGGCCGTTGAGCAGGCAGTGCTTGCGGTGCGCGGTGATGTCGAAGCCGAACGACTGACCCGACGGCGTGGTCACCGTCTGCGCGGCCAGATCGATGCTGAGCTGGTAGCCTTCGGTCGCCTCGGTCTCGCGGAACAGCTGGTCGACCACCTCGGCCGGCAGCACAATCGGCAGCAGGCCGTTCTTGTAGCAGTTGTTGAAGAAGATATCGGCGAAGCTCGGTGCGATCACCGCGCGGAAACCCTGGTCTTCCAGCGCCCACGGCGCGTGTTCACGGCTGGAGCCACAACCGAAGTTCTCGCGCGCCAGCAGTACCTCCGCACCCTGGAAGCGCGGGAAATTCAGCACGAAGTCCGGATTGATCGGACGCTTGCTGTTGTCCATACCCGGTTCGCCGTGGTCGAGATAACGCCACTCGTCGAACAGGTTCGGGCCGAAGCCGGAACGCTTGATCGACTTGAGAAACTGCTTCGGAATGATCGCATCGGTGTCGACATTGGCGCGATCGAGCGGGCACACAAGCCCGTTCAATGTAGTAAATGCTTTCATGGTTCCTATAGGGCGAAGCCCTCTCCCCAATACGTTAGTTGCCTTGCGCTACCGTGCCGTTGACCACCGGGGCCGGCGGGCTCGGGCGCATCGCATCGTCTATTTTGTTGCCCACGCGCTTGGCGGTATCCGATACCGCTTCGCCGCCGCGCTGCACGGCGCGGCCGACCGCCTCACCACTGCGATGCAGCGCCTGGCCGACGGCCTCACCACCCTGGTTGATGTCCTGGCTCAGGCCCTGCATGGTGTTGCAGGCGCTCAAGAGCAGGACACCGGCCAGCGGCAGCAGGCGACGCAATACGCGCTTAGAAATGGCGAACATCGACGAAATGACCGGCAATCGCCGCCGCTGCGGCCATCGCTGGGCTAACCAGGTGGGTGCGACCACCCTGGCCCTGACGGCCCTCGAAGTTACGGTTGGAGGTGGACGCGCAACGCTCGCCCGGCAGCAAGCGGTCGGCGTTCATCGCCAGGCACATCGAGCAGCCCGGCTCGCGCCATTCGAAACCGGCGGCGACGAAGATCTTGTCGAGGCCTTCGCGCTCGGCTTCTGCCTTGACGAGGCCCGAGCCCGGCACTACCAGCACTTGCTTGACGCTGGCGGCCTTCTGACGGCCACGCACCACGGCGGCGGCTTCGCGCAGGTCTTCGATACGGGAGTTGGTACAGGAACCGATGAAGACGATATCGACCGGAATCTGCTCGATCGGGGTGTTGGCTTCCAGGCCCATATAGGCGAGCGCGCGCTTCATACCCTCGCGCTTGACCGGGTCGGCCTGCGCTTCCGGGTCCGGCACGCGATCGGAGACGCTGACGACCATTTCCGGCGAGGTGCCCCAGGTCACTTGCGGGGTGATCGCCGCGCCGTCGAGTTCGACCACCTTGTCGAACGCTGCACCGTCGTCGGAATGCAGGGTATTCCAGTAGGCCACTGCAGCGTCCCACTGCTCGGCCTTCGGCGCGAACGGGCGACCCTTCACGTAGTCGATGGTCTTGTCGTCGACCGCGACCATGCCGGAGCGGGCACCGGCCTCGATCGCCATATTGCACAGCGTCATCCGGCCTTCCATCGACAGGCCGCGGATCACTTCGCCACCGAACTCGATCGCGTAGCCGGTGCCGCCGGCGGTGCCGATCTCACCGATGATCGCGAGCGCGACGTCCTTGGCGGTGATGCCGTCGGCGAGCTTGCCGTCGACGCGTACCAGCATGTTCTTGGACTTCTTGGCCACCAGGCACTGGGTCGCCATCACATGCTCGACCTCGGAGGTGCCGATACCGTGCGCCAGCGCGCCGAACGCACCGTGGGTCGAGGTGTGCGAGTCACCGCACACGACGGTCATGCCCGGCAGCGTGGCGCCCTGCTCCGGTCCCATCACATGCACGATGCCCTGGCCGTGGTCCTTGAACGGGAAGTAGGCCAGCGCACCGAAGGCCTTGATGTTCGCGTCGAGGGTTTCCACCTGCTGGCGCGAGATCGGGTCCTTGATGCCCTCGTCCCAGTGGTCGGTCGGGGTGTTGTGGTCGGCGGTGGACACGATGGAGTCCTTGCGCCACAGCGCGCGATTGGCCAGCTTCAGCCCCTCGAAGGCCTGCGGGCTGGTCACTTCGTGTACCAGATGCCGGTCGATATAGAGGAGGGCTGTGCCGTCTTCCTCTTCGCGGACGACGTGGCTCGACCAGAGCTTGTCGTAAAGGGTTTGCGCTGTCATAGGTCTCTTCGTCTTATCGATGGATTGCAAACATCTTTCGAAACTCATTCTGTCATAGCGTTTTAACAGTCGGCAAGGGCGGTTTGCTGCGCCGCGCCAAGCGTTTCCGACCGCCTGATCTGGCGCCTGCTCCTGCCTCTTAGACGTTCTGGATAGGGGCGATTCATAGAGGCTTACACTGCCCCGCATCCTTACGGCAACGCTCGACAATGAAGCCAGCTTAGGGCGGCCCCAATACTGGAACAAGTACAATAGCTATCCTAGTATCAAACACTACCAGTCAACGACTCAAAACGGTCGATGCAAGAATTGGACAGGATGAGGAGGGAGAAATTGCAGGACTCGCAAAGCACGCACTGCAAGGGGCGCCGTGGGCTTGGCCGCCATAGCGTTCAGCCAAGCCTGGGGGGCGGGACGGCTCAGTGGCCGAAGCCCGACTTGAAGCGCTCGATGTCGCGGCGCGCCTTCTTCGTCGGCTTGCCGTCGCCGTGCGGGAAGCTGGCATGCTCGGCCTTGAGCAAGGCCTGTTTTTCCTCGCGGGCCAAGCGCACCGCCTCGTCCTCGCTATAGAGCAGCACCGCCTCCTTGGCCGGGCGGCGCTGGATCGCGAGCGCCAGCACCGTCACCTGGTACTCGAGCTGATTCAGGCGCAGCTCGAGCACGTCGCCCTCACGGACGTTGCGCGAGGCCTTGACCCTATCGCCGTTGACGAGCACGCGGCCCAGTTCGATTGCTTCGTTGGCCAGCGCGCGCGTCTTGAAGAAGCGTGCCGCCCACAGCCATTTGTCGAGGCGGACCTTGTCGTCGTCCTGCTCCATTACTGCTTGCTTTTTCATGCTGCCACCGAGAAGCTGGCGCGCACCAGGCCGTGCAGGTCGAGTTCGAGCCTGTCGCCAGGATGGATCGCCGCGACGCCTTCCGGCGTGCCGGTGAAGATCAGGTCGCCGGCTGTCAGGCCGTAGATGTGCGACAGGTAGCTGACCAGCTGCGCCACAGGGAACAGCATCAGCGAGGTATTACCGGTCTGGCGGGTTTCGCCGTTGACGTTGAGGGTGAAGCCGAGCGACTGCGGATCGCGCACCAAGCTCGACGACACAAAATCGGACACGCAGGCCGCACCGCGAAAACCCTTCGCCTTGGCCCACGGGTGGCCCTTCTGCTTGGCGATGCTTTGCACGTCGCGCGCGGTAAGGTCAAGGCCGATGCCGTACCCGGCGATATGCGCCAGAGCGCAGTCGGCCGGGATGTTGTCTCCCCCCTCGCCGACCAGCAGCACCAGCTCACACTCATGGTGCACGTCGTGCGAGTAGTCGGGCAGCACGATGGACTGGCTTTCGTCAATCAACGCCGAGGTCGGCTTCAGGAACACCATCGGCTCGGGCTCGATCGTATTGCCTAGCTCGGCAGCGTGCGCGGCGTAGTTGCGGCCGATGCAGAACAGGTTTGAAACCGGCAGCGCCTGGCCATCCAGCGTAATTGTTTTCATCGTGTTGTCTCCTGTGTAGAAGCCCATTGTACGCAAAAACGCCGCCAGGCTCGGCCATGGCGGCGTTTTTCTTGGCCGGAATCAACCAACTGTCGACAGTTTGACCAAATAGCAGAGGTGCCGGCGCTTTTGGCCGGCGTTGACCCGCTCAGCGCACTTCGACGTGCGGGCCGCCCTGTTCCAGTCGGCCGATCTTGGCAGCGTAGGCAAAACCGGCGTTACGGAAGTGCGCCAGCACTTCGTCGGCCCCGGCAGGGTCCACCGCCACCAAGAGGCCGCCACTGGTCTGTGGGTCAACCAGGATGCGGCGCTGCCACTCCGCGACATCGGCACCGAACTTCACCCCGTCGCCGAAGCTCGCCATATTGCGCTCGATCGCGCCCGGGCCGATGCCCTGCTCGGCCAACGGCAGCGCCTCGGCGAGGATAGGCACGTCCTTCATCTCGACGATGCCGGTCAGGCCAGCGCCGCGGCACAGCTCCAGCAGGTGGCCGATCAAGCCGAAGCCGGTCACGTCGGTCAGCGCATGCACCCCAGCTAGCGACGCAAGTTCCGCCCCAACGGTGTTGAGCTTGGTCGTCGTGGCGATCAGCTCGGCGTAGCCAGCCTCGGACAGCATGTCCTTCTTCATCGCCTGCGCCAGCACGCCGACGCCGAGGCCCTTGCCGAGGATCAGCACGTCGCCGGCCTTCGCCTCGCTGTTGCGCTTCAACTCTTTAGGATGCACTACACCGAGTGCGACCAAGCCGTAGATCGGCTCCGGCGAGTCGATAGAGTGGCCGCCAGCAAGCGGGATGCCGGCCGCGTGGCAGACCGATTCGCCGCCGTCGAGAATAGCCTTGATTGTCTCGACCGGCAGCACGTTGACCGGCATGCCGACGATGGCCAGCGCCATGATCGGCTTCGCCCCCATCGCGTAGATATCGGACAGCGCGTTGGTCGCGGCGATGCGGCCGAAGTCGTACGCATCGTCGACGATGGGCATGAAGAAGTCGGTGGTGGCGACGATAGCCTGGCTCTCGTTGAGCTGGTACACCGCTGCGTCGTCGCAGGTCTCCGCGCCGACCAACAGATTAGGGAAAGCCACCTTCTCCTTGGCGCCGGACAGGATCGACTCCAGCACCGACGGCGCGATTTTGCAGCCACAACCACCACCGTGAGACAATTGCGTCAATTTGATTTCAGCCATGGCTTACCCCATTTTCCAACATGCTATTCAAGGTCGCGAACGTAGCACAGCGTACCCAGTTTGACGAGATCATCGACGTGCGCACGCCGTCGGAATTCGCCGAGGACCATCTGCCCGGCGCGATCAACTGCCCGGTACTCGACGACGAAGAGCGCGCGCGCGTCGGCACACTGTACAAACAAGTGTCCCCGTTCGAGGCGCGCAAGGTCGGTGCTGCATTGGTGGCGAGAAACATCGCCCGCCATATCGAGGAGCGCTTTCATGATCGACCGAAAGACTGGCGGCCGCTGATCTATTGCTGGCGCGGCGGCCAGCGCAGCGGCGCTGCCACGATCATCCTCACGCAGATCGGCTGGAAGGCATCCCAGCTTGAAGGCGGTTACAAGGCCTACCGCCACGAAGTGATCGAGAAGCTGGCGAAACTACCGACGGCACTCGACTTGCGCATGGTGTGCGGACCGACCGGGTCGGGCAAGAGCCGGCTGCTCGCCGCGCTCTCGCGTACCGGCCACCAGGTGCTCGACCTCGAAGCCCTGGCTCGCCACCGCGGCTCGGTGCTCGGCAAACTGCCGGACGAACCGCAGCCGGCGCAGAAGGGCTTCGACTCGCAACTGCTCACAGCGATCGAGGCGCTCGACCCTGCACGACCGGTGTTCGTCGAGTCCGAGAGCAAGCGCATCGGCTTCGTGTCGTTGCCGGACGCGCTGTTCGCGCGCATGCACGCCAGCCCCTGCCTGATGGTCGATGTGCCGATGGCCGAGCGGGTGCGCTTTCTGTGCGAGGACTACGATTTCTACCTGCAGGACCCCGAAAGCCTGGTGCGCCAGCTCGGCTTTCTGAAAGGCGTGTACGCCAATCGCGACCTCGAGGCCTGGTACGCGATGGCGCGCGAGGGCCACTTCGCCCAGCTCGTCGAGGAACTGCTGGTGCGCCATTACGACCCGCTGTACTTCCGCTCAATGAACCAGCACTACCCGCAACTGGCCGATGCGCCGCGCCTGACGCTGGCGAGTCTTGCGCCCGACGCACTGGATGCCGCCGCTGCGGACCTGCCGCTGTAACCCTGCCCGATCCGGCTCCGGCCGGATTGGGCCAACCTTTGTTTCCAAATTCAATGAGCCACCACGCAGAACTCGACTGGTCCGAAGGGCTGCCCGCCTCTACCCGCTTCGGCGACGTGTACTTCTCATGCGCCAGCGGGCTGGCCGAGACCCGCCACGTGTTCCTCGACAACAACCGCCTGCCGGAACGCTTTGCCGCGCTGACTGCGGGCGACACCTTTACCGTCGCCGAGACCGGCTTCGGCACCGGGCTGAACTTCCTCGCCGCTTGGCAGTGCTTCGCCGAGCATGCTCCGTCCGGAGCGCGGCTCGCCTTCGTCAGCGTCGAAAAGTATCCACTGACACCGGCCGATCTCGAGCGGGCGCTGGCGCTGTGGCCGGAGCTGGCCGAATTCGCCGCGCCGCTATTGGAACAATACGACTGGCTAAGCCCGGGCTGGCACCGCTTTGTGTTCGATAACGGCCGGGTGACGCTGACCTTGGCGGTCGGCGACGCGCTAAGCATGTACCCGCAACTCGATATGCGCAGCAGCCACGGTGTCGACGCTTGGTTCCTCGACGGCTTCGCGCCGTCGAAGAACCCGGAGATGTGGCAGCAACCGCTGTTCGACCAGATGGCCCGCCTCGCAGCCCCCAGGGCCACCTTCGCCACCTTCACCAGCGCCGGGGCGGTACGGCGCGGCCTCACCGTCGCCGGCTTCGCAGTGCGCAAGGTGGCTGGCTACGGCCACAAACGCGAGATGAGCGTCGGCGAGCTGACCGAGAAACCGGAGTCGGGATGGCAGGCGCCGTGGTATGCCCCCCCCGTGCCACCGGCAGTCAAGACTGCGCTGGTGATCGGCGGCGGACTCGCCGGCGCGTCAACCGCACACAGCCTGGCGATCCGCGGCTGGCAGGTGACACTGCTGGAGCGGCACGGGGCACTGGCTCAGGAGGCGTCCGGCAACCCGCAGGGCGTGCTCTATACGAAGCTGTCCGCCCATTTCACCCCGCTGACCCAACTGGTGTTGTCCGGCTACGGCTATTCATTGCGCACGCTCGCCAAGCTGTTGCCACAAGGCGAGGCCTGGCAGCGATGCGGCGTGCTGCAACTGGCACAGGATGCCGACACCGCCGCCAAACAAACCAAGTTGGCCGAAGCCGGCCTACCGACCGAGGTGCTGCGTACGATCGACGCGGCCGAGGCATCGGCACTCGCCGGCATCGCACTCAGCGACGGGGGGCTGTGGTTCGGCCAGGGCGGCTGGGTCAACCCGCCGGCCCTGGTCAACGCGCTGGCCAGCCACCCGAACATCCGCGTGCTGACCCACGCCGGGGTACTGAAGCTGAAACGCAGCAACGACGAATGGTGCGCGCTCGGCGTGCAAGGCGAACTGGCCCGCGCCCCAGTCGCTGTACTGGCTAGCGCAGCCGACACGCGCGCCTTCGATGCCACTGCCGACCTGCCACTCAAGCGCATCCGCGGCCAGGTGTCGGTGACGCCGGCGACAGCGGAAAGCCTGTCTCTGAAGACGGTGCTGTGCGGCGAGGGCTATGTGTCACCGGCGCGCGAAGAAGCGCACTGCTTCGGTGCCAGTTTCAAGTTCGACAGCGATGACCTTTCGACCAACGTCGAGGAGCACAGGGAGAACTTGGCGATGCTGGCCGAACTCGCCCCTTCGCTCTACGACGCGCTCGGCGGTGCCGCGCTCGACCCGGCTGTACTCACCGGCCGCGCGGCGTTCCGCTGCACCAGCCCCGACTACTTGCCGATCATCGGACCGGTGGCTCGCAGCGAGGCGCTCGCCACGACTTACCGTGAGCTCGGCAACGACGCCAAGGCCCAGCCGGATACGGCCTGCCCGTACGAGCCGGGCCTGTACGCCAACGCCGCGCACGGCTCGCGCGGGCTGATCACCGCACCGCTGTCGGGCGAGATCCTCGCCGCGCAGCTCAACGGTGAAGTTGCGCCGATCGGTGCCGCACTGATGGACGCGGTGCACCCAAACCGCTTTGCGATCCGGCGGATGATGCGCAGGCAGGGGTGAACAGGGTGCTGCGACGATAAAAACTCAATTAGCCACGGAATCCACGAGAAACACTGACAAACCCTTCGCTCAACTGTGGAGTTGGAAGGTTTATTTCTGTGTTTTCCGTGGATTGCGTGGTAAAAGAAAGCCCTATTTCCTCAGACGCAGCTTGCCTCGTATACGGCAACGGCCGCTTCGATCGCAGCGCGGATGTCGTTCGGAATCGGTACCGACTTGCCGGCCTGGTAGTCGACCCACACCAGCGTCGCCTCGGCGGCGGCATAGACCGTCTCCGGGTCATCGTCACGATAGAAGTGATGATGCAACTTCAGGCTGCTCTTGCCGAGCTTTTCCAGCTCCAGCGTCACCACCACGGTCGCCGGATAGGTCAGCTCGCGGCGAAAGCTGCAGCCGGTACTGGCGATCACCGGACCGATACTGTTGGGGTCGATGCCATGGCCGAGTTTTTCCAGCCAGTTCAGGCGGGTCTGCTCCAGATAGCGGAAATAGTAGGTGTTGTTCAGGTGGCCGATGGCGTCCATATCGCCCCAGCGCATCGTGATGGTTTCGCGTGCGATAACCGGCAACGACTTTTCCATGAGTTCCTCGTGCTTGGCTACGTTGAGGGGACGGCTCAAGGATCGCTCGAGCACGCCGCCTGATTGTTGTTAACGCACGTTACCATAAAATTGCCGTTATCCGCTTGTCACACACCGTCACACAAGGCCCATAAAAGTCCTGTACGAAACCGCCGCCCCCCCTCGCATACTAAATTCACGTTGCAGCCCCCCCCCAGCGGATGCGCCCTCCCCCCGTAAGGCACATCCGTCGCCTGCAGCGTGGTCTGACCAGTTCTGGATTCTGGACATCCTGACATCCTTGTTTTCCACCCCGTCCTCCCCGGCGGGGTATTTTTTTGGTGCAAGCATGGCGTTCCGAGTCGAACAGGCGCAAAAAAAGGCCGGGGCTAAGCCCGGCCCGTTCGCCATCATGGGATTCAGCGCTTTTCGTCTTCGGTCGGCGCTTCAGCGGGACGCCGCCGCACCAGCACCTTGTCGACTCGGGTCTTGTCCATGTCCACCACCTCGAACATCAGGTCCTGCCACTCGAAATGATCGGTTACCGCCGGCACGCGGCCCAGCTGATACATCACGAAGCCGCCCAGCGTGTTGACGTTGCCGGTGTCCTCACCCGGCAGCTCGTGGTCGATATCGAAGTGTTCCTTCAAGCGGTCGATTGCCAGCATGCCATCGATCAGCCAGCTGCCATCCTCGCGCTGCACGATCTCGTCCTCGTCGGACAGGTCGGCCTCCGGCAGATCACCCACGATCGCTTCGAGCACGTCGTTCATCGTCACCAGCCCCTCCAGCTCACCGTACTCGTCGATGACCAGTGCGATGTGGGTGCGGGTCTTCTTGAACTGTTCCAACAACTGCATCGGCGACTGGGTCGCTGGAACATAGAGCGGTGGCTTGACGGCTTGAGCCAAATCGATAGTCTCGCCAGCCAGCAGGCAATTGAGCATGTCCTTGGCACTGACCATGCCCACGATCTGGTCGAGGTTGCCCTTGCACACAGGGAAACGCGAGTAGCCGCTTTCCCGCATCTGCCGATAATTCTCTTCGGCGCTGTCTTCGAGGTCGAAGCAGACGATTTCCTTGCGCGGCGTCATGATCGAGGCAAGGCGGCGGTCATCGAGACGGAAGATATTTTCGACCAGTTCCTGCTCGGCGCGCTCGAACACCCCCTCCTCGGCGCCCTGCTCCATCAGCACGCGGATTTCTTCCTCGGTGATCGACGGCTCCTTGCTCTTACCCGAGCCGATCAGGCGCAACACGGTGTCGGTGGTCAGACTCAGCAGCTTGACCAGTGGCGCGCCGATCTTGGACAGGTAGCGCATCGGCCGCGCCACCACCGTGGCGATCATCTCGGGGTTGTGCATGGCGATGCGCTTGGGCACCAGTTCGCCGAAGATCAACGTCAGGAAAGTGATGATGACCACCATCACCGCGGTGGACACCGGGCTGGCATAGCGGGCAACAGAGGAAAACTGGCGCATCCAATCGGCCAGCTCGGCGGCAACCGTGGCCTCGCCGAACACCCCGGACAGGATGGCGGTGGACGTCATACCGATCTGAATGGTGGACAGAAAACGGGTGGGCTCGCCCGACAGCTTCAATGCGATCGCGGCGCCACGATTGCCTTCCTCGGCCCACTGCTGCAGCCGGACCTTGCGCGACGAAACCAGAGCGATTTCGGACATGGCAAAAACGCCATTGATGGCAATCAACATCAGTACTATCAGAACGTCCACGAGCTTTCCACGGTATGAGCAATGCGCAAGCTTAAGGCCGAATCGGCCTGTTTGGAAGGCGGGTGCGGCGATATGGCGGCGTGCTACCATACCGGTCGCTTGAAAAACCCTGCAAAACCGCCATCTTCAAGAGCATGATCCAGCCCACCGCCGTCGCCCGGCAATCGCTGGCGTTTGACGACAGCCTCACCTCGCTATCCGGCCTCTTGCCGGATCAGGAGCTGTGGCTATTGGTCATGGCCGGCTGGTGCCTGTTGCGTTGCCCTTGGCTGGTGCTGAACAATGCCTTCGCGCCGCTGCGCCTGCTGGCGCGATTAGTGATCGGCCGCCGCTCGCTCGTGGCGGTGCTGTACCGGCTGTGCTTCAGGCCGCCAAGCCCGGCCAGCCACATTCTGGCCCGCCACGTGGAAACACTGTTCGCCTTGCCGCTCGGCCTGCGGCCGCGGCTGCCACTGCGCTTATAAGCCGAACCTGTCTGCCTCTTCGCCTATTCCCTACCCAGACAGGATTACTTACCGATGAAACGCATCGTTCTCTTTCTTCTGACCAACATCGCCGTGATGGTGGTGCTGAGCCTGACCGCGTCGCTGCTCGGCGTGAATCGCTTCATCACCGCCAATGGCATGAACTTCACCGCCCTGTTGGGCTTTGCCTCTGTGTTCGGCTTTGGTGGCGCATTCATTTCACTGTTCATGTCCAAATGGATGGCCAAGATGTCGACCGGCGCGCAGGTGATCGACACCCCGCGCAACCCGACCGAGACCTGGCTAATGAACACCGTGCAGCGTCAGGCAATGGCCGCCGGCATCCCAATGCCGGAAGTGGCGGTCTACGACTCGCCGGAGGTCAACGCCTTCGCCACCGGTCCGAGCAAGAGCAATTCGCTGGTCGCGGTCAGCACCGGTCTGCTCTACAACATGACCGAAGACGAGGTCGAGGCGGTGCTGGCGCACGAGATCAGCCACGTCGCCAACGGCGATATGGTGACGTTGACGCTGATCCAGGGCGTGGTGAACACCTTCGTGATCGCGATCTCGAAAGTGGTCGCGTTCGCGGTCGACCGCGCGCTGTCGAGCAATAACAACGAGGAAAGCAATAAAGCGCCGGGCATGGCCTATTACATCACCAGCATGGTCTGCGAAATCCTGCTTGGCTTCCTTGCCAGCATCATTGTGATGTGGTTCAGCCGCCAGCGCGAATTCCGCGCCGACGCCGGCGCCGCCGGCATCGCAGGCCGCCAGAAGATGATCGCCGCGCTCGAAAGGCTGCGCGCGCAGCACCAGCCGGCACAACTGCCGAGCCAGATGCAGGCGATGGGCATCAACGGCGGCTTCCGCTCGCTGTTCAGCTCGCACCCGTCACTGGAGGACCGCATCGCCGCGCTGCGCAGTGCCCCGTAAACAGCGCTGCTTGACCGAAAGCCGGACCCGAGGGTCCGGCTTTTTCATGCCCTTCGCTTTCTCAGGACCGCTCACCAGCTGCGCCTACCCCGCCCGTCTGCGCTGCCGGTACAGCGTGCTGCGGCTGATACCCAGCGCCCGGGCTGCTGCGCTGACGTTGCCGCCGCAGCGCGCCAGCGCTTGCTCGAGCAGCGAGTCGTCCAGTGGCTTGGCTTCGTCGCGCAGCATGTCCTCGCGCAGCTCCTCCGGTAGATGATCCAGTGTCAGCGTGTTGCCGTCATCGGCCAGCGCCAGCAGTGTCGCCAAGAGATTGTCGAGCTCGCGCAGATTGCCCGGCCAGGCGTAGCGGCGCATTGCCTGCAACAGTGCCGGCGCGAGGCTGATGTCACGGGAACGGGCGCCGCGCGCGTCGAGCAGCTGCTGGGCGATCGCCGCGACATCGCCACGCTCGCGCAGCGGCGGCAACCGCAAGGGATAGTGACACAGCCGGTAATAGAGATCGGCACGGAAGGCCTCCTGTTCGACCAGCCGCTTGAGCGGCCGATGGGTGGCACAAATCAACCTCAAGTCGACCGAGTGTGAGGTACCTCCCCCCAAAGGGGTGACCAGCCGGTCCTGCAGCACCCTCAAGAGGCGCGCCTGTAGCGCCAGCGGCATGTCGCCGATCTCATCGAGGAACAGCACGCCGCCGTGCGCCTCGCGCAGCCGGCCACGGCTGCCCTGGCGCCGCGCACCGGTGAATGCGCCCTCTTCGTAGCCGAACAATTCCGCCTCGATCAGCCCGTCTGGGATCGCCGCGCAGTTCACCGCGACGAACGGCCCGCGCGTCCGTGAGCTGGCCTGGTGCAGCCAGCGCGCAAAGCGATCCTTGCCGACCCCGGTCTCCCCTTGCAGCAGTACCGGGATGTCGGCCTCGAACAGCCGCAGTGCCCGTGTGGACAGCTCGTCGGGCAAGCCGGCCTCGCACTGCGGCTGGACAGGCAAGACTGCTGCCGTCGCCGGAGCCTTCGCCACGGCCTCTCGATCTGCAACGGAGCGCGGTCGCGCGGCTGGCGTCGCAGACGCGGCCGGTAGCAGCCTGGCTGACAAAGGCAGCCGGCCACCGTGGGGCAGCAGGATCGTCCCCACGCCGTAGCGGGCACGCCAGTGGCCGAGCGACTCGCCGAACAGGTCGGCAAAGCGATGCTGTTGCAGCGCCGACCAGTCAAGGCCCAGCCAGCCCAGCGCCTGGCGGTTGGCTGCCACCAGCCGCTCCGCCTCGTCGAAGGCCAGCCGCCCGGCTCGCGGCGTGCCGAGCTGGGTCGGGTCCGGGTGCACCAGCAGCGTGTCGTGCCGACCAAAACGTTGACCGAATAGCTGCTGCTCGATCAGCCGTACCGTTGCCTCCACCAGCTGGCCATGCCCGTCGCCGAGCCGGCGCGGCAGGCCGGACACGTCGATCACGCCGAGCGTCTGACCGAGCGGGTCGACCAGGGTGCGAGCGGTACACGACAGGCTGCGATTGCGCTCAAGGTAATGCTCGCCGCCGCGTACCCGCACGCTGCCACCCAGCGCCAGCGCCGTGCCGATCGCATTGGTGCCGCGCACCTCCTCGCTCCAGTCCATTCCCGGCGTCAGCGCCACCTGCTCGGCGCGATCGAGAAACGCCGCGTTGCCGCTGGCGTCCAGTATCAGGCCGCGCGCGTCGGCGACGATCACCACATGGCCATCGTCAACCACCCCTTCGAACAGGCCGTCCAGTGTCGGCCGAGCGAGCGCCAGCCAGTCGCCGTTGTACTCGCGCCGTTCTCGTAGCGTCTGTTCACCAAGCCGCTCGGCCTGGCGACGGCCTGCGGCCGGCATGCCCAATCCCAAGCAGCGTTGCCACGACTGCAGAATGGCCGGCGGCACCGCATCGGCGGGCAGCGTCTGGCCGTCGAAGAATCGGCGACGGGCCTCCTGCAGCGGCAGGTAAACAGTTTCACTCATGACGCTCTCCAAGGGGTGTCGCACTGTCGCGCGACAGCTGTGTCAGGCTGCAACAGTTGTTCTTCGGATTATTGGCGAACAACTGTTGCTTCCCAAGCTGAAACTGCCCGTCTTGCTTGCTGCATCGCGCAATATCCCTTCGATGTCTGCTAGGCAGTCGCCATACCGGACGGCCTTGCAATGCAGCATCACTTCTTGTTGGCACGGTTCCTGCACAAGTCTGGTCGGACGCCGCCGCCACGGCGCGTTTAGCCCCTACAGAGGAGACCACGATGAGCATTCTTACCCCGGCGCAGACCGGACTGACGCTGAAATCCCGCTACAGCAACTACATCGGCGGGCGCTGGTGCGAGCCGGTCAACGGCCGCTACTTCGAAAACGTCACCCCGGTTACTGGCGCGGTGCTGTGCGAGATTCCGCGCTCCGATGCAGAAGACGTGGAGCTGGCTCTGGATGCAGCGCACGCGGCCCGCGCTAAGTGGGGCCACACCCCGGTGACTGAGCGGGCACTCCTCCTCAACAAGATCGCCGACCGGATGGAAGCGAACCTCGACCTGCTCGCCACCGTCGAGTCCTGGGACAACGGCAAACCGATCCGCGAGACTCGCGCGGCCGACATCCCTCTCGCGATCGACCACTTCCGCTATTTCGCCTCGTGCATCCGTGCCCAGGAGGGCAGCCTCGGCGAGATTGACGCCAACACCGTGTCCTACCACTTCCACGAGCCCTTGGGAGTGGTCGGCCAGATCATCCCTTGGAACTTCCCGATCCTGATGGCGGCCTGGAAGCTGGCACCGGCGCTGGCGGCGGGCAACTGCGTGGTGCTGAAGCCGGCCGAACAGACCCCGTTGTCGATCCTGGTACTGATGGAGCTGGTCGGCGACCTGTTGCCGGCTGGGGTACTGAACGTGGTAAACGGCTTCGGCGTCGAGGCCGGCAAGCCGCTCGCGAGCTCCAAGCGCATCGCCAAGGTGGCATTCACCGGTGAGACCAATACCGGCCGGCTGATCATGCAGTACGCCAGCCAGAACCTGATCCCAGTAACACTGGAGCTGGGCGGCAAATCGCCGAACATCTTCTTCGACGACGTGGCACTGCGTGACGACGCCTTCTTCGACAAGGCGATCGAGGGCTTCGTGATGTTCGCGCTCAATCAGGGCGAGGTGTGCACCTGCCCGAGCCGTGCGCTGATCCAGGAATCGATCTTCGAGCGCTTCATGGAGAAGGCGCTGGCGCGGGTGGCGGCGATCCGCCAAGGCAACCCTCTCGATCCGAGCACGATGATCGGCGCGCAGGCCTCGCGGGAGCAGATGGACAAGATCCAGAGCTATCTGGCTATCGGCCGTGAGGAAGGCGCCAAGGTGCTGGCGGGCGGTCAGCGCGCCACGCTCGGCGACGGCTTGGAGAACGGCTACTACATTCAGCCAACCGTGTTCCATGGCCACAACAAGATGCGCATCTTCCAGGAGGAAATCTTCGGTCCGGTGGTGTCGGTGACCACCTTCAAGGATCGCGACGAAGCACTGGCGATCGCCAACGACACGCTGTACGGGCTGGGCGCCGGCGTGTGGACGCGCAACATCAATACCGCCTTCTTCATGGGCCGCCACATCGAGGCGGGCCGGGTGTGGACCAACTGTTACCACGCCTACCCGGCACACGCGGCGTTCGGCGGCTACAAGCAGTCGGGCATCGGCCGCGAGACCCACAAGATGATGCTGGAGCATTACCAGCAGACCAAGAACCTGCTGGTCAGCTATGCGGAGGACAAACTCGGCTTCTTCTAATCGAGTGTACGGCCATGGTCCGGCGCTGACCGGGCCGGCTGTATCCTGAAAAACAGTCGGCCAACCCTCAAGGTTGGCCGACTGTTTTACGTACACACCCCGTCGCTACACCACCTGGACCCGCCCCAGCTGCAGCAGCCGCAGGCCGTTGAACACCACCAGCAGACTCGCCCCCATGTCGGCAAACACCGCCATCCACAGCGTCGCATCGCCGAACACGGCCAACAACAGAAACACGGCCTTGATGCCGAGCGCCAGCGCGATGTTCTGCGTCAGCACTCGCGTGGTGGCGCGGCTCAGTCTGACGAACAGCGCGAGCTTGCGCGGGTCGTCGTCCATGATCGCCACGTCGGCAGTTTCCAGCGCGGTGGCAGTGCCGGCCGCCCCCATCGCGAAGCCGATGTCGGCGCGAGCCAGTGCCGGTGCATCGTTGACGCCATCGCCGACCATGCCGACCTGGCCGTGTTGACTCTTCAGGCCAGCCACTGCGCTGAGTTTATCCTCGGGCAGCAGGTTACCGCGTGCATCGTCGATGCCAACCTCGGCGGCGATCACCTCAGCCGTAGTCGGGTTGTCGCCGGTCAGCATCACCGGTGCTATGCCAAGTGCCTTTAGCTGTTCGACCGCCGCACGACTCTCCGCCCTTACGCTGTCGGCGACACCGAATAGCGCCACTGGCGCAGTCTGGGAACACAGCACGATGGCCGTCTTACCCTGCTCTTCCAAGGCGAACAGCCTCTCTTCCAGTTCAGGCGAGCAGATACCCAGTTCCTCGACCAGACGGTGGTTGCCAAGCCGCCACAGCGCCCCATCGATGCGCCCAGCCACACCGCGGCCGTGCAGCACGGAGAAGTCGTCAACTGGCAAGCCGGCATCGCCCGGCATGCGATCTCGCCAACCGGTGACCATCGCCTGCGCGATCGGGTGAGTGGCGTGTTCGTCCAGGCTGGCCGCCAGCCGCAACACCTCGGCCTCCGGCAGCGGACCGAGCGCGATCACGTCGGCCAGCGCCGGTTGACCGCGAGTCAGCGTGCCGGTCTTGTCGAACGCCATGGATTTGAGCCTGTGCCCGTTCTCCAGATACGCCCCGCCCTTCACCAGGATGCCTTGGTGCGCCGCGGCCGCCAGACCGCTGACCACGGTCACCGGCGTTGACACCACCAGCGCGCAAGGGCAAGCGATCACCAATAGCACCAAGGCGCGATACAGCCAGTCGCCCCATCCACCGCCGAGCCACAGGGGGCCAGCCAGCGCCACCGCGACGGCCACCAGCACCACCGCCGGTGTGTAGTAGCGGGCGAACGCATCGACGAAGCGCTGCGTCGGCGCTCGCTGCGATTGTGCATCCTGAATCGCCGCGGCAATCCGCGCCAGCGTACTGTCGCCGGCGGCGGCGGTGACCTCCGTTTCGATCACCCCGTCGGTGACGATGCTGCCGGCAAAGACGGTGTCTCCCGCAGACTTGTCGACCGGTAGGCTCTCGCCGGTGATCGGCGCCTGGTCGACCGCCGCCTGGCCGGTCAGCACCCGGGCATCGAGCGGCACCCGTTCGCCGGTGCGTACCCGCACCCGCTCACCGACCGCAACCTGGGCGGCCTGTCGATCCACCCAGCCGCCGTCCTGCCATACGTTGGCCGAATCGGGTGCCAGCGCCGTCAGCGAACGGATCGCATTGCGCGCCCGCTCCAGTGACAGAGCCTCTATCGCCTCGGCCAGCGCGAACAGGAACACCACCATCGCCGCCTCTGGCCAACTGCCAACGATCAGTGCACCGGTCACAGCCAGCGTCATCAGGAAGTAGATATTGAGGGTCAGATTCTTCAGCGCGATCCAGCCCTTGTGCAGCGTCGGCAGCCCGGCGCTGGCAATCGATACCAGGGCCAGCGCCAACACAGGCCAGGCAGTCTCCTGAGCGGTGCTCCAGGCGTAGACTTCGGCACCGAGTGCCGCGATGCCGCTAATCGAGAGCAGCATCTTGGCACGACGGCTTAGCGCCGGAGCGATGTCGGGAGCCGGCGCACCGGCTTCGAGCAGCACACCGCGCATGCCTATGCTCTCGAGAGCGCGGAAGAACAACCCGGTGTCGACGTGACGGTGATGCACGGTCAGCTCACGCCCGATCAGGTTGAAGTCGAGCCGCGCCACGCCGTCCATCGCTTCGAGCTTGTTGCGGATCAGCCGCTCCTCGGTCGGGCAGTCCATCGCCTCGATGCGCAGCCTGAGTGCCTGCGTGCCTTCCGGCGCACGGGCATGCACCACCGGCGTGCGAGCCCCATGATCGTGATCGTGATCGCAGCCCCGGTGATCGTGGCTGGCAGCCGAGGCACGCTTGCCGGAATTGACGAGGCGATAGCGCGCTCCCGGCGCGACGGCGAGCGGCTCATGGCCGCCGCAGCAGGCGTCGCCAGCCGGCGAGTGTCGTTCGTAGGCTTTCATGCGGAATCCATTTTTCTTCTGACACTACTTATACTGAACCCTGTAGTCACTACAGGGTCAAGCCATGTCGGAATCCACACTTACCATCGGCCAACTGGGCAGCGCCGCCGGCGTCAACGTCGAAACCGTGCGCTACTACGAGAAGGTCGGCCTGATCCAGCCACCGCCGCGCAGTGCCAGTGGTTATCGCCACTACCCGGTCGGCGTGGTACACCGGCTGCACTTCATCCGGCGCGGTCGCGAGTTGGGCTTCACCATCGAGGAAATCCGCGCGCTCTTGACGCTGGCACACCACCCAGACGAACCGTGCGCCCAGGCCGACCAGCTGGCGCGCCAGCACTTGGCCGAGGTCGAGGCGAAGATCGCCGATCTGACCAAGATGCGCGACGAGCTCGCCAAGCTGGCGTACTGCGACGGCCACGCGGTGCACGACTGCCGACTGCTCGATGCACTGTCCTGCCACGATGACCACTGCAGCGTTGATCCCTCGAAAAGGTAGCGCCCGTCATTGCCGACGTGGCCGTTTTCTATTTTTCGTCATACGCTTAAGTCGTCCGTAACCCCCCCACAAGGAGCGCACCATGGGATGGATCATCGCAATCATCGTCGGTGGCCTTATCGGTTGGCTGGCAAGCAAGGTGATGGGCACGAGCGAAGGCATCATTGCCAACATCATCGTCGGCATCATCGGCTCAAGCCTCGGCCGCTGGATCTTCGGCGACCTGCTCGGCATCGGTAGCGCCTGGAAAGCGGGTAGCTTCTCACTGGCGGGCCTGGCATTCGGGGTGCTCGGCGCGGTGATCCTGCTGTGGATCCTCAAAATGGTCGGCATCGTCAAATAGCCACGACCGAGCACCCTCCGGTGGGGTACCCGGTCCACACCTTGCTATTGGATATCGCTACCCATGAGCACAACCAGTCCACCCGCCCTGTTGATCATCGATATGCAACGCGCGATCGACCACCCCAGCTGGGGAGTGCGCAATAACCCACACGCCGAACACCGCCTGTTGGCGTTGCTGCAGCATTGGCGCGAGCTGGGTTACCCGGTGGTGCACATACGCCACGATTCACGCGAAGAAGGCTCCTACTACCGCCCTGGCCAACCGTGGCACGCGTTCAAGGCCGGCTTTTCCCCACTGGACGACGAAACAGTGTTTGCCAAGCAGGTGAACAGCGCCTTTATCGGCACCGAGCTGGAAGCATGGCTGCGCGAGCGCGATATCGACACGCTGGTCGTCGGCGGAGTGATCACCAACAACTCGGTCGAGGCGACGGTACGCATGGCCGGCAACCTCGGCTTCAATGTGTTCCTCGCCGCCGATGGCTGCTACACCTTCGAGCACACCGACCTGACCGGCCGGCACTGGAATGCCGAAGACATTCACCAGTTGTCGCTCGCCAATCTGCACGGCGAGTACTGCACCGTCAGCGACAGCGACAGCCTACTGGCGATGTTCCAGTAAGCGCTTGTTCCCGCTCGGCGCCTGCCGGCGGCTGCAAGACAAGCAAGACCGCCCGCGCCAGGTTTTGCGGGAATCGCCCCATGAAAAAAGGTTGGCCGTTTGGCCAACCTTTTTGTCTATATCCTGCGATGCGCGTTACGCCGCCAGTCGCTCCACCTCGGCGAGCCAACGCGACTTGTCCTCGGCGGACAACCAGCTGGCGATAAAGCTGTTCTTCACCAGCGTCAGCACCTCATCGCGGCTCAGGTCCAGCACCTCGGCGCAGGCGAGCAGGTTGTCTTGCAGATAGCCGCCGAAATACGCCGGGTCGTCCGAGTTCACCGTCGCCATCAGCCCCTGGGCGAGCAGCTGCTTCAGATTGTGATCGGCAAGCTTATCAAACACCTTCAGCCGCACGTTCGAGAACGGGCACACCGTCAGCGGCATGCTGGTCTCGGCCAGCCGCTTCACCAGCGCCGCGTCCTCCAGCGAACGCACACCGTGGTCGATACGCGACACGTCCAACAGGTCGAGCGCCTGCCAGACATACTCGGGCGGCCCCTCCTCGCCGGCGTGCGCGACACGCGGCAGGCCCAGTTGCTTGCAGCGCTCGAACAGACGGGCGAACTTCTCCGGCGGGTTGCCCTGCTCGCTCGAATCGAGGCCGACACCGTCGATACGGTCGAGGTGCGGCATCGCTTCGTCGAGTGTCGCAAAGCCGTCCTCCTCGGACAGGTGACGCAGGAAGCTCATGATCAGCCGGTAGCTGATGCCGAACTTCGACTTGCCATCCTCGAGCGCGCGATGGATGCCGTTCAGCACCGTGGCAAACGGCACGCCGCGCGCCGTGTGCGTCTGCGGGTCGAAGAAGATCTCGGTGTGGACGATGTTGTCGGCGTGCGCCTTCTCCAGGTACGCCCAGGTCAGGTCGTAGAAGTCCTGTTCGGTGATCAGCACGTTGGCGCCGGCGTAATACAGGTCGAGAAAAGACTGCAGGTTGCTGAAGTCATAGGCGGCCCGCAGTGCCTCGACACTCGAGTACGGCAGCGCAACACCGTTGCGCTTGGCCAAGGCAAACATCAGCTCCGGCTCGAACGAGCCCTCGATATGCAGGTGCAGTTCCACCTTGGGCAGGCGCCGGATCAGCGCGGCAAGGTCGGTCGACATGGTTTTCTCCTGGTTGCAGGCCGTTATTTTAGCCGCCAGCACGCCTTCGCGGCCGATCAAATGCGGTCGGTCGACAAAGAAAAACGGCGCGGAGATCCGCGCCGTTTCGTCAAAAGTAAAAACGCTTACTTGGCGGCCGAAGCGTCGGCACCCTTGGCGCCGCCGCCAACGGTTTCCAGCACCTTCCACTGGCCGTTCTCGACCTTGTAGAGAGTAATGCCGCCGTTCTTCAGATCGCCCTTGTCGTCGTAGGTCCAGTCGCTCGAGGTCACGCCCGAGTACTGGATCTTGGCGAGCACCGGCAGATACTTGGCCGGCTCGGACGAGTTAGCCTGCTTCATCGCGTCGATCATCGCCATGGTGGCGTCGTAGCCATACGGTGAGTAGGTAGCCACGTCGGTCTTGAAGCGGGCCTTGTAGCGCGACTCGTAATCCTTACCCTTCGGCATCTGCTCCAGCGGCAGACCGGCCAGCGAGGCGATGGTGCCGTCGCCGTCGGTACCGGCCAGCTTCAGGAAGGTCGGGGTCTTGGTCATTTCGCCCGACACCAGCGGCGCTTTCACGCCCAAGCGCTTCATCTGCTTGGCCATCGGGGCGGACTGGGCATCGGCGCCACCGTAGTACACCATGTCCGGGCTGGTCGATTTGATCGAGGTGATGATCGCCGCGAAATCGGAGGCCTTGTCGTTGGTGAACTCACGCTTCACGATGGTAGCGCCGGCAGCCTTGGCGGCCTTCTCGAACTCGTCGGCCAGACCCTGGCCGTAAGCGGTACGGTCGTCGACGATGGCGATCTTCTTGAAGCCGAGTTTCTCGACCACGTACTTGCCGACCACGCTGCCCTGCTGGGTGTCCGAGGTCATCGAGCGGAAGGTGTTCTTGAAGCCCTGCTGGGTAAAGGTCGGGGCAGTGGCCATCGCGATCATCGGCACGCCGTTGTCCGAGTAGATCTTCGAAGCCGGGATTGCGGTGCCCGAGTTGAAGTGACCAATGATGCCGCTGACCTTGTTGTCCATGAACTTCTGGGCGACCTGGGTGGCGATCTTCGGATCGGCCTGGTCGTCCTCAGCATCCAGCACGAACTTCACCGGCTTGCCACCGATGGTCGGGTGCTGGGCATTGGCGTCTTCGATCGCCAGCGTCACGCCGTTCTTGTACTCCTCGCCGTAGTGCGACTGCGGCCCGGTCAGCGGGGCGGCAAAGCCCAGCGTCACCACGGTTTCACCCGCAGCGGCAGCAGCAGCGCCGGACGCCTGGGTGCCGGTAGCCGGCTGTTCTTTCTTGCCACATGCGGAGAGTGCCAGAGCCGCAGCGACTGCCACGGTAAGCGACGCCAGTTTGATAGTTTGCATCATCGTTCCTCTACCTTGGTTGATTTCCCCCGCCGATCCGGATACGTCGCCCGGTGGCTTGGATTTGTGTGACGTTTTGGTAAAACGTTGGCGGCATTATTTCAACGCCGACTCTACCTGACAAGCAAACCCGGAACTTTGGAGTCAACGATGCGCCCACTTGTGGCGTGCGCCACCGCTGCCCTCAGGATTTCCGGCATGCAGAGGCCGGGCCAGCCTGTTTGGCCAGCCCGGCTTGGCCCATCTTACTCGGCCAGACTCATCAGGCTGGCGTTGCCGCCAGCCGCGGTGGTGTTGATGCTGAGCGCACGCTCCACCACCAAGCGATGCAGATTGATGCCGGTACGGTGTGGCACCACCAGTGACAACAGTGCACCGTCGCGGGCGGCAAGGCGTCGGCGCAGCTCGGTCTGCTCGGCATCACTGCCGTTCGCGATCAGCGCGGCCATGCCAGCAGCAGCGGCCACGTCATCGACCACCTCGACCCAGCCGTTCAGCGACGATGCCTGTGCGGCCAGCGGCTCACTCTTGCCGATCACCGCACGGTTGCCGGTAGCGAGCACCGCCGCCAGCGCGCTGACCTGCTCGAGCAGGCTGCCGCCGGCGATGCCGATGCGGCCACGCGGCGCAAACGCCAGCGTGTTCTTCTCGCCGGTCGGCCCCGGCAGCACGATCTGCTCGGCCAACGGCGTGGCGGCACGCAACGCCACAATGCGCTCGGCCTCGGCGGTCTTCTCGGCCGGAGACAGCGCCAGCTTCGGCAGCGCCGCATGCAACGCGTCCAGGCCCGGCAGCGCGACCGGGGTCTTGGCCGGCGTCAGGCGCGCATCCCATTCGGCACGGCGGACCAGACGGTACAGGTAGAACGGGCCACCGGCCTTCGGGCCGGTGCCGGACAGGCCTTCACCGCCAAACGGCTGCACGCCGACCACCGCGCCGACCACATTGCGGTTCACATAGACGTTGCCGGCCTTCACCTCACGACTGATCGTGTCGATCGTCTCGTCGATGCGGCTGTGCACACCGTGGGTCAGGCCGTAGCCGGTAGCATTCACCTCGGCGATCACCTTCGGCAGGTCACGCGCCTCGAAGCGCACCACGTGCAGCACAGGGCCGAACACTTCGCGCTTGAGCAGGCTGATCGAGTCGATCTCGAACATCGTCGGCGGCACGAAGGTGCCGTTCACGGAGGCGTCGCTGAGCTTCACCTGATGGCAGCTGCGCGCCTGGGCCTTCATCTGCTCGATGTGGCGCAACAGGTTGCCCTGCGCCTCGGCGTCGATCACCGGGCCCACGTCGGTGGCGAGCAGCGCCGGGTTGCCGACCACCAGTTCGTTCATCGCGCCCTTGATCATCGTCACGATCTTGTCGGCGACATCATTCTGCAGGTACAGCACGCGCAATGCCGAGCAACGCTGACCGGCCGAGTCGAACGCCGACGACAGTACGTCGGTCACCACCTGCTCCGGCAGCGCCGAGCTGTCGACGATCATCGCGTTTTGCCCACCGGTTTCGGCGATCAGCGGCACGTCCTCACTGCGCTGCGCCAGCGTGCGGTTGATCAACTGCGCCACTTCGGTCGAGCCGGTGAAGATCACGCCTTTCACGCGCACGTCACGGGTCAGCGCCGCGCCGACGGTCTCGCCGCGACCCGGCAGGAACTGCAGCACGTCGCGCGGCACGCCGGCCTCGTGGAACAGCCGCACCGCATAGCAGGCGATCAGCGCTGTCTGTTCGGCCGGCTTGGCCAGCACCGGGTTGCCGGCGGCCAGCGCCGCGGCCACTTCGCCGGTGAAGATCGCCAGCGGGAAGTTCCACGGGCTGATCGCCACCACCGGGCCCAGCGCCGGATGGCTATCGTTGGCGAATTCGTTGCGTACCTGTTGCGCGTAGTAGCGGCAGAAGTCCACCGCTTCACGCACCTCGGCGATCGCGTTCTGCAGCGTCTTGCCTGCCTCGCGCACCGCCAGGCCCATCAGCGTGGCCATATTGGTTTCCATCGCGTCGGCCATGCGCTCGAGGCAGGCGGCCCGCTCGGTCGGCAGCGTGGCGGCCCAGCGCGGGGCAGCCGCCTCGGCCAAGCTCAATGCCTCGTCCACCTGGGCGACGCTCGCCTCGATCACCGCCCCCACCACTTCGCGGCGGTCGGCCGGGTTCGTCACCGGCTGGCGTTCACCGTCGGTCACATCGCCGCTACCGAGCAGCGGCTGCGCCAGCCACTCGGTCTTGACGCTGGCGTCGAGGCCAATCTGCAGGGTGGCGAGCACATGCTCGCTCGACAGGTCGAGGCCGGAGGAATTCTGGCGACCCTTGCCATACAGTTCGACCGGCAGCGCAATCTTGCTGTGCGGCGCGCCGGCATGGCGGGCGGCCTCGGCCACCGGATCGGTGATCAACTCGTCGATCGACACCGACTCGTCGACGATGCGGTTCACGAACGAGCTGTTCGCGCCGTTCTCCAGCAGGCGGCGCACCAGGTAGGCAAGCAGCGTTTCGTGCGAGCCGACCGGTGCATAGATGCGGCAGGCCTTGCCGAGGTTGGCCGAACCCACCACCTGGTCGTACAGGGTCTCGCCCATGCCGTGCAGGCACTGGAACTCGTAGTCGAGGCCGTTCGCCAGATTGTAGATCGCCGCCAGCGTGTACGCGTTGTGCGAAGCGAACTGCGGGTAGATCGCGTCCTGCGCGGCCAACAGCTTCTTGGCGCAGGCAAGATACGACACGTCGGTGTAGACCTTGCGGGTGTACACCGGGTAGCCGGTCAGGCCATCAACCTGGGCACGCTTGACCTCGGCATCCCAGTACGCGCCCTTCACCAGGCGCACCATGAAGCGATGCTTGGTGCGGCGCGCCAGGTCGACCAGGTAGTCGATCACATACGGGCAGCGCTTCTGGTAGGCCTGCACCACGATGCCGATGCCCTTGAAGCCAGCCAGATCCGGGTCATTCGCCAGCGCCTCGATCAGGTCGAGCGACAACTCCAGGCGGTCGGCCTCTTCGGCGTCGATATTCAGGCCGATGTCGTAGCGCTTGGCAAGCAGGAACAGCTCCTTCAGGCGCGGCAGCAGCTCGTTCATGCTGCGTGCGTGCTGAGTGCGGCTGTAGCGCGGGTGGATCGCGGACAGCTTCACCGAAATGCCCGGGCCTTCGTACACGCCGCGGCCGGCCGACTCTTTGCCGATGGCGTGGATCGCCATCACGTAGTCGTTGAAGTAGCGCTGCGCGTCGGCCTCTGTCATCGCCGCTTCGCCGAGCATGTCATAGCTGAAGCGGTAACCGCGCGACTCGCGTTCGCGGCCGTTGGCCAGCGCCTCCCCGATGGTCTCACCGGTGACGAACTGCTTGCCGAGCATGCGCATCGCCAAGTCCACGCCCTTGCGGATCAGCGGCTCGCCGCCCTTGGCGATCAGCTTGGTGATCGCGCTGGACAGGCCCTGCTCGCTGTGCGAGGACACCAGCTTGCCGGTAACCAGCAAGCCCCAGGCCGCCGCGTTGACGAACATCGAGCTGCTGTTGCCCAAGTGAGCGCGCCAGTCGCCGCGGCTGATCTTGTCGCGGATCAGCTTGTCGGCGGTCGCGCGGTCCGGAATGCGCAGCAACGCTTCGGCCAGGCACATCAGCGCGATGCCCTCCTGGCTGGACAGCGAGAACTCGTGCATCAGTGCATCCACGCCGCTCGACTTGGTGCGCTGCTCGCGCACCTTGGACACCAGACGGCGCGCCAGCTCCTGTACCGACTTCACCTGCTCGGCCGGCATCGCTGCCTGTACGAGGATGGTCTGCACGCACTCGCGCTCGTCGCGGCGGTACGCTGCGGTAATTGCATCGCGCAAGGCGGATTGGGGATGAGCTAGCACCTCGAAAGACATGTCGACATTCCTTTTTGAGTTTGCGCGGGACGCACCTGCCCCGAAATTGCCGACCATTGTAACGGCACCTTCAAACTTTTGTTCGACAATATATTTTCTACAGACTATTTTCACCCAGCGCAGCTGCCTGCCCATGAATGAATCCAGCATTCCCAAGGGCTTGCACCGCACCTGTCGATGTCGACATTGTTGCGTGCATACAACCTGCGAAGCCGCCAAACGCCGCGGCAGATAGGCACTCCTGTCGGCATTCCACCCTGCACAGGTCGAGTCGTCGCATCCAGCACAGGCCACCCCGCGCCTCGAGCCGTTGAACGCGGCCAGGCACGGCTGCTGCCGTGAGCGATGCCCAAATGGAAACACAATAAAAAAATAGCCCACCCCGGGGTGAGAGGTGGGCCAAACAGAACGTCAGATCAGACGGAGGGTGGTGCTACTACAACTACTACTACAACTACAGAAAATCAGAGAGAAAGGATTCGGTACGAGTTAAACCGGTTTGACTTCAATTTCCGACGAGACCTGGCTCACGCCTTTCACGGTCGACGCCAGCTCGACCAGTTGACGGATCACGTCTTCGCTTGGAGCGACACCGTCCAGCACGACCTGGCCATCCTTCACTGTCAAAGACACCTGTGCACCCAGCCTCTCGGCTTGCGGCTTGACCGTGCGCTCAACGACCTTGGCCAATCGAGCATCCTTGCTCTCGCCAGCAGCAGCAAGATGCTGGGGCTGAGCGAGCGGCTGCACGTCGGTCACCGGGCCGGCCAGTACTGCCGTAGCCGACAGGGACAGCAACGCAGCAAGGATCAGACTGTTTTGCATAAATACTCCAGAACGGAAAATCTGCTTAAGTTGCCCAATACTTAGCAATCCCCGTGCCAGCATTTGCAAGTCTTTGTTTTAAAAAAACAATAAAAACATCATGGCGCTCTCACCCTGATATCGCGCCAAAAGCCACTCATTTCACCCCCCAGCGTTGTCGCCATACAGCGACAAGAAAATGACAAAAAAACTCAAGCCTTTGATTCAAAAACAATCCCCCTGTCGCCGCATGACGACAGGGGGATTGGCTTGCATTAAAAACAGCGACAACTGCACAACCGTCACATACCCATAGCATATCAATGCCACGGGCATCGCCTCCTCAATTGACGACCTTGAACGCCGTCGGGGTCAATTCATATTTCTGCAGCAGCCGGTAGAACTCGGTGCGGTTGCGATCGGCGATCCGTGCCGCATCGGCAACGTTGCCACCGGTCAGCCGCAGCAGCCGGCTCAGATAATCATGCTCGAACTGGCGTCGCGCCTCGGCCAGACTCGGCAGCGACACCGTGTCCTCCGAAATCGCCTTCTGCACCAACGCCAGCGGAATCACCGGGCTGGTTGCCAGCACGCAGCACTGCTCGACCACGTTCGCGAGCTGTCGCACATTGCCCCGCCAACTCGCCGTCATCAGCGCCTCGAGCGCATCCTGTGAGAAACCGGAGACGTCCTTGCCATAACGGCTAGCCACGCGCTCAAGGAAATGGCGTGCCAAGAGGGGAATATCCTCCCGCCGCTCGGCCAGCGTCGGCAGCTTCAGCGCCACCACGTTCAGCCGGTAATACAAGTCCTCGCGGAAGACACCCTCGCGGATTTTTCCCTCCAGGTCTCGGTGCGTCGCAGACACCACCCGCACATTCACCGGCACCGAGCGGGCGGAGCCCACCGGGCGGATCTCACGCTCTTGCAGCACCCGCAACAGCTTTACCTGCAAGGGCAGCGGCATGTCGCCGATTTCGTCGAGGAACAGGGTGCCGCCGTCGGCCTCGAGGAACAGACCATTGTGACGGCTGGCCGCACCGGTAAACGCTCCCTTCTCGTGGCCGAACAGTTCGCTCTCGAGCAGGTTCTCCGGGATAGCCCCGCAGTTCACCGCCACGAAGGGCCCATTGCTGCGTGAGCTGGCCCGGTGGATGGCCTGGGCCAGCACCTCCTTGCCGGTACCGCTTTCGCCGCTGATCAGCACACTGGCGTCGGTCGCCGCCACCAAGCGCGCCTCGGCCAGCAACTCCTCCATCTGCGGGCTACGGCTGATCACTCCCTTGCGCCACGCTCCCTCGCCATCATCCGACGCCGGCGCCACCGCCGACAACGACAACGCCTGCTTCACCTTGGCCAACAGCTCGCTGCCCTCGAACGGCTTGACGAGATAACCGAACACCCCACGGCTGACCGCCTCGACCGCATCCGGTACCGTTCCATGCGCGGTGATGATGATCACCGGCAGCGCCGGGTAACGGCGACGCACCTCATCGAACAGCGCCATGCCGTCCATCTTCGGCATCTGCCAGTCAGTCACCAGCACGTCGGCCCGATGGGCTGCCAGTGCCGACAACGCCGCTTCGCCCGATGCGGCGGTATCCACTTGCCAGCCGGCCGATGCCAGCCGCAGCCGGGTCAGGTGCAACAAGTCCGGGTCGTCATCCACCAGCAGAATGCGTGCATTGCCTGGATTCATGGTTGCCCCCCCTTCTTGTCGATCGTACGTTGCATCATCGTCTGCTCTACCTGCTTGAGCGCTTCCAGTCGCGCCTGCGCGTCGTTCGCACGTTTCTGTTCGGCCTTCAGCTGCTGGCTGAGCCGGTCCTGATCGGCATCGGCCCGGCGTCGCTCGACCAGCTGCTGGTTGAGCAGCAGCGCCAACCCCCGCCATTCGTCCTGCTCCCTGCCCGCGCTCTGCGCCAGCACGTCGTTGACGAAGGCTTGTGCCTTGGGCAAATCGCTGCGCCCCCCCGGCATCAGCTGTTGCGCCGCGTAGCGCAGCTTGTCACCGACACAGGCATCGCGCCCCGGCACCACCACCAGCCCGCCGGTCTCGCGGGCCGGCCGGAGCGTCGCCAAGACGGTCGCCACGCTAGGGCAACTCACCGTAGCCAGCATGGGTGCTGCCCTCTTATTGAACGCGGCACAGCTACAGAGCATCAACGCCGCCATCAGCGCACCGACGGCACGCCACTTGTTCTGCCAACTGTCTTTCATAATCCCCTTATCGGGCAGCCCGGTCTGGCCACCACAAGCGAAACCGGGCACCTTCACCGGTTCGCGAAATCAATTCGATGTTGCCGCCCATCTGCTGGGCAAAGCCTTGTGCCATAGACAGACCGATGCCGGATCCCGGCACCTCGCCGGCCGGTACCTGCCCGCAATAGAACGGTTCGAAAATCCGCTCCCGATCCGCCTCGGCCACACCCGGCCCCTGGTCCGACACGGTCAGCGTCACCCGCCCCTGCTCCTTGCTCGTTTCGAGGCGCAGCGCACCGCCATTTGGGCTGAAACGGATCGCATTGATCAGCAGGTTGTCGACGATGGTGCCGACCTTGTCGGCATCGCCATGTGTCCAGCCGACTCCATGGCACAGGTCGATCGTCAGCTGCTTGCCGTTGATCAGCAGGCGGTTCTGTTCGATGTGCGCATCGAGCAGGCCCTGCAAGTTGAAGCGCTGCCAGTCGAGCCGCTTTATCCGCAGCTGTTCGGCATCCTGCCGCAACAGGGCATCGATGCGCTGGCGTAGCAACTGGACATTGTCGCGCACAATGCCGATCACCTCCTGCTGTGCAGGATTGAGCGGCCCCAATATTTGTTCGGACAAGAGCGCGGCGCCCTCGTTCAATGCAGCAAGCGGTGTCTTCAGCTCGTGCGAGACATGGCGGAAGAACCGAGACTTGTCGTTCTCGAGCTCGGTCAAGCGGGTATCGAGCTCTTGCAGCGAATGCGCCAGCTCGCGCAGGTCGGCCGGCCCCTCCGGTTTCCAATCGAGCCCGCGCTGGCCATCGCCCAGTTGCTGGATGCGACGGCGCAGCCGCACCACCGGCTGCGCCAGCCGATGGCCGATCAGCAGCGCCAGCAACAGCGCGAGGCCCGCCGAGGCCACCACCATCAGGCCGGCGGCACGGCGCTGCTCGGCGAAGCGTTCGCGCATCTGCTGCTCGCGCTGCACGATGCGCCCCTTCACCACGGCGCCGAGCCGGTCGTTGTCCCGGGCCAGCTGGTCAAAGAACAGAGTCATGCGCAGCGGCAGGTCTCCCTCCCGCTGGTCGAGCAGCTGATTGAGTTCGCGCCGGCGCTGCCGGTATTGCGCCAACACGACCGCCGGCGTCGGCGATGCCGCGGCGAGTTGCTGCAGCGCCGGTTCGCTAAGGTTCCAGGCCGCATCGACCCCCTGACGAAACGAGGCATCGTCAAGCACAACGAACTGGCGCGCACCGCGCTCCATCACGGTGGCCTGCTCGGACACCAGCCGGATCGCATTGGTCAGTTTGGCGGTCTGCTGCTGCGCGCTGACCGAGTCGTGGACCACGCTGTCGAACTGGTGCCACAACTGGAGCAGCGCCAACGACGGCAACAGCACGGCCAGCAACAGACAAGCCATCAACCAGGTGCGGAAGGAAAGGCGAAAATGCTCGGACGGAGAAATCAGAACAGCCCCCGTGAACCTGGGCCACATAGGCTGGCCCGCTAGAGAATCGTTTCCGGATTGTCACTGAAGCGACGAGGCGGCGCAATCGAGCGCCTGCACCGCGCAAAACAAAACAGGCCCACGTTCTCGTGGGCCTGTGGGCGCGACCGGCCGGCCATACGGCCAACCCTGACGCGGCGATCAGCGACGCATTGAGTCGAAGAAGGCCTGGTTGGTCTTGGTCGCGCGCAGCTTGTCCTGCAGGAATTCCATCGCCTCCAGATCGTCCATCGGGTACAGCAGCTTGCGCAGCACCCAGATACGCTGGAGTTGCTCCTGCGGAATCAACAGCTCTTCACGGCGAGTACCGGAGCGGTTGATGTTGACCGCCGGGAACATGCGCTTCTCGGCCATGCGGCGGTCGAGATGCAGCTCCATGTTGCCGGTGCCCTTGAACTCTTCGTAGATCACGTCGTCCATGCGCGAACCGGTGTCGATCAGCGCAGTGGCGATGATAGTCAGCGAGCCGCCCTCTTCAACGTTACGCGCGGCGCCGAAGAAGCGCTTCGGACGCTGCAGCGCGTTGGCGTCGACACCACCGGTCAGCACCTTGCCGGACGCCGGGATCACGGTATTGTAGGCACGGGCCAGACGGGTGATCGAGTCGAGCAGGATCACCACATCCTTCTTGTGTTCAACCAGGCGCTTGGCCTTTTCGATCACCATTTCGGCCACTTGCACGTGGCGGGTCGCCGGCTCGTCAAAGGTCGACGACACCACTTCGCCCTTCACCGACCGCGTCATTTCGGTGACTTCTTCTGGACGCTCGTCGATCAGCAACACAATCAGCACCGCTTCCGGATGATTGGCGGTGATCGCGTGCGCAATGTTCTGCAGCATCACCGTCTTACCCGACTTCGGCGGGGCGACCAGCAGGCCGCGCTGGCCCTTACCGATCGGCGCGATCATGTCGATCACGCGGGCGGTGATGTTCTCCTCGGCGCGGATGTCGCGTTCGAGCTTGAACTGCTCGGTCGGGAACAGCGGCGTGAGGTTTTCGAACAGAATCTTGTGCTTGGACTTCTCCGGCGCCTCGCCGTTGACCTTGTCCACTTTCACCAGCGCGAAATAGCGCTCGCCATCCTTCGGCGTACGGATTTCGCCGTCAATCGAGTCGCCAGTATGCAGGTTGAAGCGGCGGATCTGGCTGGGGCTGACGTAGATATCGTCCGGGCCGGCCAGATACGACGTATCGGGGCTACGCAGGAAACCGAAGCCGTCCGGCAACACCTCGAGCGTACCGTCGCCAAAGATGCTCTCGCCCTTTTTGGCCTGATTTTTCAGCAGAGCGAAAATGAGATCCTGCTTGCGCAGGCGGTTGGCACCGTCAATCTCGTTGGCGATGGCCATATCCACGAGTTCCGTGACGTGGAGGTGCTTTAGGTCGGATAGATGCATAGCGGACGTGCGTCGACTCGAAAGGTACGTTTGAGAAAAACGCTTAAAAGGGGGTGTAAAGCGGATAAGGAACGGGCGGTAGAGATTAGCCGCCCGTTAGGTAAGATATTTGACCGGAGAATAGAGGCTTTAGATGTGGCTGTCAATAAAGGCCGTCAACTGGCTCTTGGCCAGTGCGCCGACCTTGGTAGCGGCCACTTCGCCATTCTTGAAGATCATCAGCGTCGGGATGCCGCGAATGCCGAATTTCGGCGGGGTCTGCTCGTTCTGGTCGATGTTGAGCTTCACCACTTTCAGGCGGCCGGCATAATCTTTGGCCACTTCGTCCAGGATCGGGGCGATCATTTTGCACGGACCGCACCACTCGGCCCAGTAGTCCACCAGCACCGGGCCTTCGGCTTTGAGTACGTCTTGTTCGAAGGAGGCGTCGGTAACATGCAGGATAAGGTCGCTCATGGTTTCCTCTGTGTAATGGGGTCAGTGTGAGAGTCGCTAACGGAATCCGGCGCACCGGGCGCGAGATTCCGTTAGCGACCCTGATACGACAAATGGTAACAACAGGCCCTGCCGGCAGCAACCGCGTGCCCAGCACGGGTTTTCGGCCGGCAGGCGTTCGGCCTGGGCATATTTCCAACATGAGGGACCCTTTCCCTCTTTTCAAGCCAGCGCGGCGGCAAGCAGCGCCTGCGTATAAGGTTCGCGCGGCGAGGCGAACACTGTCGGCGTCGCACCATGCTCGATCACCTCGCCGCCCTTGAGCACCAGCACTCGGTGGGCCAGCGCGCGGATCACGGCCAGATCGTGGCTGATGAACAGGTAGCTGATGCCGTAGCGTGCCTGCAGGTCGAGCAACAGCTCGATCACCTGCTTCTGCAAGGTCGCATCGAGCGCGCTGGTCGGCTCGTCGAGCAGCAGCACCTTGGGGCGCAGGATTACCGCGCGGGCGATCGCGATGCGCTGACGCTGCCCGCCGGAGAACTCGTGCGGATAGCGATCGAGCACAACCTCGTCCAGCCCGACCTCGGCGAGCATCGCCACGACCCTTGCGTGCCGCTCGGCCGGGGACAACTCTGGCTGATGCAAGGCCAGCCCCTCGCCGACAATTTCACCAACCGTCAGCCGAGGCGACAGCGAGGCGTACGGGTCCTGGAACACCACTTGGAAGTCGCGTCGCGCGCGGCGCAGCGCCTCGCCGCGCAATGCGTCGAGCCGACTGCCGTCGAGCACAATCTCACCGCTGACCGCCCCCGCGTCGAGCAGCCGCATCAGCGCAAGCCCCAGCGTGGTCTTGCCCGAGCCGGACTCGCCGACGATGCCAAGCGTCTGACCGGCCGGCAAGCTGAGTGCCACGTCACGGACGATAGGCACCGGCTCGTTGCGGAACCAGCCACTCCGTCGCGTGAAAGCCACCGAGAGCTGCCGGGCGGCCAGACGCGCCGGCACCTCCTCCATGGGGGCGACAGCAAGCGGCACAGGCCGGCTCGCCAATAGCGCCCGGGTGTAAGGGTGGGAAGGCTGGCCGAACACCTTGTCGACCGCCCCGCTTTCCACCACCCTGCCAGCCTGCATCACCACCACTCGGTCGGCGAAACGCCGCACCAGGTTCAGGTCGTGGGTGATGAACAGCACCGCCATGCCGTCCTCTCGCTGCAGGTCGGCCAGAAGCTCGAGGATCTGCGATTGCACGGTGACGTCGAGCGCGGTGGTCGGCTCGTCGGCGATCAACAGCTTGGGATGCGCCGCCAGCGCCATTGCGATCATCGCGCGCTGGCGCTGGCCGCCGGACAGCTGGAACGGAAAGGCGTCGATCTTGCGCTCCGGTTCGGCGATGCCGGTGCGCGCCAAGAGCCGGATCGCCTCGGCACGCGCCGCCGCCTTGTCTAGCCCCAGATGCAGCTGCAACACTTCGGCGATCTGGTTGCCGACCGTGTAAACCGGGTTGAGCGCGGTCATCGGCTCCTGGAAGATCATGCCGATCTCGCGGCCGCGCAGCTGGCGGAGCCGCTTCTCCGGCGCCGCCACCAGCTCGTCGCGCCCATAACGCACCGTGCCACTGAGCGCCACGTCGGGGTTCAGACGCAGGATCGCCTGCGCGGTCACCGTCTTGCCCGATCCGGACTCGCCGACCAGCGCGACCTTTTCGCCGGCGGCCACACCGAACGACACCGCATCGACCACCCGCTGCTGGCCGAATCGCGCGCTCAACCCTTCCACCGTCAACAGCTCACTCATGTCAGCCCTTCCGCGTGTCCAGCGCGGCACGCAGGCCTTCGCCGATGAAGATCAGTAGCAGCAGCGTCACCGTCAACACCAGAAAGGTCGACAGCGCGATCCACCAGGCATCGAGGTTGTCCTTACCCTGAGAAAGCAGCTCGCCAAGGCTCGGCGTGCTGGCCGGCACGCCGAGGCCGAGGAAGTCCAGACTGGTCAACGCCAGGATCGCGCCGCTGACGCGAAACGGCAGGAATGCCACCACCGGGGTCAAGCTATTGGGCAGCAGATGACGCCACATGATGCGCGGATTGGACAGCCCGAGCGCCCGCGCCGCCAGTGCGTATTCGGCCTGACGGTTTTTCAGGAACTCGGCACGCACGTAATCGGCGAGGCCCATCCAGCCGAACAAGGACAGCAACACCAAGAGCAAACCGAGGCTGGGGTTGAAGAACGACGACAGGATGATCAACAGATACAGCTCCGGCAACCCGCCCCAGATTTCTGACAAGCGCTGCAGCACCAGGTCGGTCCTGCCACCGAAGAAGCCCTGGATCGCACCGAGCAAGATGCCTATCAGTGTGCCCACCACCGTCAACACCAATGCAAACAGCACCGACAGCCTGAAGCCGTACAGCAGCCGGGCAAACACGTCGCGACCGCGATCGTCGGTACCTAGCAGATTGGCCTTCGACGGTGCAGCCGGGTTCGGCGTGGCAGTGAAGTTGTTCAGCGTGTTGTAGCTGTAGGGATTGGGCGCGTACACCGCCCAGTTGCCGTCGATCACGAAGCGGTGGCGGATATATGGGTCGAGATAATCGGTCGGCGTGTCGAAGTCGCCGCCGAACACGGTCTCGTTGTAGTCGAACAGGATCGGGTAATAGTTACGACCACCGTAATGGACGATCAACGGCTTGTCGTTGGACAAGACCTCGGCAAACAGCGAGACCGCGAACAGCACCGTGAAAACCCACAGGCTAATGTAGCCACGGCGATTCTGTTTGAAACGCCGCCAGGCACGGCGGCCAGGAGACAGGCTCATTGACCGCCCTCCTCATAGCTGACCCGCGGATCGATCCACAGATAGGAGAGGTCCGACAACAACTTGGCGGCCAGGCCCAGCAGCGTAAACACGTACAACGAGCCCATCACCACCGGATAATCTCGGCGGATCACCGACTCGTACGACAACAGGCCCAGCCCGTCGAGCGAGAACAGCGTCTCGATCAGCAGACTACCGGTGAAGAACGCACCGATGAACGCAGCAGGAAAGCCTGTCACCAGCGGGATCAGCGCGTTGCGGAACACATGCTTGTAAAGGATGGTGCGTTCGGCCAACCCCTTGGCCCGCGCGGTGTACACGTACTGGCGGCGGATTTCCTCGAGGAACACGTTCTTGGTCAACAGCGTCATCACCGCCAGATTGCCGACCACCGACGCGGTGATTGGCAGAGTGATGTGCCACAGGTAGTCGGTGATCTTGTGCCACCACGGCAGCGTCGCCCAGTTGTCGCTGGTGAGGCCTCGCAACGGAAACAGCTCGAAGAAGCTGCCACCGCCGAACAGCACCAGCAGCGCCACCCCAAGCACGAAGCCTGGAACCGCATAGCCGACCAGCACCAGCGTGCTGGAGACCAGATCGAAGGCGCTGCCGTCGCGCACTGCCTTGGCAATGCCTAGCGGAATGCACACCAAATAGGTGATGAAGAAGGTCCACAGCCCGATCGACATCGACACCGGCAGCTTCGACACGATCAACTGGCCCACCGACTGGTGGTGGAAGAAGCTCTCGCCCAGATCGAAGCGGGCAAACCGCCAAACCATCTCGCCGAAGCGGGTCAACGGCGGCTTGTCGAAACCGTACAGCTTCTTCAACTGCTGGATCTCGTCCGGCGCAAGACCGGTCGCGCCCTTGATCAGCTGGGTACTCGCGACGGCAGTCTCGCCGGGCACGCCGCTTCGGGTCAGCTGCTGGACGATCTGCTCGACCGGCCCGCCGGGCACGAACTGGATGATCGCAAAAGTGATCGCCAGGATGCCGACCAGCGTCGGGATCATCAGCAGCAGGCGTTTAACGATATAGCGCCACATGTTTCAACGCTCCTGCTTGGCGGCGGGTTTGGCCCACCAGGTTTCGATCGCCCAGCCGGTCGGGTCGTAGAACTTCGGCAAGATGGCCGGTTGGCCGAATCGGTTCCACCACGCGACGCGATGGTAGGGCAAATACCAGTTCGGAACCACGTAATAGCCGGCACGCAGCACCCGGTCGAGCGCGCGGCTCGCTGCGACCAGTTGACGACGGTCGTCGAAATGCACAAAGTTCTGCAGCAAGGCGTCGACCGCCGGATCGCATAGCCCGGCCCAGTTGTTCGAGCCCGGCGTCCTGGCCGCCGCACAGCTGTGGAAGTTCAACTGCTCGTTACCGGGGCTCTGACTCGCACCGTACACCACCACCGTCATGTCGTAGGCGAAATCGTTGGTCCGACGCTGGAAGATTGCCGGGTCAACGACACGCACGTTCAGCGTGATGCCTATCTTGGCCAAATCCTTCTGCCATTTGGCGACGATGCGCTCATAGGCACGCGAAAACGCCAGGAATTCGAACACGAACGGCCGACCATTCTGGTCGACCAACCTGCCGCCCTCGTAGCGCCAGCCCGCCTTGAACAGCAGGCGTCGCGCAGCCTTCAGCTGTTCGCGATTACCAATCGAGAGATCGGTGACAGGCGGCACGACAGCGGGGCCGAACACCTCCTGTGACAACGCCTTGCGCAGCGGCTCGAGCAGCGCCAGCTCGTCCGGCGTCGGCAGCCCGCTCGCCGCCAACTCGCTATTGGTGAAGTAGCTGGGGCTACGCCGGTATTGGCCGTAAAACAGCTGCTTGTTCACCCACTCGAAATCGAACGACTGCACCAACGCTTGGCGCACCCGACGATCGTGGAACAAGGGGTTGCGCAGATTGAACACAAAGCCCTGCATACCGGCGCCGTTGCTGTGCGGTAGCTCTTTTTTCACGATCCGGCCGTCGTCGAATTTGCTGCCGCGGTAGCTGCGCGCCCAGTTCTTCGCCACGTTCTCAGACGCCAGATCGAACTCTCCGGCCTTGAATGCCTCGAGTCGGGCGGTATCGTCCTGATAGTAGCGGAACACAATGCGGTCGAAGTTGTACATGCCGCGCCGGATCGGCAGGTTGGCGGCCCAATAGTGCAGGTCACGGGTGAATTCGGTGCGTTTGCCCAGATCGTACACCGCCAGCCGGTAAGGACCGGAGCCGACCGGCACACTGGTCGCTACATCCGCCAACGTCTTGCCCTTCGGGATCCACGAGCGCGCAAATACCGGCAGCTGGCCGAGAATCATGTGCAGCTCGGCATTTTTGCGCTTGAAATCGAAGCGCACCCTACTCGCATCGAGCACCACCACGCGACTGACATCGGTCCAGTAAAAGCGATAGTTGGGGCTGGCTGCAGGATCGCGCGTCAGCGTGTTGAACGAAAACGCCACATCGGCGGCAGTGATCCGCTCCCCATTCTGGAAACGCGCCTTCGGGTTGATATGAAAGGTGACCGACAGGCCATCCGGCGCCAGCGCCTCATCGTCGGCGATCAGCCCGTACTGGGAAAAAGGCTCGTCCGAGCTCTGCGCCATCAACGTCTCGAGCACCAGCGCGCCGACACCGGACTCCTTGTCGCCCTTCAGCGTAAACGGGTTGAGCGTATCGAAGCTGCCTATCGCCGGCAGCACCAGCCGCCCGCCCTTAGGGGCTTCAGGGTTCACATAGTCGAAGTGCGCGAAGTTAGGCGGGTACTTCGGCGCATAACCGAGCGCAATCGCCGGCGCCGCCACCGCAGGCAGCGCACACAGTGCGACCAACAGCCCGGCCACCAGCCGGCACCATCCCCTTTTGACCACAGCGATTCCTCAGTCCAGTTCCCGCATAGGATTTCTTTTAGTTTGATTGCACCCGCATCGGATACAAGCCGATTGTGCCGCAAAGTGCCGGGGCTTGCCCGACAACAAGTGCATTGGCGACAGTTCGGCTATAATGCCCGGCTATTTCCACCAAGAAGGACTGACAGATGGGTTTCCTGCAAGGCAAGAAGATTCTCATCACCGGCATGATTTCCGACCGGTCGATCGCCTACGGCATTGCCAAGGCCTGTCACCGTGAAGGCGCCGAACTGGCGTTCACCTACGTGGTGGACAAGCTGGAAGACCGCGTGCGCAAGATGGCCGCCGACTTCGGCTCCGAGCTGGTTTTCCGCTGTGACGTGCAGAACGATGCCGAGATCGACCAGCTGTTCGTCGATCTGGGCCAAAAATGGGACGGCCTGGACGGCCTGGTACACGCCATCGCCTTCGCCCCGCGCGAAGCACTGAATGGCGACTTCCTCGACTCGCTGTCGCGCGAAGCATTCCAGGTCGCCCACGACGTGTCCGCCTACAGCTTCCCGGCGCTCGCGAAAGCCGCACGCCCGATGATGAAGGGCCGTAACAGCGCCCTGCTGACGCTATCCTACCTGGGTGCGGTGCGCGCCATCCCGAACTACAACGTGATGGGCCTCGCTAAGGCCAGCCTGGAAGCGTCGGTACGCTTCACCGCCAGCGCGGTCGGCAAGGACGGCATCCGTTGCAACGGCATCTCGGCCGGCCCGATCAAGACACTGGCAGCCTCCGGCATCGCCGGCTTCGGCAAGCTCCTGTCGCACGTCGCCCACGACGCCCCGCTGCGCCGCAACGTGACCACCGAAGAAGTCGGCAACGCCGCTGCCTTCCTGCTGTCCGACCTGGCGTCGGGCATCACCGGTGAAATCACCTACGTCGATGCCGGCTACAGCATCAACGCACTGAATGTGGAAGAGGCCGAATAAGCCCAGTTGTGTAGGGGTGCAGAGTTATTGAAAATTCGACCGTCCCTTTCACCGACTGCATAAAGCGTTAAAAAGCGGTCCGTTACTCAAATGGGCCGCTTAGCCGAACTTGGGGCATCGCCACTCCCGTGGTCGATGCCCCTCTCTTTTGTATTCACCCCTATCCTCGCGTTCTTAACTCAGAACTCAAGTCCTGCCATTCACAGCGCGGCAATCTGGGCATTACCCCACCCTCTCTCCAAACTTCAGCCGCCGAAAACCCCGTTTTTGGGATGATTTCAACTGAATCAGTTTTACCTAGCCAGCCTAAAGCTCCATTCGAGGCATTGGAATGGCACCACACGCAACATAACCCATACAGCATATTAGTATTTACGCCACATACTAATTCTTATTACATACTCCTATCCAAGGACCATGACCGTATAGCAACAGGGGCAGAGGCATTCATTCTGAAGGACAGCCGTAGCTTGTCAGCCTGAGCGGCGTACTCGCCAACAAAGTCTTGGATCGGCATCGGTCTTGCAAAGTAATACCCTTGACCATACTCCACCCCCATCTTACGAAGCTGCTCGGCCTGCTGTGCGTTCTCGATGCCCTCGGCAACAACTTGCGAGCCGATCGCTCGGGCGATGCCGATGATCTCGGGAATCAGACTGGAGCGCAGCGAGTCGTCCTCCATTTCAAAGATAAAGGAACGGTCGATCTTGAGCAGGTCCGGCGCCAACCTTTTAACGCGCCCCAGGTTGGAGTAGCCCGTGCCGAAATCATCCACTGACACCCGGTAGCCGCTCTGCTTGAGCCGGGCGATTTCCCGAATAACAGATTCGTCGTAGCTCTGTTCGATCACTTCGAAGTCAATCTGAAAGTCGTCGCGCCATGTGGCCGCAAGATGGGACTGCACGAAGTCATTGATCCGGTTGAAACTGATGTTTTCTGGAAACAGGTTGAAAGCGATCTTGAAGCCGGAGGTAGGCGGCATGGCGCCAGCCAGTTCCTTCAGTCCCTTTTCGATTACCCCAGCATCCAGTTGCCAGGCTAGTTTTTGTTCAAGAATGGCCGGTATCGCTTGATCGGGGGGGACGAGGTCCGCTCCATCGCGTAGTCGCATCAATACTTCACAGCCTACCCAGTGACGGGTAGAGAGGTCGATGATCGGCTGGTAGAGGCACAGGATGCCCCCCTCTCTCAGCAGCAAGTGGACCCGGGCACTGACTTCTTTTTGCTTTTTCAGTGTGGGCATGACCAATGCGGTAATCAGCAGACCAAGCAGCGCTGACAAGGAGACAAGGAAGGAGGCTAGCGGAGCCTGGGCCACAATGACTTCAGTCAACGTCCGGTATGACTGAAGAACCCAAGGCGTGCCCTTGACGTAGTCCGTTCGCACAAAGGCACGCTGCCGCCAATCGTAGCCTTCTGTTGGATGACTAGAGGCGCTTTGTTCGTTGAAGTAGCGCTGCCAAGGTAAGTTCGTGCGCGAGCTGATAAAGACCGGCGTGGGTAGGGAGTCAGCCAGTTGCAAACCGAGAATGTCCATGCCGCCGAGGAGTGAGGAGATGGCGTCTTGGTTGATAGCGACGTTGAAGCGTCCCTGCCGCACGACCATCGCGTGGTATTGCCCGCTTCCTAGCAGAATGGGAATGTCGAACCAAATGGACTGATCCACACCGTTGCGGATCTCGCGCAGGGAGGGAGTGGGAGTGTCGAATGGCGTCAGGAAACGGCCTTCCGTTGTGCTGCAGATTAACCGGTTCTGATCGTCGTAGATGCCAATGTCACGGATGAAGCGGGTAGAGAACAACACCGTGCGCAGGTGCACCAAGTTGGAGTCGACGCAATCGGGACGATATTGCTGGTTCAGTCTGCCAAGGGTTGCTTCGTTCTCGACACTGATTGACCGAATGAGCGTCGCCATCTGCTCATGCACCTTGGCCATACTGTTCTGCTCGTTAACCGCGATGAACAGAAGAGAGGCGCCAATACAGATCCAAAAGGACGCCATGCCGATGGCGATGCCGTATGGTGTTGCAAGGGTGCCAATGTGCTTTCTGAACCGGTTCATAGGTTGCACCCCTACCGACTTGTTATGTCCCCCTCATTTTCTAGAGAACGCGTTACCGTTTTTTTAAGATTTATTTACGCTCCCCGAAGCGCGTCGATTCCGACGCGTCTGCCCTGCTGCGCAGGCCGTATCTGTCCAGATTCGTCTTCTAGGACTAGTCATGGGCAGAAGGAGGAATCCCTTCACGCCTGTGGGTCAAGCGCAACAAAAAACCGCCAGAAGGCGGTAATGCCGTTCACTTAAGCCGTTCAGTCCGGATTTTAGCTTCGAAGAACGCTTGGAAGTAACAAAAAAGCACCGTTTTTCCACCTTGGTGGGCGGTGCTTTTTCCTTAAGTGAACGGCATTAGCCAGAAGGCGGTCCGTTACTCAAGTGGGTCTCTTAGTCGAACTTGGGGCATCGCCACTCCCGTGGCCGATGCCCCACTCTTTTGTATTCATCCCTACCCGCGCGTTCTTAGCTCAGAACTCAAGTCCGCGTTTTCGTGTTGCCAAGTCAGCTCAGCCCATAGCCTGCGAGTTGCTTCCTGCCGTAAGGTATTATCCGGATTCACTACATGCGGCTTGTCCACGGCGCGTAGCAGCGGAATATCGTTGAGCGAGTCGCTGTAGCCATAGCTGCCGGCCAGCGTTTCACCGTGCTGTTCGAGCCAGGCGTGCAGCCGGCTGACCTTGCCCTCGCGGTAGCTCAGTACGCCGCAGGTGCGACCGGTGTAGACGCCACCCTCCAGCTCCAGCTGAATTCCAATGGCGTCTGCCACGCCTAAGCGCTGAGCGATTGGCCCGACCAAGTGCTCGCCGGTGGCCGAGATGACCAAGAGCCGATCGCCACGCTCGCGGTGCCGCTCAAGCTGGCGCCACGCCTGCGGAAAGATACGCGGCACGATCTCCTCTTCAATGAAACGGTCGACCCAGTGTTTGACCTCGGCATGCGTCATACCGCATAGCGGCGTCAAGGTGTAATCCATATAGTCTTCCATGGCCAAGTCGCCGGCGTAATAAGCGCGCAGCAACTCGGCCTCGTACGGCAGCATCTCGGCCGGTGCCAAGCCATGCGCCACCTGGTAGCGCAACCATAGATTGGAGCTGTCGCCGTCGACCAGCGTATCGTCCATGTCGAAAATCGCCAAAGCCATTCAGTGCACCTCACGCATTTGTCGGCGATCGATCACGACCGCAATCTCGCTACCGACCGGCAGCAGGTCGTCGGCCGCACGATTGAGGTGGTCGACTTGCAAGCTGACCCCCTCGGTTTCGACCTGGTAACGGATGATGTTGCCGAGCAACTGATGCTGGCGAATGATGGCACGCAACGGCGCGCCCAGGTCGGCGGAATATTGTTCGCCCGGCTCGCACAGCCGGATGGATTCCGGCCGGATGGCCAGATGGCCTTTCAGTTCGACCCCGAGCAGCCGCCCTGCTTCGGTCGGCGACAACAAGTTGTAGCTGCCCATGAAGCGCGCCACGAATTCGCTGGCCGGTTGGGTGTAAACGGCCTCGGCCGTGCCTTCCTGCACGATGCGGCCCTGGTTCATCACAAAAATGCGGTCCGACAAGGTGAGCGCCTCTTCCTGATCGTGCGTGACAAACACCGTGGTCAAGCCCAGGCGGCGCTGAATATCGCGGATTTGCTCGCGCAGGTTGCGGCGGATGCGTGCATCGAGCGCCGAGAGCGGCTCGTCCAGCAACAGGATGCGCGGCTCTACCACCAGCGCCCGCGCCAGCGCTACACGCTGGCGCTGGCCGCCGGACAGCTCGTGCGGATAGCGCGCTTCCTTGCCGGCCAACTCGACCAGCCGAATCACCTCGGCCACACGCTTGGCGGTTTCTGCAGCCGAACGCTTCTGCATCTTGAGCCCAAAAGCGATGTTTTCCACCACGGTCATATTGGGAAACAGCGCGTAATTCTGGAACACCATGCCGATGCCGCGCTGTTGCGGCGCCAGCGTGGTGATGTCCTGACCGTCGACACGGATACGGCCTTGGTCAGCCGTGGTCAGGCCGGCCAGGCAGCGCAGCAACGTGGATTTGCCGCAACCGCTCGGCCCGAGCAGGGTGACGAACTCTCCCTGCTTGAGGCCAAGCCGAATGTCTTCGAAGACGGTCGAGGCACCGTAGCGCTTGGTCAGACCATCGATTTCTACATAAAACATAGGGGCAACCTATTTGTTTGAGCGGCTAAGCCGGGTAGCCAGCCAAGTCAGCACCAGAGTGAACAGGAAATAGCTCATCACCAGCGCGCTGGTGAAATGGCCACTGCCGGCGTTCAGGCTGTACAGATAGACCTGCAGCGTTTCATAACGCGCACCGACCAGCATGTTGGCGAACACGAATTCGCCGAGAAGAAAGGAAAACGACAGGAACAACGACGCCATCAGCCCCTTGCGCAAGTTCGGCAGAATCACCAGCAGGAAGGCTCGCGGAGTGCTGGCACCCAGCAGGTAAGCCGCGTCCATCAGGCCGACGATGTCGAGCGCACGCAGATTGTCGGCCAGCGCGCGGTACATGAAGGGCAGAACGATAGTGAAATAGCTGCCGAGCAGGATCCACGGCGTCCCCACCAGCGGCAACGGTCCGGCAGCAAACAGCTCCAACAGGCCAACCGAAGCCACCACCGGCGGCATAGAGAACGGGATTAGGATCAGCACGTTCATCCAGCGGTCCAGACGTGGAAAGCGGTAGCACACCACGAAGGCAGCCGGCACGATGATGAGCGTGGAAAGCAGCAAGCTACCGGCGCAGATCAACAGGGAGTGACTGAACGCAGCCTGGAAACGTTCGTCGTGCCAGAGTTGGCCATACCAGGCCAGGGTCAGCCCCTCGGGCAGAATCGTCGCCTCCCAGCGCTGGGACAACGAGTAAAGCAGCGTGGCCATGATAGGCACGGTGAGCAGCAGGCTCAGCAACACGACTACGCAGCGATGGAAGCGGTCAGCGCGCATGGTAGCTCCTCTTCAGCAACCACTGATTGACGGCGGCGACCAGCGCCAGCAGCGCCACCAGCAGCACCGACAGCGCGGCGGCCAAGTTTGGTTCCAGATCGATATTGCCGGACACCAAGCTGGCGATGCGTACGGTCACCAGGTTGAAGTTACCGGAGGTCAGCGCAAAGGCCGTGGCATACGCCCCCATCGCATTGGCCAACAGCAGAATGAAAGTCCCCAGCAAGGCCGGCGCCAGCACCGGCAAGGCGATATGCCTCCAGTAGGCCCAGTGGCTCGCCCCCAGCAGTGCGGCAGCTTCTTGCCAATGGTCGTCCAGCGCATCGAGCGCCGGATACAACAGCAGCAAACCGAGCGGCAACTGGAAATAGGTGTACAGCAGGATCAGCCCGTTGCGTGAATACAGGTGAAAATCCTGCAGCCAGCCCCATTGACGCAGCAACAAGGTGAGCGCGCCGTTGGTGCCGATCAGGATGATGAAAGCAAACGCCAGCGGCACGCCAGAAAGGTTGCTGGTCATATTGGTGAGTGCGATCACCGCATTTTTCAGCCGGCCATCCACCCGGCGCAGCGAGACCGCGCCGAACAGAGTGATCAGCAGAGCGATCACACTGGAATAAAGTGAAATGCGCAGGCTGTTATCAAAAGCCTGGCGGTAGAACGGCGAGCCCAGAATGACCCAGAAGTGCTCGAGCGAAAGGCCGTGCTCGCCTTGCACGCTATGCGCCAGTACCCAACCCATCGGCGCCAGGCAGAACAAGGCCAGCAAAGCCAGCATCGGCACAAGCAGCAGCATCGCACGCCAGTAGCGCAGGCAGCGCGGGCGGGCAGACACTGCGTCGGCGACCATGGGTAGCGGCGAGGAAAGTGAAATTTTCATCAGATCGGTAGCTCCGGATTACCTAACGGAAGCCCATGCACGCATGGGCTTCCTTCCATGCCGGGTCATCGCACCCAAGTCGATGACCACAGCTGTATGGCAAGGCGTCCTTACTGCATATTGACCATTACCTGCTCTTGCCACTGACGCGGCAGCTGCTTGAGTGTGGCCTCCCAGGCGGAGAAGTCACCGATCGGCTTGGCTACCCGGTATTGCGCAGCCGGCAGCAGTTTGACGGCGACATCTTGCGGAATCTTCACCTCGGATCGGATCGGCCGGGCATAGCCACGCGCCAGATTGATCTGGCCGGCATCACTCAGGATGTACTCGCGCGCCAGCTTGGCCGCGTTCGGATGCTTGGCGTACTTGTTGATGATGGTGGAGTAGCCGTAGATCAGCGAACCATCCTGCGGAATCACTACGTCGAAGCGGCTACGGTCGATCTTGTCGCGGAAGGCCAGCGCGTTGAAGTCCCACTGGATACCCACTTCCACTTCGCCCTTTTCCAGGTTGGCGATGTTCGGGTCGTTCAGCGTCAGGCGGCCCTGCTTGGCCAGTTGGGCGAACAGGTCGAGAGCCGGCTTCAGGTTCTTCTCGCTGCCGCCCCGTGCGTAGGCAGCGGCAAGCACCGCGCTGCTGGCGCGCGCCGAGGTACTCACGTCCCCCAGCGCCACCTTGTACTTGCCCTTGAGCAGGTCGGCCCAGGTCTTGGGCGGGTTCTTCACCAGCTTTTTGTTGACGATAAAGGCAATGGTGCCGGTATAGGAAACCGCCCATTGGCCGTCCTTGTCCTTGGCCCAGGCCGGAATCTGGTTCCAAGTGGTCGGTTTGTAAGGCTGGGTCACCCCCTTTTGTACCGCCACCGGGGCAAATGCGTAGCCGACATCGCCGATGTCACCGCTGGCATTGTCCTTTTCGGCCTCGAATTTGGCGATTTCCTCGGCAGAGCTCAGGTCGGTGTCCTGGTGGTTCAGACCATACTTCTGGTTCAGTTGGGCCCAGGTGCCCTGCCAGTTGGCCCAGTCGCCCGGCATGCCCAGACTGTTGACCGCACCCTCTTTCTTGGCGGCGCCGATCAGGCTGTCGATGTTCTGTGCAAAGGCGGGGGTGAAGGTGAGGCTCAGGGTGCCGGCAATGCAGCCGGCCATCAGGGTGCGCATGCAGTTCGTCCTCTGGACTAGTCAAAAAACAGGGCGAATAGTAGAGATTGAATATGTCAGTTTCGTGTCGCAAATATTGCAATTCGACTCAAACTACCAAGGATGATCAGATTTTCCTCTACAGCCGAGTGCAATTTTGCTTTCATACGGCTGTAATCATGCTTTGCTAAAAAGCCCAGCACGAAAAAAACAAAACTGGACTAGTCCTAAGATGAACGATCGCCCCCCTACCCAGATCACCCAGATCCGCCAAGCGCTGACCAACCAGATCGACAGCGGCCTGCTCGCACCGGGCATGAAGCTGCCGTCCGAGCGCGAACTGTGCGAGCTGTTTGACACCACCCGCATCACACTCAAGGATGCGCTGCTGGCGCTCGAGGCTGAAGGGTTGATCTACCGTGAAGAGAGACGTGGCTGGTTCGTGGCCTACCCGCGACTGAACTACAACCCGCTCTACCGCACCTATTTCCAGCGCATGGTCACGCTGCAGAAGCGCCAGGTCGAAACCAAGGTGGTCGCCACCGGCCAGGTCGTCGCCACACCGGTACTGTGCAAGGACATGGAACTGGCACCGCTCACTCGCCTATACCAGATCTGCCGCTTGCGTTACATCGACGGCCGGGCGGTGTCTTACGTCGAGCATTTCCTCAAGCCGGAACGTTTCCCCAACATCCTTGAGCGCGACCTGTCGAAATCGCTTACCCAGACCTACGAACAGTTCTACGACCTGCACTTTTCCCGCTCTCGCTTCGAGATCTATCCATCGGCTGCGCGTGGCGAGGTGGCGCAGCGGCTGAACGTCACGGCGGGCAGTCCGATCCTGATGATTACCCGAGTCAACTACGACCAGCGCGGCATGCTGGTCGACTGTGACCACGAATACTGGCGTCACGACGCGGTACGCATTTCGGTCGATAGCCAGGCAGAGCAGCCGTGGGGCAACGAGGACCAGGCATGAGTCCCCTGCGATTTCGGCATAGGAAGCGCCATGGCCTGGATTAGCCTGTTGATTGCTGGAGTCTGCGAGGCGGTCTGGGCGATCGGGCTCAAGCGCAGCAATGGTTTTACCGTGCTCGCCCCGTCGCTTTACACGCTGGCCGCCATGGGCATGAGCATCTGGCTGCTGGCCGTGGCGATGCGGGAAATTCCGACCGCCGTGGCCTATGCAACCTGGACTGCCATCGGCACTCTGTTGGTGTTCGCGTTCGGCGTCCTATCCGGCCAACAAGCGATCAGCCTGCTGCAGACCGTTTCCATGCTCGGGCTAATCGCCTGCGTACTCGGACTGAAATTCGGCTGATGCGCCATTCACGACTATCCATTGAAAGAAACAAAGCATGTCATCGCTGCAAGCCATTCAGGGCCGGTTCAATGCGTTGTTAAGCCACAACGTAGCAATCCCATCGCAATTGCCTACCCCCACGCTTACGCGCTCCCTCGCCGCCAAGCTGTTGCAACGGCTCGATAGCCTGCGGCTGTTCGGCCATGCCTATCCGCTACTGACTAATCTGACCCACGGCCGTTACCGGCCGATCGACCTCCTCGACTTTGCTTGGCGCCACGAACTGCACGGCGTGTGCATTCATCTACTGGATGGAGAGGAGCGCAGCCTCAGCCGGATGAATGATGAAGAACTGCATGTTGTCGCTCGGCGTGCCGAGGAGCTGGGGCTGGCAATTCATTTGGAGCTCAGCAGTACGGCGCGCACGGACGTAGAGGAAGCGGTGCGTATCGCTCAGGTCATGGGAGTCCGCAATATCCGAGTCTACTCGCGCTACGAGGGCCGGCTGTCCGCAGTCATGGAGCGTATCGAGACCGATCTGCGTTACCTGGCGCAGCTGGCCGACCGCTACGATCTTCATTTCGATTTCGAACAACATGAAGAGCTCAAGAGTACTGAGATCGCCACCCTGCTGCGTAGCGTCGACCACCCGCGCATCAACTCGCTGTTCGACTTCGGCAATATGATCAACGCCTGCGAGAAGCCTTTGCAAGCATTGCAAAATTTGGCCCCGCATATCCGGCAGGTCCATATGAAGGGCGTGCGTATCGTGCCGGAGCCATCCGGATTCGGGCATTACGGCGTGTTGCAGGGTAGTGCCGAAGACGAGCTACCCGGAGCGCGCATGCTGTTCGAGTTGCTAATGCTCGGAGAGGACACGCCCCAAGTGACCGCCTTCATCCTGGAGCAGGAAAACCACTACCCGGCTCCGGCGTTTCGGATGGAGGACGAAGAGGAGGACCCGTTCATCCCCTATCGCGCGATGAGTGACACTCCACTGCCGCCGGGTTTTACCGTCGAGCAGATGATGGAGGGAGAAGAGCGCTGGGCCATCAATCAGATTGCCTATGTGCGCGGAGTCCTACGGGAGTTAAGGGTTTTAGCAGAGTGCTTTCTGAATGAACCCATGTGCAATAGTGAGGGCTAATCGCCTAAATTGCTGAAGGCAGAGAACTGAGCACATCGTGCATCCCGGCTTCTTAGAATCTGTTCACGATCTTTCGGACAGGGATAATCGCCCAATGCGAAAGACCCAGCACCCAAGTGGCGTGAGTCGTGAACAGTTCGAGTGGGTCAGCCCCCTGCTGGAGAGCGTGCGCAAAATGGCCAATTAGTCGATCCTGACGGACAGATCGGTGAGTCCATCAATATGAGCGCGCATGGTCTCGCCCGGTTTCACCGCCCCGACGCCTTCCGGGGTGCCGGTGAAGATCAGGTCGCCCGGTTGCAGTTCGAACAGCGTCGACAGGTTGGCGATGATCTCGCTGACCGACCAGATCAGGTGGGTCAGGTCGCTTTGCTGGCGGGTCTCCCCGTCCACGGTCAGCACGATCGCGCCGCTATTGATCTCGCCGGTCTGCGCCAGCGGGTGCAGCACGCTGACCGGCGCGGAGTAGTCGAACGCCTTGCCGATTTCCCACGGGCGGCCCATTTCGCGCATCTTCATCTGCAGATCGCGGCGGGTCATATCGAGGCCGACCGCGTAGCCGAAGATGTGCTCGGCAGCCTGCTCGACCGGAATGTCGCGTCCGCCCTTGCCGATCGCCACCACCAGCTCGATCTCATAGTGGTAGTTGGCGGTGTGGGTCGGGTACGGCAGCTTCGCCACCTCGCCGGCGGCCACCGGCACCACCGACTCGGGGTCGTTGGGCTTGCAGAAGAAGAACGGCGGTTCACGGTCCGGGTCGAAGCCCATCTCGCGCGCATGGGCAGCGTAGTTGCGGCCGACACAGTAGACGCGGCGCACCGGGAACTGGGCATCACGGCCGGCAACCGGCAGGCCAACGGTGGCGACGGGGGGAAACAGGTAGCTCATGGATTTTCCTTTAAACTTCGATAAACACGTAACCTTCTTCCACCTTGACCGGATACGTCCTCAGGTCTTCGGTCAATGGCTCACAGAGAGCCTTCCCGCTACGGATATCGAACTTGCCCTGGTGAAGCGGACATTCGATTTCATGGCCGTCGAGAAAGCCGTCGCACAAGCGGGCATGACCGTGGGTGCAAATGTTGTCCGATGCAAAAACCTGCCCTTCTATGCCGTACAGGGCAATTTCATGGCCGTTGGCTTCCACCGCGATCACATCTTCGCTGGGCACGTCAGTCACCGGCACCAGCTTGATCCAGGTCTTATTCATAGCGTTCATCTCAAATCGGATAAATGATCGAGTTCGGAATCATCTCGCTGTCGAAGATGCACCAACGTGACTCGAATTTCAGACCGTCTGGTGTTTTCCGGATCACGTCGAGGTAGCGCCCAACATTGAAAACCGTGGAGAGCTCGTTGGATTTGGTCCGGAAGACTGCGTAATTCGCCTCGGCCTCGATCCGGTCGCCGTCTGCCTTGAGGATGCGTGGCGCGCCGACGACATGCCGCTGATAGTAGGGGTCGTGAAAAATCGTTTCGGTGATACCGTACACCCGGTCTTTCAGCATCCCTTTACTTTCGAACGACAGCGTGGCCAGCGGCAATTCGCGCTCGAAGTTTTCGCGCGGCTGGATCTTGTAGCTGCACTTGTCCAGGAAAAACTCTGGCCAGTGATCCCATTGTTTGCCATCGAGCACGGCGGCGTAATCCGCATAGAAATTCACCAACTCGAGATAGGTTTGAAAATCCATCGCTTACTTCTCCATTACCTGACGCCAGTAGTTGTACATGCCACGGATCAAAGTCTCCGTCACCATATGGTCGGTATGCCCACAGTCGCGCCCGCCCAACTCGGCAATGGTCTGGTGAAAGGGTTTTTGTTCGAAGCCTTCCTGGGAGAATTCGATCACCTCGCCGTCGTCGGCCGACACGAAACCGGCCGGCCCGAACAGGTTGGCCTGGCGTAGGCGCCGTTGCGTCATTTCAGGGGTGTCATCCTCGAAGCCGAAATGGGTCCAGACAAAATCGAAGGAGTCATGTCCATTCGGCTGGATGTGGCGGGTGGAGACCGAGTTGACCTGCTGCTGGATGATCACGCTCGGGAACAGCGTCATCATCACCGCGGTCGGGCCGTTCCACCACGGTTCGACCACCACATCAAGGAAGCGGTCGTCGTTGAGCCGCATCTGCTCCTTAAAGCTGGTCACACCCGCAGTGACGTCGGCTTTGCCACCACCTCCGCGCGTCGAGATCATCGCCGCATGGCGGAAGTGCTCGTCCATCTTGAGCTCGGACTTATTGTCGGCACGCCATAAGCCGAAGGTGACGAACCAGGTATGCAGCAGACCGGGGTGGTATGGATCCTTGATGTTCTCCTGCATCAGCTTCCAGTTACCAGGAATCCGCTGCTTGTTGTAGCCGAGGATCTTCAGCTTACGGCCGTCGAACAGGCGGTCGAAGTACTGCAAGATGGTCGGCCCGAGAAACTCCTCCAGCGGCTCGACCTCGTGATCGAAGGAGGCGAACACCACGCCATTGCGGATGGCGACCTTCAGCTTGTTCAGGCCGTGCTCTTCCGGCTTGAAGTCGGCAGGCATGCCACCGTTGACCTTGCCATCCTGCTTGATGCCGCGCCGGAACGGCACGCCGATCAGGTTGCCTTTGAGGTCGTAGTTCCATTGGTGATAGGGGCAGATCAGGTCTTTCTTGTTGCCGAATTCATCCCGGCAAAACCGCATGCCGCGATGAGCACAGACGTTTTCCACCACGTGAATCTCGCCATCCTGCGCACGCGTCATGATCACCGAGCGCTCGCCGATTGCGGTACGCTTGAAGTCGCCGGGCTTGGGAACTTCTGCCTCCAGCCCGACATAGCACCAGTGCCCTGAATAGAAGAATCGCTCAAGCTCGCGCCGATATATCTCCTGGTCGGTATAGGTGGCGGTTTCCAACCCCAAGTGCAACACCCTGATAAGGTGTTGCCATGCCCTCCCACTACCATCAGCTTTGCCCAGAAGAACGTGCCTGCATCATGCAAATGACCGCGCAGGGACACAGTCTGCGCCACATCGCCCGCTTATTGCGGCGGGCACCCAGCTCCATCTGCCGGGAAGTGCGCCGTAATGCCTGCAGCCCCCATCGCTACGATGCCGCCGCTGCCGGGCGCAAGGCCAGGCAACGCTCTCGCCTCCCTCGCCGACCACGCAAACTTCAGCCTCACAGCGCCGCATTCCTCGTTGTCGTTGAACTGCTA
>NZ_JAUEDK010000060.1 GCF_030385785.1 Crenobacter oryzisoli
CGCTGGCTTTGCCGGTCACTGCAAGCGCGTGGGCGATCCATGCGGGGTCAATTTGCTGAGAAAGTGCAGAGAAATCAGGGTGTTTATGAGCCTTGCTTACCATCTTGACCAACGTGAGGGAGTCAACTTGGCCGGAGTATGAGCAAGATTCGCACCATGAAAAATGCCGTTCACTTGCTTAAGTGAACGGCATTACCGTGATGGCGCGTTTTTTGTGCTCGCTGATGTTCGATCACGCCGGCTGGCACTGGAATAAAAAGCGGGGCACCAAAGTGCCCCGAGAAGACAGCCCCACAACTTCGTTATGCGCGGCGCGCTTATTCCACTCGCTCGCCGTGCAGTACCACGTCCAGGCCTTCGCGTTCTTCTTCTTCGTTGACACGCAGGCCGATGACCAAGTCGATCACTTTCAACAGTACGGCGGTGACGACCCCGGAGTAGACTAGGGTGACGGCCACGCCCATTGCCTGAATAACCAGGCTGCCATCTGCACCGCCGATATCTTTCACTGCGAACACACCGGTCAAGAGCGCGCCGATGATCCCACCTACGCCGTGCACGCCGAATGCATCCAGCGAGTCGTCATACTTCAGCGCATGCTTCAGGCTGGTAGCGCTCCAGAAGCACACCACGCCGGCCACCAGACCGATCACCAGGGCACCCTTGGCGTCGACGAAACCGGCCGCCGGGGTGATCGCTACCAGGCCAGCTACTGCGCCGGAGGCAATGCCCAGCACCGACGGTTTGCCCTTGCTCAGCCATTCAGCAAACATCCAGCCCAGTGCGGCGATACCGGTGGCAACCTGGGTGGTCAGCATGGCCATGCCGGCACGGCCGTCGGCGGCGGCGGCAGAGCCAGCGTTGAAGCCGAACCAGCCCACCCACAGCATCGACGCGCCGATGATGGTCAGCACCAGGTTGTGCGGTGCCATCACTTCACGACCGTAGCCGGTGCGCTTGCCCAGCATCAGCGCGCAGACCAGACCGGCCACACCGGCATTGATGTGCACCACGGTACCGCCGGCGAAGTCGAGCACGCCCTTGCCGGCCATCCAGCCGTTCGGTGCCCATACCCAGTGCGCTACCGGCACATACACCACCAGCGACCACAGCGCCATGAACGCTACCATCGCCGAGAACTTCATCCGCTCGGCGAACGCGCCGGCGATCAGCGCCGGAGTGATGATCGCGAAGGTCATCTGGAACATCATGAACACCGACTCGGGAATGGTGGTGGCCAGCGGGTGCACGGTCAGCTTGTTGGCATCCTTCAGGTAGGTCAGACCGTCCATCATCGCCCGGCCGAAGCCACCGAGATAAGCGTTGCCGCCGATGAAGGCCAGACTGTAGCCGAGCACAGTCCACAGAACGGTCACCAGTGCGCAGATGGCGAAGCTTTGCATCAGCGTGGCCAACACGTTCTTCTTGCGCACCATGCCGCCGTAGAACAGCGCCAGGCCCGGGATGGTCATGAACAGCACCAGCGCGGTCGAGGTCAGCATCCAGGCGGTGTCGCCGGCGCTGATGGTCTTGGCCTCGACCAGCATCGGCATGGTGGGGGTGTCGGCAAGGGCCGGAACGGCTGCGGCGAGCAGCAGCGGGAGCAAGGCGAGCGATTTTTTCATGATGAGTCCCCGTCTTTTATCGTGTGCTTACACCGCGCTCGCGCCGGTCTCGCCGGTGCGGATGCGGATCACTTGTTCCAGATCGACCACGAAGATCTTGCCGTCGCCGATCTTGCCGGTACGGCCCGCGTTTTCGATGGTCTCCAGCACCTGGTCGAGCAGGTTGTCTTCGATCGCGATGTCGAGCTTGATCTTGGGCAGGAAGTCGACCACGTATTCCGCGCCGCGATACAGCTCGGTATGGCCCTTTTGCCGACCGAAGCCTTTGACCTCGGTGACGGTGATGCCCTGGATGCCGATGGCCGACAAGGCCTCGCGTACTTCGTCCAGCTTGAATGGCTTGATAACAGCGGTAACCAGTTTCATGGCGGCTCCTTATTGAGCTAAGAATTCGGTGTTTCCACCACTCTCCTAGCGATAACCGTGCCAGCTACGATGCAGTGCAATAAATGCGCTTAAGCAGGGCAAAAACCGGGGGCAGGCTATTGCACTGCCCTGAATGCAGGCATGCAGAGGAAGTGATGGCACCAGACTGGTGCATGCGCAGCATTTCCACCCGTGTCAAAATAGGACAGGGCCGAGCGCACGAGGCGGGCGGCTTTTTTGTTACACTCAATGAGTCATCTAATGACATAGGCAAGGAGAGAGCCGATGCTCAGCCAGAAACTGTTCGATGAAATTAGCGCCAAGATCAGCGAGACGATCGCAGCCAGCCCTGCCAAAGACCTGGAAAAGAACGTCAAGGCGATGATGGCTTCCACCTTCTCCCGGATGGACCTAGTCACCCGCGAGGAATTCGACGTACAGCAGGAAGTGCTGGTGCGGACCCGCGAGAAACTCGAAGCGCTGGAGGCGCGTTTGGCCCAATTGGAAGCCCAGGTGTTCCCGGAAAAGGCCGACGAGCTCGAGGCCACCCAGGCCGCCCAAGGCCATTCCTGAGCACGGTATGTCGTTATCGGTTGTCCATAGCCGAGCGCTGGCCGGCCTCGACGCCCCGCCAGTGCTGGTAGAGGTGCATCTTGCCAATGGTCTGCCGGCGTTCAATATCGTCGGCTTGCCGGATACCGAGGTGAAGGAGAGTCGCGACCGGGTACGGGCGGCGATCCTGACGTCCGGTTTCGAGTTCCCGGCCAAGAAGGTCACCGTCAACCTGGCACCGGCCGACCTGCCGAAAGAGTCCGGCCGCTTCGATCTTCCGATCGCGATCGGCGTGCTTGCCGCATCCGGGCAGATCGACGCCAGCCGGTTGGCGCATTACGAGTTGGCCGGTGAGTTGGGCCTGACCGGAGCGTTACGTCCGGTACGAGGAGCGCTGGCGATGGTTTGGCAGGCCAAGCAGGCCGGCCGGGCGTTCATCTTGCCGCCCGACAGCGCGACCGAGGCAGCTTGGGTTAGCGAGGCCACCGTCCACCCAGCAGACAGCCTGGCTGCGGTGTGCGCCCATTTGAACGGCCTTGTGAGCCTGCCGGTGCAGCAGCGCGGCGAGGGCGGGGCCGAACTGAAGTATCCGGATCTGGCCGACGTGAAGGGCCAGGGCACCGCACGTCTTGCGTTGGAACTCGCCGCGGCCGGCGGTCACAGCCTGCTGCTGGTCGGGCCCCCTGGCACTGGCAAGTCGATGCTGGCGGCGCGACTGCCGGGTATCCTGCCACCGTTGGCCGAACACGAGGCGCTGGAGAGTGCGGCGATCCGTTCACTGTCGCATGGTGGCGTCAATGCCGACACCCTGGCGGTGCGACCGTTTCGCTCTCCGCATCATTCGGCGTCGGCGGTGGCCCTGGTGGGCGGCGGTTCCGACCCGCGACCGGGCGAGATCAGCTTGGCGCATCATGGCGTGTTGTTTCTCGACGAGCTGCCCGAGTTCGACCGCAAGGTGCTGGAAGTGCTGCGTGAGCCGCTGGAAAGCGGCGAGATTCATATCTCGCGAGCCAGCCGCCAAGCAGTGTTTCCAGCGCGTTTTCAGCTGGTCGCGGCAATGAATCCTTGCCCCTGCGGCTATCATGGCCATCCGGCCAAGCGCTGTCGTTGCTCGTTCGAGCAGATCCAGCGCTATCGCGGTAAAATCTCTGGTCCCTTGCTCGACCGTATCGACCTGACTATCGAAGTGCCGAGCCTGAGCCCCAGCGAGCTCGATGCTGGTGTGGCCGGCGAAAGCAGCGAACGGGTGAGGGCGCGGGTGCTGGCGGCGCGTGAGCGCCAGCTGGCGCGGCAGGGTAAGGCCAATTATCTGTTGTCCGGCCGCGAACTTGACGAGGTGGCGGCAATCGAAGCCCAGGCGCGCGAGATGCTGGTACAGATCGCCGAGAAGCTCGGCTTGTCGGCGCGCAGTTATCATCGTTTATTGCGGGTTTCCCGTACCGTGGCCGATATGGAAGATAGTCCGTCCGTACAACGTGAGCATGTGATGCAGGCGGTGCCGTTCCGGCGTGCGATGCAGGACTGTGATTCCTGATAAACAAGATTCTGTTGACTTGAGGGCGGGCCGACCCGGCCTGCCGAGGGCGTTAAAGCGTTATTTCTGATGAGCAATCGCGATTATAAGAACACTCGTTCCACACGTTCCCGTGGGGCTTCCAGCAAGGGCGGCGGCGGTGGCGGCATGATGGCCGGCGTGCTGATCGGCCTGATCGTGGGCATCGGTGCCGCCGTAGGGCTGGCGATGTACCTGAACAAGTCGTCCACACCGTTCTCCAATATGGAGAAGTTCGACCGCAAGGGCGACGCCAGCACGGCGACGGCCAAGCCGGAAGTGCTGGAACCGGGGACGCGCATCACCGACCAGCCGGCCGTCGCCCCTCAGGCGAAGCAGGAGCCGACGCCAGCCCCGGCCACGCTGCCGCCGGCCGAAACGGTGACGCCGCTGCCGACTCCGGCGCCCGAGCCAGCCCCGGCTCCCGCCGCCAAGCCGTCGCACGAGCGCGCCGCCAAGCCTGTCCAGCCGCCGGCGCAGGCCAAGAATGACGACAGCAGCCCGGATTTCGACTTCTACAAGATCCTGCCTGGACAGGTCGACGCCGTGCCGAACAACGCCAAACAGAATAAGTCCTCGGAACCTTCCGCGTCGGCGCCAGCCAAAAAGACCTATCTCCAGCTGGGGGCCTTCCAGCATGAGAACGAGGCGGACAACCTGAAGGCGAAGCTTGCGCTGCTCGGCATCGAAGCGAAGATCCAGTCGGTCAATGTCCCAGACAAGGGCCTGGTGCATCGTGTGCGGGTCGGCCCGTTCGGTAGCTCCGCCGAAGCGGACCGGATGCGCAGCCAGCTCAAGCAGAGCGGTATCGACGCGTCGCCGGTCAAATCCGAGTAATTGAGACTTCACCCATCAAGGAATGACAAGAATGAAGAAGTGGCTGCTGATTGGACTGATGCTGGTCGCCGGTGTGGCGAATGCGGCGATCGTGCAGGGCAAGGACTATGTATTGTTGGCCAAGCCGCAGCCGGTGGCAGACCCGAAGAAGGTCGAGGTGCTCGAATTCTTCTCATACACTTGCATTCACTGCTACAACCTGGAGCCGGTGCTGAACCCGTACCTTGAAAAACTGCCGGCTGACGTGGCATTCAACCGCGTGCAGGTAGTGTGGGGCAAGCCGATGGAGGGCTTCGCCCGCTTGGTCGCCACCGAGACCGCGACCGGCACCACCGCCAAGTTGCATCGTCCGATCTTCGAGGCGGTGATGAAGCAGCGCATTGACCTCTCCAAACCTGACGTGCTGAGCGGCTGGCTCAAGCAGCAACCAGGTATCGACGTGGCCAAGTTTATGCAGGCGTATCAGTCGTTCGGTGTGAATGCACAGGTGTCGCGCCAGACCAAGATGACCCGCGACTACGCGATCGAGGGCACGCCGACCATTGTGGTGGCGGGCAAGTACGCCACGCAGCCGGCCGAACCGCAACGTCTGGTCGAGGTGGTGAACGAACTGGTTGCCAAGGCGCGCACGGAGCTGAAGAAATAAGACTCGTGTAAGATCGATGTCATTGGCTAACGGCAGCATTAAATGCTGCCGTTATTTTTTGTCATTCGATTGTCGAGGTCTGTTCGTGGACATGTTGCTGCACGCCAAGGCGCTGCTGTTGGGTATCGTCGAGGGCATCACCGAGTTTCTGCCGATTTCCAGTACCGGTCACCTGATCGTGGTCGGCGATCTGATCGACTTTCATAGCAACGGCAAGGTGTTCGAGGTGGTGATCCAGCTCGGCGCAGTGCTGGCGGTGCTGTTCGAATACCGGGCACGATTCCTCAAGGTGGCGTGTGGCCTGGGGCGAGATACCTCGGCCAATCGCTTCGTGCTGAATCTGGCAATCGCCTTCTTGCCGGCGGCGATCGTCGGCATGCTGTTCATCAAGACGATCAAGGGGCATTTCTTCAATGCCATTAGCGTGGCTGCGGCGCTGGTGATTGGCGGCCTGGTGATCCTGCTGGTCGAGAATCACCAGAAACGGGTGGCACCATGCGTCACCTCGGTCGACGCGATGGGCTGGCGCGATGCGCTGGCAGTTGGTTTGGCACAGGTACTGGCGCTGATGCCGGGCACGTCGCGCTCCGGCTCGACCATCATGGGGGGTATGGCCTTCGGCCTGAGTCGGCAGGTGGCGACCGAGTTCTCGTTCTTCCTGGCGGTACCGATGATGTTCGCCGCGACCTTCTATGACATCTTCAAGTACTATGCGCTGTTCACTGCTGCCGACATCCCGCTGATCGTGATCGGTTTTGTCGCGGCTTTCGTTAGCGGCCTGATCGCGGTGCGCAGCCTGCTGCGCTTCGTGTCGGGCCGCAACTATGTGTCGTTTGCCTGGTACCGGATCGGTTTTGGTCTGCTCATCCTGCTGACCTGGAATATGGGCTGGGTGGACTGGTCGCTCTGACGAAATGAAGGGGGCAGCGGTGCCGGTCGGGCTGCTGCCTTCGCCGGTCAGTTATCACCAATTTTCATTAAGTCTTGACGAACCGTAATTGCTCGGTTATATTTCGTTCCCTCAGACGCGGGGTGGAGCAGTCTGGTAGCTCGTCGGGCTCATAACCCGAAGGTCGTAGGTTCAAATCCTGCCCCCGCAACCAAACAAGAACGTGTGGCTCGCGACAGCGGCACGATTCGGTAGCAAGGCAGTCCAAACAGTACAGTCGCGGGGTGGAGCAGTCTGGTAGCTCGTCGGGCTCATAACCCGAAGGTCGTAGGTTCAAATCCTGCCCCCGCAACCAATAGAAAACGGTCGATTCGCAAGAATCGACCGTTTTTGCATTGGCGCGCGCTCAGTGCAGTTCTAGCAGCGCGTTCAGCTCGGTGGTGATCTGCGCCGACGCCTCGGCCTGGTGGCCGACTGCCTCGGAGATGTTGCCAACCAGCCTGCTGACCGCCTCGATGTTGAGCAGGATGCTCGATAGGGCTGATTGCGCGGCGCTGGCCCAGCTCGATGGCGTCGACGGCGCTGTGGATGTCGCGCTGGATGGTGTGGATGGTGGCACTGATCTCCTGGGTGGAGCGGGGTCGTGAGCGGGCCGGGCGGAACCAGTGCAGCATGAACGGATCGTCCTTTTTCGAACGTGGAGAGACCCGGGCCGCGGAGAATGGATCGGTAGCAAGCGAGCGGTCGCCGGAGGTGTCTTGCCCTTTGTTGTTTTTTGGGCAAAAAAATAGCTGATTGTAGCGATGCCGCTCTGCCATTCACTTGTCGTAGACCAAGCCATGGTGACCGCTGTGGCCTTTACGACACCCGTGGCAGTTCCCGCCAGTGGGTGGTGTAGCGGGGCGAGCGCTGTTCGCAGCGCATGCGCCACTGATCGCTCGGCAGTGCTGCACGGCCAAGACCGATGCTGTCGCAACCCCAGCGGCGGCTGATTGCGTCAAGCGTGGCCATCAGCCGCCGCCGCTGCGGCGCGTCGTCGGGGGCGAACAGCTCGCCTTGGCGGCCCTGGCGCGGGCTCAGTTCCAGCAGCACCACCCCGGTCTTGTGATAGCGGTAGCCGCGTCGGTACAGCTGACGCAGCGCTTGCTGCGCGGCACGGTTCAGTAGCAGGGTATCGTCACTGGGCTGCTCGAGCGGCACGCACGCCCAACTATGTGCGGGACGCAATGGGGCCTGGGCGCCGACGCGCAGGCTGACGCCGACCAGTGCACATATCGAGCCCTGCGCTCGTAACTTCTCGGCGGCTTGGCCGACATGGTGGCCGAGCGCGGCCGAGATCGGGTCGAATTCCTGCAAGGGGTGGCCGAACGAGCGGCTGACGATCAACTGCTGACGCGGTGCAGAAACCGCATCGAGCGGTAGGCAGCTGACACCGTTCAGTTCGGCGCGGGTGCGCTCCAGAGTGATGCCGAACTGGTGGCGCAGCCAGTCGGGACGGGCGTTGCGCAATTGGGCAACGTTGGTGATACCGTAGCCGGCCAGTTTGTCGGCCAAGCGGCGGCCAACTCCCCACACCTCACTGACCGGCAGGTCGGCGAGCAGCCGGTCGGCCAGAGAGGGCGGCAGGGTGGTCCAGTCGAGCACGCCGCCGTGGACCGGGTCGCACTTGGCCAGATGGTTGGCGAGTTTGGCCAGGGTCTTGCTCGGGCCGATGCCGACGCAGGCGGGCAGGCTCAGCCAGTGGTACAGGCGGCGGCGAATCTCGCGGCCTAGTGACACCGGGTCCGGCTCGTCGACGAGGTCGAGGAAGCATTCGTCGATCGAGTAGATTTCCTGACGCGGTGCCAGCTCGGTGAGTAGCCGCATCATGCGCCGGCTCATGTCGCCGTACAGCGCGTAGTTGGACGAGAACACCGCCACGCCGAAGTGCTTGCATAGTCCGCGCACCTCGTGGAACGGCACGCCCATCGGGATGCCGAGCGCCTTGGCCTCGCGGCTACGCGATACCACGCAGCCGTCGTTGTTCGACAACACCACCACCGGCCGGCCATTCAGGTCGGGGCGGAACACCCGCTCGCAGCTGACGTAGAACGAGTTCGCGTCGACCAGGGCGAAGCGGGTCATCACTTGCGGCCCAGTTTGCGCACCATGCCGGTCACCACGCCCCAGATCTTCATCTCGCGCTCGCCGCGGATCTCGATCGGCGGGTAGGCGGGGTTTTCCGGCAATAGCGCGATACGGCCATCCTTGCTGTAGAGGCGCTTGCAGGTGAACTCGGTGCCGTCGAGCAGCGCAACCACGATGTCGCCATGCTGCGGGCGCTGACGGCGGTTCACCACCAGCAGGTCGTCGTCGAACAGACCGGCCTCGATCATCGAATCTCCCTCCACCCGCACCATGAAGGTGGTCTCGCCGTCGCCTTCCAGCAGGTACTGGTTCAGGTCCAGCTCCTGGTCGACCTCGTCGGCCGCCGGGGTGGGAAAGCCTGCACGCACCCCCTGCAGGTAGAGCGGTACCGCCCGATGGCTCGGCTGCAATGGCGCGCGCAACACATGCTCGGGGGTGGGTAACCGGTCAACGAGCGGGCTGGTTTCGTGGTGCTTGGCCAGCCGTGCCACGGCGAAATCGATCACTTCCTGACGTAGCCGTGCCGGCAGTGCCATTTTTACCAGCGGTTCGTCGCCGAAGCGGCCGGTGCCGGTGGGGCGGCCCGCCCCTTCGCGACGTCCGCCGCGTCCATCCTTGCTCATCGCTTATCCTCCTGTCGTTATGGTGCCACGGCCAAGTTCCCTTGCTGGGCGCTGGCCATCCTGGCCGCGAGATTTCGCGCAGTGCGCGTTGCTGTAACCGCGGTGTGACGTTTGGGTGACAGCAATTAGATTATTGTACCTTTAAATCAAAAGCGCCATAATGGTTTCGTTACCCAGTCGATCAGGAGTCCTCGCTATGCAACTCAGTGCCCCGTCGTTTCACGTTCCCATCGGCCGTGTACTACTGGTGTCGGTGCTGTTGCTCGGCTGTATCGGCATGACCTCGCGCCCCGCCGGCAAGGGCTCAGAGTCGTCGATACCGGCGGACTCGCAGCAGGCTTTGCTGCCGGACGATGCGACCCCTCTTGATGGCTCCAGTGCCGAAGAACCGGTCGTGACGGTGGCGCTGGTGTCCGGTGTGCAGACGGTGGGTCACCGTCGTCTCGACGAGGCACGCCGGCTGTTGACCGTCCACTTCGGTGGTGAAAAAACCACACTGGCTGGGGTGGCGGTGGAGCAGGTCGGCTGGCAACCGCTGGTCGACCCTGCCGAGTTTGGCCGTGCACGGTACTGCTGGCAGCAGGGGGGCTTGGCCGCCTGCGAGCGCGGCGATGCGGTATTCCAGATGGCCGAGGGTGACCTGGTCAACCTGGTGCCGGTGCGCAGCGGTGCCGAACTGAAGGCCGACTCGTTACCGGCGCCAGTACGCGGCCGGCTGGCGCGGATTCGCTTCTATATGCACGAGCGCTACGACTGGCCGCTGTCGGCGGCCGAGCACCAGGAGCTTTGCCACTGGGCGGGCGCCTACCCGGTCGACGACTGGGAAAGGGCGCGCAACCGTGAGATTGCGCGGTGGCAGGGGTCGGCTAACCCCTTTGTCGACGATCCCCGTCAACTGGCGCTGCGCTGTGCCTGAGTCCAAGCGATAAAAAACGCCACCGTCGAAACGGTGGCGTTGTCGTTTGAGGCGAAAGCGCTCAGATGCGGCGTGCCAGTTCGGCAGCCTTGCCGACATAGCTGGCCGGCGACAGTTCGAGCAGGCGGGTCTTCTCATGGTCCGGAATTGCCAGGCCCTTGATGAAGGCGGACAGCGTGTCGCGGGTGATGCCGTCCTTACCGCGGGTCAGCTCCTTGAGCTGCTCGTACGGATTGGCGATCGCGTAGCGGCGCATCACAGTCTGGATCGGCTCGGCCAGCAGTTCCCAGGTGGCGTCCAGGTCGGCGGCCAGCGCAGCCGGGTTGGCTTCGAGCTTGTTCAGCCCGCGCAGGCAGGACTTGAAGCCCAGCAGGGTGTAGCCGAAGCCGACGCCCATATTGCGCAGCACGGTCGAGTCGGTCAGGTCGCGCTGCATGCGCGACAGCGGCAGCTTCTCGGCCAGGTGGCCGAGGATGGCGTTGGCCAGGCCCAGGTTGCCTTCCGAGTTCTCGAAGTCGATCGGGTTGACCTTGTGCGGCATGGTCGAGCTGCCCACTTCACCGGCCTTGACCTTCTGCTTGAAGTAGCCCAGCGAGATGTAACCCCAGATGTCGCGGTTGGCGTCGATCAGGATGGTGTTGACGCGCGACAGGGTCTGGTACAGCTCGGCCATGTAGTCGTGTGGCTCGATCTGGATGGTGTACGGGTTGAAGGTGATGCCGAGGCCGGTGACGAAGCGGCCACACAGGCTTTCCCAGTCCACTTCCGGGTAGGCGGACAGGTGGGCGTTGTAGTTGCCGACCGCGCCGTTGATCTTGCCGAGGATCTCCTGGCGCACCAGCTGTTCGCGCTGACGCTTCAGGCGGTAGGCGATGTTGGCCATTTCCTTGCCGAGCGTGGTCGGGGTGGCCGGTTGGCCGTGGGTGCGGCTCATCATCGGCAGGTCGGCCAGCGCGTGCGCCAGCTCGGTGAACTTGCCGATCAGCTCGTCCAGCGCCGGCAGCACCACGGTGTTGCGTGCGGTCTTCAGCATCAGCGCGTGGCTGAGGTTGTTGATGTCCTCGGAGGTGCAGGCGAAGTGGATGAACTCGCTGGCGGCCATCACTTCCGGGTTGTCGGACAGGCGTTCCTTCAACCAGTACTCGATTGCCTTCACGTCGTGGTTGGTGCGCGATTCGATCGCTTTCACCGCTTCGGCGTGCTCGACGTCGAAGTTGGCAATCACGTCGTCGATCTCGCTGATGGTGGCAGCGGAGAACGGCTTGACTTCCTCGATGCTCGGCTCGGCGGCCAGCATCTTCAGCCATTCCAGTTCCACCTTGATGCGGAACTTCATCAGGCCGTGCTCGGAGAAGAGCGCGCGCAGCGGTTCGACCGCGGCCGCGTAGCGACCGTCGAGCGGAGAGAGGGCGGTTAGCGTGTTCAGCATGCTAAGGGCTTCCATATGGCCGGCATCGGGGCCGGCGTGTTGCGTCAAAATCGTTCAAGGTTGGCCGAAAGGCTGACCTTTAGCGCTCGTTCATTCGCCGCTGCAATCCGGCTGCCAGCCGGTCGGCGGCGGCGGGGTTGAAGCGGAAAAACAGTTCGGGTTCGATCATCTCCAGCTCCATGATCGCTAGCCGACCATCGTTGTCGCGGATCACGTCGACGCGCGCATACAGCACGTCGAACGGCACCGCCGCCACTGCAGCCTCGGCGAAGGTGATCTCCTCGGCGCTGGCTGCGTAGCGATGTACGGTGCCGCCATGGTCGTCCTGCACACGGAAGTCGCCGGTCTTGGCGGTCTTGCGGATCGCGTGGGTGACCTGGCCGTCAATCACCATCAGCGACAGCTCACCGTGATCGACAATCTGGTGCTGAAAGGGTTGCAACATCAGTGCTTCTTGCTGGATCAGCTCGGCGTACACGCATTCGTACCGCGCCGCATCGGAGGCGGCGAAGCGATAGGTGTGGCGCGCCGAACCGGACACCGCCGGCTTCAAGATCAGCTCGTCCCAGCCGGTGTCGGACACCGCTTGCACCAGCGTGCGCGGCTCGTTGATTTCCAGGTAGCAGGTCGGCACGATGTTGATGCGCGCTTCGCGCAGATCGGCAAGGTAATGCTTGTCGATGTTCCAGCGTAACAGCCCCGCTTCGTTATAGAGCGTGGTCTCGGAACTGACTTGGTCGAGCCACGGCGAAAATTCGCCGAAGCGGTCGAAATAGTCCCAGGTGGTACGAAACAACAGCGCGCCGGCATCGTGCCAGTCGACCGAGGCGTCGTCCCAGGCTCGCCGGCTCACCGTGAGGCCGCAGCGGCGCAGCGCGTCAACGACCAGGCCGTCCTCATGGTGTACCTGGCGGCTGTACCAGTCCTGCTCATCGAGCGTCACCCAGCGGGAGTCGGTCAGTACCACCACGTCGTCATGCATGTCGATCCCTTGCCATCAAGAAAAACGGGCGGAGATTCCCCGCCCGTTCGGCCAACCTTACATGCCCGGCATCATGCCCTTCATGCCGCGCATCAGCTTCATCATCCCGCCCTTGGACGAGAACTGCTTCATCATCTTCTGGGTCTGCTCGAACTGGTTGAGCAGGCGGTTGACCTCCTGTACCGTCACGCCGGCACCGGCGGCGATGCGGCGCTTGCGGCTGGCCTTCAACAGTTCCGGTTTGCGGCGCTCTTCCATCGTCATCGAGTTGATGATGCCCTCGATGCGGCGGGTGGCTTTGTCGGCCTCGGCACCCTGAATGCCCTTGGCCATCTGGCCGATCTGGCCCGGCAGCTTTTCCATCAGATTGGCCATGCCGCCCATCTTCTGCATCTGCTGGATCTGTGCCTTGAAGTCTTCCAGGTCGAAGCCCTTGCCGCTCTTGAGCTTCTTGGCCATCTTGGCCGCTTCGTCCTGGTCGATGCCCTTCTGCACTTCCTCGATCAGGGAGAGCACGTCACCCATGCCGAGGATGCGGCTGGCGATCCGGTCCGGGTAGAACGGTTCCAGACCGGCCAGTTTCTCGCCGACACCGATGAACTTGATCGGCTTGCCGGTCACCTGTCGCACCGACAGTGCGGCACCGCCGCGCGCGTCGCCGTCCATCTTGGTCAGGATCACACCGGTCAGCGGCAGCGCCTCGTTGAACGCCTGCGCGGTGTTCACCGCGTCCTGGCCCTGCATCGCGTCGACCACGAACAGCGTTTCCACCGGGTTGAGCGCGGCGTGCAGCGCCTTGATCTCAGCCATCATCGCCTCGTCAATCGCCAGGCGGCCGGCGGTGTCGACCATCAGCACATCGAAGAAGTGGCGCTTGGCGTGGTCGAGCGCGGCACGGGCGATGTCGACCGGCTTCTGGCTGCTATCGGACGGGAACCACTCGACGCCGACCTGGCTGGCCAGCGTCTTCAACTGTTCGATCGCCGCCGGGCGGTATACGTCGGCCGACACCACCAGAATCTTCTTCTTCTGGGTTTCCTTCAGCAGCTTGGCGAGCTTGCCGACCGTGGTGGTCTTACCGGCACCCTGCAGGCCGGCCATCAGCACGATCGCCGGCGGCACCGCGGCCAGGTTGAGGGCGTCGTTCTTCTCGCCCATCAGCTTGACCAGCTCTTCGTTGACCACGCCGACCAGCGCCTGGCCCGGGGTCAGGCTGCCCATCACTTCCTGGCCGAGCGCGCGCTCCTTGATCTGGGCGATGAAGCTCTTGACCACAGGCAGCGCCACGTCGGCCTCGAGCAGCGCCATGCGCACTTCGCGCATCGCATCCTGGATATTCGATTCGCTCAACCGCGCGTTGCCGCGCAGCGTCTTGATCACGCCCGACAGGCGCGAAGTCAGGTTGTCTAGCATGGGACGGGATCCTTCACTCTGCCTATGGCGAGTCTGCTTGGTGTAGACTTCAAACTTGCTATTTTACACGAGCCGCCGGGCTTTAGCCCTACCGGCCATCTGCTTGCTGATGACCTCATTGCTTCTGGCCCTCTCGCTGCTTCTCATTGTTGCCTACGGGGCCTTCTCTTGGCACTTCTTCAGCCACTGGCGTGGTGCGCCATCCTGGCCGCGCGATCCTCGGATGGAGCATTCGCTGCTAGGCATCCTGTTAACGGTGCAGGCGTTTTGCGTGCTGGTGCCGCTGGTGCACGGCCAACTGGTCGCGCTCGGCGTCGGTCACGCGGTGGCGCTGGTGGCGTGGCTGATGCTGGTCATCTACTGGACGGGCAGCTTCTTCTATAGATTGGAAGGCCTGCAGTTGTTCCTGATGCCGCTGGCGCTGGTCACGCTGGCGCTGGCGCTGCTGTTGCCCGGCTCGCATCCTGGCTATGCACTGACCAACCCGGCCTTCATGCTGCACCTGTTCGTCTCGATGCTGGCTTACAGCCTGTTTGCGATCAGCGCACTGTTGGCGGTGCTGATGCTGGCTTTGGAGCGAGCGCTGCACCGCAAGCGCTGGACCCCGCTGGTGAAGACCTTGCCGCCGCTGTTGACGCTGGAGAAGTTAATGTTCCGTGTGATCGGCTGGGGTTTCGTGCTCTTGTCGCTTACGCTGGTCAGCGGCGTGCTGTTTTCCGAGCAGTTGTTCGGCAAGCCGGCTACCTTTACCCATAAGACGCTGTTCGGGCTGATTTCCTGGCTGCTGTTCGGCACCTTGCTGTACGGCCGCAGCCGTCACGGCTGGCGCGGCAAGCTGGCGATCCGCTGGACGCTGACCGGTTTTGTCGCGTTGATGCTGGCCTACGTCGGCAGCAAAGTGGTCCTCGAATTGATTTTGCAACGAGCTTAGTTGCGTGTCATAGTGGTTTCGCCGTGCTGTCACTTGAAACGGGGGTCGCTCACATGAAGAAATTGCTTGCGCTGTTCGTCGGACTGTTTCTCTTTGCCTCGGCCGCATTTGCCGCGGTCAACATCAATACCGCCAATTTGCAGGAACTGGAGTCGCTCAGCGGCATCGGGCCATCCAAGGCCCAGGCCATCATCGACTACCGTACCAAGAACGGCCCGTTCAAGAGCGTGGACGATCTGAAAAATGTAAAGGGAATTGGCGACAAGACGCTGGAGAAGCTGCGCAAGGACGTCGCCGTTACGGGCAAAACCACCGTGCCGACTCCAGCCGGCAAGGCCGCCGCCAAGCCGACCGGCAAGGACACCGCTACCAGCAAGAAGCCGCTGGTCGATCCGACCAAGAAAACCCAGTAAGTCAGAAGCGCTGAGCCCACGCCAACGCCCTGCGATCGCAGGGCGTTTTGCTTGATGGAGCGGTCAGCTTGCGCGCTGGTAGAGGGCCAGTGCGGCCTCGCGCTGTGCCGCGTGATCGACCAATGGGGCCGGGTAATCGCGGCCGAGGCGAAAACCCACCGGCAGCGAATTTGCCAACCACGGCGCATGGATCGCCTTGTTGTCGAGCGCGGCCAGTTCCGGCACATAGCGACGGATAAAGCGCCCCTCCGGGTCGAACTTCTCCGACTGGGTGACCGGGTTGAAGATGCGGAAGTAGGGCTGGGCATCGCAGCCGGTCGACGCCGCCCACTGCCAGCCGCCGTTATTCGAAGCCAGATCGTAGTCGAGCAGTTTCTCGGCGAAGTAGTGTTCCCCCCAACGCCAGTCGATCAGCAGGTCTTTCACCAGGAAGCTTGCCGTCACCATGCGCAGCCGGTTGTGCATATAGCCACTGCCATTGAGCTGGCGCATCGCCGCGTCTACCAGCGGATAACCGGTGCGCCCCTCGCACCAGGCAGCAAACCACTCCTCATCATTCGGAAAAACCAGGTCACGGTAGGCCGGCTTGAAGCTCTCGCTGGCGACCTGCGGAAAATGCCACAGCAACTGCTGATAGAACTCACGCCAGATCAGTTCATTCAGCCAGCACATCGCCCCCTCGCCGCCGTGGTTCCAGGCAAAGCGGGCCAACTCCCTGATCGACACCGTGCCAAAGCGCAGATGTACCGACAGATAGGACACGCCCTTCTTCGCCGGAAAGTCGCGCAACGTCTTATAACGGTCGATACGCTGGCCAAACGCTTCAAGCAACGCCATGCCGCCGTCCATGCCTGGGACCACGTTCAAGGCGCCCAAGTCGGTGGCTTCGAAGCCGAGCGCCGCCAGCGAGGGCATCGGCTCGTCTGGGCAAGGAGCCAGCCGCGCCAGCCGCTCCCGCACCGGGTAACTGTCCAGATCGGCCTGGCCAAGCCGTTTCAGCCAAGTATTCTTATAAGGTGTGAATACCGTATAGGGGTGGTGTGCGGCAGTCAGGATGTCGTCGCGTTCGAAGATCACCTGGTCCTTGTACTGCCGAAAGTCGATGCCGAGCCCTGCCAGGCGATCGGCCACCAGTGCGTCCCGCCGCAAGGCCAGGGGCTCGTAGTCGCGGTTGCAGTAGACCGCCGTGATGCCGAGCTCTTGGGCCAGTCGCGGGATCAGCTCGACCGGGTCGCCGTGCCGAACCAGCAGCTCGCCCCCCGAGGCCCGCAGGGCCCGTTTGAGTTCCGCGACGCAGTGCCAGATGAACTCGACCCGCCGGTCGGCACGCGGCAAGCCGGCAAGAATGGTGGTATCGAAGACGAACACGGTGTAGACCGAGGCGGATTCGCCGAGCGCATGAAACAGGGCGGCCTGATCGAAGTCGCGCAAGTCGCGGCGAAACCACACTAGATGACGGATGGGCATAGGGTGGGCTGATTAAGATGCGGTTTGTCGGATTCTCGGCGCTTGGCCAGTCTTTGACCAGTCGCACTATTGCGATTCAGGGGAAGCGGCTGTCCATTTTTTGCAACACTTTTGGCTGGTGTGCCATTTTTGTTGTACTTGAGCAACATGGCTTGCGCGATCCGGAAGGACTGAAAATTCAGGGGTTTGTGGTTTTTTTCTTACGATTGCGATGCGCATGGCGTTTTTTGACGGGCTACTGTTTTGTATTTTCACAACGGCCGATTTATAGTCGTCGCAGAAATCGCTGGAATACACAGCGGTGAACCAATGCCCGGCCCTTCAGGCCGCAAGGCAGGATCGGGCTAGTTATGACTGACTTGATAAGGAATGAAGCGATGAACAAGAAGCTGATCGCTCTGCTGCTGGCCACCCTGCCGGCTGCAGCCATGGCCGACGTGACCCTGTACGGCGACATCGAAGCCGACGTCGAAAACGGCAAGGCCCTGAACTACAACCAGCAAGGCCAGAATCCGGTAAACGGCGCAACCTTCAGCCCGGCCCTGAAAACCGTCAGCAAGATCGACGACACCGGTTCCTACATCGGCTTCAAGGGCAACGAAGATCTGGGCAATGGTCTGAAGGCTATCTGGCAAGTCGAGCAAGGCCTGAACGTCGACGGCACCTCCGGCAACGGTTCGGGTAACTTCTACGGCGGCACCTGGGCTACCCGCGACACCTTCGTGGGCCTGAGCAGCAACTTCGGTACCGTGAAACTGGGTCACATCAGCACCTACCTGAACTCCGACATGGAGAAGGTTGACCCGTGGATCTACGGCGCTGGCGTGAACGGTCTGGGCACCCTGACCTACAACGACACCCGTCTGAAAAACGCGATCCGCTACGATGCTCCGCAATTCGTTCCGGGCCTGAAGATTTCGGCTATGTACGGCTTCGACGAGACTCGTACCCTTCGTGCTGATGGCAGCCGCTCTGACCAAGGCCAGTACGCCTTCGGTCTGGGCTACGAGAACTCCGGCTTCTACGGTGACCTCGGCTACGCCGCCGAGCGTGACGCCGGTGCCAACCTGAACCAGACCGCCTACTACTGGCGTGCTGAAGCTGGCTACAACGCCAACAACCTGCTGGTGGCTGCCGCTTACCAACAGACCAAGACTTACGGCTCCAACGCTACCTTCGCTATTCAAGGTGTAGGTACTGCTAACGTTGCCCAAGATCTGGCAAACGTCAACGCTCGGATTAACGGTGGTGACGCGAATGGTGACGTGAAGCAAGACGAAGCTGCGCTGACCGTCGGCTACACCATCGGCGCCTTCACCCCGATGGCTTCGTTCGCCTGGGGCGGTGACGTTAAGACCAATGGCACCAAGCTGAACGACACCGGCTACAAGCAGTGGGTTCTGGGTGTGAACTACGCTCTGTCGAAGCGCACCAATAGCTACATCTCCTACGGTCAGAAGAAGTATGACTCCGGCATCGGCAACGTTCTCAATTTCGCGAATGGCACCGACAAAGAGAACACTGTTGCCGTTGGTCTGCAACACAAGTTCTAATCTGTCCTGACAGATTGAACCTCCCAAAAGGGCTGCTTCGGCAGCCTTTTTTGTTTTTTGCACAACGTCGCTGTGGGGTAAATCAGGCTAAAAATTTAAATGTCATTTTATTGGGTTGAAAATTGCCGTTTTGCATATAATCCTCGCTGGAGCCATACCCCCAAGTCGTTGAACGCAGAGGAACCCGCCATGGACGTTATGTTGGAACTTGCCGGCTTGGCACGGGCATTGGTGCGGCACCAGCGGCTCAGCCCGCCCGATGCCTTGCTCATCCAGCAGCAGGCGGCCAGCGCCGGGATCGGTTTCGTCGAGCAGTTGGTGCAGAGTGGGAAGATGCGCGCTCTCGAGGTGGCGAGATTTGCCGCCGAGGCCTTCGGTTACCCCTTGTGCGATCTCTCGTCATTCGATCCCGAGCAACAGCCCAAGGGGCTGATAGACGGCGAGCTGATGCACAGCAAGCGCCTGCTGCCCTTGTTCCAGCGCGGCAATCGACTGACGGTTGCGACGTCCGATCCGACCCAGGTCGGAGACTTCCATGCCATTACGTTTGCAACGGGCTTGGCGCTAGACATTGTTATCGTGGAGGACGACAAGCTGGCGCGCTTCTTTGCAGTCTCGAACGCCGAGGCTCGTTCTGGTTCGCCAGCGCGAGGCGGGGAGGTGCCGGAAGATTTTCAGTTTGACGCTTCGGAGCCGGCTGATGTGCTTCCCGGGAGGCCCGAGGTCGACGATGCGCCGGTGGTGAAGTTCATCAACAAAGTGCTGCTCGACGCAATCAATAGCGGTGCATCGGACATCCATTTCGAGCCGTACGAGAAATATTACCGGATACGCTGCCGCGTCGATGGCCGGCTCCGGGAGATCGCCCAACCACCGCTGAGCCTGAAGGACCGGATCGCATCACGCCTGAAGGTCATCTCCCGGCTCGATATTGCCGAGAAGCGAGTGCCGCAGGATGGCCGGCTGAAACTGATGCTGTCTAAGCACCGTGCCGTAGATTTCAGGGTCAGCACACTGCCGACCTTGTTTGGCGAAAAGATCGTGCTGCGTATCCTTGACCAGTCGGCCGTATCACTAGGGATAGATCAACTCGGCTTCGAGCCTGGGCAGTTGCAGCTGGTATTGAATGCGATCGCCAAACCGTACGGCATGGTGTTGGTCACCGGACCGACCGGGTCGGGCAAGACGGTGTCGCTCTATTCCTTTCTCAATATTCTCAATCAGGCCGACGTCAATATCGCGACGGCCGAGGACCCGGTCGAGATCAATCTGCCGGGTACCAATCAGGTCAACATCAACGAGAAGGTTGGTCTGACCTTTGCGACGGCACTGCGTGCCTTCCTGCGGCAGGATCCGGACATCCTGATGGTCGGCGAAATCCGCGACGCCGAGACGGCAGACATAGCGATCAAAGCGGCGCAGACTGGCCATCGGGTGTTCTCGACGGTCCATACGAATAATGCCCCGGCGACGTTGGCCCGGCTGATGAACATGGGGGTGGCACCGTTCAATGTGGCGGGTTCGGTGTTGCTGATCATGGCCCAGCGTCTGGCGCGACGGCTTTGTCAGTGTAAGCAGCCATTGGAGATGCCGCGGAAGGCGCTCTTGGATGCCGGCTTCGATGACACCGAGCTCGATGGCAGCTGGCGGCCGTATGGCCCGGTTGGCTGCGACGAGTGTCAGGGCAGTGGCTATCTCGGTCGGATCGGGGTCTATGAGGTTCTGCCGGTTACTGAGTCGATCAAGCGGCTGATCATGCAGAATGGCAGCGAACTCCATCTTGCCGACTTGGCCCGCGCCGAGGGCATGCTCGATTTGCGTCGGGCCGGCCTGTTGAAGGTAAGGCGTGGCGTGACCTCGCTGGCCGAAATCGATGCCGTGACCGCCGACTAACCGTTATGGTGCGTTTTCTTCGAAAATTGCGTCAATACAGTCCGCTCTGGGAATGGGAAGGCCGGGACCCCTTAGATAGGCCGGTGCGTGGCGAGATTCGTGCCGGTTCCGATACGGTGGCGAAAGTGCTGCTTCGTCGGCAAGGAGTCCAGATTGTCAGTGTGAGGCGCCGGCGCAGCAGCTTCGAGCGACGGATCACCGAGAAAGACATTGTGTTGTTCACGCGTCAGTTGGCGACGATGCTTAAGGCTGGCTTGCCGTTGCTTCAGGCGTTTGAACTTTCTGCCAGGGCGCAGGGCAATCCCGCCGCGTCAAGAATGCTGCTCGAGGTGCGTGCCGATTTGGAGAGCGGGGTATCATTGACCGAAGCGTTTCGGAAACGGCCGCACTATTTCGACCGGTTGTTCTGCAGCCTGGTGGCGGCCGGAGAGGCTGGCGGGGTGCTCGACGTTCTGCTCAGCAAGCTTGCCAGCTACAAGGAAAAGACGCTGGCGCTCAAGGCCAAGACCCGTGCGGCGCTGATTTATCCGAGTACGATTGTTGTGGTGTCGTTCGTTATCACGGCCGTGATGATGGGAGTGGTGGTTCCGGCCTTCAAGGCGCTGTTCGCAAGCTTCGGGGCCGATCTGCCGTTGCCGACATTGATGTTGATCAGCCTGTCCGATCTGTGTGTTCGCTGGGGATGGGGCATCGTGGTCATCGTGTTGGCGGTCGGGGCGGGGCTTTGGTTCATGTTCCGGCGCTCTCCGAGGCTTGTCGAGCGCTTCGACCGCATGCTGTTGCGCCTTCCAGTACTGGGCGGCATCGTGCTCAAAGCGATAATGGTGAGATGGGCTCGAACGCTGGCTACCTTGATCACGGCAGGAGTGCCGCTGCTCGAAGCGCTCGATTCTGTCGGCGGTGCGGCCGGCAATAGGGTCTACGAGGTGGCGACTCGGCAGATCCAGGCGGATATCAGCAGCGGTTCGAGCCTGTACCAGGCGATGCGTCGCAGTGGCTTGTTTCCGAATATGGCGCTGCAAATGGCGTCGACCGGGGAGGAGTCCGGCTCGCTCGACGCGATGCTCGGGAAGGCTGCGGATTTCTACGAGGACGAGGTCGATAACGCGGTTGCCTCATTGTCGAGCCTGTTGGAACCGGCGATCATGGTGGTGCTCGGGGTACTAATCGGAGGGTTTATCCTCGCGATGTACCTGCCGATATTCAAAATGGGGCAGGTGGTCGGTTGATGCGGACGCTGTATGATTTTCTTTCGGCCAACCTGGTCTGGCTGGTCGCGGTGGCATTATTGTTCGGGTTGCTGATCGGTAGTTTTCTGAATGTGGTGATCCACCGCCTGCCGATCATGCTGCAGCGCGGCTGGGAGCAGGATTGTGCGCGACTGACGGGGGGCTCGGTTCAAGAGGGGACCCGTTACGATCTGCTGATGCCGCCATCCCACTGCCCAGCCTGCTTGCAGCCGGTCAAGCCGTGGCAGAATCTGCCGTTGATCAGCTTCGTGCTGTTGCGTGGCCGCTGCGCAGCCTGCGAGATGCCGATCAGTCGACGTTACCCGTTGGTTGAGCTGGCGACCGGTCTTGTGTTCGCGCTGATGGCCTGGCAGCTCGGGCCGGGTAGTGAGCTTGCCGGTGCAATACTGTTGACGGCAGCGCTGATCGCTCTGGCCTTTATCGATGCCGATACCCAACTCTTGCCGGACTGTCTGACGTTGCCGCTACTGTGGGCGGGCTTGCTGTTCAATCTGGTGACCGGTCTTGTGCCACTTGCCGATGCGGTGCTCGGCGCGGTGTTCGGCTATCTGGCTCTGTGGCTGGTGTACTGGGCATTCCGTCTCGCAACCGGGAAGGAAGGGATGGGGTACGGCGACTTCAAGCTATTGGCCGCGCTGGGCGCTTGGCTAGGCTGGCAGGCCCTCCCGCTGGTGATTCTGCTGTCGTCGCTGGTTGGTGCGCTGATCGGCATTGCCCTGATCATGGTGCACCGGGCAGGACGCAACCAGGCGCTGCCGTTCGGTCCCTACTTGGCCGCGGCAGGCTGGATCGCGTTTTTGTGGGGAGATCGGATCATGACGTGGTATCTGCATGGTTAATAAAGTAGTAGGGCTGACTGGGGGCATCGGGTCGGGCAAGAGCACGGTGGCGGAGCTGTTCGCCGAGCGCGGGGTGACGGTGGTCGATACCGACCGGATCTCGCATCAGCTGACCGGGCCGAACGGCGGAGCGATGGCCGCGATTGAGGCCGAGTTTGGCAGTACAGTGGTGCGGAAGGACAGAGCGCTCGATCGGGAGGCGATGCGCGGAATCGTGTTTTCCGACCCGGGCGCGCGGGTGCGCTTGGAGGCCATCCTTCATCCGCTGATTCGCGCCGAGAGCGAGCGGCAGCTTTGCCTGGCCGAAGGTCCATATGCGCTGCTGGTCGTGCCGCTCTTGTTCGAGACCGGTCACTACGATGCGCTACTGGCACGGGTGTTGGTGGTCGATTGCAGTGAGGAAGTGCAGCGGCATCGGGTCATGCAGCGTAACGGCCTGGACGAGGCGACGGTGTCGGCCATTATGGCCGCGCAGCTGCCGCGCGCCGAGCGCTTGGCCCGAGCTGACGATGTGATCGACAATAATGACGGTTTGGCTGCGTTAACGCTTCAAGTCGACGCGAAACACCGCTATTATCTTGCCAACCTTGTTGCCGATTCGGCGTAAGGTAGCTATTCATCAAAAGGATCGTCGCCGTTGTGATCTGCTTCGAGTTTCCCGTCACCGAACGTACACGCGCGCTGCTTCGCCTAGAGCAGCTTTATCAGCGGCTGGCTTTTTTCACCGAACGCGACGAGCCGTTCGAGCACCATGCCGCCTTGCTGGTATTGTTTGAACTGATGGAAACCGCTTCGCGTGCCGATCTGAAGACCGATCTGCTGCAGGAACTGGAGCGGCAAAAGCAGGTGCTGGAGCAATTGCGCAGCAACCCGGCGATCGATGAGGGCACGCTCGAATCGGTGCTCGACGACATCGAACAGTCGTCGGCCGGCCTGCTCGGCTTGACCGGCAAATTTGGCCAGCATCTGCGCGAAAACGAATGGCTGATGGCGATCAAGCAGCGTGCCGGCATTCCCGGCGGCACTTGCCAGTTCGACCTGCCGTCCTATTTCCTGTGGCAGCAGAAACCGGCCGAGGAGCGCCGTGAGGACTTGCTGCGCTGGTCCGGGCCGCTGATGCCGACCGCTCAGGCCAGTACCATCCTGCTCAAGCTGCTGCGCGACAGCGGTAAGACTCATCATTACCTGGCGCGCAATGGTGCCTTCCAGCAGATGTCGGGTGGGAAGATCGTGCAACTGGTGCGCGTCGGCTTCGATGAGACGCTGAACGTGCTACCGGAGCTGTCGGCCAACAAGTACATGCTCAATATCCGCTTTGTCTGCGCCGGAACCGGCGAGGCGCGCGCGCGCCAGAGCGAGGACGATATCGAGTTTGAACTGACCTATTGCAAGTTTTGATGATGAGTAGCTCCACCCCTCGCCAAGTGGCGTGCCCGACCTGCAAGACGCTGGTCGACTGGACACCGGAAAATCGCTTCCGGCCATTCTGCAGCGAGCGCTGCAAGTTGATCGATCTGGGCCAGTGGGCGACCGAGCAGTATCGGGTCGCCGCCGAAGAGGACGATCTCGACGAGATGACCCGCAACAGTCTCAACTGAGACGCTATACAAGAAAAAAGCCGGCAATTGCCGTAATGCCGTTCACTTAAGCAAGTGAACGGCATTTTTCATGGTGCGAATCTTGCTCATACTCCGGCCAGGTTGACTCCCTCACGTTGGTCAAGATGGTAAGCAAGGCTCATAAACACCCTGATTTCTCTGCACTTTCTCAGCAAATTGACCCCGCATGGATCGCCCACGCGCTTGCAGTGACCGGCAAAGCCAGCGTGCGCCGGCGTAGATTGCCGGCCGAACAGGTCGTCTGGCTGGTCATTGCGTTGGCTATGTACCGGCATCAGCCCATCCCGGAGGTCGTCGCTCATCTCGATCTGGTGCTGCCTGACG
>NZ_JAUEDK010000061.1 GCF_030385785.1 Crenobacter oryzisoli
GCCCTCATAGGGCGTTGAGCGGAATCTTCAAATAGGACACCCCGTTGGCTTCGGCCGGCGGCAGGGCTCCGGCACGGATATTGATCTGCACCGAAGGCAGGATCAGTGCCGGCATGTCGAGCGTAGCGTCGCGCGCCTGACGCATGCCCACAAACATGGCTTCAGTGATCCCATCATGGATGTGAATGTTATTGCGGCGCTGCTCTGCCACCGTGCTGACCCAGGCCGGCGCCCGTCCGTTCGGCGGATAGTCGTGGCACATGAACAGCCGTGTCTGCTCGGGCAAATTCAGCAGGGCGCGGATCGAACGATAGAGGAGGTGTGCATCGCCGCCGGGAAAATCGCAGCGCGCGGTGCCGACATCGGGCATGAACAGGGTATCGCCGACAAACACCGCGTCACCAAGCTGATAGGCCATATCGGCCGGGGTATGGCCGGGAACGTACCAGGCCTTAGCTTCCAGGGCGCCAATGGCAAATGTCTCTCCGTTTTCGAACAGATGGTCAAACTGTGAACCGTCCGGCAGAAAACCGGCCTCGAGATTGAACAGCTGCTTGAATACCTGCTGGACCTCACGGATATGTGCGCCGATGGCGATGTGCCCCCCGGCCTGCTGTTTCAGGTAACGCGCCGCCGACAAATGATCGGCATGGGCATGCGTCTCGAGGATCCATGCCAAAGACAGCGCATTGGCTTGCAGATAGGAGAGCACTTGGTCGGCCGAAGCGGTGCGCGTACGTCCTGACTTGGGGTCATAGTCGAGCACCGGGTCAATCACGGCGGCATGCCCGCCGCGCTGGTCGAACACAATGTGAGTCACGGTTCCGGTAGTCGGGTCGTAGAAGCTTTCGATCTGGCCTTGCATGCTCTGCTCTCCTGATGGGGTGATTTCATTATATTGATAAACATAATGTCTGCAAATATAATGAAATTGATCTCGATCAACAGGACGCACCAATGACCCCTACCGCCCCAGTCATTGCCATCGACCGGCTGCGTGCCGCGGCCGGTGATGCGACCGCATTGCTGCGAACCCTCGCCCACGCGGACCGCCTGTTGTTGCTCTGCCAGCTCAGTCAGGGCGAGCGCTCGGTCAGCGAGCTGGAAGCATTACTGGGGATTCATCAGCCGACGCTGTCGCAGCAGCTTGGCGTGTTGCGCAACGAAGGGCTGGTCAGCACCCGGCGCGAGGGCAAGCGTATCTTCTATGCGGTCGCCGACGACAAGGTGCTCGCCCTGCTTGGCACCTTGTACGCGCTGTTTTGCCCGAAAGATTAAGGAACCCACTATGCATATCGACTGGAGTCATTTCACCCCGTGGACGTCGCTCGCCGGCGGATTGCTGATTGGCCTGGCCGCAGCGTTGTTTGTGCTGTGTAACGGCCGCATTGCCGGCATCAGCGGCATTGTCGGCGGCTTGCTGCGCCCCAGTCGGGGCGAGGTGGGTTGGCGCCTTGCTTTTGTGTTCGGCCTCGTGCTGGCACCACTGGCGTACTCGCTGGTTGCCGTTCTGCCTGCACGCCGAATCGACGCCAGCATCACGCTACTGATCGTGGCCGGGGTGCTGGTGGGGCTTGGCACCCGCTACGGTGCCGGCTGTACCAGCGGCCATGGCGTGTGTGGCCTGTCGCGGCTGTCGCCACGCTCGCTGGTCGCGACGCTCGCGTTCATGGCGAGCGGCTTTGCGACGGTCTTTATCGTGCGTCATCTGATTGCCTAAGGAGAGAAAATGATGGCCGTACTGTTTTCCTGGCTGGCCGGACTGCTGTTCGGCGTGGGGTTGATCCTGGCCGGCATGGCCAACCCAGCCAAGGTGCTTGGATTTCTCGATCTGGCTGGCGCCTGGGACCCGTCGCTGGCGCTGGTGATGGGAGGCGCAATTGCGCTTGGACTCGGTGCCTTCACGCTGGCCAAGCGGCGCACGCGTTCACTGCTTGGCCTGCCGATGCAACTGCCAAGCAACCGCAAGATCGACCGCCGCCTAATGCTGGGCAGCGTGCTGTTCGGTATCGGCTGGGGACTGGCCGGCATTTGCCCGGGCCCGGCCCTCGTCTTGGTCGGTGCGGGTGAAGGCAAGGGCGTGCTGTTTGTGCTGGCCATGCTGTTCGGCATGGCACTGTTCGAGGTGCTCGAACGCCGCCATCAGGCCAAGGCGCATGCAGCGAGGACGTCATGCTGATCGTCGTGCTGTTTGGCGTCGTAGTAGGTATTGCGCTTGCCCGTGACCCGCTATGCTCCCGAGCAGTTGCGCGAAGAGTTCGGCCCAACTTTTGAGTTGCTTGAGCATGCAAGCGAAGAGCATAAAACCCCGTGGCGAGCAGTGCAGCATTTCGTTTATTGCCACTGCCTGACGCCTTTCCATGAAGTGCCTTTTCCTCCTCATTGACCGGCGTTAGTGTCGACTTCAGTGACTAGAGTTATGTGCACATGCAGCATCCAGCCAACGCGATGCTGTTGCGGTGCGTGCTCTTAATGTCACGCTGTATTCCCAACCAGAGCTCTTTTCTTGATGTAATCCAAAGTTTCTGCAGGACCTATCTGGTACTGGAGCAAACTCTATGCGTGAATAACAGCCTCTTCAATATCATTTTTTGGGTATGTTTAATACTTTTTTGGGCATTGTTAATGGTATGGGGGATGCCCCTTCGAGGTTGGCCTCACGGCGCCTCAGATGAGATCGAGAACTGGTCGGATGTCGGTGGCCCTTGTTGGCGGCAATCCGGCGCCTGTCATTCTGATGGTGGTGTCACGTCATCGCCAGCGGTGGCGAACGTAGGCAGATTCCAGTGGTATTGGAGAGCCAGGTAGCGCAAGCCATAGCACAATCCAATGGCGACCCATGGCACCCACTGTGTCGACCAATTCTGGAGTTCGCCGACAACTTCGAACGTCGCACCAAGCAGAGCCGCTGAAGCGTAGATTTCTTTTTGCAGGATCAATGGAACGCGATTGAGCAGTACGTCTCGCATCACGCCTCCGCCAACTCCCGTAATCATCCCGAGCAGAATCGCGACTTCGGCGCTATGTACATGGAGCAGCGCCTTGTGTGCGCCGGCAGCGGCAAACAGCCCTAGGCCCAGCGCGTCAAAAAACAGCACGGGCTGCTTGAGCCGTACGACCAGGCGGTATGCTCCAATGACTACCAGCGCGGCGATGGCCGACACCATCAAATACGGCCAACTGGACAGGCTTGCTGGTGGTGTGACGCCGATGCAAAGGTCACGGATCAGTCCGCCGCCACAGGCCACCGTGAATGCAATGGTGACGATGCCGAACAGGTCCAGATTGCGCTGCTTGGCTGCGACCGCGCCGCTCAATGCAAAGACAAACGTCCCAGCGATATCCAGCAGCGTGAAGAGCAGGTGCTCGCTCATTCTCGCTGGGACTCTTCGCAGAGCCAGGCGGAGGCAGCAGCCAGCATCGCTTGCAGGCCGGTTTTCAATGTCGGATCGAGGATGGGGGCAAATTGGGGTGAGTGATTGCTGGGAATCGTATTTAGCTGCTGGTTTGCCTTGGCTTCGGCATAGACTTTGGCATCGGTGCCGCCCACGAACCAGAACACGTAGGGTGCGCCCCAGCGTCGGCCAAAGATGCTGAAGTCTTCGCTGGCCGATTTCGGTTTGACTTCGAGGGCGCGCTCGCCAAACTGTGCCATGAAGGCTTGTGTCACGCGGGCTGTCGCCGCCGCGTCGTTCTGGGTCAGTGGGTAACTGTTTAGCGTCGTGAACTCCGGCTCGCGCGGTGCATTCGAAGCGGTGGATTCGGCGCAGCAGATTCGTTTGACGGCGGACAGCACATGGTCGCGCACGGTCTCATCGTAGGTGCGAATATTCAGTTTGAGCGTCGCATCGTCAGGAATGATGTTTTCCTTGGTGCCGGCCTGTAGCGCACCGACGGTCAGTACTGCGCTGTCGAGTGGGCCGATCTCACGAGAGACGATAGTTTGCAGCCGAAGCGTGGTGGACGCTGCCATGATGACCGGATCTATCGATGTCTGCGGTTGGGAACCGTGAGAACCGCGCCCGAACAGCTGGACTTTCAGGCTATCACCTGCCGACAGGATTGTTCCGCTTCGATAACCGACGGTGCCGGCAGCGCCAACCATCACGTGCTGGCCGAGGATGATGTCCGGCTTGGGGAAGCGCGTGACCATTCCATCATCCATCATGGCTGCCGCACCACGCCCCACTTCTTCTCCGGGCTGAAAGACCACGAGCACCGTGCCTTTCCATAGGTCGCGGTGTTGCGAAAGCAGGCGGGCGGCTCCCATCAACCACGTTACGTGCAGATCGTGGCCGCAGGCATGCGATACGCCAACCTCGCGACCGTCTTCGTCCTTGGCTGTCGCGGTGCTGGCATAAGGCAGCCCCGTGGCTTCGGTGACGGGCAGTGCATCCATATCGGCCCGCAGCAGTACCGTCGGGCCGGTGCCATTGTGTAGTAAGCCGACGACCCCCGTGCCGCCAACCGCCCGTGTCACTTCGAAGCCATGGGCATCGAGATAATCCGCAGCTATCTTGGCTGTGCGCTCTTCCTGCATCGATAGTTCCGGATGACGATGCAAGTCCTTGTAGATGGCTTCCAGTTCAGGAAGCAGTGCCGTCAAGGAAGTATCCAGCGCGGTCACTAACGGGGTCATTTGCTTCTCCTGGAAGATGGGCAGGGTGGTGACCCGATCTATTGCACGATGTCACCTGGTCCATGCAGGTAAACGCGGCCAACCCTCATGACAAAATCCACGGTTGCGGTCGCAGCGATATCACGCATCGCGAAGAGCGTTCGTTGGCCTTTCCGGTTCGCGGGAGCGTTTGCCATTTGAGATTGAGGCTGTCGATGCAGTGGTGGAGGTGGGTATCGGTGAAGCCTGGTGTGACCATGCGGTCGGAGAGGTCAATGATTGACTCATCAGCCGGATGGCTCACGGACGGTGCCAATTCAACGATGATGTCGTTCTCGACGAGGGTTTCGGCGGGGGCGGAGGGTGTGTCGGCGACACCATCGAATGACTTGCCACAAACCGGGACGAGTGTAGCCATCAGCATCCCCTAGCTTGCTTTGAGGTAGGTATCACTATAGCCAATCGCCGTCAGCTGAATGCGTCCTGAGCCTTGTGGTGGGACGCTTGTTCAGCTGGCAGACGGTGCTGCATCACCTGCTCCGGAGTGGCTGCCAGTGGCTCATGCAGCCTGAAGGGTTTCCCAAGTGGCGCACGGTGCTCGCGTACTTCTTGCTCTGGCGCGAGCCGCGTGATGCGCAAAGGATGCAGACATCCTGGGAAACTGAGCCGGTGGAGGGCAATAAAAAAGCCCGACCATAGGTCGGGCTTTTTTGTGCTGTGGTCGCTTAGGCGGCCTTCTGCAGCCCCTTGGTCGGAGCCGCTTCCAAGTCGGCGCGGTGGCCCTTGGCGCCGTAGAAGGCGATGTACACATAGCACAGCAGCGGGATGATGAAGGACGGCAACAGGCCGATGCGGTCGGCGAAGAAGGCATGGATCACTGGTACCAGCGCGCCGCCGACGATCGCCATGCACAGCACGCCCGAGCCTTCGGAAGTGTACTTGCCGAGGCCGTGCAGTGCCAGCGAGAAGATGGTCGGGAACATGATCGAGTTGAAGAAGCCGATCAGCAGCAGCGACCACATTGCGACATGGCCGCCAACCACGATGGCCGTGGTGATCAGCGCCACGTTCACCAGCGCGTTGAACGCCAGCATCTTGCCCGGGGCGATCTTGCGCATCAGTACGCCGCCGATGAAGCGGCCGACCATCGCGCCGGTCCAGTACAGTGCCAGGTATTTGCCGGCGACATCTGCTGCAAGACCGGCGATCTGCGGCTGCGCCATCAGGCTGATCATGAAGCTTCCGATCGACACCTCTGCGCCGACGTAGACGAAGATGCCGATCGCACCGAGCACCAGGTGCTTGTACGCCCACACGCTGTGCTTGGCCGGCAGCGCGTCGACTGCTTCGGCTTGGTGGGTCTCTTGAATCTTCGGCAGCTTGAACAGGCCGATCGCCACGGCGAGCAAGCCTAGCAGGCCGGCCAGGATCAGGTACGGGTGCTGCACCGACGCGGCTTCGCTCGCGGCGTAGGCGAGCTGGTCAGTCGGCGACAGTGCGGCGATCTCAGTGGACGATTTGACTGCCACGCCGAGGATCAGCAGCGAGCCGAGTAGGGGGCCGACCGCAGTACCGAGCGAGTTGAACGCCTGAGTCAGATTCAGGCGGCTCGACGCGGTTTCCGGCTTGCCCAGGATCGTCACATACGGGTTGGCCGCTACCTGCAGGAGCGTGATGCCCGAGGCGAGGATGAACAGCGCGCCGAGGAAGAACGGGTAGGAGCGGGTGCCGGCGGCTGGGTAGAACAGCAGGCAGCCGAGGGCAGCCACCAACAGGCCGATGATGATGCCGCGCTTGTAGCCGACCTTCTCGACGAGGTAGCCGGACGGGAACGACATGACGAAATAGGCGGTAAAGAAGCTGAACTGAATCAGCGCGGCCTGAACGTAGCTGAGCGTGAACACCGCCTTCAGGTGCGGGATCAGGATGTCGTTCAGCGAAGTGATCAGACCCCACATGAAGAACAGCGAAGTCAGTACCGTCAACGGCTTGGTGTAGTTGTGTTGTGCGACAGTCCCACTGGACATGGTCTCTCTCCGTGTGTGCGATGCGGCCGTTTATTTGTGTGTTTGGGCCGCCGGTTACAACATGGGTATAGGCGATTTTGCTTAAGCAGCTCGCCCCTGTTTGGCCACGCCTGCAATCGCTTCGGCGATGGCCGCCTCGTCGCCGAGGTAATAGTGCGCGGTGGGCTTGAGCTCCGCGTCGAGTTCGTAGACCAGAGGGATGCCGGTCGGGATGTTCAGGTCGACGATCGCCTCGTCGCTGAGGTCGTCTAGATATTTGACCAGCGCGCGCAGGCTGTTGCCATGCGCGACGATCAGTGTGCTCTTGCCCGCGCGGATCGTTGGCGCGATGGTGTCGTGCCAGTACGGTAGGAAGCGTTCGACGGTGTCCTTCAAGCATTCGGCGCGTGGGAACTCGCCCGGAGCCAGGTCGGCGTAGCGTGCGTCGCCGATCGCAAGGCGCTCGTCGCCGTCCGCAAGCGGCGGGGGCGGTACGTCGTAGGAGCGGCGCCATGCGATCACCTGCGCTTCGCCGTATTCGGCGGCTGTCTCAGCCTTGTTGAGCCCTTGCAGTGCACCGTAGTGGCGCTCGTTCAGCCGCCAGCTGTGTTCGACCTGGATCCACTCGCGGTCGAGCTCGGCAAGCGCAAGCCACAGCGTGTGGTTCGCGCGCTTGAGTACCGAGGTATAGGCGATGTCGAAGGCAAAGCCGGCCTCGCGCAGTTGCTGCCCGGCGCGGCGTGCTTCGGTACGACCTTGTTCGGTCAGCTCGACGTTGGTCCAGCCAGTGAAGCGGTTTTCCAGGTTCCAGACGGACTCGCCGTGGCGCAGCAATACCAGTTTGTACATGGCAGATGGCCCTCGCCGCGGCTTGGTCGGATTGGCTGGCCGCGGCTTCGTGTAGAGCCGCTAGCAAGACCTCCCAGCATGGTTGCGCTGTCTGGTGGTGGGCTTGCTAGCGGCTCTAGATTGTCGGTGTGCTGAGTGTGAAAAAACGGCCGCCCCCGAGAGGGCGGCCCAACTCAGTCGCTTACAGGATGAACCGGGTGTTGATGAAATTGGACTCGTTGGACAGCACCAGCGCGTCGAGCAGCTTCTTGCTGGCGTCGGTCTGCTTGGCGGCCACCATCGAGCGGATCGAGAAGGCGCGCAGTGCGTCGTGCACAGACAGCGTGCCCTCAGCCGAATCCTTGCGGCCGGCGAACGGGAATACGTCCGGCCCGCGCTGGCACTGGCAGTTCAGGTTGACGCGGCACACCTGGTTGACGAGCGGGTCGACCAGTGCGGCGATCTGGTGCGGGTCGGTGCCGAACAGGCTGACCTGCTGACCGTAGTCGGAGGTGATGATGTAGTCGAGTGCGTCCTCGATGTCCTCGAACGGCGCAATCGGTACCACCGGGCCGAACTGCTCCTCGCGGTAGAGCTTCATGCCTTCCTTGACCGGGAACACCACAGCCGGCTTGAACAGTGTTTCGACCACCGTGCCGCCGCCCTCATTGATCACCTTGGCGCCCTGAGCCTTGGCGTCCTCGATGCACTCGGTGAGGTAGGCGCATTTTTCCAGGTCGGGCAGGGGGGTGATCATCACGCCTTTTTCCCACGGCATGCCGATCTTCAGCGCGTTGACCGCGTCGGCGAAACGACGCAAGAACTGCTCGGCCACCGACTGGTGCACCAGGATCATCTTGATTGCGGTACAGCGCTGGCCGTTGAACGACAGCGAGCCCGCGATGCATTCCTTCACCGCCAGATCGAGGTCGGCATCCGGCAGGATGATGGCGGCGTTCTTGGCGTCGAGGCCGAGTACCGCGCGCAGGCGGTTCGATTTCGGGTGAGCTTTTTTCAGCTGGTCGGCGACGCGGCTGGAGCCGATCAGCGCCAGTACGTTGATCTTGCCGCTGCCCATCAGGTACGGCACCAGCTCCGAGCCCTTGCCGTAGATGGTGTTGATCACGCCGGCCGGGAAGGCGCTGCGGAATGCTTCGAGCATCGGGTAGAACAACAGGGTGCCGAAGCGCGGCGGCTTGAACAGCACGACGTTGCCCATGATCAGCGCGGGGATCAGTGTGGTGAATGTTTCGTTCAGCGGGTAGTTGTACGGCCCCATGCACAGCGTGATGCCCAGCGGCGAGCGTCGGATTTGGCCGATGGTGCCCTCGACGATCTGGAAGCGCGAGTTGTCGTTGTCGAGCTTCTTCAGCGCGTCGATGGTGTCGCGGATGTAGACGATGGTGCGGTCGAATTCCTTCTCGGAGTCGGCTTGGCTCTTGCCGATCTCCCACATGATCAGGTTCACGATTTCGCGGCGCTTGGCGAGGATCTGGCGGGTGAATTCCTCGACGCAGGCGATGCGCTCGGCCACTGACATGGTCGGCCAGCGACCGCGTCCGTTGTCGTAAGCGGCCACGGCGGCGGCGAGCGCCTCGTCGGCCTCGGCCTTGCCGGTGATCGGGTAGCTGCCGATCTCAACCGGGGCCTGGATCCCTTCCTCGTTAGTCACATACACCGGGGAGCGCACCTGGCGTACTTCGCCGCGCCACATTTTCAGTTCACCATTGACCAGCAGGGTGCGCTGGTGAATGGGGGCAAGGATCTGGCAGTCGGCCGGGATGGCGTCGTGGCGGGGGAACAGCTCGTGTAGTGCCTGGGTCGTGTTCATCGCGTCTCTCGAGTGTCGTGCAAGGTGGCTGGTGGTGCCCGTGGGCCGTTCGTCGTCGGTGTGCAGCTTGCCGAACCGTCATGTATTTTTACTACACAAAAAAATGCAATTGCAACAAAGAAATATCTGCACGCGTAACTAGTTGGTTGCCATTAAAGGCATTGCCACTTGTCGGACACTGGCCAATCTCGATTTTGATGGTAATATTACTACAAATTTCGAGCGGCACTGCATGGCCGCCAGCCAGGAGAAAGACAGGATGTTCACGATAGACACGATGATGTTGCTCGGTCGCCTCGCCCTGATCGGCGTGGCGTTGGTCTCGTTGACCTGGATGGCGGTCAAACGCGGTTCTCTTCGACCTGCCGCGATCCGGCAGTCGTCACGACGCGGCTTGCGTTGAGATGAGACTACGACGCGGTTTATCACCGCCGTCGGACGCCCGGCCTTCGGCCAAGCTCACTTGGCCGCTTTCCCCGATGCGCCTTGGCGCCTCTTTGTCACGTTGCCGGCGAGCGCTCACCGCTCGTCGCGCCGCTGAATGCATCCGATAAGGACTTCCGCGATGTCTATCGAGCTTTCCTCGCGCTACCCCCGGCTGTTGGCCGACATCGGTGGCACCAATGCCCGCTTCGCTCTGGAAACCGCCCCGGGCCAATGGGAGCAGGTCACCACCGTTTCTTGTCGCGACTTTCCGTCGCTGGAGCTGGCGATCCGTGCCTATTACGCCAAGGCAGGCGTCGCCCAGGTGGCGTACGCTGCGATCGGTATCGCCAACCCGGTGGTCGGTGACTGGGTGCAGATGACCAACCATCACTGGGCGTTCTCGATCGAGGCAACCCGCCTGGCGCTGGGCTTGGAGAGGCTGATCGTTATCAACGACTTCACCGCGCTGGCGCTGGCCTTGCCGCACCTGCCGGAGCGCGAGCTCATCAAGGTGGGCGGGGCCGAGCCCTGGGTCGGCTCGCCACTGGCGTTGCTCGGCCCTGGTACCGGTCTTGGCATGTCGGGTCTGGTACCGACCGGCAACGGTAATGGTAACGGTTACGTGCCGCTGTCTGGCGAGGGGGGGCATGCCAGCTTCGCTCCGTTCGACGAACGTGAGATGGCGATCTGGCGTTACGCCTGCACCAAGTACAGCCACGTCTCGACCGAGCGGCTGCTGTCCGGCCCAGGCCTGGAGCTGATTTACGAGGCACTGCAGTACCAGGCAGGCGAAACTGGCGATTCGCTATCGGCGGCCGACATCACCGATCGTGGGCTTTCCGGCGATTGTCCCCGTTGTCGTGAAACGCTCGACGTATTCTGCGCCATTCTCGGTACGGCGGCATCCAATCTGGCGCTGATGCTCGGCGCGCGTGGCGGCGTTTACATCGGCGGCGGGATCGTGCCGCGCTTGGGTGACTACTTCGCCCATTCGCCGTTCCGTACCCGTTTCGAAGACAAGGGGCGCTTTTCCGGCTACCTCGCCGGCATCCCGGTCTACGTGATCACCACTGCCTATCCGGCGATGTATGGGGTATCGGCCGCGCTGAATGTGGCGCTGTCCTGATCGGGCCTCGCCGGCAGTGCGTACTGGCATGCCGGCGGCCCAACGGCTTTTTTTGACAGGTTCTCTCCACCGGCAAGGTTGGCCCCGAATCGGCCCCCTTGCCGTCTTTTCTTTCCCGCAATAGCGAGCAAACGATGATCCGTGTCGCCCTGATCGGTTTCGGCTACGCCGGCCGCGTTTTCCACGCGCCTTTGATCCAGGCTACTTCAGGCCTGCACCTGACGCTGGTCGGCTCAAGCCGGCCCGACGACGTCCGCGCCGCGCTGCCGGGCGTGGCCGTGCTACCGTCCGAACAGGCGCTGCTGCATCCGGATGTCGACCTCGTAGTCATCGCCACCCCCAACGACACCCATGCACCGTTGGCGCGCCAGGCGCTATTGGCCGGCAAGGATGTGGTGATCGACAAGCCGTTTGCGCTGGATCTTGCCGAGGCGCAGGGCGTGGCCGAATTGGCAGCGCAGCAGAAACGCCTGCTGTCGGTGTTCCACAACCGACGCTGGGACAGCGACTTCCTGGCGGTGAAGACTGCGATCGACGAGGGCTTGCTCGGTGAGGTGGTGCACTTCGAATCGCACATCGACCGCTACCGCCCGCAGGTGCGCGAGCGCTGGCGCGAGAGCGCGGTGCCCGGCGGCGGGGTGTGGTTTGATCTCGGCCCGCACCTAGTCGACCAGACGTTGCAGCTGTTCGGCCAACCTTGCGCGGTGTCGGCGCAACTGGCGCGGCAGCGCGCCGGGGCGCAGGCGGTCGACTGGGCGCATGTGCTGCTCGACTACGGTCAGCGTCGCGTGGTGCTGCATGCATCGATGTTGGTCGCCGGCGGCTCGTCGCGCTTTACCGTGCACGGCAGCCGCGGCAGCCTTGTCAAACACTCGGCCGACATACAGGAGCGCCAGCTGCTGGCGGGGCTGCTGCCGGGCGAGGCAGAGTGGGGCGTTGACGAGGAGCCGGCGCGATTCTACGACGGCTCGGACGGCAGCGTGCATGAGCTGGCTGTACCGCGTGGTTGCCAGCAGGCGTATTACGAACAACTGCGCGACGCATTACTCGGCAAGTGCGCCAACCCGGTGCTACCCGAACAGGCGTTGGCGGTGATGCGGGTGATCGAGGCCGCGCAGCAGTCTGCCGAGCAGGAGCGTGTCATCGTGCTGTGAGCCTTGTCATAGGCACGTAGCGGCGGTGAATCCGCCGCTCAGCCATGGCACAATCTGAGAACCGTCGATCGACAGCCCGGCAGAGTCATTGCGCATCAGGGGGCTGGCGAATGCGACTGTGCTTTTGGACTGGTGCAGGAGGATAGCCGTGATAGCCCCAAGAATTTTCCTTGCGAGGGCGGTAGAAAAACTGACCGCGCTCTTCGGACGGGGTCTGGTCGTGTCCATGGCCGTGATCCTGGCCGTCGGCCTGTCCACCGCTTTTACAGTGCTCCTCTTTATCAACTCCACCGCGCCGACCACTATTACGATCACCAGCGGGCCCAAAGGCAGTGTTTTTCAAAACACCGCGGAGAAATACAAAAAGATCCTGGCCCGAGAGGGCGTCAAGGTGAAGATCCTGCAGTCGGAGGGCTCGATAGACAATTTGAAGAAATTGTCCGACCCCAAGGTGGCCGTCGATGTGGGCTTCGTACTGGGCGGCGAAGCCGGTGGGGTGGATACCAGCAAGCTGATGTCGCTGGGGAGCATTTCGTACCAGCCGCTAATGGTCTTTTACCGTGGCGCACCCCGGGAGCTGCTGTCGAGTTTCAAGGGACAGCATTTGGACATCGGACCGGAAGGCAGCGGCACCCACACGCTGGCATTGGCGCTGCTCAAGCTCAATGGCATCGAGCCGGGCGGCGACACGGTATTTGTCAATTCGATGAATGGGGGCGACTCGGTCAAGGCCTTGCTCGACAATCGCATCGACGCGATATTCGTGATGGGGGACTCGACGTCCACCGCCTTGCTGCGCCAACTGCTGCACACGCCGGACATCCATCTCTTCAATTTCACCCAGGCTGACGGCTATACACGCCGAATCAGCTACCTGAACAAGCTCGAGCTGCCGATGGGGGCGCTCGACTTCGGTAAGAACATCCCGGCCGACAACACCTTCCTGGTCGCGCCAACGGTCGAGCTGGTCGCCCGGGACGGCTTGCATCCGGCGCTCTCCGACTTGCTGTTGGACGCCGCGCGCGAGGTGCACGGCACGCCCGGCATTTTCAAGAAGCGTGGCGAGTTTCCCACGCCGGTGGCGCATGAGATCCGTCTCAGCCCCGATGCTAGCCGCTACTACAGCTCAGGCAAGAGTTTTCTCTACCGCACCTTTCCCTTCTGGCTGGCCGGCTTGGTTGCACGCGCACTCGCTGTCATCGTGCCGCTGGGGCTGTTCCTGATTCCGGCGCTCAAGATGGCGCCGGCCATATACCGTTGGCGTGTCCAGTCGAGCATCAACCGGTGGTACAGGGTGCTGCTCGACATCGAAAGCGAAACGTTCAAATACCCCGGCGATACCAAGAAGCGCGAGGAGCTGTTGCGTCACTTGGACCGCATCGAAATTACCGTCAGCAAAACCGTCGTGCCGGCAGCGTTTGGCGATCTTCTCTACGCGTTGCGGGTGCACATCGATTTCGTTCGAGACAGGCTGAAGACTCGTCCCGACCTATTGCAGACAGCTGCGGACGGGACGTCGGATGAGCCGGCCGCGAATGGCTCTTCTGGAGTAAGCGATAAGCCCCAGCCGTTCGCTTGAGTAGAGTGGGTGGGCCTAGTCGCGTGCTGATAGAGAGTTTCGCGAGGGCGTGGTCTGCAAGACGCAATGCACCGCCGCATCGGATTCGAATGTGGCGTTCTGTGATTGAACGCCGTATTCAGGCCCCGTCTGTCGCGCCTGAGTCGGCCCGTAGTGTCGCCAATAGTTCATCCAGCCTGTTGTAGCTCTGCGCCACGCCACCCTCCATCGGCGAGTCGAGAACGAGGTCGCGGGCTTGGCGTGATTCGTAGCGCAGCGTGCAGGTGTAAACGGTCTTGCCGTCCTGTTTGGCCAGCGTTGTGCTGATCAGCGATTCACCGGGGTACCAGGGGTCGTCGAACAGCTCGGTACACACGAGCCGCTCAGCCGGTACGATCTCGCGGTATACGCCGTGGTTGCCAATCTCGGTGCCGTCGACATCCTGGCGCCAGATAAAGCGGTAGCTTCCCCCGATCTGCAGGTCGACTTCGCAGACCACCATCGTCCAACCCGAAGGCCCCGTCAGCCAGCGTTTCAGTAGTTCGGGCTTTGTCCAGGCGTCGAACACCAAGCGGGGTGGGGCGTCAAAGGTGCGCATTATCACGATTTCGCGATCGGCATGGGCGGCTATTGCCAGTTTTACAGCGGTTTCCATCGCTTGGCTCCATCGTCGAAAAGCGCAGGGGATACTGATTTTTTAAAAATACGCCGCGTCGGCGTATTTTCCTGCCTGCCTATTGGAAACCGCTGGCTCATAGAGCCGCATAACTTATGCGGCCTTGCCGTACTGTTTGTACTGTCTGAGGCCGACCTAGCCAAGACCACTTCGCTGGGTTTTGTTAGTAGCTCTTAGCTGGAGCGCCAGGCTGACACTTCAACATTGCGACGGGAGCTTGCCGCAGTCTCGCCACTAGGTATGCCAAGAATGATTGGCACTACGACCGTCATTTCCTTCGTCAAGCCAATGTCCGCCTTGCTCTCAGGCAGGTTTAGCGCCTCGAGTGCGGAGCCAATGATGCAGCTGCCCAGCCCGAGGACATAGGCTGCCAGCATTAGATTTTCTGCTGCCAGCCAACAGTCGGCTTGAACAAACGGACCTTGTTTGTCCGAGCAAATAAGAATCAGCGTCCCGGCGTTGTAGAACACGTTGAAATCCGGGTTGGTAAAGATGTCCAGTGCGTGACTGTCTCCACGATCAAGATGTTTCTGGCTGGCCTCGGCATAGAACAGCGGTTTGGCCTTGTCTGACAACTGCTTGAGCCATGCCCGGTCCTGCACCACGGCAAAGCTCCATACCTGTTCATTGAGCGCGTTCGGTGCATGAATTGCAGCGTCGAGCAGCCGCATGATGGTGGCCTTGTCGATATCTTCGGCCGTATAGGAGCGAACTGAGCGCCTCCCTTTGATCACTTCGAGAAGTTTTTCTTGCCGTTCGGAAGTCATAATCTATCCCCATCTCTTAAGCCTATGCCGTTATAGACGCTTACCCCTTCTTGTGCAGTGGTTTTAACCATTCAAAGTCGTCAACAAACCGTTCTCACGTTGTATTGCCGTGCGCTTGCGCAAACAACGGTAGAAACATGGCTAGGGTCACTATGCGAGGCTTCACCGCGGCGCTCAGTCCTTGAAGTGCTGTTTATGGCATGTAACAATTCAAAATGTGACGTTACAAAAAGAATTGTTAAGGTTGTCGGCATGCACTCGCGATTCAATAGCTTCCGCCTGACCCCCCTCGGGACCCAGCTCGAAAAAATGATCGATAGTCCGGAGCGCTATCTCGAATACGCTGCGCTGTCACGTGTCGAAGTGCCGGCCGTGGCTGCCATCGTTCACGACCTGCGCACACTGTTTCCCGAAGTCACCGATGACGACATCGCCCGGCAATTCTGCGGTGCGATGGTTGCCGAGGTGATGCGTCGCCAGCATCACGATGTGCTGCGGCCACGGGGCAGAGTGCCGGGCGGGTATTTCACTTACGGGGCAGTCTGGACGGCGCAGCCGGTACGGCTGTCCTGGCCCGATCTGCTCGAGGCACTCTCTGCGATGCCGCAGACGCTGGCTGAACGGGCGAAGGCCTTTTCGGACGAGTTGGTCCGCCTGCGCCCCGCGGTGCCGGGCTTCTCCTTGCTCGAGCATGTCTGTCACCTGCGCGACCTAGACCGCGACGCTTACCTGATCCGCTTCCAATCGATGCTGGCCGAGTCTGCACCGACGTTGCAGCGTGTCAACGGCCAGGTCTGGGCCGCCGAGCGTGACTACCATCGCGAGTCCTTGCCCGAGGCGCTGACGGTGTTCGCTTCCGGCCGGCAGGCATTGGTCGAATTGCTGCGCGGGCTGGATGAAACCGTGCGGCATCGGATCGGCCTATTCGGTGGCATCACCCGCATCACGCTGGAGGAATTGGCTTACGACCTGCACCACCATGATGGGGAGCATTTGATAGAAGTGGAGGAGTTGGGGATGGAGCTATTTGGCAATGATGGTTTGACCAGAAAGGCCTGAGCATGACGCAGCCTGTATCGCTCGTACTGATCCACGGCCTAATAGGTACGCTGAACAGCCTGCAAGTGGCCAAGTCGTTGTCCCCTTATCTGATGATTGCCCCCGATTTGCTCGGGTACGGTCGGCAGGCCGAGCGGCTCCCGGCGAGCCTGTCCGACCAGGTCGATTATCTGGCCGAGTTGATTGGCAAAGAAACCGATGGCCCTGTGGCCTTGCTCGGCCACTCGGTCGGTGGGGCGATCGCGATGCTGCTGGCCGATCGTCATCCGGACAGGGTGGCGGCGGTGGTTAACGTCGAGGGCAACTTCACCCTGAACGATGCATTCTGGTCGGCATCGGTGGCGAAGCAGCCGGTGGCCGAAGTCGACGCGTTGATCGACGGTTTTCGCACCGATCCGGCGGCATGGCTGGCACGCTCCGAAGTGGAAGCGACGGAGGAAAACTTGGTCGAAGCACGGCGATGGCTGGCCTGCCAGGGCGGGGCGACGGTGCGGGCGATGGGCCGCGCGGTGGTTGAGGCGACCGGGGTGCCGGAATACTCGCAGATTCTGCGCCGGGTGTTCGCTAGGACGCCGGTGCACCTCGTGGCGGGAGAGCGTTCGCGCCCCGGCTGGGATGTGTCGGACTGGGCGCTGAGTGCTGCGGCGAGCGTCACAGTGATGCCGGGTGTCGGTCACATGATGATGCTTGAGGATCCAGTTGGCTTCAGCCGGATGATCGCGGGACTGTTCGACCGCTAGTCAGCGGGCCGGCATCGGGCGGAAAAGCAGCACCAGCAAGCTGAGTCCGGCAAACACGGCACCGACGTAGAACGTCGCCACCGAACCGTGCTTCTGCCATAGCCACCCGGCGATCACGCTGGCGCACAGCATCGCCAGCCCGCTGACCATGTTGAACAGGCCGAACGCGGTGCCCTTGAGCTCCGCAGGCGAGGTGTCGGCGACCAACGTGGCAAGCAGGCCTTGGCTAAAGCCCATGTGCAGCCCCCATAGTGCCACCCCAGCCATCAGCATCGGTGTATCAGTGGCCTGTGCCAACAGAAGGTCGGCGCCGATCAGCATCACCAGGCTGGCTCCCAATAGGGCGACGCGGCTGAGCCGGTCGGACAGCCAGCCGGCCGGATACGCTGAGACGGTGTAGAGCAACGACATCACCACCATCACCAGCGGAATCCACAGTGTCGGCAGCCCCATCTGCTGCGCACGCAGCACCAAAAACGCCTCGCTGAACCGTGCCAGCGTGAAAATGGCACCAAGCGCCACCACGTACCAATAGGCCGGCGCGAGACGGTTCAACAGCGCCCGGCGGATCGGGAAACGGTGGGTAGCCGCAGGCTCCGATGGGGCCGTTTCACGTATGCCGAACCACAGCAGCAGCATGGTCACGGCGGCGGGCAGCACGGCGAACCAAAGCACCCGCTGGATATTGCTGTTCAGCAGATACAGCAACAGGATCGCTGCCAGCGGGCCGAGTACGGCGCCGACCGTATCCATCGACTGGCGCAACCCGAAGCAGGTGCCCCGGATGGCCGGTGGCGCCACGTCGGCGACCAGCGCATCGCGCGGTGCCCCCCGTATTCCCTTGCCGATACGGTCGAGAAACCGTGCCGTAAACACCGTATCGGCCGAATGCGCCATGGGGAAAAGCGGCTTGGTCAGCGCGGCCAGACCATAGCCTAGCAGCAACAGAACCTTGCGGCGTCGGATCAGGTCGCTGACCATGCCGGAGAACACCTTTGCGATCAGCGCGGTGGCCTCGGCAATGCCTTCGATCACCCCTAGTGTCAGCATGCTGATCCCGAGCGTGCTCACCATGAAGATGGGCAACAGGCTGTGAATCAGCTCCGACGACAGATCCATGCTCAGGCTGACAAAGCCCAACACCCAGACCGTACGCGGAATCGAGATGGTGTGATCGGCGACGGCCATCCTGTGCCTTCCTTTTCACGATGCGGCTACCGCCAGTATGACAAAAGCCGGCAGTGCCGGCTTTGTATCGGGCGTCTACGACGCTAGTGTTTTGATTTCGGCGGTTCGCCGGGTTTCGGGTGCATGATGGTCTGCTGGCCCGGAGGAACCACAAGCTTTTGCTTCTTGGGTTTCTTCGGTTCACGGTTACCGCGCAATTGACCCTTAGCCATAATCGGTCTCCTTTTGGCTGGGCAGACAAGGACTGCCCGCTCCCGTGATGCTGACGCAGGCGTTGGCCCGCGTTGGGTCGCCACTGGATCACGCCGCGGCGACGTGCTCCGATCATAGGTCTTTTACCGGCCATTGCCAGTGTTTTTAAGGATGTCGTCACGCTAAACGTGGCATCGAAAGGCGGTCAATTCGCTGTGCTTGTGTCATCGACGAGGACCGGCTGGCTTGGCCGTAGATGGCGGTCGAAGCCTTGCCGGATCTGTTCGTGCCACGGGCGGAGCACCTCGTCAGAGACGGTCAGCGGCACCTGAAACCCCAGTTCGGGATAGCGCAGGATACGGTGCACATCGCCGACCATCTCGTCGATCAGACCGAGCACGCCGATCTGGTTGGAGCCCCCGTGCGGAAATACAAAGTTGGGGGCGTTGACCATGGCGTCGAGCTCCGGCCACTGGACAGGCAGCGTTAGCTGCACGCGGCGGATCGAATTGGGCTTGTTGACGAAGGAGGCGCAACCAATGTCGGGACAAAGCAGCCGGGTGTAGGCGATATTTTCGGCGAAATTGCCAGCACAGGGTTCGATCAGTAGCTGTTCGTCGGCCACGCCGAGCGAGCGGGCGCGATCGGCAAACACATGGACCTCACTGTCTTGCCAGAGAAAGCGTGTCCAGTTGCCAGTGCCGCCGCTGATCAACCTGATGTGGAGGTGAGCCTGGAGGACATGGCCTCGAGTGAGCAGGTCGAGCACCTGCTGTCGGGCTGGCTGCAAGTGGGTTTCCTGCGGCTTCCGGTGGCCGAGCCTTTGCTTGGACACACCCTTCTATTCAACCGGCTGGTCATCGTGGTGGGTCAAAGGTGGCCGAATTGGAGCGTCCAATTAGCGTGGCCGACCTGGCCCGCCTGCCGATGGTGGCGTTGAAGCGCCATCGGGGGCCTGGCCGGCCGGATCAACCGACTGTGCTCCCACCACGGGCTGCAGCCGACGGTAATTCAGGGGGCGAACGATAGTCTGACTGTGCTGGCAGCCTGCATCGGAGTGACGCCGGTGCCGCAAAGCGTGCAGGCGATCGTGCCACTCGGCGTGTGCTTGATCGATGCCACGGGCGAAGAGGCGGGCTGGCAGGTTGGCCTGGTCTGGCACCCGGGGTATGAAAGCCTGGCCCGCGACAACTTCCTGCGGCTGCACCTGCCCGACTACATTGTCAGTCCATCAATGTGACGCCGGCGCCTAGGGCGCCGGCGGAGGGAGGGGCGTTATTCGGCCTCCTCGAACTGGAGCGTGCGGGGAGCCGCGATGGTGTCGCGCAGCCCGGCGGTGATCTCGAACGAGCGCAAGCGCGCGGTGTGGTCGTAGATCTGGGCGGTGATGATCAACTCGTCGGCTGCCGTTTCGTCGGCAAGACGGGCCAGTCCGTCGCGAACGGTATCGGCCGTCCCCACCACCGAGCAGGCGAGCGAGTGCTCCACCCGTGCCTGTTCCGATGGCGACCACAGCGGCGTCATGTCGTCGACCGGCGGGTTGAGTGGGCCGGGCGTGCCGCGGATCAAGCCGAGGGACTGCTGCTGCTTCGAGGTGAACAGCCGCCAGGCTTCACGCTCGTCGTCGGCGGCAAACACATTGACCGCGACCATCGCATACGGGCGGTCGAGTGCCGCAGACGGAGTGAACTGAGTGCGATAGAGGTGCAGGGCCTGTTGCAGATAGGTCGGCGCGAAATGCGACGCAAACGCGAACGGCAGGCTGAGTTTTGCAGCGAGCTGTGCGCTGAACAGGCTCGAGCCCAATAGCCAGATCGGCACGTTCAGGCCGGCTCCCGGTACCGCGCGGACGGGCTGGTCCGGCAGGGCTGGCTGGAAGTACGACTGTAGCTCCTGCACGTCATCGGGGAAGGTGTCGGCGCTGTCGATCAGATTGCGGCGCAGCGCGCGCGTGGTGCGCGGGTCAGTGCCCGGCGCCCGACCCAGTCCCAAGTCGACCCGCCCGGGGTGCAGGGACTCCAGCGTGCCGAACTGTTCGGCGACGACCAGCGGAGCGTGGTTAGGCAGCATGATGCCGCCCGAGCCGACCCGGATCGTCGACGTCGCGGCCAGCACGTCGGCCATGACCACAGCGGTCGCCGCGCTGGCGATGCCGGTCATATTGTGGTGCTCGGCCAGCCAGTAGCGCTGATAGCCCCAGCGCTCGGCATGCTGCGCCAGATCGCGGGTGTTACGAAGCGCTTCGGCCGCAGTGCCGCCCTTGAGGATGGGGGAGAGGTCGAGCAGGGAAAACGGAATCATGGTGGGCTCCAGGGGCGAGGGCGGGGTTCAGCGAAGGAGCCTGTCTGGCGGGCTCCTCTGGCGCAATGTGCCTATCCTAATTTCAAATAGACCGGTCGTCTAGATTTTGAGGGAAGGCGAACCGTGCGCCCCATAACTAGGGTGATTTATTTTAGAGAATGCCTATTTTTTCGCATTATTATGTCTTTTTTTCAGCGAGGGTGCCTAAAACCGTCCTCGCTATATCGAGCTCAAGAACCGGCCCGAGGGCTGGTTTTTTTTCATAGTGCTTCATCTTGAGGCTGCGGCTGGAACGGTGTCTTTACGCGGAACTGACGACAGACCCCGCAACGTTACTCCCCCATCGTTTCGTCCCCATCAACCAATAACGCAATAATCTTTACATAAATCGTAATATTGATGCCATTTCAGGTGGTGTAATGTTCATTCCAAAGGAGGCGTAATGACTCTGATTCACTGGCTCGTCCTGGTCACCAGCGTGACTGGGCAAAACAGCAGCCTGCGCGTACGGCTGTGGCGCCAAATGAAGGCGATCGGTGCTGCCGCGCTGCGCGACGGCGTTTACCTGCTGCCGGCCCGACCTGAGCTGCGTCAATCGCTGACCAACTTGCGCGATGAGCTGCTGGCGGCGGATGGCCAGGCTTATGTGCTGCAGGTGATGGAAGACGATCAGGCCTTGCAGACGGAGTGGCTGGCGCTGTTCGACCGGAGCGAGGCCTACCAGCAGTGGGGCGAATCGCTAGCCGCATTGTTGGAGCAGTTGCCGGAGGCGGAGAGCGAGGCCCGGCGCAACCTGCGCCAGCTGCGCAAGGAGCTGGAAGCGATCGCTGCCATCGATTTCTTTGCCGGCGAGCCACTGGACCAGGCCCGTCGGCGCTGCAATGACGGTGAGAAGCGGCTGACCCGCTACTACTCGCCGGATGAGCCGCTGGCGATGGGCGGCGACATTCCACGCCTCGCCCCGGCCGCGTATCGGCAACGGCTGTGGGCTACCCGGGCCCGGCCTTGGGTGGATCGCATCGCCTCGGCCTGGCTGATCCGCCGCTTTATCGACCCGGAGGCCCGCTTCGTCTGGCTGACCAATATACATGCCTGTCCGGCCGAGGCACTGGGTTTCGACTTCGACGGTGCGAGCTTTACCCACGTTGGCGAGCGGGTGACGTTCGAGGTGTTGCTGGCGAGTTTCGGTCTGGATCAAGACACCGCGCTACTTCGACTCGGCACGATGGTGCATGCACTGGATGTCGGTGGCGGCGTGGTGCCTGAGGCCGTCGGCTTCGAGGCCGTACTCGGCGGTGCACGTAGCCGGATTCCCGACGACGACCAGTTGCTCGCCGACATTAGCGGCGTGCTGGATTCGCTCTACACCCACTACCAGGGCTCGGCCTGAGGCCGTCCAACAAAGATCAGGAGTTCCATGTGAACAGTATGAGCAAGACCGCCCCAATCAGTACGCACCCTAGCTACAGCCTGTGGCAGTTGGTGCTGTACTTCCTGCGTCTCGGCACCTTCGGCTTTGGCGGGCCGGTGGCCTTGGTCGGCTATATGCATCGCGACCTGGTGGAGCGGCACGGCTGGATCAGCGAGTCTGACTACAAGGAAGGCCTGGCCCTGGCGCAGCTCGCGCCAGGGCCGCTGGCCGCCCAAACTGCGATTTACCTTGGTTACGTGCATTACCGCCTGCTCGGTGCCACGCTGGTCGGGCTCGCCTTCGTGTTGCCCTCGTTCTTGATGGTGCTCGGGCTCGGTTGGGCGTATGTCAGCTACGGCGGGCTGGAGTGGATGCAGGCAGTGTTCTACGGCGTTGGCGCCGCAGTGCTCGGCATCGTCGCGATCAGTGCGCACAAGCTCACCACCAAGAGCGTAGGCAAGGACAAGTTGAAGTGGGCGATCTTCCTGACGCTGGTGGCTGTCACCGTGATCACCCAGTCGGAAATCGCCTGGCTGTTCCTGGCCGCCGGCGTCCTCAGTTGGGTGGTGCGTTGCAAGCCGCGCTTCGGTTCTGGCCATTTGGCTGCGTTGGCCCCGACACAGCTGCCGCATGTGGCGCTGGCGGCCACCCAAGACTGGGGCACCTTGACGCAGATCCTGCTGTTCTTTACCAAGGCCGGCGCGTTCGTGTTTGGTTCCGGGCTTGCGATCGTACCGTTCCTGTACGGCGGCGTGGTGACCGAGCACCAGTGGCTGAACGACAAGCAATTTGTCGACGCGGTCGCGGTGGCGATGATCACACCGGGGCCGGTCGTGATCACCGTTGGCTTCATCGGCTACCTGATCGCCGGCGTGAAGGGCGCCTGCCTCGCTGCCTTGGGAACGTTCCTGCCGTGCTACCTGTTCACGGTGCTGCCGGCACCGTACTTCAAGAAATATGGCAAGTTGCCCGCGATCCTGGCCTTCGTCGACGGCGTGACGGCGGCGGCGGTCGGCGCGATTGCCGGGTCGGTGATCGTGATTGCGCAGCGCTCGATCATCGACATCACGACCGCGCTGCTGGCTGTAGTCTCGGCCGTCCTGTTGTGGAAGTTCAAGAAGCTGCAAGAACCAGTGATCGTGCTGGGCGCCGCCGTGATAGGGCTGGCTTTGTACCCGCTGCTGCACCAGTAATCCGAGGGGCCCCAGGATGACCTACCAGATTCAGCCCGCTGGCCTGTGACCCCGGGCACCCTTAACGGGCTATCCGACAGCGAGGGATGGGCGGTTACCAACAACTAGGCTTCGAAGGGGCAACTCTTCAGGCGTAAAGGTCGCACCGCTTATCGCTCCGAAGGCCTCCGCTGCAGCCAGCGTTCGTGCGGGTGCGTCATCCAGACGATCGACGCCTTGCAATCGGAACGAAACGGGCGTTAGCGGCCCGAACAACAGAGCGCGTTCCAGGTGAGGCCAGCGCTTCAAGTCAGGCTCCACCCCTGAGTGGTGTGCAAGAGAGATCGCAAGTTGATGCAACACCGGTTGCTGGGTACGCGCCCTCATAGCTCGACACGTCTCAGCCCGTGCTCCATCTGTGCTCGTAAGGACATAGAAACGAGGCCCGCTAGGGTGTAGGTAATCCAGCGGGTTTGCAGCTCCAATACCGGCAGATAAGGTCCGACAAGATTGAAGAGGCCAACAAATGCCAGCCCCTCAACGGCTACCCAATGCCACTGCTTTCGACGTTTAACGATAACGTCCGTCAAGGTGGTGTAAATTTCAGGCCAGAACTCCGGTCCGGTTTTCCAGGTTTACACGCCCAGTAGCTGGGCGTTGTCAGGCAAGCCCTCTGCAGGCTCCGCCATGGTGTGCTGCGGCATATAGCGGTGCTGCAGCTGCCATTCTTCGTTCTGCTCCATCAGCACCGCGCCGATCAGCCGGCGAATGCTCCCCTCGTTCGGGAAGATCCCGACGACGTTGGCGCGGCGTTTGATTTCCTTGTTCAGTCGTTCCAGCGTATTGGTCGAGTGAATCTTCACCCGATGCGCCGCCGGGAAGTCCAGGTGTGCCAGCACGTCGTGTTCCGCCTCATCCATCACCCCGG
>NZ_JAUEDK010000062.1 GCF_030385785.1 Crenobacter oryzisoli
TGACCTCGTCAGGCAGCACCAGATCGAGATGAGCGACGACCTCCGGGATGGACTGATGCCGGTCCATCGCCAACGCAATGACCAGCCAGACGGCCTGTTCGGCCGGCAATTTACGCCGCCGCACGCTGGCTTTGCCGGTCACTGCAAGTGCGTGGGCGATCCATGCGGGGTCAATTTGCTGAGAAAGTGCAGAGAAATCAGGGTGTTTATGAGCCTTGCTTACCATCTTGACCAACGTGAGGGAGTCAACCTGGCCGGAATATGAGCAAGATTCGCACCATGAAAAATGCCGTTCACTTGCTTAAGTGAACGGCATTACCGCCTAGGCGGGGCTCTTGTGCGGATAAGACACGTGGCTCAATCTGCCAACCAGATGCAACTGGCCATGCGCCCAGTGACGCGGTCGCGCCGGTAGGAGAAAAAGCGCTCGCGCTCCAGCACGGTGCAGTGCTCGCCACCATACACCTGGCTCACGCCGAGCGCGTTCAGCCGCTGGCGGGCGAGGGCATAGATGTCGGCCAGGTATTTGCCGTCCCCGATCGGCTCGAATGCCATCTCGGCCCGCTCATCGTGCGCCATGAAGGCCTCACGCACCTCGGCACCCACTTCGAAGGCATCCGGGCCGATGGCCGGACCCAGCCAAGCCATCAGCTCGATCGGCGCCACGCCCATCGCTCCGACGGTGTTCTCGATCACGCCGTTGCATAGGCCGCGCCAGCCGGCGTGGGCGGCGGCCACCACGCTGCCGGCACGGTCAGTCAGCAGTACCGGCAGGCAGTCGGCGGTCATCACCGCACACACCACGCCGCTTCGGTCGGTGAAGCTGGCGTCCGCCTCCGGGGCCGGCTTGCCCACCTGGGCGGCATCGACCGCCACGGTGCTGTGCACCTGGCTGAGCCAGGCCGGCTCGGCCGGCAGCCGTTCGGCCAACTTGGCGCGGTTAGCGGTAACGGCAGCATCGTCGTCGCCGACATGACGGCCCAGGTTCAGGCTGTCGAACGGCGGCTTGCTGACGCCGCCAGCGCGGGTGGTGATCAGCGTGCGCACGTTCGCCGGGGCCGGCCAGCTGGCGGTCAGCCAGTCGCCGGCATCGGCCTGCGCATCGATGCCCAGCACCTCGCCCAGCCGCTTGATGCCGCCGACCTGCTTATTCGCGGACATAGTGCACCTCGACATCATAATCGTCGTCGTCCCAGTCCTCGTCGCTGTCGTCCTCGGCCCAGCTCGGGCGGGTGGTGGTGTGGCCGCTGGCCATACCGGTTTCATCGCGCAGCACCGACAGCAGGTGGCGGATGTCGTCCGGCAGCTTGCTCTTCCAGGTCATCTCCTTGCCGGTCACTGGGTGGACCAGCGACAGCGAGAAGGCATGCAGTGCCTGGCGTTTCAGCGCCTTCACCAGTTCGGTGACCTGCTCGCTCATCGGGTGGCGCGGGTTGCCATACACCGGATCACCCGCCAGCGGATGGCGCGCTTCCTTCATGTGCACGCGGATCTGGTGAGTACGGCCGGTCTCCAGTTGGCACTCGATATACGAGTGGCTGGTATAGCGCTCCAGCACGCGCATATGGGTAACCGCCGCCTTACCGCCGAACTTCACCACCGCCATTTTCAAACGGTTGTGCGGGTCGCGGCCGATATTGGCGTCGATGGTGCCGTCGTAGGGCACGTTGCCGTCCGCCACCGCGCGGTAGATACGCTTGACGGTGCGCGCCTGCAGCTGGCGTACCAGATCGGCCTGCGCCTGCAGGGTTTTGGCCACGACCATCAGGCCGCTGGTATCCTTGTCGAGACGATGCACGATGCCTGCACGTGGCACTTGGGCCAATGCAGGGTAGTGGTGCAGCAGGCCGTTGAGTAGTGTACCGGTCCAGTTGCCTGCGGCCGGATGCACGACCATACCGGCCGGCTTGTTGATGACGAGAATCGCGTCATCCTCGTATACGATATTGAGCTCCAGCGGTTCCGGCTGGTAGGCCAGCACTTCATCGGACATTGTCTCGACGATGCTCAGGCGCTCTCCGCCCAAGAGCTTGGTCTTGGGCAGCAGCACGACCTTGCCGTCGACCTGGACCTGGCCATCCTTGATCCAGGCCGTCAGACGGCTACGGGAATAATCGGACAACAATTTGGCAAGTGCGGCGTCGAGGCGCTCGCCGCCCAGTTCAGGCGGTACGACGAGTTCTCGCGGTGCGGATGTTTCATTTTCCGAGAGATCGTTATAATCGTCGGAATCTGCGTAAGGATCGGTCATGAAAAAAATCGTAGCAGCTATGTTGGTGACGGCGGCCCTCGCCGGATGTGCGTCCACGGAGCCGTACGACGAAACACGCGGATGGACAGTGGAAAAACTGTACACCGAAGCAAAAGATGAGTTGAGCAGTGGTAATTATACCCGTGCAGTCAAGCTCTATGAAACGCTGGAGTCGCGCTTCCCCTATGGGCGTTACGCGCAGCAAGCCCAAATGGACCTGGCTTACACCCAGTACAAGGCTGGTGAGCCGGAGCAAGCCATTGCTGCAGCCGACCGCTTCATCAAGCTGCACCCAGCCCACCCCAACCTCGACTACATGTACTACCTGAAGGGCCTGGTGTACTACAACGACGACGCCGGCCTGCTGTCGAAATGGGCCGGCCAGGACATGAGCGAGCGCGACCCGAAGGCCACAAAAGAAGCATTTCAGGCCTTCCGCGAGCTGACCACCCGCTTCCCGAACAGCCCCTATGCCGCCGACGCCCGCGACAAGATGGTCAAGCTGCTCGACGCCCTGGGCGGATATGAAATGCACGTGGCCCGCTATTACATGAAGCGCGAGGCCTATCTTGCCGCCGCCAACCGCGCTCAGGGGGTGGTGAAGGAGTATTCCAACACCAAGTATCCGGAAGAGGCGCTGGCGCTCATGGTGACCGCCTACGATAGGCTCGACATGCCGACGCTACGCGACGATACCAAGCGCGTACTGGCGATGAACTACCCGCAAAGCGCCTACCTGAAGGATCAATGGAAGACCCAAGAGATGCCTTGGTGGAAATTCTGGAAGTAAGCCTGCCAGCTGCACAAAAAACCCGACGCACATGCGTCGGGTTTTTTATTGCCGAACCAACCACGACGGTGGATCAACCGACCAACACTCCGGCGCTCTCTGTCATCGCCGGTGGGACATCGTGTGCCTCGATCGCTGCGATCATCCCGGTTTCGTCGTGGTAAACCACGGCGATCCGGCTCGCCTGACCCGCCTCAACCGTGGCACGGGAAAGGCCGAAGTCGCTCGCCAACACGGCCAGCGACAAGTCAGGAGCCCGCCGGCGCCGTTCACGACCGGCAAAGCGGTAGTAATTGATCCGCGCCCATACCAACAGCAGCCCGCTTAGCGCTGCGACAATCAACGCGTAAACCAATAGCAATTTTATTAAACTATACCAACCCTCGCGCAGCACCATCTGGTCATATATCAGTTGAATACCAAAATACCAGCCAATCAGGCTGATCAGCGGCATCCACAGATACATCCAGAACAGCCAGAGCAGGGTAGTCAGCGACATCGAGACCAACCGCTGCATGAGAGTCAGATTGTGCTCGGCCTCAATGATAACTCCGTCATGAGCAATACTCATGCTCTGATCCCTCGATCAGGACTCACCCAGCGGGCCCGCTTGCCGCGGCGGTGAGCAATCGCCTGCGGCAAGGCCACCGTGGTTGTGCAGATATTGATCAACCAGTAGACCAGTGGATACCAGATCATCCAGAAATAATTGCGTCCAAGGCCTCGATCGTAATGACCATCCAGCCATTTGCTGATACTGAACTGTATCAGGCAGGTCGTGCCCAACACGATGCCATGCCAGCCCGGAATCAATGGTGAGGCGATACGCGGCCAGAAGTCCCACGGCACGACCAGACCGATCAGCCAAGTCATAATCAAGGTGGCCATCAGATAGGCCCAGGCCACGCTGAGAAAATATTCTGCATACACTGGCCACATACGGCGCATCCGCCAATGCCGGATGATGCCGAAATTGCGCAGCAACACCTGCGAGCCCCCCTTGGCCCAGCGCAACCGCTGCTTCCAGAGCCCCTTCAGCGTCTCAGGCATCAGGATCCACACCAGAGCCCTGGGCTCGAAGCGCACGTCCCAATGCTTGAGCTGCATCTTCCAACTGATATCGATGTCCTCGGTCAGCATGTCATCACTCCAATAGCCAACCTGATGCAGTGCTGTCTTGCGAAACGCAGCAATCACTCCCGATACAGTAAACAAACGCCCATAGGTGCGTTGTGCCCGCTTGATCAGGCCGATGATCGAAGTGAATTCCCCCACCTGCAACCGGCCGAGCAGCGTGGTCCGGTTGCGCACTCTGGGATTGCCGGTAATCGCGCCGACTCGAGGGCTGCCGACAAAGTGGCGCATCAGCCACTTGGCTGAATGCGGGTCGAGCAGGGCATCGCCATCGATACACAGCAGATGCTCATGCCGCGCCAGCAGGCAACCAGTGTTCAGGGCGACTGCCTTGCCTTGGTTACTGGCCAGGTGCACCACACGCAAAAGTGGGTGAATACCGGCCAACTCGTCGAGTATCTCGCCGGTGCGATCTTTGCTGCCATCGTTGATCGCGATAACTTCGAAATCGGGATAGTCGAGCGCCAAGGCGAAGTGGAGGGTCTCGTAGACATCCTCCTCTTCGTTGTAACAGGGCACAAGAACACTGATCGGTGGGTAGTCGAGATCGGGCGGCAACTCCAGCGGTGCATCCTTGCGCTCGTAGTGGAAATAGTAGTAGAGAGCTCCAACCATCCACAGATAGGCCATGAATAGCGGATAGTAGAACGCGTAGGCCAACAGCAGCACCCAAGGCAGGGCATACCATTCAGCACCTAGACTTCCGAGGAAGGTTTGCATCCGCTAACGCTCCGGTTCGCTCGTCATTGAGAACACGCGCTTGAAGCTCGCCACATCCGGGTTGTTCTGGAACGGCTCATCCGGGGCGTAGCCGATGTTTCGCGCCCCCCAGGTGTGCAGATCCACAACCCGTTGCTCTAGGGTATCGACCGGCACCGGCGCTTCCCCGTTCCGTCCGTCCTGACTAGGCAGCTCGAATACGGTCTTATCCAAGCCCCCCGGATAACTCGCCACCTTCTGGAACAAGGTGCGCAATCCATCTTCGCCACCGGTACTGCGAGACAGTGCAGATATTACAATGTAATTATAGTTGCTTAACGACTTGTCAAATGACTGAGATATCCATGCACGCGACTCGGGGTGCAACACGACATTCGGGTTCAGTGTCCGGGCCACGCGCAGATCGGGCTGGTAGCGCTGCACCAACTTGGCAAGCTCAAGGCTAAAATCGTTGACCTGCTCGGTTTTGCCCTCACTCCAGCGCGCCGCGAGCCTCGGATCCTGCCGGATCTGTTCCAGCGATGCCGGCAATCCCCACTGCTGGTAGGTACGCAAGGCATCGGCGCTGGCGTCGTCTTGCTCGTTCTGCTGGCCATCGTCCTGCATCAGCAGCCCCGCAAACCGTCCCGACTGCCCCAGGTCTTCGTAAATGTCCCGGATCAGCGTCCGCGAGGCGGTAGAGTAAGGGGACAGGTGAGCACCATCAGGCAAGTGGTAGGCCAGCAATGGCAGCCAAGCATACACCTCGACGCCGGCCCGGGTGTGCAACTGCCAAGCCACCCGATTGAACAGGTCGGCCCGCACCGGCATGTGGCGATTGGGGAAATAGAGCGACTGCGCAACGCCGGTATTACCCGGATCAGAATAAGCCTGCAGGTACACCAGGCTCGGCCCCATCTCCTTCACGCGGTCGAGCAGCTTGCCGAGGTTGTTGTTGAACACCACCGGATCGGCATCGTAAATGCTATCGATGCTGACCCTCATCGCCCGGGTAGGCTGCCGTGGCAAGCCATTGGGGGCCGTTTCCTGCGATTTGAAGATGTAGGCCAGGTCGCGCAGCGTCATGCTGGCGTCGATCAGGACACGGCGCAGCCTGCTCAACGGCGTAGTGCTCAAATTGACGCCATCGTCTAGCGTCAGGGTGATCGGCATCCCTAGCGAAGTGGTGATGTCTGTCAGTTCCTTGGTATAGCTGCCGTAAGGCCAGACCATCACGCGCGGCGCCTTGCCAGTTTCCCGCTTGATCAGGGCTGAATTGCGGATGAAGTCGGCACGCACCCTTGCCTGCATCTGGTCGCGGCTTTCATAGCGCTCGGTCTTCACATCGTAATGCTGGGTGCTGGCAGCCGGCTCCTCGTTGCCCTGCGGATTGGCGATCTGTCCGTAATGTAGGTCATAAGTGTGGCTCGCCACCTCGACGAGACCGCTGGCCTGCATTTCGCGTATCTGCGGCCAGGTGAGGAAATTTGCCCGCGGCACCGTTTTGCCACTGTAGTTCACCTGCCCGCCTTGCGGCGCGTCGAGCCAGCTGCCAACCAGCCCGATGACGGCCGGTGCCTTGAACAGCTTCAGGATAGGGAACACATAGGAATAGACGCTCTCATAGCCGTCGTCGAAGCTCAGAAGCACCGCCTTTTCTGGCAGGGGGCGGGTGCCAGCCCGATCCGCCAGCACATCGTCGACGCTGACGAACTGATAGCCGCGTCCGCGCATCCACTCCAGCTGCTTCACCAGCCCCACCGCGTCGACGCTGTACGGGTCATCGGGCTGAACATTCTGCACCACCTCGTGGTAACAGAGGACAATCAGTCGAGAGCCACTGGCGGCAGGGGCTGCGCCGACAAGACTGGCCATGACCATAAATAGCAGGCCGATCAGCGCATTGAACAGGTACCTATTTGTCATGATCAGAGTCGCCAGTCAAGGTTCATGTAGATGCGGTTGCCGGCATCGCTCACCCCATCATAGGGGTGGCTGTTTCGGGCAAAACCGTAACGTAGCGAGGCTCGCGACGTCCAAGCCCACTCCTGCTCGTAGTAGGCGAGCCAGGAGGTATCACTGCCAAAGCCTTGCTGGTAGTAGTTCCCCAGATAGAGGCCGAGCCGGTGGTGCAGGGTGGTAGTGCTGTTCCGCCAGAGTAGCCAGTCCTGCAGCGCGGTCAGGCCGATCTCATTGTCGCGTTGTGGGTTGAAGTACAGGGCCGACGGAATGTCGCGGTTTTGGCTGGCATAGGCAGACAGGATGGTGTCTATACGGTACGTGGGCCCGGAGTACCAGCGCTCGGTCCAGTTGGCCGTGAGCGCATCGCGACGGTTGCCGTCGCTCATGCTTATCGTGTTCACAGCCGCCATGAACTGGCGGATGTCGTCGACGCGATAACCAAGTTCGGCACTGGTATTGCGACCATGCACATCGGACAGGCGCCCCTTGATCGGGATGGCGTCGGTGTCTTCTTCGTGTCGCAGCCCAACGCTCAGTTTGTCGTTGGGTGTCCAGTTGGCCGCGATGAAACCACCGACCCTGTCTGTGCCGTCGGTCGACTGGGTTATGGCCGCCTCGCCGGTCCAGTTGGCCGACCGATAGTTCACACCGGCGCCGGCCGTGTCACGTCGCGCGTCCGGCGCATCGTCAAACGAAGCGCGGCCGTTATAGGTGCGGACAAAGATACGCCAGTTGTAGTCGAATGGCACACTGTAGAGGCGGGCCTCGACATTCCATTCGTTGGACTGCCCCGCACCCCGTGCACCGCTCAGATCCTTGCCCGAGTCGACCACCAGCTCAGGCCGATTCTGCCAATACCATTCCTGATTGAGCTGTTGCGTGCTCTGGCGCTCGGGTGCAGCGGCGTTGGCCGCGGCAACCGACTTTTCGGCGGCAGCGAACTGGTCGCTTTCGATCTGCGCACTGGCAAGGCCGATCTTTGCATCAGTGTAGTCGGGCTCGTCGACAAGCACCCGAGTATAGATACCTGCAGCCTCGCGAGGCTGCCCTCTCAGCAATGCCAACGCCCCGCAATTACTGCGTAACTCGGGGTTGTATGGGGCTTCATCGAGCATGCCATCGAGTTTCTGCTGCGCCAACGCTGTGCGGTTGTGATACGCCTGCAGCATCGCATCGGCCTGCATGACCTGACCATAATCGGGGTTGTAGCGGTTCTGCCGGCTCGGCGCATCGTAGCGGATTCGTGGCGTGTCTGCCTTCAACTGCGCCATGGCCCTTTCGGCATTGCCTGTCTGGCCGGCATCTTCGTAGGCATTGACGAGGCCCAGCCGCCAGTCTAGAGGCGCATCCTTGGGCGGGGTGTTGGCCAAAGCATGCTCGTAAAGCTGGATGGCACGCTTGGGCTGCTGCTCTTTGAGATAGGCATCCGCCACTGCCGCTTCGGCGTAAGCGGGCAATTTGTCCTCGGATTGCGACTCGTACAGCTGTATCGCCTCGCGTGATCGATTGCGTTGCTGCAGTAGCACCAGTCTGTCCGCAAGCGCCGTCATCCGCTGTCGGGCTGCGCTCTCAGGCAACTGGCTCTTGATTACCTTACTGTCAATCAGCGCCTTGTCGATGGTCCTGTAACGGGCCTCGCCTTGTTCTGTGCGCTCTTCCGCATCACCCCAGCGGCTCGCATAGGCGATCCGATCGAGCTCGACCTGATTGTTCAAATCCTGGTCAAGTAACCGACTCTGCTTGAGCGAATCGCTGGCACTTTGCGGTGCCCCAAGCCGCAGCAGCAACTCGGTATAGCTGCGCTCCAGATCGGGGTCATTGGGAAAACGCTCTCGGCTGGACTGCAGATAGGCAAGGGCACCAGTCAAATTGGGCGAATGAGCAAGGATGTAGGCGCGGGCACGCGTCAGACCCAGTTGATCCTTGGGTGCCTCTGACTTGGCAGCATCGAGCACAGACAAAGCCGCGGTACTGTCGCCGCTATCTGACAGAGCCATCGCCAGGCCCGCGCTGTGATCGGCGCTGGGCGACTTGGCTAGCGCCTGGCGATAGAGTGTGACGGCATAAGGGTAGTCGCGCTTGTCGCGTGCGATGCGCCCCAACTGAGCCAGCGTATCTGCAGACAGCGTCGCCGGATCGACGGCATGCGCCTTTTGCAATGCCTCATCCTTGCGCCCAACCCAGCCGAGGAGGGTCAGGTAATCGTCGAGCAACGGGCCGGTGAGCGGCGCCTTGCGCTGCTCGGCCTCAAGCATGTCTAGAGCGGCCTGTGGCTTGCCACCCCGTGCAGCCTGAATGGCATTACTGTAGGCAGGCTGTTTCCAGAGCGGCGGTTCGGCGTGCGCATAAACACCAAGGGTGAACAGGAATCCGGCAGCAAGTCCGTAGCGAAGTGGACTGGACATTGATTGAAGCGCCCCCTTATTTATATGCGGCAACAACACATACTCGTTGTTGCGTCGCTAGACACCTTCCCAGTGCCGCCGCTCTACCTTGCCGCATTGATGGCGGCGGGGTCTCAGACTGGGATTACTACGCGGTCTCTAATTAGCTGTTTTTTTGCTATTTGTCTGACGTTGCCATGAATGCAGCAGGCTCAATGCAGGCGCAATGATGCCATTAGCTTATTACGCTCTATATAGTCATTCCAGTCAATCGGGAAAAGCGTAGGGAAGGGGGCTTGCAGGGAGGGATAGGCTGCCGGCCAGAGCGGCCGGCAAGAGGAAAATCAGATAGCCTGCTCGTTGGTTTCGCCTGTGCGGATGCGCACTACCTGCTCCACCGGAGTTACAAAAATCTTGCCGTCACCGATCTTGCCAGTACGAGCAGTGGCGACGATGGTATCGATCGCACGGTCGACCAGATCATCCGGCAGAATCACCTCGATCTTCACCTTAGGCAGGAAGTCGACCACATACTCGGCGCCGCGGTACAGCTCGGTGTGGCCCTTCTGGCGACCGAAGCCCTTCACCTCGGTAACGGTCAGGCCGTTGATGCCGATGTCAGATAACGCTTCGCGTACTTCATCGAGCTTGAACGGCTTGATAACGGCTTCGACTTTCTTCATATAAAACGACTCCTGCGACTAATAATTTAGAATGGTGACATGATTTTAGCTGGCGACAGGCGGGAAGGGCGAGGCTTAGTCGTAGTTGGCGTTTTGGGTTATCATATACAGCTTCCCTGCCACACACCTGTCGCGAGTGACGCATGTCCCAGGTACTCAAGCTAAGGGGCGGTCGTGCCCTTTCCCAGTTTCGTCTCGATAAACTGCTCGAATTGGCCAAGGCCGCCAGTTTGCCCGAGCTTTCCCTCCACACTGAATACTGGCACTTCGCCGAAAGCAGTGCCGAACTTGATGCTGCATCCATCGATGCGCTGACACGCCTGCTGACGTCCGGCGGAGAGCAGCCTGCAAGCCAGGCGGCGCCGAGTGGCGAAGCCGAACTCTTCCTCGTGGTGCCACGCCTTGGCACCGTATCGCCTTGGGCGTCGAAAGCCACCGATATTGCTCATCGCTGCGGCCTGAACCAGATCCGCCGGATCGAACGCGGCACCGCAGTCTGGGTGAAGTCTGCCAGTCCGTTGACCGAAGCGCATCGTGCGGCGCTGGCGGCTCTCTTGCATGATCGCATGACCGAGACCGTGCTCGGTAATCTCGATGATGCCGTTCAGCTGTTCAGCCATATCGCGCCGCAGCCGCACGCCAGCGTCGACGTTCTTGAAGGCGGCCGCGCCGCCCTCGAATCGGCCAACCAGTCCCTGGGGCTGGCACTGTCCGACGACGAGATCGACTACCTGGTCGACAGCTTCAAGCGCTTGGGCCGCAACCCGAGCGACGTCGAGCTGATGATGTTCGCCCAGGCGAACTCTGAGCACTGCCGCCACAAGATCTTCAACGCGCAGTTCATCATCGACGGCGAAGCGAAGGACAAGACGCTGTTCGGCATGATCCGCGACACCCACAAGGCCCATCCGCAAGGCACGCTGGTCGCCTACAAGGATAACGCCTCGGTGATCGAGGGCGGCGTCATCGACCGTTTCTACCCGAACGCCGACACCCAGAGCTACGGCTTCAACAGCGAACCGACCCACATCGTGATGAAGGTCGAGACGCACAACCACCCGACCGCAATCGCGCCGTTCGCCGGTGCGGCCACCGGTGCCGGCGGCGAGATCCGCGACGAGGGCGCCACCGGCCGCGGCGCGCGTCCGAAGGCCGGTCTGACCGGTTTCTCGGTGTCGAACCTGAACATTCCGGGCTTCACCCAGCCGTGGGAGCAATACCGCGCTGACCAAGCCGAGTACGGCCGTCCGGGCCGCATCGCCTCGCCGCTGCAGATCATGATCGAAGGCCCGATCGGCGGCGCCGCATTCAACAACGAATTCGGCCGACCGAACCTAAACGGTTACTTCCGCACCTTCGAGCAGGAAGTCGACGGCGAGATGCGCGGCTACCACAAGCCGATCATGCTGGCCGGCGGTGTCGGTAATATCCAAGAGCAGCAGATCGAGAAGCACCAGATTCCGGAAGGCGCGCTGCTGATCCAATTGGGCGGTCCGGGCCTGTTGATCGGTCTGGGTGGCGGTGCGGCGTCCAGCATGGACACCGGTGCCAACACCGAGAGCCTGGATTTCGACTCGGTACAGCGTGGCAACCCGGAAATCGAACGCCGCGCTCAGGAAGTGATCGACCGCTGCTGGCAGCTGGGCGAGAAGAACCCAATCGTCTCGATCCACGACGTCGGCGCGGGCGGTCTGTCCAACGCGCTGCCGGAGCTGGTAAACGACTCCGGTCGCGGCGCGATCTTCGAGCTACGCAAGGTACCGCTGGAAGAGCACGGCATGAGCCCGATGCAGATCTGGTGTAACGAGGCGCAAGAGCGCTATGTGCTGGCGATCCTGCCGGACGCGCTAGAGCGCTTTGCCGCGCTGTGCGAGCGCGAGTGCTGCCCGTTCGCCGTGATCGGCACCGCCACCGATGATGGTCACCTCCAGGTGCGCGACGACGTATTCGACGCTAGCCCGGTGGACATGCCGCTGGACGTACTACTCGGCAAGCCGCCGCGCATGGTGCGCGACGTGAAGTCGCAGGAGCCGGAATTCCGCGTGTTCGACGCTTCGCGCTTCGACCTGCGCGAAACCGCCTACCGCGTGCTGCGCCTGCCGGTCGTGGCCAGCAAGCAGTTCCTGATCACCATCGGCGACCGCACCGTGGGTGGCCTGACCTATCGCGACCAGATGGTTGGTCCGTGGCAGGTACCGGTGGCCGATGCGGCCATCACCACGATGGGCTTCGACAGCATCCGTGGCGAGGCGATGGCGATGGGCGAGAAAGCGCCGACCGCACTGCACTCGGCAGCCGCGTCTGGCCGCATGGCAGTAGGTGAGGCGCTGACCAACATTGCGTCGGCGTTTGTCGGCCAGCTGGACAACGTCAAGCTATCGGCCAACTGGATGGCCGCTGCAGGCCACCCGGGCGAGGACGTCAAGCTGTTCCAGACCGTCGAAGCAGTGTCGCTGTTGTCGCAGGAAATCGGCGTCAGCATCCCGGTGGGCAAGGATTCGCTGTCGATGAAGACGACCTGGCAGGAAAACGGCGAGCAGAAAACCGTTACCTCCCCGCTGTCGCTGGTAGTATCGGCCTTCGCCCCGGTGGAAGACGTGCGCAAGTCGGTGACCCCGGAGCTGAAGTCCGACAAGGACACCGATCTGATCCTGATCGATCTGGGCTACGGTCGCTGCCGCCTGGGCGGCTCGGCGTTCGGCCAGGTGTGGAACTACCCGCACGGCCGCGCCACCGACGTGGAAAGCCCGCAGCAACTGGTCACCTTCTTCAACACCATGCAGTCGCTGCTGCGCGACGACATGCTGCTCGCCTACCACGACCGCTCGGAAGGCGGCCTGTTCGCCACCCTGTCCGAAATGATGTTCGCCGGCCATGTGGGCGTGAGCATCGATCTGCAGGAACTGGTGATCGAGCGTCAGAACGCCCAGCGCTTCGCCGAAGATTTGGTGCAACCGAGCGACGAGCAGACGACCCATGGCCGCATCATGCGCGTACTGTTCAACGAAGAACTCGGCGCGGTACTGCAGGTGAAGAAGGCCAACACCTCCGAGGTTATCGCACGCTTCATGCAGGCTGGCATTGGCCGCGAACTGTTTGTGATCGGCCGCGTCAACGGCGACGACCGCCTGGTGATCAAGCACCGCGGCCAGGAGCTGCTCAACGAGCCGCGCACTGAGCTGCAGCGCACCTGGAGCGAAACCAGCTACCGCATTCAGCGTCTGCGCGACAACCCGGCCTGCGCCGACAGCGAGTTTGCCTTGCTGGCCGATCCAAAGGCCCCGGGCCTGTCGGTCAACCTGAGCTTCGACGTCAACGCCGACCCGGCCGCACCGTTCATTGCCACTGGCAAGCGTCCGCGCGTGGCAGTACTGCGCGAGCAGGGCGTGAACGGTCAAGTCGAGATGGCCGCAGCGTTCACCCGCGCCGGCTTCGAGGCGGTGGACGTGCACATGAGCGACATCATCAGCGGTCGCCGTTCACTGGAAGAGTTCGCAGGCCTCGCGGCTTGCGGCGGCTTCAGCTACGGCGACGTGCTGGGTGCCGGCGAAGGCTGGGCGAAGAGCATTCTGTTCAACGCCCGCGCTCGCGATCAGTTCGAAGGCTTCTTCCAGCGCTCCGACACCTTTGCGCTTGGCGTGTGCAACGGCTGCCAGATGATGTCGAACCTGTCCGAGATCATTCCGGGCGCCGAGAACTGGCCACATTTCCGCCGCAACCAGTCGGAGCAGTTTGAAGCGCGCTTCAGCATGGTGCGCGTGCCGGAATCGCCGTCGATCTTCCTGGCCGACATGGCCGGCAGCGAGCTGCCGGTGGTGGTCAGCCACGGCGAAGGCCGCGCTGTGTTCGCGCCGGGCGCGATCGACAAGGTAACCGTGGCACTGAGCTACATTGACGGCAACGGCCGCTCGACCGAGACCTATCCGCTCAACCCGAACGGTTCGCCGCAGGGCATCACCGGCGTCACCACGCCTGATGGCCGTTTCACCATCATGATGCCACACCCGGAACGCGTGTTCCGTGCGATGCAGAACAGCTGGCACCCGGACGACTGGCAAGAGCTCGGCGGTTGGTACCGGATGTTCGCCAACGCCCGCAAGTGGGTCGGCTAAGCTCGCGACCAGCACCACTGCAAAACGGAAGCCTTCTGGCTTCCGTTTTTTTATGCCGGCGGACATTCACGAGGTCGCCGGCTCTCCTTCATTTGATCGCGGCCGTGTTTGCTATCCTTCAGTGGCGGAGCAGCCCAGCGTGGGCCGAGTTGGTTGAAGGAGAGCAAGATGTCCAATATCAAGGAGTCGGCGATTCATGAACTCCATCCAACCCAGATCACAGTTGGCATGATTGAAGTTCGGGACAAGAAAAAGCACTTGGCCTCGCTAAAGCACCAGGAGCAACGGGACTTTATGCCGTCCCATCCGATGCCTGCCGTGATTGGGCCGGAGGAAACTGTATATTACCGACCATCATCACCTGGGCCGGGCGGCTTTCGAGGCCGGTGTCGTAACAGGCTTTTTTGAGGTTGAGGCTGATCTGTCTTCCTACAGCCTGGAAGATTTCTGGAAGGAAATGAACAAGCACCTGTTGGTTCACCCGCTGGATGAGCACGGCGTGCGACATTCTTACTCGGCCATCCCGCATCAAATGGAGAAGCTGGTCGATGTCACTTACCGTTCTCTTGCCGGCTACGTGCGAAATGCCGGCGGCTACGATAAGACGCCGACTGCCTTTGCCGAATTTGCCTGGGCCGACTTCTTCCGCCGCTCCATTCCCATCGAGGATTTGTAAGCTGACTTCCTGACTGCAGTACAAGCCGCCTTGCCCTTGGCCCAAAGCGACCTGGCTAAAGGCATGCCCGGGTTCAAAGGGAAGTAGTCATCGCCCATCCAGCCCCAAAGCCCCCGCCCCCGCCCACCGCCAATCCGGTCAGCATAGTCCGTAACAAGACCTAGAACAGGCTCTTAGCTCCGGTCCGGAATCGGCCGTAGCGCCTGACGGCAATAGGCGAGCAGGGTATCCGCCAAGTCTTCGACCAACGCCGAGCCCACCCGCCAGTGATGCCAATAAAGCGGCAGGTCGACCCATTGCCCAGGGGTCAGGTCGATCAGTTCGCCTTTGGCCAGCTCGTCCCCAAGCATCAGCTCAGGCAACAGGCTGTACGCGAAGCCCAGCCGCGTGCCATCGATAAAGCTCGCTGGGTTCGGCAGCAGGAAGCGCGGATAGCTGCCGCGATAGCCAAGCTTGTCGGCCAGGTACTCGCTGTGCAGGTCGTCTTTGTGGCTGAACTCGATTGCCGGCGCCTTGGCCAGTGCCTCATGGCTTAGCCCACCGGGGAAGTGGCGGATGGCAAAAGCCGGCGTCGCAAGACAGCGGTAGCGCATCACCCCGAGCGGAACGCTGTCGCCGCCCTGGATAGGTTGCGCACGGGTGCTGACGCAACCTATCACATGACCCTGGCGCATCAGCTCGTGCGTGTAGTCCTGATCATCGAGCATCACATCGAGCAGTAGCCGCCGTTCGGCCAGCAGCGGAGCGATCGCCGGCAGGAACCAGCTCGCCAGGCTGTCATTGTTCACGCCGACGGCCAGGGTGGTGTACTGATTGGCATCGTTGTCCGGCTGTAGCGCATCCATCAGGTCGGCCTCCATCAGCGACAACTGACGGTAATGCTGGAGTAGGCGGCGTCCGACTGTCGTCGGCTGCACTGGGGTGGTGCGGGTCAGCACCAACTGGCCAATCCTGTCCTCGAGCTGGCGGATGCGCTGCGACACCGCCGACTGGGTGATGAACAGCTGACTGGCCGCCTTGTCGAAGCCGCCCGAGTCGACCACGGCGGACAAGGCTTGTAGGTGACGAGGGTCGAACACGACGGCTCCTTCCGGCCAAACTCGATTATTAATTCTACTAATGAAACAGTAAAACAATCAGTTTGATTCAACAAGCCGATAAACGTAGGCTGTCGCTCCAATCCCTTTGTTTCTGCGGCTTACCGCCGCCTTTACTATGTTTTTCAATCCCAGTGTTTATCTGTCTGCGCTGATGTTGTCCGCCGGCCAGATCATCGGCATCGGCCCCCAGAACGCCTACGTCATCAGACAGGGGCTCGGCCGCAGCCATGTGGCACCCATCGTCGTCATCTGCGTCGTCTGCGACATTCTGCTAATCAGTGCGGGGGTGTTCGGCATGGGCAGCCTGATCGCCGGCCTGCCGCTGTTCGTCAAAACGGTGACCTGGCTCGGTGCCGCCTTCATGTTCTGGCTGGCGTACAAGGCATTTCGCGCCGCGCTGGCGCCGTCGGGATTGACGCTCAGCGACAGCGTCGAGCGCGACAGGAAGGCCGTCATCCGCACCATCCTGGCGGTGACGCTGCTCAACCCCTATGTGTGGCTCGACACCGTGGTGCTGATCGGGAGCCTGTCGTCTGCTTACGGACCGGGCTCGCAGTTGAGCTTTATCCTCGGCTGCATCACCGCTTCGATTACCTGGTTCGTGGCGATCGGCTTTTTCTCCGGCAAGCTCGCGCCGGTATTCGAGAAACCGGCGAGCTGGCGCGTGCTCGATCTGGTAATCGGCGTCGTCATGCTGCTGACCGGAACGGTTCTACTGCGCAATTTTGGTTTCCAGTAACAGCGGGGCTGGCCGACCACATCGGCCGGAAATAAAAAACGCCGACTCTGTGGAGCCGGCGTTTTTATGGGACTAGGCGGATTACTCGCCGCGCATGGCCACCAGGTCCTCGCGGGTCAGCAGGAACACGAAGCCATCGCCACCACTGGTATCCAGCCAGACGAAGGGCAGGGTAGGGAAAGCGGCTTCCAGCACTTCGCGGTTGTGGCCAATCTCGACCAGCAACACACCCTTCGGATTCAGAAAGTCGGCCGCCTTTTCAAGAATTACCCGGGTGGCATCAAGGCCATCAAGCCCTGAGCCCAGTGCCAGTTCCGGCTCGTGCAGGTATTCCTCCGGCAGCTCGTCAACCGATTCGGCGTCGACGTAGGGCGGGTTGGAGATGATCAGGTCGTAGGTGTCCTCCAGACCCTCGAACAGATCGGTGTGGATCAGGTTGACCCGGTCCTCCAGGCCGTAGCCCTGTACGTTGATGCCAGCCACTTCCAGCGCGTCGAGTGAGATGTCCACTGCATCGACTTTGGCATCCGGGTAGTGATGCGCCAACTGGATCGCCAGGCAGCCCGAGCCGGTGCACAGGTCGAGGGCACGGTGAACCAGCTCATTATGCTCGATCCACGGTGCCAGTGGCTCGCCGAGCAATTCGTAGATAAACGAGCGCGGCACAATCACCCGTTCGTCGACATAGAAGCTGAACTCGCCCTGCCAAGCCTCATGGGTCAGGTAGGCAGCGGGGATGCGCTCAACAGCGCGACGCTCAATCACATCGAGGACATCCTTGATCTCGACTTCCAACAGGCGAGCATCGAGATAAGGTTCCAGCTGGTCGATTGGCAGCTTCAGCGTTGCCAAGATCAGGTACACCGCCTCGTCGTAGGCGTTGTCGGAACCGTGCCCGTAAGTGAGGCCGGCTTCGTTGAAACGTGACACGGCAAAGCGCAGCAGGTCGCGCACGGTAGTCAGCGTGCTGGCGGCTTGAGCGTACATAGAGTTCCTTTCAATGCAACGGGGACACAGCGCGGGCCATGTCCCCAGTGTGGTTCAAGGTCGGCGTTCGGCCAACCTTGGCGTGTGTCAGAACGGCAGTTTGGCGTCGGTAGCGGAGGCTAGCACCTTGCGGAAGTCGCCCTTGATGCGTTCGAGCGCGTCCTTGTTGTCAGCCTCGAAACGCAGCACGATCACCGGCGTGGTGTTCGACGCGCGGGCTAACCCAAAGCCGTCCGGATACTCGACGCGCAGACCGTCGATGGTGATCACCTCGTCAGCCCCGTCAAACTGAGCGGTTTCCTGCAACTTGGCGATCAGTTCGTGGTTGTCGCCTTCCTTCGCCATCTTCAGGTTAAGCTCCGGCGTCGACACCGAGTTTGGCAGCGCATTGAGAAGCTCGCTCGGGTTATCAACCTGCGACAACACTTCCAAGAGGCGTGCCCCCGCGTACAGACCGTCGTCGAAGCCGTACCAGCGCTCCTTGAAGAACACGTGCCCGCTCATTTCACCGGCCACCAGGGCGCCGGTTTCCTTGATCGCAGCCTTGATGAAGCTGTGGCCGGTGCGGCACATCACCGGCTCGCCACCATGCTCGCGAATCCACGGCGCCAGCAAGCGGGTGGACTTCACGTCGTAGATTACCTTGGCACCCGGGTGACGCTCGAGCACGTCGGCGGCAAACAGCATCAGCTGGCGGTCCGGCCAGATGATGGTGCCATCTTTCGTGACCACACCGAGGCGGTCGCCGTCGCCGTCGAAGGCGAGGCCGATTTCCGAGTCGGTCTTGGCCAGCGCTTCGATCACATCCTGCAGGTTTTCCGGCTTGGCCGGATCCGGGTGGTGATTCGGGAAGGTACCATCGACGTCGCAGAATAGCTCGCGCACACGGCAGCCCAGGCGCCGGAACAGCACCGGCGCAAACGCGCCCGGTACGCCGTTACCGCAATCGACCACGATGTTCATCTGGCGCGACAGTTTGATATCAGAGGTAATGCGCTCCAGATACGCCTCGGCGATGTCGTAGGTGTCGTAACGGCCTTCGCCTTCAGAGAAATTCTTCTCCTTGATGCGCTGACGCAATGCCTGGATGGCATCACCTGCCAGCGTCTCGCCAGCCAGCATCATCTTGAAACCGTTGTAGTCCGGCGGATTATGGCTGCCGGTCACCATCACGCCCGACAGGGTTTCGAGCTTATAGGCGGCAAAGTAGAGCATCGGCGTGGCGACACGGCCGACGTCGATCACGTCGATGCCGGCGGCGCGAATGCCGTTCGACAGCGCCTCGACCAGCTCCGGGCCGGACAGACGACCATCGCGGCCGACCACGATCGCCTTTACGTTGCGCACCTGCGCTTCGCTACCGATGGCGCGGCCGATCAGCTCGGCAGCTTCCGCGGTCAGCGTTTTGCCGACTACGCCGCGGATGTCATACGCCTTAAAGATGTCTTTGGAGGGAGTGTGCATTGCTTAGCGCTTTTGTAGTGATGTGATGACAGCGTCGCCGCCAGCAAAAACGGCCAACAATGTTGGCCGAACCGTGTTGTTCTGAATGTCAGGCGGCTAGTGACCGAGTGAATTGTACCAGCTCGTCAAGTTTCTGACGGGCACGACCGGAGTCTATCGCCTCGCGGGCGCGCTCTATGCCCTCGGCCAGGCAGTCGGCAACGCCGGCGGCGTAGATGGCCGCACCAGCATTGAGCAGCACGATGTCGCGATGCGGACCGTGCGAACCTGCCAGCACCGACAGTACCATGCGCTGCGATTCCTCGGCGGTGTCGACACGGATCGCCTTCAGGTCGTCGGCCAGCGCGATACCGAACTGGCGCGGGTCGATTTCGTACTCCTCGATACGGCCGTCCTTCAGCTCGGCTACCAGCGTCTTGTCTGCGATGGTGATCTCGTCGAGGCCGTCGCGGCCGTGCACCACCAGCACGTGGCGGCTGCCCAACTCCTTCAGCACCCGCGCCTGGATGCCGACCAGGTCAGGGTGGAACACGCCCATCAGCTGGTTTTCGGCTTGGGCCGGGTTGGTGAGCGGGCCGAGAATGTTAAAGATGGTGCGTACGCCCAGTTCCTTGCGCACCGGCGCGACATGGCGCATCGCCGAATGGTGGTTGGGGGCAAACATGAAGCCCAGGCCGACCTTGTCGATGCTCTGGCCCACCTGTTCGGCCGACAGGGCCAGGCTGATGCCCAGCGCCTCGATCACGTCGGCGCTGCCGCTGCTGGACGACACCGCACGGTTGCCGTGCTTGGCAACCCGTGCACCGGCGGCGGCGGCCACGAACATGGCGGTGGTGGAGATGTTGAAGGTGCGCGCCTTGTCACCACCGGTCCCGACGATGTCGATCAGGTGAGTACGGTCGGTCACCGGCACCGGCGTGGCGAATTCGCGCATCACGGTGGCGGCAGCGGCGATCTCCAGCACGCTCTCTACCTTCACGCGCAAACCGACCAGGATGGCCGCCATCAGCACCGGCGACACCTCGCCGCGCATGATCTGACGCATCAGGTCGAGCATTTCGTCGTAAAACAGTTCGTTCTGGTCAATCAGCCGGTTTAGCGCGGCCTGTGGGGTAATCATGTTTCTGGCGTCTCCAATACGTTGTGGCTCGCGTTTGGCTTAGAGCCGCTAAACAATGAGGCGTTGCCGGGTGTCTCCGAAGCTGGCACTCGACGCAGCGGTCCCAGTCAGGCGCTCTGTCGCAGATAGTGAAAGCAGGGCAGAGCAACAACGCTGAGAGGACTTAGCGACTCTCGACCGCACCTTCAGGCGTGTTCTTTCAGGAAGTTATCGAGCATGGCATGACCGTGCTCGGTCAGAATCGATTCCGGGTGGAACTGTACCCCCTCGATCGGCAGCGTCTTGTGCCGCACCCCCATGATCTCGCCGTCGTCAGTCCAGGCAGTTACCTCCAGACAGTCGGGCAGGCTGTTCGGTTCAATGACCAGGCTGTGGTAACGCGTGCAGGTGACGGGGTTGGGCAAGCCGCGAAACACCCCGATATCCTTGTGAGCGACCGGAGAGGTCTTTCCATGCATCAGCGTCTGAGCGTGAACGATCTTGCCCCCGAAGGCCTGACCGATGCTCTGGTGGCCGAGGCAGACCCCCAGAATTGGAATCTCCCCTGCAAAGCGATGGATAGCCTCAACCGACACGCCCGCTTCGTTCGGAGAACAGGGCCCCGGGGAAATCACCAGGTATTGCGGTGCCAGCTCGGCAATGCGCTCAAGGGTGATCTCGTCGTTGCGGTACACCTGCACGTCTTGGCCTAGCTCGCCGAAATACTGGACAAGGTTGTAAGTGAACGAGTCGTAATTATCTATCATCAACAGCATGGCGATAACATCCTTTTATCGTGACTAGACGGACTTTGCGAAAGACACGCCGGGCTACACCACGAATCAAGCACTTTTGCCATCGCTGCAGCCAAGTCCGTCAGTCCAAGACTGAATGCTAGCCATCATACCCGATGGAAGCGGCTTTCTGGGGCATAGATTAAGGATGTTTCACAGAAAATGAAGTTGAGAATCGCTAGGCCATCGCCATGTCCTTTCGTCGCATCAATCGATCGCTCACGCCGCAGATCCTATATTTAGGATTCGTCCACTCCCGAAGCGAGCGCCACCGATGAACGCTCTGGATATCTTCGAAATGATGGTACGAGGGGAAGGGGCCGTCCCTGGCAACTTGACTGGTCTGCATGCAGCTGCCCTGTTGGCCGAGAATCTGGCCGAGGCGGCACCGCGGCTGACGCATGATGAACTGTGGCGTATGGTCGCAGTTGGTGCGTTGATCTGCCGGCAAAACGAATGCGAACTTCCCCCGAATCTTGTAGCTAGCCACCACTTACGGTACCGCGGCCTCACCACACCGCCGCCGTTTTATCATTAAATTGTCGACTACCCGCTTCGGCGGGTTTTTTGTTGCCTCGTCTTGTCAGCGAGGGCACATGGTTCATGTCGGATAACGGTAAAAATCCAACAGCGGGAGAGTCAGTAAAGCATCACCAGCAAGGCAATCAGAATGCCGATAAGGCAGACCAATAGATCGCCAGCCCATGCATCATTGTGAAAGCGTAGACGTAAGACATGACGGATAATCTTTTTGGGGTCCATCGTCGAAATCCTTCTTTCGGGCTGCCACTACGATCCACAGCACCGCAAAGCGATTGCAACAACAGTTTCAATAATAGACATCCAATCTACATGATGGGACCGGATAAGGGTATGGAAGGTGACGGCTGCCGCTAGAGCAGTTAAACATGCCACAGTCATAAATGGCCATCAACATGGTCAACACTGAGCAATCATTCGCCGTGGCTCGGAAAAAAAGAAGCGGGAAGTAAAAACTTCCCGCTTCTTGTGTTTGGCATAGCCTTGTCTGGCCTGCTTCTTCCTGTCTCGAAATCCCGAGTTCGACAGTTCGCCCCCAAAAATTGCCTGTTTTCGCTGCTGACCTCTAATAACCATGCGGGTTTCAGTGTCGATTTCGCCAAAACTCTTGTGGTGGCACGTTTTTGACCATAAAACCGTTATTTGACATGCACTATATGCCTGATAAAGTGACGGCATGTTTGTCAAAGTCACCAAGTCCGGCAGCCGCCGTTACGTTCAACTGGTCGAGTCTTACCGGGGGGAGGATGGGCGCGTCAAAAAACGCACCGTCGCCACCCTCGGACGGCTTGACCAGATTGGCTCGGAGCTCGAGTCCGTCATTTCCGGCTTACTGCGCCTGACCGGTCGTTCCATGCCTGACCATGTCGCACCGACCTTCGAATCGGCCCGTGCACTGGGTGACGTTTGGGCGTTGACCGAGCTTTGGGAAGAACTGGGCTTTGGTCAGCTGCGCAAAGCCTTCCGCCGTACCCGCCACAGCATCGACATAGAAGCCTTGGTTCGGGTGATGGTGCTTAATCGACTGTGCGACCCCGACTCCAAGCTCGGTGTGCTGCGCTGGCTGGAAACCGTCAGCCTGCCTGGCATCGTTGCCGAAGCCATCGAGCACCAGCACCTGCTGCGTGCGATGGATGCCTTGATCGTGCATCAAGACGCCGTCGACCAGGTCGTGTCTGCGTTGCTACGTCCGCTGCTCGATCAGGAACTGGCAGTGGTGTTCTATGACATGACCACCATCCGTGCCGAAGGCCTGTCGCAGCAGGATGGCGATGTGCGCAAATTCGGCATGGCCAAGGAAGGCGTGATCGCCCGCCAGTTCATGCTCGGCGTGGTGCAGACTGCCGACGGCATTCCGCTCTACCACGAAGTGTTCGATGGTAATACCGCCGAAGTCACGACGCTCAAGCCGACCATCGAGAAGGTGATCCAGCGTTTCCCGATCCGGCGTGTGATCGCCGTCGCCGACCGTGGGCTGCTGTCCACCGACAACCTGGCCGAATTGCAGGCGATCAGCCTGCCGAGCGGTCAGCCGCTCGAATTCATCCTGGCGGTGCCGGGGCGCCGCTACTCCGACTTCGTCGAGTTACTGACACCGTTTCAGCAGGCGGATTGCCTGAATGCAACCCAGGAAGTCACCGGTGAGCTTGAATGGGAAGGCTTGCGCCTGATCATCGCGCATAACCCGGAAACCGCCGCTGAGCAAGGCGCACAGCGCGACCGTCTGATCGCCGAGCTGGAGCGGAAGGCAGCCGAATGGACCGGCAAACTCGATGCGCAAGATGCCGGCAAACGTAGCCGAGGCCGTAAGCTATCGGATGGTGGCGCGCGGGCGCGTTTCTACCATGAGGTATGCGAAGCACACTTGGCGCGCATCGTCCGCGTCAATCTCAAGAGTGAGCTGTTCAGCTACGACATCGACGCACAGGCGCTGGCGCATGCACGGCTGATGGACGGCAAACTCCTGCTGGTGACCAATACCGCTGATCTGAAGCCCGACGAAGTCATCGAGCGCTATAAGTCACTCGCGGATATCGAACGCGGCTTCCGCGTGCTGAAGTCGGAAATCGAAATCGGACCGGTCTACCACCGGCTGCCGGACCGTATCCGTGCCCACGCCATGATCTGCTTCATGGCTTTGGTTCTGTATCGAGTAATGCGCCAGCGCCTTGCTGCCAGTGAAAGTAGCCTGTCGCCCGAACGGGCGCTATCACTGCTGCGTCGGATTCAACACCACCGCGTGACCTTGAACAACACTCAGCCAATCTCGGGGATCTCATCGATTAGCCAGGAACAAACCAGCATCCTGTCTGCTTTGCAGGTCAAGAAACCGACCGCC
>NZ_JAUEDK010000063.1 GCF_030385785.1 Crenobacter oryzisoli
CCGAAGTCCGTGCTGCCGTTCGACTTGCATGTGTAAAGCATTCCGCCAGCGTTCAATCTGAGCCAGGATCAAACTCTTCAGTTCAATCTTTCGCTAATTTCGTACTTGGCTGCAAGCTCAAAGAAACCATGCGATTTCCTTAATCTTGCGGCATGAGCTCCTGATCAATCCAGGCCCTCACACCTATCGGTTGTTCGTGCTGTTAAAGAGCGTTGTTGCTGACGGCTTCGCTTCGTGGCGTTGCTGGGTCAGCAGCAAGGGGGCGAACTATATCGATCAGACCCCACGTCGTCAATAGCGACTGATGAAATAAATCACTAAAATACCAACCAGCCAAAAACAATACAAACAAACCGCTGATTTTACTATGTTAATGACAATAGGTAATTTTCAAGCCATTGGCTAATCATAGAAATTTCTATCAAAAATGGCCTTGTTGCATAATCCGGGCGAGGTTTGAGTCTCCCCAAGCCCTGACGGATTTCAGTCCATGGGAACCGTTACCAGCATGCCAAGACGGTTGAACGTATTCAGGATGGCGCAACGAATGTGCACTTCTGCAGCCTGACGCTCAGGCCGACGGGCGGCCAAGTGGTCGCCCAGGCGTTTGAAGCGATACATGGTGGTTTCGACCAAACTGCGCCGATAGTAGCAACTCCACCTCTTCCAGAGTCGCCAACCAAGATGGTGAGCGGCCGCCAAGGTGTCGTTGCGAGCGGTCGCCCAAGCGAACGTTTCCCGCCAAGGTTGGCCATTGCGACGAGGCGGCACAATGACCTCTCCGCCTCGAAAGACAACGGCCCGATAAACCCCGCGTGTGTCATAGGCGCCATCGCCACGAAACTAGCCAAGACAACATCTGCCGGGCGATGCAACAGCAGCTCTTTGGCTTGGGCGGCATCGCCTTGGCGATGGTCAGTCATCTCCACCGCTCAAATGTCGAGCGTATTGGCATCAATGGCCAGATGCACCTTGCGCTAGACCCGACGGTACTCCGACCCATGTTTCTTTACCTTCCACTCGCCCTCGCCATGAACCTTGATGCCGGTGCTGTCGACCAGCAGATGCAGGAGTTCATGGGAACAACGTACTGGAATCCGGCCGGTCAACGTCGCCTGTCGGCGACTGACCGTGCTGTAGCACGGCACTGACCAATCCAGCTGCAGCAAGCGAAGCAGACTGCATACCAGACCTCGGGCTTGGCGTAGCGCCAAGCTAAACAATACCTTCATGGTCAGCACGGTTTGGATAGCGGCATCGCGACAGGTTGTTGGCCGTCCGCCCTGACCCGGTCGCTCATTGCCGAGCCACGGCAAGTCGGGGGACACCCACACGGTCAGGCCAGTTCGATGCTGCAGGCTGCGGTTGTACTCGGGCCAGTTGGTGGTGCGGTAGCTCGTCTGCGGGTATGGATTCACCCTCGCAGCCTACCAAGTCCGGGCGCAGCCGGCGGAAGGAGTTATGCAACAAAACCGCATTAAGTTGTCAATGCCGTCCGGGCTGCCGCCTGCAGATGCTCGATGAAGCCGCGCACCACGCGTGGCAACGGCATCCCCCGCCGGGTCAGTATCTGGAACGACAGACGGGTGACGCAGCGCTCGGGCAGCAGCCGGCGCATCAGGCCGTGGCTCAGCCACTGTTGGGCGTAGTGCGGCGGCAGAAAGCCGATGTAATTACCCGACAGAATGAGCATCGCCCGGCCTTCCACGCTGTCGACCGAGGCGGCCGGCTTGGCGACGCCTAGCTGGTCGAGTTCCTGCCGGCCAAGGTAAGCGCGCTCGACCAGCTTTGCCGTCTTCAGCTCTTCCGTCGTTAGCTCGGCATCGGCGCGGTCGAACCAGGGGTGGGGCGGCGAGCAGTACAGCCCCTGTTCTTCGTGGTAGAGCGGCGTGTAGTCGAGGCCGGGGATCTCGACCGGGAAGGGGCCCACCGCCAGGTGCAAGCGCCCATCCAGCACCCGCTGCTCCAAGCCCGATGAGGTGTCGGTCAGCACCTGCAGATTTACCTCCGGTGCGGCTTGGCCGAAGCGGCGCACCGCCGGCAGCAGCGGCGAGGCCAGGTCGGTCAGCGTCGCCTCGATCATACCGAGGCGCAGTTGCCCGCTCAGCTCATTGCGCACCGACGCCGATTCCATCTGAAAGATGTCCACCGCGCCCAGCAGTCGCTGCGCCGCCGCGTGCAGCTGCACGCCTTCCTCGGTCAGCCGAAAGCCCGCGCGGCCCCGCTCGCACAGGCGTACTCCCAGCCGCGTTTCCAGCTGCGCCACGTATTCGCTGATGCTCGATGCGCCGATGTTCAGCGTCGACTGGGCCGCGGCGAAGCCCCCGCATTGAACGATGGTTTCGAAAATGCGCAGCAGTTTGAGGTCGGCATCCTGGATCTTCATCACGGCGCTCTTTGTTCGGAAATTAGCGAAGTCTGCTTCTGAATATACCAATTTTACCGACGTCATAAAGCACTAAGAATGAGGGCGTGATGTACGGGCATGGCGGGGTCGAATGGCGTCGCGGTCGTGCCGCTCATATTCATTCACATAGAGGACTCCACCATGCCACAGAACACCTATGATTCGGGCCGGCTGAACCTGCCCTTTGTCGGCATCTGCACCTTCGCCAAGTCGCCGATCTGCCTGGACTGGGATGCGATCGACGCCGACGTGGCGATCCTGGGCGCGCCGTTCGACATGGGCACTCAGTGGCGCGCCGGCGCGCGTTTCGGCCCGCGCGGCATCCGCGAGGCCTCGACGCTGTTCTCGTTCGGTCACAGTGGTGCCTATGACTTCGAGGACGACGTGGTCTACCTGCCGACCGACGAGGTGCGCATCGTCGACATCGGCGACGCCGACATGGTGCACACCAACACCGAGCAGAGCCACGCCAACATCGAGTACGGCGTACGCAAGATTCTGGAGGCCGGCGCGCTGCCGGTGGTACTGGGCGGCGATCACTCGATCAATATCCCGTGCATCAATGCCTTTGCCGGCCAGGAGCCATTCCACGTGGTACATATCGATGCCCACCTCGACTTCGTCGACGAGCGTCACGGCGTGCGTCACGGCCATGGCAACCCGCTGCGCCGCGCTGCCGAAAAAGAGGTGGTGACCGGCATGACCCAGATCGGCATCCGCAATGTGTCGTCAACGGCGCGCGACGGCTATGCCCAGGCGCGCGAAATGGGCTCGGACATCATCTCGGTGCGCGACCTGCGCCGGCTCGGCATCCAGGGCGTGCTCGATCGCATTCCGAAGGGCGTGCGCTACTACCTGACCATTGATATCGACGGTTTCGACCCGTCGATCGCCCCGGGCACCGGCACGCCGAGCCACGGCGGTCTGAACTATTACGAGGGACTGGAGCTGTTCGCCGGCTTGGCCGAACAGGGCGACATCATTGGCATCGACCTGGTCGAAGTCGCCCCGGACTACGACCACTCGGGCTCGACCACTATCCTGGCCGCCCAGCTGCTGCTCAATACCATCGGTCGCGTGATGCATCAGCGCAAGGTCACGCGCCTGCTGAACGAATGACGGCCGGCGCGGGGGCTTGCCCAGCCATGTGTCCCCGTGCCACAAGCATTGCCCTCCCCCGCGTGTCCGCCGCCCTCAACGGCACACGGTGGTATTGCCAGCCAAGCACGATAAAAAACGATCTGCGACCCATAAAAAACCGCTACGCAGACACACCCGCTGCAAGGAGAAAGCCATGAAACCAGTGCGAGAGTTTCACCAGACATCGTTCCAACCAGCCGCGCCGACCACGTCGAACGCACCAGGCCACGAGAAGGCGGGCTGTTTCCGTTCGCTTCGCTAATCACGCCATCGCCGCGGCGCGATCCGCGCCCGGACATCACGACGGGTGTTCCCCGCTTTGCCCTGAATTTCGCCACGGCGAGGGCGGCGGCATGCCCTGCATGTGTGAAGCAGGTTGACGATCTGGAGACATCAGTATGTCAGTCAGTTCATCGATTTCGCCTCACTTACAAAGCGGTAGATCAGGTTTTTTGTTGCTTCATTTCTAGTGCCTTGGCAAAGGGAAGCAATACGGTATGGCGATGAATATTAATGGCGCTTCGCGCTGCACCATGCGCGAGGCTGCAGGAATTATCCAGAAATTGATCCCGAAAGCGGAAATTCATCTTGGTGATGGGTGCTGGCACTTGGATCGACAAGGCCCTTGGGATACCAGCGAGTCAGAACGGCAACTCGGTTACACGCCATCACATACGCTGGAAAGCGGAGTTTAGGAGTATGTGGAATGGTTGCGAGGGCATGAATATTAAATGCTGATTGTGGGGTGGTAGGTCCTATTTCCATGGTTTTTAGGTTGAGCATTGATAGGGGTATTTATGTCTAGAAGTAATTTGATGGCAGAAATCACGTGGACTGAGTATCAGCACCGCATTAAAGAAGAGTCCCCAGTCGTGCTGATACCTGTGGGTGCGCTTGAGCAACATGGCCCTCACTTGCCAATGGGTACCGATCACCTGATTCCAACCGCAATCAGCAGGCTCGTTGCGGAAGAGGTGGCGGCAATTGTTGCCCCACCTTTTAACTATGGCTACAAGTCGCAGCCTCGTATGGGAGGGGGGAACCATTTCTGTGGTACGACTAGTCTGGATGGTCATACCTTGTCAATCATGTTGCGAGATGTGATTAAAGAGTTTGCCCGTCATGGTGTACGGCGTATTGCGGTTATGGATGGCCATTACGAGAACATGATGTTCCTGATCGAGGGGATTGACCTCGCTTTGCGCGAACTGCGCTATGAGGGCATCCATGACCTGAAAATTCTCAGGATCGAATATTGGGACTTTACTAGTAATGAAACCCTGACCAAGGTTTTCCCGGATGGATTCCCAGGCTATGCACTAGAGCATGCGGCCGTGATGGAAACATCAATGAGTCTTTACTTGCATCCACACTTGGTCCGATTGGAAAAATTGCCCGATGATCCACCGGCTGATTTTCCTCCTTATGACGTTTATCCGCTGAATCCTGCCTGGACTCCGGCATCGGGTGTGTTATCACCGGCTCATGGTGCGTCTGCTGACAAGGGAAAGAATCTTATTGATGAGTATGTGCAGCGAATTGCTACAGCTCTCAAAGACGAATTCCCCGGGATATAAATGATGGATCCTATGGTGCCTAACCACTACCAAGGGGTATGGCAGCGTCGCATTTTGCAGCGCGGAACCGAGCATTGCGATACTGATACAAGGGTTTTCTGGTTGCAAACTCGTAATTGGCACGGTGATATTCGGATTCCAGCAGACCGATCTAGCTTCCACGGTATTAAATCAGTGGCTGAGTGCAGTTTGGAGCAACTCCAATGGCTGTGCTTGCAAGAGGGGTTTGTCGGTACCACCTGGAGCAAAGGAGATATCGTAGGTTGGGATCGGCAGGTCGATTTTCGGTTTAGAGATACCCCGGATTTCGGCCGGATGAAATTTCAAGGCGATGTTCTAGAAGAGTTTGGGATTGCATCAGACTATTACGAGCGGTGGGAGCGAATCCCTAAAAGCCTCGGTGCAACGTTTGCTTTGGAACAGCTAACCCATGCTTGCGAGGGCCCTACCTATCCACGTCGTTATCTGCTAGTAGCTGGAGAATACTTCATTTTGCTTAGAGATCGAACACTCTTACCTGCGCCAGCATGCCGGATAAGGAGAAAAATTGAGTCCGGCACTGCATCACGCGAAGAATATGAGGCATGGGTAGATTTAGAAGTGTCATTTGGTTGTAGAGAAAATGACACCTGGCGCATTACCTTGTCTACATTACCTTGGCGGGAAGGTGAGGCTATCTGGTGTCAAGGAGATTTATCTGAACCATGCTTAGATATTGTTACTCAAGCTGGACCAATGTCTAATTCTTGGCGCGTACTTGATTGGAGTTATGCTTAAAGCAATAACGGAAGAGGCATTAATTCTAACCTTGTTGTTAATGTAGTCGACACACATGATTAATTAAGGAGAGGGCAATGATGAGCATCGACAATATAGGGTGAGGCTGTCGAACTGCCGCTGCATTGGGCATGGACGACTGCTCACAATATGGGTTTATGGCGTCCCCGCGGATTTTTGCTACAAAGTTGAGGCCATGAGCTGAAAACCCAGTCATTTCAGGCAATTAAAACGAGCACACCGAAAACCCTATTGCCACCATGCCGGACAACATGTTTTTGGCGCCTTGTTTCAAGCCATCGTGGCTTGAACAGCAAAGAAAGGAAGTGGAAATGAGAGCAGTAATGGTAACTGGTGGTCTTGGCTATACCGGGCGCAAAATTGTGGCGCAACTCAGCGCCCGTGGCATTCGCGTCGTCAATTTCAACAGAGATTATTCTGAGTTGAATAATGAGTTCGTAACCGCAGTTCAGGGCGAGCTGTATGATATTCCACGGCTAGTGGCGACCATGCAAAAGTACGGCGTGGACACCATTATCCATACCGCGGCCATGTCACACCCGGACCTGTCAATTGACCTGCCACTGACCACGGTAGCAGCCAACATCGACGGCACCGTTCATCTGCTCGAGGCCATGAGAATGGCCGGCATAAAACGCTTGGTCAATTTCTCCTCTGAAACAGTCTATGGCCACATAGATGGCACTGTCACCACAGACTCCCCTCTTAACCCCACCACGCCTTATGGAGTCACCAAAGTTGCCACCGAGCTATTTGGCAAGGTTTACAACGATCTGTATGGCCTGGAAGTGGTATCGCTGCGTATTGCCGAAGTATATGGTCCTGGCAACAAGATGCCGCAAATCCTGCGCGACATGATAAAGACCGTGCTTGCTGGCAAGGTGTTCGCCCTGCCGAATGGTGGCGACCATTATTTCCAGATCATCCATATTGACGATGTGGCCCATGCCGCCATTTGTGCCGCAGAAGCACATGGCGTAACTGGCCATGTGTTCAACATCAATGGTGGCACCTATTGCACCATGCGAGAAATGGCAGCGATTGTGCAGAAATATATCCCCGAAGCCCAGATCCAGCTTGGCGATGGAAACTGGCACCTGGATCGACAAGGCCCCTGGGATACCAGCGAATCGGAGCGGCAGCTCGGCTACAAGCCTAGGCACACGCTGGAAAACGGCATCAAGGAATATGTGGAATGGCTGCGCAACAATGAATATTAAAACTTGCTTGTCAAAATATTTATCATCGCAAATCAACTGAAGGGCACCTCGAAAACCCGGATTTCCAAGTGAGACAAGGCGAGAATGGAAACTCCGACGCAGCATATATTTGATATGTAAGGAGGAATTTCTTGTGAGCAACGCAGTATCGCAACGAAAGCTGGAGTTTTTCGAGGCGCCCTGAATACCAATTCTGATTCACCAGCCTTTAACAAGCCGAGGAGAACAAATATGAATGCAGGTGGTTTCCTGAATGGCCGAGTAGCCGTGGTTACCGGAGCAAGCTCGGGCATTGGCCGTGCTACCGCGCTCAAGCTGGCAAGCGAAGGTGCCAGCGTGGCATTGCTGGCCCTGCCGGGCAAGGCATTGGAAGAGGCGCTGGAAGAATGCCGCATTGGTGGCGGCAAGGCGATTGCCATTGCTGCGGATGTTGGTGATTCCAGGCAAGTCATCGCTGCCTTTGACAAAACCGAGCAAGCCTTCGGCCCGGTAGATGCGGTATTCAACAATGCCGGCGTTTCCATGGTGATTCCCGTTACGGAAATGACCGATGAACAATGGGCGCGGCAACTTAACACCAATCTTTCCGGCAATTTCTTTGTGGCGCGCGAAGCCGCACGCCGCATGATTCCGCATAAAAGAGGCGCCATTGTGAATACCGCTTCCGAGCTTTCCATTCTCGGCCAGGCGGGGTATGTCGGCTATACGGCAACCAAGGGCGGCATTTTGGCGATGAGCCGGGCCCTGGCAGCGGAACTGGCAAGTTACAGCATACGTGTAAACGCCATCTGCCCCGGAGCAGTTGATACCCCGCTGCTGGCCGCCGAATATGATTTGGCCGCCGACCCGGTTGCCGAACGCAAGGAAAATGAACGCTCAATCGTGATGGGCCGCTTCGGCCGGCCCGAAGAAATTGCAGCGGCGGTCGCCTTTCTGCTCTCGGACCAGGCGTCTTATGTTACCGGCACGCAATTACTGGTGGATGGCGGGCGCACCGGCTGCTTCCCGGTTGGCAGCATTCAGCGCGAAGGAAGCCAGCAATAAGCTCCAGCCGCTGGTTTCTTTAAAAACACTGCTCGCGAATACCCAAAGGATAAATGATGCTGAAAATGATTGAAAACCCCGTTCCATGGCCAAATGGCGCCCGGGTTGCCGTTTGTCTGAGCTTTGATATTGACTCCGACAGCCTGTTGCAGATTGGGCATGCCTCAAAAGCAGAGCATATGGTTGCCGCGCAGTCCTGGCTGCGCTACGACCGGATTGCAGTACGCCGGCTGGTGGACATGTTCAATTATTACAAGATTCGCCAGACGTTTTTCTTTCCGGCCTGGTGCATGGAGCACTATCCCGAGCTGGTTGACTGCATTCAGCGGTCCGGACACGAAATTGCCTATCACGGTTATTTGCATGAGCATCCTAATGAGCAGTCCTATGAGGATGAAAAATACTGGCTACAGAAATCCATTGCCGTGTTTGAAAAGATGACGGGCTCGCGCCCACGAGGCGCGCGCGCTCCCTTGTATAACTACAGCGGCCATTCCACTGAATTACTGATAAAGGAAGGCTTTCTTTACGATGCCTCGCTGATGGGCGACGACGTCCCCTATCTGCTGAAGTGTGATGCCGGCGAATTGCTGGAACTGCCATCCCACTGGGCAATGGATGACTGGCCGCAATATGTGCACGCCATGGAACTGGATTATGTGATGCCTATCCGCTCGCCGGCAGAGGCGATGCAGGTATTCATGGCCGAATTCGAATCCATGTGGCGCCACCAGGGCATGCTTATTGGCGTGTGGCACCCGTTTGCATCTGGCCGTCTGGCACGCTGCGAAGCGGTAGCCAACATGATCGAGAAAATGATTGATCGTGGCCAGGTCTGGTTTGCCAGCATGGAGGAGATTGCGCAGCATATTCAAGCCTGCCGCAAAAACGGAACCTACCAGCCGCGCATTGAAGATATACCGCAATACGACGCTTCATTTGTACCAACACATAAATAGCCAGTGATTTTCTTGATTTGCCCATGACTTGGCGCAGGCAGGGAATATCCCCCCTGCACGAAAAAAAGCCATTGCGGAATATGGTGGCAAAATCATATCAGGTTGAAAAACATCAGGAGAGACAGATGAGATTTCTGGAGCTATTTGGTTACGACAGGCATGGCGTGGTAAAGGAGATTCCTACCACCCTCAACAAGGGCACCTTGACCACCAAAGAAATTACCCTGGCGGCGCTGGGCTTCAATGCCCCGGCCTGGGTAACGGCGTCGTCGATGTCGATTCTGTATTCGATCTCTGGCCACGCCGCACCGCTGGCGATTCTGATTGCCTATTTCTTCCCCATGCTAATGCTGGCGCTGGGGCTTATTCTCTTGACCAGGGAAGCCCCTTCCGCCGCCGGTATCTTCACGTTTACCGAACGCTTTCTGCATTCCCGTGTCGGCACCATTCTTGGCTGGACCTACACACTGGCTTGCGCTGCGGTTGCCCCGATGACGGCGGTAATCGGGGCACAGTATCTGCAGGTACTGATCCCCGGCCTGCATGGCGAAGTGATGGCGGAAATCATCGGCACGGTAATGTTGGTGGTGTTCTGTATCGTGTCGTGTCGCGGGGTGGAACTGACGGCAAAAGTGGCCGGTATTTTCCTGACCTTTGAAATTGCCGTGGTTGCCGGCCTTGGCATTCTGGGAATAATCAACCCGCAAGTACACAACCTGTCGATTGCCGATATGTACTCCCTGAAAGAAGCCGGCGGCGTGGCGGGGATTGGTCCCGGCGTGCTGTTCGGGGTGTGGATGCTGGCAAATTTCGATTCCTCGATCAATTACATCGAAGAAGCCCGTGTGCCGGTAAGAACGGTCCAGCGCTCCATGCTGCTGGTATTGACCTCTGCTTTCGTTATCTACACCCTGGCCGCCATTGGCTGGCAGTACGCCATTCCTGTCGATACCCTGGCCAAGATCGTGGAAAGCGGTGATGGTGGTCCGATTGCAGCAGTAGCCAAAGTCTACCTGCCAAGCTCCATGTTATGGCTGGCCATCTTTGTGGTAGTCACTTCTGCCATTGCCGGCTTGCAGATTTCGATGAACTCCGGCGCCCGCACGCTGTATCGCATGAGTTGTGAAGGGCATCTGCCGGCAATCTTCAGCAAGGTAAATGCCCGCAAGGTGCCGTGGCTTTCCACTGTTACCCTTACTGCGGTGGGTGTGCTGCTGGTCTGGTATAAGCCGCTGTCCAAGATTACCTGGTACTACGATGTGGTCACCATCACCCTGGTGTTCTCCTATATTGCGGCACTCGCTTCCTTCGTACGGCTGATATTCAAGATCCGTAGCCGCAAAGTTGCCTGTATCCTCATGTGCCCGGCAGTGCTGGCAATTGCTGTGCTCCTGTATATCGCCTATACCGCTGGCGCCACCCCGGTCGACCCGTCCGATTTGTATAACGCCTGGTATATCGGCGGCGCGGTCATCATCTCCGGGCTGCTTATTTCGCTGTCCAGAAGTCATCAGGCGGTGAAGCTGCATACCGAGATGTCGTAAGTGGGGCAAGACAGGCTTCGCAAGCTGAGCGCGAGTCGCTATTTATAGCGTGAGCACACCATGTGGCCAACCTTACCCGGGGTTGGCCGCATGGCTGTTGGTGCGCGTTGAGTTTTGACCAAGGGGGGGGGGGACAAAAACTTGGACTACTGGGAGGTAGTTCATGTACTTGTATGAAGATCGCATCCGCGCGGTTAGGCTCTACATAAAGCTCGGGAAACGCACTGCGGCGACCATTCGTCAGTTGGGTTACCCAACAAAGAATGCGCTCAAGGGTATTGACAACTTAACTGGCAAAAATGCTAATGGGGAATTTGTGATTCACATTTTTTGCTGCGCGGAGTGCTGTCTTCGATTTCAGAACGCAACTTGGGTGCCAGAGATTTCATACCACACCTGAAAGGCGTGAGCACGGGCAACCCGGTAGTCCCTACGAGACATGTGGTGACGACCACAGCGGAAGTGAGCTTGGGTGTGATTCCCGGATACCAACGTAGCACCTAAGCTGCCTTACCCTCCTGCTCGAACCAAGCTGCATGCTGCTGCGCTGGGGTTCGGTATCCAAGGGAGGAATGGCGGCGTTTTCGATTGTAAAACACCTCAATGTATTCAAAGAGGTCTTGCCTGGCCTCCGCCCGAGTCGCGTAGTCTTCATGGAAGACGCGCTCATTCTTCAAGCTGTTGAAGAAACTCTCCATCGGTGCATTGACGCTCCTATGTCAAGTTGAGCGCGTCGAATCGGCTAGATCGGCTAGGATGAGTGGGTATAATTCCCTGACGATGTAGCGCTTCTGGCAACGATGAATCTCCTTGTTCGACATGCCTTCCTTGGTCCGGCGCTCAACATACGCCCGCGTTCAAGGATCACTGCGCATTCGTACCATGGCGATGGTCCACAGAGCGTTGTTTGCCGCTCGATCGCCACCCCTGTTCAAACGATGCCGAACCGTTTTACCGGACGACGCTTGCAAAGGGCTGGCGCCACAGAGCGCCGCCAGCGCCGCCTCGCTTTTCAGGCGTTCGGGATTATCGCCCGCCACGGCAACGAGCACGGCCGCCGTTTGAGGACCTACACCGAACCTTTCCCGAAGCCGCTTGGCATGCTGGCTCGTCAGACACTCGAGCATTGCATCAAGCTTCTTGATTTCCTCTGCCAGGACCAAGCATCGCTTAGCCAGTAGACGCAGTGTGGACGTCAGCGTTTGCAGCATGGGGGTACGGCCCAACGTGCGAAGACGCGCGCAGTTGGCAATACACTCTGCGGAATTAGTCTTCAGAAGGCGATCTCGGACGTCCTGTGGTGCACTGACTAGCAAGGCTTTCAACTGATTGATTGCCTGTGTCTTGGCTTTAACAGCGCTGCGCCGGGCAACTGAGACCGCGCGCATCGCTTCGGCAGCTCCGGACTGCTCATTGGGGATAGCCGTTGCCTTCCCAGAGAGGACCGCTCGCGCGGCATTTTCCGCATCGGTTGGATCAGACTTTCCCCGGGATCGGCGTGCTGCCCGGTCAGGGCGGTTGACTTCCAGAACCTCGATCTCATGGTCACGTAGCACGCGGGCCAATCCCGCGCCATAAGTTCCGGTTCCTTCTACTCCTGCGCGGCGCAGATGGCCGAATGAATGTGCCCAGGCCAGCAATTTCAGATAGCCTGCCGTGTTGGCTGTTACCGAGAGAGTTCCTAGGAGCTTACCCGTCTCACTGATCACAGCTCCGACATGTGCATCCAAATGCGTGTCGACACCCAGAATGACTTCGTTTTGTTCCATGCGTGTTTCCGTCGTAGTGGGCACATCGCCAACCTCACTCGCTTGGACAGGACACTCATGGTGCAGGACAAAGCTCCTATCAGGTCACAAACGCTGAGCCCGGCAATGCTCGGGGAACGCCGGAACCCGATCGACAGGTCAATGCAAAGGCAGCACGGCCAATCCCAGCACGGGTCAGACCGGTCCGACGTTCAAAGCACATTGTGGACTGAGTATCCCAGCAGTTGCCTTTGCGGCTCATCGAGGCCTGCATGCCGTATTCGGCCAGCAAAGCTTGGTAATCTGACTGCAATACTGGCTGCCTCGATCCGAATGGTGCAGCAGGCCTGGTGAAGGCCGGCGGCGGAAACGCGCCATCCGCAAGGCCCCATGACCAACTCGCGGGTCATCCGGCCATCCATCGCCCAGCCCACAATGGCGCGCGTATACAAGTCCATTACCACCGCCAGGTACAGCCAACCTTCACGGGTCGGAATGTAGGGGTAAGTAGGCCGGGGGAGTTGCACCCCCAGCCCCTCGCAGAACCGGACGTGAGCCTCTCGACTCATCCGGCTCCCATCATCCAACCGATGGGAGACATCCCATTTCCCAATGCACAAAGGCAGTCGGGAAGCGACGCGCAAGTCGCCCGAGGGTGTGGCTCGCCCGCGTTTTATGGCGGGCAAGAGCCTTGTACTTGCGCCTCATCCAGCGCATCAAGTAGTCATTCATGTGTTTCCAGATCACCGACATTGCCGATCCGTAGAAGCGGCCGTAGTACTGCTGCCACCCCCGTAGGACCGGGTTGAACATCGCCGCCAGGTCGCACAATTCCCGGTCGCACATCAGTTGCAGATGCCAGCCCCGGATGGTCTGCCGCATTGCCTTGAGGGCATCGCGACTGACCGCCGGCGAGAAGTTCACGTAGACCCGCTGATACTTGTCCACCGTTTTGCGCGGTCGGAAGGTGTATCCCAGGAAGGTGAACTGCACATCAGGATATGTTTCCCGTCGATTGACGTCCTGGCAGTAGACGATCCGTGTCTTGCCCGGATGCAATTCGAGCCCACACTCGCGGAAGCGCACGCCGATCCTGTCTAACGCCAGCTTAGCCTGCGCCAAGCTCTTGCAGTGAACCACACCGTCATCGGCGTAGCGGCAGAACCGCACGCTTTTGAGATTGCGGGTAACCCAGGAATCAAAGGCGTAGTGCAGGAACAGGTTGGCCAGCAACGGGCTCACGACGCCGCCTTGCGGCGTGCCGCGCGTCCGTTCCAGGAGTTCTCCGTCGGCGGTCTGCATTGGCGCTTTCAGCCAGCGTTCCACGTACAGGAGAACCCAGGGAGTCTGGCAGTGCTTCCTGAGCGCACGCATGAGCAGGCCGTGGTCGATATTGTCGAAGAGACCCTTGATATCGAATTCCACGACCCAGTCGTAGTCCCAGCAGCGCCGCCTCACCATGGCAATCGCATCGTGGGCGGAGCGCCCTGGCCGATAGCCATAGGAGTTGGGGTGGAACATCGGGTCGATCTGTGGCTCCAGCAGGAGCTTGACCGCCGTCTGCGCCACCCGGTCGGCAACCGTGGGTATGCCCAGCATGCGCACACCACCCGACTTCTTCGGAATCGGAACCCCTTTGACCGGCGGCGGGAAATAGCTGCCGGAACAGAGTCGATTCCAAAGCTTGTACAGGTTGTCGCCTAAGCGGCTCTCGAATTGCTCGATCGATTCACGGTCGACGCCTGCGGCGCCGCCGTTTGCTTTGACACATTGAAATGCTTTCCAGATTAGCGCCTTGGGAATGTCGTACGGTTTGGTCATTGAGCCATACTCCTCCTGCTTGCGCAGTTGGCACGGCTCCTGACCGGGATGACGCAGCCCCTTCGCTCCACCGCCATTACAGCGGCTTCAACACTACTACGAGCCGCTCCGCCCCTTGATGGCGCATCGCTACTCTCGGCCTTGCCTTTCGGGCTTGTGCCTTTCGCTTGGCATCGCCATCGAAGGTTCCCGCAGTTCAACGTAAGAGCCCGAATCAGGCTGACGCTGCCTCTATGCCGGACACCGCCGGGACCGTAAGCAGGTATCGTCCCGGCTGATCGCGGGGCAACATCACTCCCCGGTTTTGATGTCGTCTGAACGGTTTCGACACTTGAACGGCAGTTCACGGTTGTTCGTCTTCCTGATCCACACCTGACGTCTTCTGACGCCTTTTCCATGACGCTCACGACCGGGGCTTTTGACCCAAGCCGCTCATGGTGGTTTGCCACCTGCTCCTGCAAGCCGATGGCGAGGGGCCATACCCTCATCTCCTACGCCGCTTGCTGCGGCACACTGATGTCCGTCGTCCAGACTTGATCCGGCGCGGCGGTGTGAAATTGTCGATTCAGCAGGTTGGGGGCCACGGGCAGCGCATGCTTGCTGTCGGTGGTGACCTTGTAGCGTCGCTTGTGCCGGGCACGAATGCCGTGCCGCTGCATCAGGCGCCGAATCCGTGCCTTGCTCACTGGGAGCCCACGAAACTTGAGTTCTTGGTAAATCCTGGGCGAGCCATAGGCACCGTTGAATTCGGCATGGACGCTTCGAATCAGCACCAATAGCTGGGCATCCGACAACCATTGCGCCGGGCCGCCGCCGGCCTTCCAGTCGGCAAAACCACTGGTGCTGACCGACAGCACACGGCACAAGGATTGCAGGGGGTAGTGAGCGCGCATTCCATCGAGCCAGGCGTACTTCACTGCGACTTCTTGGCGAAGTACGCCGTGGCTTTTTCCAGGATCTCGAGCTCCATCTTGAGGCGGGCATTCTCGGCCCGCAGGCGGGAGAGTTCCATCTGCTCTGGCGTGACCGGTTTACCAGAGCCGGAGGCCAGCTTGCCGGCCTTGTGTGCTTTGCGCCAGTTGCTGAGCGTTTGTTCGGAGATGCCCAGGTCACGAGCGACCTGGGCTGGAGACTTGCCCTCGGCCTCGATCTGCCGGATGGCTTCTTGCTTGAATTCTGGGGTGTAGCTTTGTCGTGGAATCTTGTACATCGGAACCTCTGCATGTCAGTTTATCTGACTACGCTTGGTATCCGAAATCCACACCCAAGCTCAAAGGTGGAATGGTCCCAGATGCGGGTACCTCCGCTGCAGCAACCCGTTTGGCCTCTCATACTGGCTGAGTATCATAAGATACTGAAACAGTATTAGACGATATTTTTCTCATTCCCCAGGATGTAAGCGCTGCAACGACAGGATTGTGTTGAATGTCGATCAGCACTCCAGCAGACAAAAACCAGCAAATAAAACAAAGCCATTCCATGCCGGGACCGGCTGGATAGTGGCATAAGAATTTATCTATTTATGGAGGAAATATGAGTCAAGAATATAACAAGGACATCGTCAATATAACGACGTTGATCAACGAGCAGACCTTTTCCCGCTATCACTGGCTGGTTTTATTTTTCTGCTTTTCCATCTTGGCATTGGATGGTTTCGACACTGCCGCCATTGGCTATGTCGCACCTGCACTGGTGGCACAATGGGGAGTAAGCAAGCCCGCCTTGGCGCCGGTATTGAGCTCGGCCTTATTTGGCTTGGCCTTCGGTGCCATGGCGGCCGGCCCCAGTGCCGACCGCTTCGGCCGCAAGAACGTCCTGATCGTATCGACCATCATTTTCGCCGTCTTCAGTGGCCTCACCGCCTACGCCACGGGTGTCGCCAGTCTGTCAGTCCTGCGCTTCCTGACCGGCCTTGGCCTGGGAGCGGCCATGCCCAACGCCGTGACGTTGATCGCCGAACTGGCGCCCGCCAAGCGCCGTTCCTTCGTGGTGAACGCAGTGTACGTCGGGTTCCCGCTCGGCGCGGCAGTCGGTGGTTTCGTGTCGGCCGGGGTGATTCCGCATTACGGCTGGCAAGGGGTGTTCATCCTGGGTTGCCTGCTGCCCTTGCTGCTGCTGCCGTTCATGGCGCGTTTCCTGCCCGAATCGGTGTCGTACATGGCCGCCAAGCAGTATCCGATCGAAAAGATCAAAGCCGTGCTTGAGCGGATTTGCGGCCAGGACCTGAGCCACGTCAAGCAATGCATCATCGGCGACGCACCGGCCAAGGGCAAGGTGGAAAAGTCCGCGCTGGGCCTGATTCTGTCCAAGTCCTTCCTGCTCACCACGCTGATGTTGTGGGTCACCTACTTCATGGGTCTGCTGATCTTCTATCTGCTCACCAACTGGATGCCGCTGATGATGAAGGACTCCGGCTTCTCCACCGAAAAGGCCGCGCTGCTGACCGCGTTGTTCCCGCTCGGTGGTGGTATTGGCACCCTGGTGAGCGGTGTGCTGATGGACAAGTTCAACCCGAGCCGAGTGCTGAGCATGGTCTACGTGTTCGCTGCTGTCCTTCTCATTGCTGTGGGCCAGAGCATGGGCAACATCGTGCAGTTTGCCGTACTGATTTTTCTCGCTGGCGTGATGGTTACCGGCGCCCAGGCTTCCTTGCCGGCGCTGGCCGCTCCACTCTACCCGACCCACAGTCGCGCAACGGGCATCGCCTGGATGCTGGGGATCGGGCGCTTTGGCGGTATTGTCGGCGCCCTGCTGGGCGGAGTGCTGCTGGGTATGAAGTTGCCGTTCAGTTTGACGCTGAGCCTGCTGGCCGTTCCGGCCGCCTTAGCGATGCTCGCCTTGTGGACTCTGTCGGTCAAGACAGGACGTGCCTCTGTGGCGGAAAAAGGCAATGTGCCCTCGCTGAACGCGGCTGAATAAGCAGCGCACGCTCCATGAGGAACCGGGAACCGGGAACTGGGAAGCCGTGCCGCCCTATTGGATTCGATTCCTTCCAACAAGATCGACAACGAACAGAGCGACGCGCTTCCTCCTTCCCGTCCGGCTCATTCAACGCATTAGTTTACGCCGGCGAGACAGGTCTATTTCTCGCCAACGTAGCCCTTGGGCAGAGTAACGTCACTCAGTCCTATTTTGCTTGCTCCGAAATTGGAAATGGAAACGACCCACACCCCATTTGAACGCGGCCTAGCCGTATTGCAGGCCTTTTCCCCCGCCAATCCGACCATGTCTGCCACCGAATTGAGTGCATTGACGGGTATTTCCTATTCTGCGGTTTATCGCTGCCTCTATACCCTGACCAAAATGGGGTTTGTCAATCGGGAAGAAAAAGGCTGCTTTAGCCTGACGCCAAAAATACTGACGCTGAGCAAGGCCTACCGAAAGTTGTGGGACGAGCCCTCGTCAATCAATTACTAAGCAACCCTCCATCAAACATTTGTGGAGAAACGGAATAATCCATGCACTCGTTCTCATAAATATCGATAATCATCTTGATGAGCAATTTGACATCATTGGATTCATCAAGCAGTCGTGTGCTGAGTATGATCGGGGAGACCATATTGGGCACATCCAGTTCTCTGTAGCACACATCCTCGCGCTTCAATCCCTGCACGCTGGAGGGCACGATAGCCACCCCCACCCCAGCCGCCACCAGGCCGATCGCAATCTGCAGTTCCCGTGCCTCGTAAATGCTCCTGGGCTCCAGCGCCCTGTCGTGAAAGGCCGCCAAGACCTGATCGGCAAAGCTCGGCCTTGGCGACTTAGGAAACACGATCAAGGTCTCCATGGCAATATCCTGCATCGTCAACGCCGGCTTGTCCGCCAGGAAATGTTCGCTCGGCAAGGCGGCCATCAGGCGCTCTTCGCGCAGCACGATGCGACGCACACTGGGGTCTTCATGCCGGATACGACCAAATCCGACATCGATGCGCCCTTCCTTGAGAGCCCCGATTTGCTCCATGGTCGTCATTTCATGTAGGAGCAGTTCGATGCTTTTGTACTCGTCCCGGAAGCGGCGAATGATCTTGGGCAACATACCGTACAGGGTCGAGCCGACGAAGCCGATCGACATCTTGCTGTCGATGGTGCCAATGCGCTTGGTCATTGCCTTGAGCTCGCGCGTCTGCGACAACAACTGCAAGGCATGGCCGTAGAAGAACTGCCCTGCCTCGGTGAGCTTGAGCGGACGTGAGCCGCGCTCGATCAGGACAACCCCAAGGTCGTCTTCCAATTGTTGAATCTGGCGACTCAATGGCGGTTGGGCAATATGCAGTCGATCGGCGGCGCGAGTGATATTCCCCTCTTCCGCAACGGCGACGAAATACCGCAGGTGACGCAGTTCCATGTCACTACCTCCAGGACATCACAACACCTGATGCATGCCACAGAGCACGCACCGGGTAATATCAGAAATAGCGGGTTGTCGGATGAGAACACCGCTTAGGGCACTTCGGTAACCCGGTATCAAGTCGCGGCGATCCGCCCTGCCCGAGCGGCGCCTCCTCAACAAGAAAGCCTGCACCTGTCAGCAACTAGACTTGGCAGCGGCACGTTTCTGATGCGGCTTGTTCAAAACGAGGTAGGCAACGCAGCCAATCGCCACGCCCCAGAACGCCGAGCCGAGGCCGAGAAAACTCATGCCGGATGCCGTCGCCAGGAAGGTGATCATGGATGCCTCACGGTGTTCCGCCTCTTCCACCGCACCCAGCACGTTGGCTGAAATGGCACCGATCAGGGCCAGCCCCGCCAGAACCGCGACGAATTCCTTGGGCAAGGCGGTGAACAACAGCACGATGGTGCTGCCAAACAGGCCGCCCACAAGGTAGAACGCACCATTGGCAAGACCCGCCACGTAACGCCGCGCTGGGTCGTCGTGCGAGTCCTTGCCAGTGCACAGTGCCGCGGTGATCGCAGCGATGACGATGGTAATACCACCAAAGAATGCCACCACGATCGAGACTAGGCTGGTGACCGTGATAATCGGCCGTGCCGGAGTGTCATAGCCGGACACGCGCAGCACCGCCATGCCGGGCAGGTGCTGGCCAGTCAGGCTGACCATCACCAGGGGAATGGCCAGGCTCAGCGTCGTACCCAGGGTCCACTCCGGGCGGATGAACATCGGCGTGGCCAAACTCAGATGGACATCGCCCAGATGAGTCTTGCCCAAGAGCACAGCAAGGACGGCACCGCAGACCAGCACCAGCACGATGCAGTATCTCGGTAGCAGACGCTTGAACAGCAGATAGGCACCGACCATGCCGAAGGCCAGTACCGGCATCGAACCGACCGACTTGAAGGCGCTGGCGCCAAACTGGAACAAGATGCCCGCCATCATGCCGGCGGCGATGCCCTTGGGGATGTGGCGCATGAGGTGGTCGAACGAGCCCGACACGCCGATCAGCAACAACACCGCGGCGGCGGTAATGTAGGCGCCCACGGCCTGATTCAGCGTCACACCGGGGAACAGCGTCACCAGCAGCGCGGTCCCCGGAGCGGACCAGGCCGTCACGACCGGCACCTTCAAGCGCCAGCTCAACACGATGCCGGACACCGCCGCCCCCATCGAGATGGCCCAGACCCAGGACGAAATCATTTCGTTGGGCATATTGGCCACTTTTGCAGCCTGGAAAAAGATCACCAGCGGGCCGGAGTAGGAAATCAGCACGGCGAGGAAGCCCGCGGTGATGGCAGAGAGCGACCAGTCTTTACGCAGCGATCCGCGCGCATCGGGTGCCGGGTAAGCTAGAGAGCTGTCTTGGGATGAATGGTTCACTGTGTATGCCTCACAAAAAATGACCTCTCGTCCAAAGGAAGAGAGGTCCGAACGCGATGATGCAGAGGGGTTCGTGGGCGGCACCTAGCCCAGATCGCCGCCACCGACTGGCAGCACGGTACCGGTGATGTACGATGCCTCGTCCGACGCCAGGAACAAGATCGCACCGACCTGCTCGTCGATGGTGCCGTAACGGTGCATCAGGCTGCTGGAAATGGTCTGGTCGACGATGCCCTGGTACCAGACCTTTTCCTGTTCGCTCATCGGGGCGGTATTGCGCGGCACCTTGCGCGGCGGTGCCTCGGTGCCACCGGTGGCCACGGCGTTGACGCGGATGCCGTCCTGCGCGTGTTCGAACGCCAGGCTGGCGGTCAGCGCATTCACCCCGCCCTTGGCGGCCGAGTACGGAATGCGATAGATGCCACGCGTGGCGATCGACGACACGTTGACGATCACGCCCTGCTGGCGCGCGACCATGCCCGGCAACACGGCCCGACAGCACCACAGCGTCGGGAACAGCGAGCGGCGGATTTCCGCTTCGATCTGGGCTTCTTCATATTCCTGGTACGGTTTGGCCCAGATGGTGCCGCCAACATTGTTGATCAGCACGTCGACACGGCCGTACGCCTCTTCAGCGGCCTCCACCACGAGCTGAGCGCCGTTGTAGGTTTCCAGGTCGGCCGTCACCACCAGGGCCTGCCCGCCATTGGCTGTGATTTCGCCGGCCACCTCGTGTACCAGCTCGGAACGGTCGGCCAGTACCACCAGCGCGCCCTCCTCGGCGGTAGCGAGCGCCACACCACGGCCAATGCCCTGTGCCGCACCGGTGATGATCACCACCTTGTCTTCAAATCGTGCGCGCATGGTCAGGCCTCGCTACTGGCGGAGAATTTTTCATACAGGAAGCTTGCCGGCGTGGTGCCGGACTGCTGCAACCAGCCGCGCACCGCTTCCACCATCGCCACCGGGCCGCACAGATAGACGTCGACGTCGCCGTCGTTCAGCCACTCCGGTTCGATGTGCTGGGTCACGTAGCCTTTGCGGGGGTGGGTGCTCTCGGCGGCCACCACACAGGTGCGGTAGTCGAACTGCGGCAGCCGGGCCTTGATCGCGTCGAGCTGCGCCAGCGCCACCAGGTCGGCGTCGTTGGTGACGCCGAACACCATGCGGATCGGCTGTGCACTGCCGCTCTCGGCCAGCACGTCGAGCATCGACAGGAACGGCGCAATACCGGTGCCGCCGGCGAGGAACAGCACCGGACGGGTTACCGGGCGCAGATAGAAGCTGCCGTTCGGGCCGGTGAACGTGATGCGTTGGCCGGGCTGGGCGTCGTGGCTCAGGTAGTGGCTCATGCGGCCGTTCGGCACGTTGCGCACCACGAACGCAGCCTGGGCGGCACCGGGCGCCGAGCTGAACGAGTAAGAACGGGTCAGCCCGGTGCCGGGAATCTCGACGTTGACATACTGGCCGGGCAGGAAGCTCAGGCTGTCCGGCTGGTCCAGCTCGATGGCGAAGCCGATGGTGGAATCGGACAGCTGCTCCACCACCGCCAACGTGCCTTCGAATGTCGATACGCCGGTCTTGCACGCCGCCGACGAGGCCGGAATCTTGACCACACAGTCGGACTTCGGACGGGTCTGGCAGCCCAGGATATAGCCCTGGCCGGCTTCTTCCGCGGTGAGCGCGTCTTCGATGTAGCTCGACTCCGGCAGGTCGTACTCGCCCGATTCGCAGAGACAGCGGCACGCGCCGCAGGCGCCGTCGCGGCAGTCGAGTGGGATGTTGACCTGCTGCCGATAGGCCGCGTCTGCCAGCTTCTCTCCCTCGTTGCAGGTGATGAAACGGGTGACGCCGTCTTCAAACTGTAGGGCGATGTTGTAGCTCATGATTCGTACTCCTGCCGTGCCGAGCCGCCCAGCCCCCTTGCCATGCCATCCCGCCGCAGAGCAGGATGGCTAGCAAATAGCGTGGGGCGAGCTGGTGGCTCTCAATGCTTGCTTAAATGTGGTAAATGTCGATTACCTGGTGGATGTAATCGTTCTTCAGCACCACATATTTGTTGCGGATTTGCGGGCGTTCGCCGCCGAAGTCGATGACGTAACGCGCCATGCCGAAATGACTGTAGTTGGTCTTGTAGCGATGGCTGAGCGTGTGCCAGTTGAAGCGCACCGTGACCCGGTCACCGTCCTGTTTTTCCAGCTCCACATTGCTGATGTTGTGGCTGGTGCGGGTGTCCGGCATGGTGGCGCTGGAGCGCTCGGTCTTGATGCGGAACACGCGGTCTTCCAGCCCCTGACGGTTGGCGTAGTAGATCAGCGAGATCTCGCGCTGCGGGTCGGTGACGAGCTTGTCGTCGTCGTCCCACGACGGCATCCAGAACTCGGCGTCCGGGTGGTAGCATTCGAGCCATTCATCCCATTGCTCATCGTCGAGCAGGCGGCTTTCGTAGTGCAGAAAGGCGCGGATCTGTTCCAGGTTGACGTTGCTCATGCCTTGCTCCCTTCCGCCTGCACCGCGTCCTTCATTGCTTCGAGCCAGTAACGGTGCTGCACGGTGTACAGGCCCTCGTCTTCGGTCTTCACCCCGCTCAATACCGGATTGAGGCCGATCTTCTTGGCCGCTTCGTCCGGGCCGGCGATCCAGTGCTGGGAGCCGCGGCACATGTCGTTCCATTCCAGCGCGATGCCGGCGTAGCCCTGCTGGCAGGCACGGAACTCTTCCAGGTCGTCCGGGGTGGCCATGCCGCTGGCGTTAAAGAAGTCCTCGTACTGGCGGATGCGGCGTGCGCGGGCTTCATCCGATTCGCCCTTGGGGGCGATGCAATAGATGGTCACTTCCGACTTGTTGACCGACAGCGGGCGCACCACGCGGATCTGCGAACCGAACTGGTCCATCAGGTAAACGTTCGGGTACAGGCACAGGTTGCGCGAGTTGCGCACCATCCAGTCGGCCATTTCCGGGCCGAGCTTTTCAGCGTATTCGTCACGGCGCGCGAAATTGGGGCGGTCTTCCGGGTTGGCCCACTGGGTCCACAACAGCATGTGGCCATGCTCGAACGCATAGAAGCCACCGCCCTGCTTGCCCCACTTGCCGGCGTCCATCGCGCGGGTCTTGTCTTCGCGGGCGTTCTGCTCCTTGCGATGACTGGTGGTGGCGGCGTAGTTCCAGTGCACCGCCGACACGTGGTAGCCGTCGGCGCCGTTCTCGGCGGTCAGCTTCCAGTTGCCGTCGAAAGTGTAGGTGGAGGAGCCGCGCAGCACTTCCAGACCATCGGCCGACTGGTCGACGATCATGTCGATGATCTTGGCGGCCTCGCCGAGGAATTCGGTCAGCGGTTTCACATCGGCGTTCAGGCTGCCGAACAGGAAACCACGGTAGTTCTCGAAGCGCGCCACCTTCTTCAGGTCGTGCGAGCCTTCCTTGTTGAAGCAGTCCGGGTAGCCGGCGTCTTCCGGGTCTTTCACCTTCAACAGCTTGCCGCTGTTGTTGAAGGTCCAGCCATGGAACGGGCAGGTGTAGGTCGCCTTGTTGCCGCGCTTGTGGCGGCACAGCGTCGCACCGCGATGGGTACAGGCGTTGATGAAGGCGTTCAGTTCCCCCTGGCGGTTGCGCGCGATGA
>NZ_JAUEDK010000064.1 GCF_030385785.1 Crenobacter oryzisoli
AAGTGGGGGTTGCGCCGACCGATCTTAGCTTTACGACAGCGCTGCATTATTTGCGCTATGAGTGGAGCTGGCTGGCGATCAGCAGCCCCGGCACCTTGCCGGCGCGCTTGCTGCGTCTGCGGGAACGCCTCGGGGAGTTGTTGCTACCGAAACAACGGCGGGGGCGTGAATGCCCCCGCGTGGTGAAAAAGCTGCCGTCCCGTTACCCAATCAAACAGGTTCGATCCGCTAAGTGAACGGCATTACGCCGATTGGCGTGCCTTTGCTTTGCGCGGAGTGGCTCAGGCGGCCTCTTCGGCTTCCTGCGCCTCGTGCTGCTGTTGCAGCCGCCACATTTCGGCATAGCGGCCGCCGCGCTCGATCAGCTCGCGGTGGGTGCCGGTCTCTACTACCCTGCCACCGTCCATCACCGCGATCTGGTCGGCATCGACGATGGTCGACAGTCGGTGCGCGATGACCAGTGTGGTACGGTCGGCCGAGATCTCGGCCAGCTCTTGCTGGATCGCCCGCTCTGTACGCGAGTCGAGGGCGCTGGTCGCCTCGTCGAACACCAGAATCGGCGGGTTTTTCAGCAGGGTGCGGGCGATCGCGACGCGCTGCTTTTCGCCCCCAGACAATTTGAGGCCTCGCTCGCCGACCGTGGTGTAGTAGCCGTCCGGCAGCGACATCACGAAGTCGTGGATATGCGCCGATCGAGCTGCCTCGATCACCTCGTCGCGGCTGGCGTCGGGGTGGCCATAGGCGATGTTGTAGTAGATGCTGTCGTTGAATAGCACGGTATCCTGCGGAACGATGCCGATGTGGGCGCGCAGGCTATCCTGGGTCAAATCGCGGATGTCAATGTCGTTGATGCGGATGCTGCCGGCGTTGACGTCGTAGAAGCGGAACAGTAGCCGCGACAGCGTTGATTTGCCGGCGCCGCTTGCGCCGACCACCGCCAGCGTCTTGCCAGCCGGGATGTCCAGGCTGACCTGGTCGAGAATCTGCCGCTTGCTCTCGTAGCCGAAGTCAACCGTTTCGAAGCGCACCGCCGCGTGGTCGGTGGCCAGCGTTTTGGCGTTGGCGCGGTCGGCTACCTCGGCGCCGGCATTGAGCAGCTTGAACATCCGCTCCATGTCGGCGAGCGAGTGCTTCATTTCGCGGTAGACGAAACCGAGGAAGTTGAGCGGCGCGTACAACTGGGTCAGGTAAGCCGAGACCAGCACCACATCGCCGACCGTCATCGTGCCCTTCACCACCCCATCGGCCGACAGCCACAGCAGTGCGGTGACGCCGCAGACGATGATGAAGCCCTGCCCCGCGTTGAGCAGGTTCAGCGATACCTGGTTCTTGATCGCCGAGCTTTCCCAGGAGGCCAGGTTGCGGTCATAGCGCTCGGCTTCGTAGCGCTCGTTGCCGAAATACTTCACCGTTTCGTAGTTGATCAGCGCGTCGATCGCCTTGGCATTGGCCTTGGAGTCGAGGTCGTTCATGCTGCGCCGGTAGACCATGCGCCACTCGGTGACGAGCAGGGTGAAAACCACGTAGACGGCGATGGTGCCTAGTGTCACGGCGGCAAACCAGCCGCTATAGCGGGTCAGCAGGATGCCGGTGACCATGGCAATCTCGACCAGCGTCGGCAGGATGTTGAACACCAGGAAGTTGAGCAGGAAGCCGATGCCCTTGGTGCCGCGTTCGATGTCGCGGCTCATGCCGCCGGTCTGGCGATCGAGATGAAAGCGCAGCGACAGCGAGAACAGGTGACGGAACACCGAGTTGGCAATGCGCCGGATCGCGCCCTGCGTCACCCGGGCGAACAGCGCGTCGCGCAGCTCGCCGAACACGCTGGAAGCCAGGCGCGCGATGCCGTAACCGGCCAGCGCCGCCACTGGCAGCACCAGCAAGCCGCTCTTGATCGACAGCGCGTCGACGGTCTGTTTCAGGTATAGCGGCACGCTGACGTTGGCTACCTTGGCGATGATCAGGCAGGCCAGTGCGAAGATCACCCGCCACTTGAAGGTCCAAACGTAGGGCAGCAGGGTTTTCAGGGTCTGCAGGTCGTTTCGGTCGGTCGGCGCGGGGCCGGTGTGTGTCACGCGCATGAAGTGTGCTTCTTGTTAATGCCCCCGGCCTGGTCGAAGATGAACCGAGGTTCCGGATCGGCCAACCTCGTCAAGGGCGGAGGTGTGCATGTGGATTGTGTTGCTCGAGGCATTGCTGGCTTTGGGGCTAGCAGTTTTCATTGTGTGGTGGACCTGGCCGCGGCGCAAATAGCGAGGCCGGCCTGGTGAGGCTGGCCTTGCCCGACTCACTTCGGTGTCAGTGCAGCACGCGCGGCGCTGTCAGGACGAACTCCGGAATCTCCGCATCGAAGCGGGTACTGTCTTCGGCCAGCATCTGGTAGCTGCCCTGCATGGTGCCCCACGGAGTAGTGAGTGAGACGCCGCTGGTGTACTCGTAACTTTCGCCGGGTGCCAGGTCCGGATGCTCGCCGACCACGCCCATGCCGCGCACTTCCTGCTTCTGGTGGTTGGCGTCGGTGATGATCCAGTGTCGACTGACCAGTTTCGCGCGCACCGTGCCAGTGTTAGTCATGCGGATGCGGTAACCGAACACATAGCGGTCGCTAGTGACATCCGATTTGTCAGCAAGGTAGGTCACCTCGGTTTCCACTTTCAGGCTGTATTTCTTTTCCATTGTCGGTTCCATTTTTTGTGCGGCACGGCCCGTCGCCGTGCTCAGCCCAGATATTGACCATCTTAGCGCAAGCGCTGCGATCGATCAGGAATGGACATCACGGCAACAGCCCGCCAGCTTCGGCTTTGCGCTAAAATTGCACTTTCGTTGCAAACAGTCCCCACGAGCCTTCCATGCCGAACTTCCGCATTGCCCCTAGTCTCTTGTCCGCCGATTTCGCCCGTCTCGGCGAAGAAGTGAAGAACGTCATCGCCGCTGGCGCCGACATCATTCACTTCGATGTGATGGACAACCACTATGTGCCGAACCTGACGATGGGGCCGATGCTGTGCGAAGCGATCCGTCCGCACACGACCGCGCCGATCGACGTGCACCTGATGGTCAAGCCGGTGGACGCGCTCGCTGCCAGCTTCGCCAAAGCAGGTGCCGACATCATCACCTTCCACCCGGATGCAAGCGACCACGTCGACCGCACGCTGGCACTGATCAAGGACGCAGGCTGTAAGGCTGGCCTGGTATTCAACCCGGCGACCCCCCTGCACTACCTCGACCATGTGATGGACAAGATCGACATGGTGCTGATCATGTCGGTGAACCCGGGCTTTGGCGGCCAGAAGTTCATTCCGGAGGCGCTGAACAAGATCCGCATGGTCCGCCAGCGTATCGACGAGTACACCGCGCAGTATGGTGGCGAGATCTGGCTGGAGGTCGATGGCGGTGTCAAGGTCGACAACATCGCGCAGATCGCCGAGGCCGGTGCCGACACCTTCGTAGCCGGTTCGGCCATCTTCAATACGCCGGACTACGCCGCCACCATTGCGGCGATGCGCGCCGAACTGGCCAAGATCGCCTGATGAAACACGCCAGCATCGTCACCGGCGCTTCGCGCGGCTTGGGCCTGGCGCTGGCCTCCACGCTGCTCGAAGCCGGTCAGCAAGTGGTCGCGGCGGCACGCATTCTGACGCCCGAGTTGGACGAACTCTCGGCTCGCTACCCCGGTCAGCTGTTCTGGCTGGCGGTCGACCTCGTGGACCCGGCTGCCGCTGCGGCGCTGATACCGGCGGCGCTGGCGCAACTGGGTGCCGGGCCGTTCGCCTCACTGACGCTGATCAACAACGCTGGGGTTGTGACGCCGATTGGTCTCGTTGGTCAGTGGGAAGACCCATTGGCAGTCGCACAGGCGGTGGCGATCAATGTCACCGCCCCCTTGCTGCTGACCAACACCTTCATCGCTCAGACCCAGGGATTGGCTGAACGGCGCAGCGTGATCGGCATATCGTCCGGGGCGGCGGTGAAGGCATACCCGGGCTGGGGCGTGTACGGCGCCTCCAAGGCGGCGCTCGATCACTTTAGCCGCCATGCGGCGCTCGAACAGACTGAGCATGCCGACGGTGTGAAGGTGGTAGCGCTCTACCCCGGCGTGGTCGACACCGGCATGCAGGCGACAATCCGCGGCAGCTCCGCCGAGGCGTTTCCCAATCGCGCGCGCTTCGAGGCACTGAAGGCCGACGGCGCGCTCAGCTCCCCGGCCGACACTGCCGCACGTATCCTCGCCTATCTCGACAGCCCGGCATTCGCGAGCGTGCCGGTGGTCGACATCCGCGAGCTGTGAAGCCGCCACTGCCGACCCGCGACGGAGTCGGCCCGAGCTATGTCTGGGTGCAGGCCGGAGAAGGGCCGGCGCTCCTGCCCTTTCTCGCCGCTCGTTTTCCCGATGTGTCGGCCGAGGTTTGGCTCGACCGGATCGCCCGCGGCGAACTGGTTGATCAGGCCGGCCGGCCGCTGGCGACGGACAGCACGGTGCGGCGTGGCGACTGCCTGTTCTACTATCGCGAGCTGGCGTACGAGACACCAGTGCCGTTTACCGAAACCGTGCTGTTTCGCGATGAGCACCTGCTGATTGCCGACAAGCCGCACTTCCTGCCGGTGATCCCGACCGGCCGCCATCTGCAGGAGACGCTGCTGGTGCGCTTGAAGCGTCGGCTCGGCCTCGACGAGCTGACGCCGATTCACCGCATCGACCGCGATACCGCGGGCCTTGTGGTGTTCTCGCTCAACCCGGCAAGCCGCGGCGTTTACCAGGCGCTGTTTCAGCAGCGCGCAATCAGCAAAACCTACGAAGCAATCGCGCCGGCGCTGCCTGGGCTGGACTTCCCTTTCGTGCACCGTAGCCGCATGGTGCCCGGCACACCGTTCTTCCGCATGCAGGAGGCGCCGGGCGAGCCGAACAGCGAGACCTGGATCGACCTGATCGGCGAGCGGGACGGCTTGTGCCACTACCGGCTGCAGCCGGTCACTGGCCGCAAGCACCAGCTGCGCGTGCATTTGGCTGGCCTTGGCGCCCCGATCGTCGGCGATGCGTTCTACCCCGAGGTGCGCGAGGTGGCTGACGATGACTTCTCGCAGCCGCTGAAACTGTTGGCGCGCGCGATCGCGTTCACCGACCCCATCAACGGCGAGTCGCGCGAATTCGTCAGCGAGCGCCGGCTTTAAGAGCCTGTTCACGGTCTGCTGCACTCGGGTGATCCTGCGTTGAAATGACGCTCAACATGCTTATCTACTCGATAAGTACATTCTGCTTTTTCGCGCCTTTCGTCTTGGCTGACCCTTCGTTCGCGAGACCGTGAACTGGTTCTTAACAGCCGATGCAGGGGGAACGAGGCGGCCACGCCGGCTGGCCTCCTCGTTGTTTTTTGGTTTTTAGCTGCCACAATCGAACTCAGGCGGCATGAAACCAGGGGCCCTCAGTGGACCGTCACCATCCGGATGTAAACGAAGAGCTGATCGATCTGCTCACACACACTGCGCTGGACGAACGCAAAGCTTTCGCCCGGCTCTACCAACTGGCGGCGCCACAGCTGCTGGGCATACTGCTGCGCCATGTGCGACAGCGGGCATTGGCCGAGGAGCTGCTTCAGGACTGCTTCATCGAAATTTGGGACCACGCGCCCGACTATCGTCCGGAGCGGGGTATGCCGCTAGCTTGGATGGGCCGGATTGCCCGTAACAAGGCGATCGACGCATTGTGGCAGAGCCCGAACGAGGCATCGTCCGCCCCTCCCGTGCTGTTCGACCCCGGTGCCGGCGACGAGCCGCTTGCCGTGCTGAGCGAGCGTAGCGAGACCAGTGCCTTGAGCGATTGCCTGCGTCATCTGCCCGCCGCGCAGCGCCAGAGTGTGGTGCTCGCCTATTTTTACGGCCAGTCGCATCGCGAGATCGCCGGCATCTTGGGAAGCCCGTCCGGCACCGTGAAAGGCTGGATCACCCGGGCGGTGGCCCATTTGAGAGAGTGCGTCGGCGTATGAACTACCTGATCCCCGAACGCTATCAGCCCCTTGCGGCCCGCTACGTCAGCGGTGTGCTGCGTGGTGCCGCACGCTCTCGGTTCGAGAAGCTGGCTGACGTGCACCCGACACTGCAGCGTGAAATCATCGCTTGCGAGACCTTGCTCGCCCCGCTCGACGCCGCCACCGTACCGGTGAAGCCGCGTCGTCGTACCTGGCGCCACATCGAGATACGGCTAGGCCTCAGGCCCAGGCATCGCTCACATCCAATCTTCTGGTTTCTCAGCGGTATGCTGGCCGCCTTTTTGATTAGCGCAGCGGTGGTGAATTTTTCTCCACAGCTGATGCCGCAACCCGAACTGCCGACCCCGGTTGCCGTGCTGAACGACAGCAACGGCGTTGCCACCATGGTGATCAGCCGCGATGTGGCGAGGCGGACGCTGGCTGTGACGCTGCTGCAGCCGGTCGATCTGCCAGCCGGCAAGGTGTTGGAGTTGTGGGCGCTGCGACGAGACGGTACGCCGCGCTCGCTCGGCCTGCTCGAAGGCAAAAAGCCGCGGGTGAATCTGGTCGCGCCGCTGTCGGATGCCGCGCAGCTGGCGGTATCGATCGAGCTCAATGGCGGCTCCCCCGAGGACAAACCCACCGGACCAGTGGTGTATACTGGTGCGCTGATCATCAGCTGATATGCATTGACACTGCCATGACGCTCTCCCATATCCGAGCCGTCGCGTTCGACCTGGACGGTACGCTGGCCAATACCATTCCGGACCTGGCTGCCGCTGCCAATGCGATGCGCTTGCACTTCGACCTGGCTCCTCTGCTGGCCGAACGCATCCAATCGCACGTCGGTGATGGCATCGCTAGCCTCGTACACCGCGCGCTCACCGACGACCGAGAGGGCCAGGCGCCGATCGAGACCTGGCAGGAGGGCTTTGCCTTCTTCGTGAAGTACTATCACGAGCACCTCTGCGACTACAGCCATCTCTACCTCGGCGTCGAGACCGGGCTGGACCTCTTGCGCGCGCGCCAGCTGCCGCTGGTGGTGATCACCAACAAGAGCGAACGCTTCGCGGTGCCTTTGCTGCAGCAGCTGGGTCTGGTCGATCGCTTCAGCCTGATTCTGGGGGGGGACAGCCTGCCGGAGAAGAAACCGTCGGCTCTGCCCTTGCTGCATGCCTGTGACGTGCTTGGCATCAAGCCGAACGAGTTGGCGATGGTCGGCGATTCGGCTAACGATGTACTGGCTGCCCGCGCGGCCGGTAGCACGGCGGTCGCAGTGAATTACGGCTATGGCGATGTCAGCCAGCTCAATGCCGACACGGTGATCGGCAGCCTTGCCGAGCTGTACGATTTGATGAAGAATAACTAGCGTTTTTGCCAAGAATCCATCCGATACGAGTCATGAAGTTTCTGCCCAACCTGGCCAGCTGGCGATGGCATCGCTGATATCGCGCCGTCCTTCCGCCTTCACCTACACACGACCTATTGGGAGAAATGCATGACTCACGACGAGTTTCAGTCGCTCGCCGCCGCTGGCTACAACCGTATTCCGGTTACCCTCGAACTGTTCGCCGACCTCGACACCCCGCTGTCGGTCTACCTGAAACTGGCCAATGCACCCTATTCCTACCTGCTCGAATCGGTGGTCGGCGGGGAGCGCTTTGGCCGCTATTCCTTCATCGGCTTGCCTGCCACGACCCGCTTGCGTGTCAATGAGAACCGCGTGCAGGTCGAGTACGGCGATAAGGTGATCGAACAGCACGAGGGCGACCCGCTCGCCTTCATCGAGGCGTTCCAGCAGCGCTTCCGCACTCCGCCGGTCGACAGCCTGCCGCGCTTCACCGGCGGCTTGGTCGGCTATTTCGGCTACGACACGGTGCGCTACATCGAGAAGCGCCTGGCCGGCACCCGCAAGCCGGACCCGGTCGGCACACCGGATATCCTGCTGATGCTGTCCGAGGAGCTGGCGGTCGTCGACAACCTGTCGGGCAAGCTGTATCTGGTGGTGTACGCCGACCCGGCTGTGCCTAACGCCCTGGCCAAGGCCGAGGCCCGCCTTGCTGTGCTGCGTGCCAAGCTGCGCGAACCGGCTCCGCTGCCACTGTCCTTGCCGACCGCGGTGACGCAGGCGCAGTCCGAATACGGCGAGGAGGAATTCAAGCAGGCGGTGGTCGACGCCAAGCGTTATATCGTCGAGGGCGACATCATGCAGGTGGTGCTGGCACAGCGTATGGCGATGCCGTTTGCCGAGTCGCCGCTGGCGCTGTACCGCGCGCTGCGCAGTCTCAACCCGTCACCGTACATGTTCCTCTACCACTTCGACGACTTCCATGTGGTCGGCGCGTCGCCGGAGATTCTGGTGCGCCGCGAGGGCGACACGATGACGGTGCGCCCGATCGCCGGTACCCGCCCGCGCGGCAAGACCCGTGAGGAGGACCAGGCGCTGGCCGAAGACCTGCTGGCCGATCCGAAAGAAGTCGCCGAGCATGTGATGCTGATGGATCTGGGTCGCAACGATGTGGGCCGTGTCGCCGAAACCGGCAGCGTGCGCCTGACCGAGCAGATGGTGATCGAACGCTATTCGCACGTGATGCACATCGTCTCGAGCGTTGAGGGCACGGTAGCACCGCAGGTCTCGAACATCGATGTGTTGAAGGCCGCCTTTCCGGCGGGCACCTTGTCCGGCGCCCCGAAGGTCCGTGCGATGGAGATCATCGACGAGTACGAGCCGACCAAGCGCGGCATCTATGGCGGCGCGGTCGGTTACCTCGGTTTCTCGGGCGATATGGACCTGGCGATCGCGATTCGCACCGCGGTGATCAAGAACCAGACGTTGTATGTGCAGTCGGGCGCCGGCATCGTCGCCGACTCGGTGCCCGAGTCGGAATGGCTCGAAACGCAGAACAAGGCACGCGCGGTAGTGCGTGCGGCCGAGCTGGTGCAAAAGGGTCTGGATGCCTGACCCAACCAAACCGTTGCCAAAGAAACGCGCCTGGATGGCGCGTTTCTTTATTGCCCGCAGTTTTTTGTACTGCTACGCCGGACGAATACCCTCCGTCTTGGGATTTCGCTCTATTGTTAGATATGAGGCTTTCGAGGCCTCGGATGGTCGCCCATAGGATCGGGCGATCCTGTGCTGCGGTGGTAATGCGCATCCACCACCTGCGCAAGTGATTGGGTTCGGGATGGCCAGCCTACGGATGCGTCGAGTTACGTGACGGTGTCTTGCAGCCATGTCAGCCCCGGTAGAAGAAGAACTTCAGCCTAAGAAACGCATTTCGACCAAGTTACGTATCGTGCTCGTGTTGGTCGTTCTGTTCTTGGCGATGGGTGGCCTCCTCGTCTATTTCGCTCTGGATGAATTCCGCACCTCCCGCTTGCAAGCACAATTCTTTGCAGGCCTGGGCCGTGAGCTGACCTTCCAGGTCGAGTCGGGGCCTAGCCAGGCTATCCGCTTCCCGCAGGAAGGCGGCCCCTACGACCTGCGCTTCGGCTATGCGGACATGCCTACCTATCTCGGACGCCTTGAGGCACGGGACTTCGACATCGAGTCGCAAGCGCGGCAGTCGCAGCGCATGACGATGCTGTTCGACGAGGGCTTGTTCATGCCCTACCACGAGAAGGACCAGGCCGGGCTCACCGTGCTCGATCGCGCCAACCGCACGATCTATCAGACACGCTATCCGCAGCGCCTCTATCCCAATCTCGAGGCGGTGCCGCGTCTGCTGACCGATTCGCTGCTGTATATCGAAAACCATACGCTGCTCGATCCGAGCGAGCCACGGCGCAATCCTGCGGTCGAGTGGTCGCGCTTCGGCAAGGCGCTGAGCGACGAGGCGATCCACCTGGTGAAACCGGGCTACCGTCCGCCAGGCGGCAGCACCCTCGCCACCCAGATTGAGAAATACCGCCACTCGCCCGAGGGGCGTACCGGCTCCCCGCTGGAAAAACTGCGTCAGATGCTGTCGGCCTCGGTGCGCGCTTACCTGAATGGCGAAGACACCACGGCGGCGCGCCAGCAACTGGTGGTCGACTACCTGAACACGGTGCCGCTCGCGGCCCGTGCCGGCTTCGGCGAAATCGCCGGCGTGGGCGACGGTCTATGGGCGTGGTACGGCCGGGATTTCGACGAGGCCAACCGCCTGCTCTCCGACGATCCCACCGCGCCGCTGGCTGAGCGTGCGCTGGTCTATAAGGAAGCGCTCAGCCTGCTGATCTCGCAGCGAAGCCCGTCGTACTTTCTGGGTGGCGACATTGAGACGCTGGAGGCGCTGACCGATTCGTATCTGCGCCTGATGAGCAAAGCTGGTGTGATTACGCCGGAACTTCGCGACGCGGCGCTCGATCAGTCGCTCAAACAGCAGAAGGAGCGTGTCCGCTTGCCCTCTCCGCCGCCGATAGAACGCAAGGGGGCCAACGCCGTGCGTACGCAGCTTGCGTCGTTGTTGGGCGTTAGACGCATGTATGACCTCGACCGGTTGGACCTGACGGTCAAGAGCACGCTAGACCTGCCACTGCAGCAGGCGGTGACCGCCGAGCTCATCAAGCTGCGCGACCCGGACTATGCCCAATCGGTGGGGCTGGTCGGCAAGGATTTGCTTGCCGAAGGCAATCCCACCGGTGTTACCTATAGCTTTACGCTGCTCGAGCGTACACCGAACGGCAACCGCGTCCGCGTGCAGGCCGACAACTTCGACCAGCCATTTGACATCAATGAGGGCGTCAAGCTCGACCTGGGGTCGACCGCCAAGCTGCGCACGCTCATCAATTACCTGCAGATCATCGCTCAACTGCACGACCAATACATGGACCTAGATCGCCAGGCGCTGAATAAGGTTGAGGTGGTGCCGCAGGACCCGATCAGGCGCTGGGCGGTCGATTATCTCGCCAAGACGCCCGATCACAGTCTGTCGGCGATGCTTGCGGCGTCGCTTGAGCGCAAATACTCGGCGAACCCCGGCGAGAGCTTCTTCACCGGCGGTGGTCTGCATTCCTTCGTGAACTTCGACCGCAACGATAACTCGCGCATCCTTACCGTCCGCGAGGCGACACGGCGCTCGGTCAACCTGGTCTACATACGGCTGATGCGCGACATCGTGCACTACTACCTGTATCAGGACCCGGGCACGCGAGCCGCGTTGTTGGGGGATACGAGCGATCCGCGCCGCCAGCAGTATCTTGAGACGTTCGCCGACCGCGAGGGGCGCGTGTTCCTCGCCGGCTTCTATCGCAAGTACCACGGCAAGTCATTCCCGGAGGCGGAGGCCGCGCTGGTAGATAGCATCCATGCCACGCCGAAACGGCTGGCGGTGATTTTCCGCAGCATCGAACCGGATGCCGATCAGGTGCAAATGGCGAAGTTCATCGCCACCTATTTGCCTAGGGCGGGATTGGACGAGGAAGAGCTCGGCAAGATGTATGACGAGTATTCGGTTGATCGCTTCAATCTGGCTGACCGCGGCTATCTGGCCGGTGTGCACCCGCTGGAGCTGTGGTTGTTGAACTACCTGCGTGTACATCCGGCTGCGACTTACTCCGAAGTGATGGAGGCTAGCACCGCTCAGCGGCAGGAGGTCTACCACTGGCTCTTCAAGACACGGAACAAGTACAAACAGGACAAGCGCATCAAGCAACTGCTGGAGATCGAGGCCTTCAAGAAGGTGCATCAGACGTGGAAAGCGCTGGGTTACCCATTCGAGTCTCTGGTGCCCTCCTACGCGACCGCACTCGGGGCGTCGGCCGACCGCCCCTCCGCGCTCGCCGATCTGATGGGGGTCATCGTCAACGACGGCGTGCGCCTGCCCACGCTGCGCATCGACAGCCTGCATTTTGCCGCCGGTACCCCTTACGACACGCGGCTCGGGCGCGGCGATGCCAAACCCGTGCGCGTACTGCCGCCCGAGATTCCGCAGCTGGTGCGCCAGGTGCTGTCGGAGGTCGTCGAGCAGGGAACTGCGCGTCGTGTCGCCGGCGCGTTCACTGCACCCAGCGGCAAGCATCTGATGGTGGGGGGAAAGACCGGCACCGGCGACAACCGCTTCAAGACTTTCGCCCGGGGCGGCGCGGTGACATCGGAACGCGTGGTGAGCCGCTCCGGCGCCTTCGTGTTCTACATCGGCGACCGCTATTTTGGCACGCTGCTTGCCTATGTCGCGGGCCCGAAGGCCGCCAACTACAAGTTCACCAGCGCCTTGCCGGTGCAGATACTGAAAGTGCTGGCGCCGACGTTGAAGCAACAGTTGGATCTGCAGGGGCTTCCTACGGTGACGCCCCCGCCTGCGGCTCCGGTTCAGCCCCCCCAAGAGTGATCAACCAGCGAACGCAAAGAGGCAGCCACCGGGGCTGCCTCTTTACGTTCGGGGGAACCCCAATCAGGCCCGCCCGTCCAGCGTCGCTAGCGCACCGTAGTACTCGGGGCGCCGGTCACGGAACACGCCCCAGCTACGCCGTTTTGCGGCAATGGCATCGAGGTCGAAGCTCGCCAAGAGGATCTGGCGCTCGTCACGGCTCGCTTCGGCCACCAGCTCGCCGTCGGGCCCAGCGATGAAGGAGCTGCCATAGAAGGTGATCTGGCTGTCCTCGCCGCGCTCGGTGCCGATGCGGTTGCTGGCGATCAGCGGCATCACGTTGGCGGCGGCGTGGCCGCGCTGGGTGTTCTGCCAGTGACGACGCGAGTCAATGCCGGCGTCGTGCGGCTCGGAGCCGATCGCGGTCGGGTACAGTAGCAACTCGGCGCCCATCAGCGCCATGCTGCGCGCGCACTCGGGGAACCACTGGTCCCAGCAAATACCGACGCCGATTCGGCCAACCTGGGTGTCCCACACCTTGAAGCCCAGATCGCCCGGCGAGAAGTAGAACTTCTCGGTGTAGCCCGGGCCGTCCGGGATGTGCATCTTGCGGTAGTGGCCGAGCAGGCTGCCGTCGGCGTCGATGATGGCGATGCTGTTGAACTGGGTCTGCCCAGCTCGTTCGAAGAAGCTGACCGGCAGCACGACGTTGAGCTCCCGTGCCAGTGTCTGGAAGCGTGGCAGCCAGGGGTGGCCCTCGAGCGGATGGGCCAGCTCGTTGTGACGGGCGATCTGGTCGATGCAGAAGTACGGCGTCTCGAACAGCTCTTGCAGCAGTACGAGATTGGCGCCCTGCCCGGCTGCTTCTCGTACCAGCGCCTCGGCGTTGGCGAGATTGGCCTCGATGTCCCAACTGCACGCCATCTGGGTGGCGGCGACGGTGATGTTGCGCATGGGGTGTCTCCTGATGATGTTCTTATCTCATTGACCTGGGGGCACCCGCCCATCTTGGGCGGGAACGGGGCTCATTCGGTCAGTGTTGGCCAGTAGCGGGCGTGGCTCTGCCGCAGCGCATCGAGTGCGGTGCGCTCCTGCGGCGCGATGGAGCGAGCCGGGAAATGGTGCGGGTCGACGAAGTCGCTAACCTGCCCGCTCAGACCCTCGATCACGCCCAGCGTCGCGATCGGCAGGTACGGCAGGCTGTAGCCGCCCTCCTGCAGTGCCACCAGTCGGCCGTCGCAGACCTGCTCGGCCAAGGTTTTCAGCCGCGCCGCCAGTGCGGTGTAGCCGTCGCGGGTCAGCCGCATCCGCCCGAGCGGATCGTAGGCGTTGGCATCCTGGCCTGCCGAGATCAGGATCAACTGCGGGCGATAGTGGTGCAGCACCGGCAGCACGATCTCGTCGAAGGCGGCGAGATACCCCTTGTTGCCGGTGCCAGCCGGCAGCGGCAGATTGAGGTTGTAGCCGAGCCCGGCGCCCTCGCCCGCCTCGTCGCTCGCGCCGCCGTCCTGCGGATAGTTGTCTTCCTCGTGCAGCGACACGAACAGCACCGACGGGTCGTCGTAGCACAGCGCCTGGCTGCCGTTGCCGTGGTGCACATCCCAGTCGATGATCGCCACTCGCTCCAGGCCGTACACGGCTTGGGCATGGCGCGCCGCCACCACGGCATTGTTGTAGTAACAGTAGCCCATCGAGAAGTCGCGACCGGCGTGATGGCCGGATGGGCGAATCAGCGCGTAGACGTTGTCGACCTGGCCCTGCAGCACCGCGTCGACCGCCGCGCAGGCGGCCCCGGCGGCCAGCCGAGCGGTCCGTTCGGTGGTGCTGCCGCCGCGGGCGTCGTCGCCCAGCTGGACGATGGTGTCGCCGGCAGCGGCGCAGCGGGCGGCGAGGCTGGCCAGATAGTCGGCCGAGTGCGCGCACAGCAGCTGCTGGTCACTGGCGGCCGTAAAGCCGAGCGGGGTCAGCCGCGGGGTGATCTCCAAGGCGTCCAGCAGGCGCTTGGTGTGCACCAGACGCAGTGGGCTGTCGAACTCCTCGCCGCAGTCGGCGCCGGCGTAGACCTGGTGGCCGGCGCTGTGTTCGAGAAAACGCTCGTCGTAGATGAAACCGGTCTTCGTCATGTTGTCTCCCTTGTTATTGGCCGGTCTTGAAACGGGTCCACAGCCGGGTCTGTAGGCGCAGCGTGGCCGGGTCGAACGGGCGCTGCACCCACAACGTCTGCATGCGCTTGGCGTCCGGGTAGATCATCGGGTCGCCGGTCAGCGCCACGTTCATCAGTTTCTTGGCGCCGGCATTCGGGCTCGGGTACATCACCGCGTTGCTGATCTTGGCTACCACGTCGGGGCGCAGGATGTAGTCGATGAATTTCAGCGCGCTGTCGACGTTCTTGGCATCCTTGGGGATGGCCATATTGTCGAACCACAGCGGCGCGCCGACCGACGGCAGGCTGTAGCCGATCTGCTGGCCGTTCTTGGCGGCCTGGGCGCGTACCCGGGCGACCAGCACCGCGCCGGAATAGCCGGTGGTGACGCATACCTCGCCGGTGGCCAGGTCGTTCATCACTGGGGTGGAGATGAAGTAGCGGATGTAAGGCCGTACCTTCATCATCATCGCGTAGGCGTCCTGGTAGTCCTTCGGGTTGGTCGAGTTGGGGTCGCGACCGAGGTAGCGCAGTGCCATCGGGAACATCGCGCTGGCCGAGTCGTTGAGTGCGATGCCACAGGACTTGAGCTTGGCCGCGTAGGCCGGGTTGAACACCAGGTCGTAGCTGTTGGGCGGCACCGGTGCGCCCAGTGCCTTTTGTACCTTGCCAATGTTGTAGCCGATCGCGGTGGTGCCCCACATGTATGGCACGCTGTACTGGTTGCCCGGGTCGGCCTGCTGCGCTTTCTGCATCATGACCGGGTCGAGGTTCTTGTAGTTGGACAGCTTGCTCTTGTCGAGCTTCAGGTACACCCCGTTCTGGATCTGCCGCGCCAGGAAGTCGTTGGACGGGAACACCAGGTCATAGCCGGTGTGGCCTGTGAGCAGCTTTGCCTGCAGCACTTCATTGCTGTCGTAGGTGTCGAGGCGTACCTTGATGCCGGTTTCTTTTTCGAAATTGGCAATGGTGTCGGGCGCGAAGTACTCGGCCCAGTTGTAGATGTTGAGCTCGGCCGCATGGGCCGAGGTGGCGACACCTAGCGCCATCACGGCAAGACAGATGGTCCTGTATCCTGCTTTCATCGCTTTCTCCTTTGCTTCGTTATCTTGTGCTCGGCTACATCGTGGCTGCCGTGCTTTCGATTCTAGGCAGCGGGCGAAAAAAGATAAGACAATGGGGAGGAACTACTTTTTTTCCAAAAAGGAAAGACTGGCCATGGACATGCTCGCCGCTCTCGACGCCTTCATCGCCGTGGCCGACACCGGCAGCCTCTCCCGTGCCGCCACGCGGCTGGGCAAGACGCCGTCGGCGATCACCAAGGCGATCCACGGCCTGGAGGCTTCGCTGGGCGTGCGGGTACTGGAGCGCACCACCCGCCATGTCGCGCTGACCGAGGCCGGGCGCATTTATCTCGAAACCGCCGGCGAGGTGCAGCAAAGATTGGCCGAAGCGCGCCAGCGCATTGCCGAGCTGGACGGCCGTCCGCGCGGCCTGCTGCGTCTGACTGCGCCGCTGTCCTACGGTCGGGCGGTGCTGGCCGAATTCGGGCCGCGTTTTCTGCAGCGCTACCCCGAGGTGGAACTGAACGTGACGCTGTGCGACCGCTTCGTCGACATGGTGGCCGAGGGGTTCGACCTGGCGCTGCGGCTGGGCCGCCACGACCTGCCCAACCAGATCGTCAAGGTGGTAGGCAACAACCGGGTGCTGATCTGCGCGAGCCACGACTACCTAGCCCGCCACGCCACCCCGACCAGCCCCGAACAGTTGGCCGAACACGCCTGCCTGCTCTACCGCCACCCGATGCTGAACCCCGGCTGGCTGCTGCGCCGCGACGGGCGCACCTGGCAGGTCGCGCCGAGCGGACCGATGGTATCGGACAACTATGACCTGTTGTTGGACGCGGCGCTGGCCGGGCTGGGCATCTTCCCCTGCCCGCAGTGGAGCGTGATCCGCCACATCCGCGAGGGGCGGCTGGTGCCGCTACTGACCGATTACGAGTTCGAGGGCGAGAGCTTCGGGCGCGAGCATGTGTATGCGGCTTATCCGAGCACGCGGCGGGATTCGCCGAAGGTGCGGCTGTTCGTGGCGGAGCTGGCCGAGTGGATGGCAGAGCATTTTTGTTATCGGTCGGCGGTGGGTTGAGGTGGCTCTGCGTGGCGTCGCGTTTTTTTAGGGTTTCTGCGCCAATGGCAGTGATGGTGCCGCGTAGATGCTATAGGCGCACACTTCCAAGCCAAGCCTTCTCCCTGTCAGGTGCCCGGTGCCGCGAAGTCGGCGAACAAGACCCACCCTCGGCAGGATCAGCGCGAGCAGTCCGCACATACCGTGCTGATCGTCATCCGGTGTAGTTCCTGAGATCGGCTGCGATGTCAGGATCGCCTCAAGCATCGCCCCGCGCTTACGGCAGGTTGCGCGCCTGTTGTAGGGTCATCGGCATCATGTTGTCGTTGAGGTGGAACATGATCCAGACCGAGCCGCTCAGCGTGATCACCACCAACACCAGGGTGAAGATCAGCGCCAGCAGGTTCCAGCCGCCCTCGGACTTGGTGTTCATGTGCAGGAAATAGATCGCATGCACCACGATCTGCACCGCGGCCAGCAGCAGGATGAACGCATCCGCGGGGCCGGATTTCGTGAACACGCCGCCCATCACTAGCCAGAACGGGATGATGGTGAGTCCGGCCGCCAGCACGAAGCCCGTGAGGTAGCCCTTCAGGGTGGCATGAACTTCCTCGATGTCACCGTGCTCGTCACCGTGATCGGGATGCATTTCATCATGCGTACTCATGGCAACACCCCCATCAGATAAACGAAGCTGAAAACGCCCACCCAGATCACGTCGAGGAAGTGCCAGAACATCGATAGGCACATCAGGCGCCGCTTGTTCGCAGGGATCAGTCCCTTATGGCTCACCTGCACCATCAGCACGATCAGCCACAGGATGCCGCAGGTGACGTGCAGGCCATGGGTGCCGACCAAGGTAAAGAACGAGGACAGGAAGGCGCTGCGCTGCGGGCCGTTACCAGCCTCGATCAGGTGGGCGAACTCGGTCAGCTCCAGGGCGACGAAGCCGGCGCCGAGCAGACCGGTGACGGTCAGCCACAGCATCATCGGCCGCTGGTGGTTGCGCTGCATCTCCAGCACTGCGAAGCCGTAGGTAATCGAGGACAGCAGCAGCAAGGTGGTGTTAAGCGCCACGGTGGGCAGTTCGAGCACCTGCGCTCCGGTGGGGCCTCCCGCGTATTCGCGGCCTAGCACGCCATAGGCTGCGAACAGGCAGGCGAACACGAGGCAATCGCTCATCAGGTACAGCCAGAAGCCCAGCAGCGTGCCGTTCGGCGGGTGCGGCTCCTCAGCGACGTGGAATTGCAGCGGCTCCGTCGTACCGCCTGAAGAGAGAGGGAGTGTAGTGTCAGCCATGGCTGTCCAGGAGCGCGGTGCGCGCGGCTTCGACACGAGCCACTTCGTCAGCTGGCAGGTTGTAGTCGCGCTGGTAGTTGAAGGTGTGACCGATCGCAGTGGCCAGCAGTGCGACGAACGAAATCGCTGCCAATGGCCACATGTACCAGATCATCGCAAAACCGAACACCAGGCTGAGGCCGGCGAGAATGATGCCCGCACCCGTGTTCTTCGGCATGTGCAAGGGCACGAAGCCCGTTACCGGCCGCCGGTAGCCGTGCCGCTTCATCTCCCACCAGGCCTCTTGGCCGTGGATCAGCGGCGTGAACGCGAAGTTGTACGGCGGCGGCGGTGATGAAGTGGACCACTCCAGCGTACGGCCGTCCCACGGATCGCCTGTGACGTCACGCAACGCTTCGCGCCGGCGGAAGCTCACCCAGAACTGAATCAGCATGCTGACGATGCCGAGCAGGATCAGGAAGGCGCCAAACGCCGCGATCACGAACCAGACCTGTAGCGAGGGATTCTCGAAGTGACTGAGCCGGCGCGTCACCCCCATCAGGCCCAGCTGGTACAGCGGCGTGAAGGCAACCCAGAAGCCCACCAGCCAGAGCCAGAAGGAGCACTTACCCCAGAAGGGGTCGAGCCGGAAACCGAACGCCTTCGGGAACCAGTAGTTGATGCCGGCGAACAGGCCGAACACCACGCCACCGATGATTACGTTGTGGAAGTGCGCGATCAGAAACAAGCTGTTGTGCAGCGAGAAGTCCGCCGGTGGCACGGCCAACAGCACGCCGGTCATGCCGCCGATTACGAAGGTCACCATGAAGCCGATCGTCCACAGCATCGGCACCTCGAACTTGATGCGGCCGCGGTACATGGTGAACAGCCAGTTGAAGATTTTCGCGCCGGTCGGGATCGAGATGATCATCGTGGTGATGCCGAAGAACGAATTGACGCTAGCGCCCGAGCCCATGGTGAAGAAGTGGTGCAGCCACACCAGGTAGGACAGCACGGTGATCACCACCGTGGCGTACACCATCGAGGCGTAGCCGAACAGGCGCTTACGGCAGAACGTCGAGGTTACTTCCGAGTAGATGCCGAAGCACGGCAGAATCAGGATGTAGACCTCCGGGTGGCCCCAGATCCAGATCAGGTTCACATACATCATGGCGTTGCCGCCGAGGATGGTCGTGAAGAAGTTGGTGCCCACGTAGCGGTCCAGCGCCAGTAGCGCCAGCGCCGCGGTGAGCACCGGGAATGCCGCCACGATCAGCACGTTGGTGCACAGCGCGGTCCAGGTGAAGATCGGCATGCGCATCAAAGTCATGCCCGGTGCGCGCATCTTGATGATTGTGGTGAGCAGGTTGATGCCTGACAACAGTGTACCTACGCCGGCGATCTGCAGTGCCCAGATGTAGTAGTCCACTCCGGCGTCGGGGCTGGCGACGATGTCCGAAAGCGGCGGGTAGGCCAGCCAGCCGGTGCGCGCGAATTCGCCTACGAACAACGACAGCATCACCAGCACCGCGCCGGACACCGTCATCCAGAAGCTGAAATTGTTGAGGAACGGGAACGCCACGTCGCGTGCCCCGATCTGCAGCGGCATCACGAAGTTCATGATGCCGGTGATCAGCGGCATCGCCACAAAGAAGATCATGATCACGCCGTGCGCAGTGAAGATCTGGTTGTAGTGCTCGGGTGGCAGGTAACCCAGCGAGTGGCCGAATGAGATCGCCTGCTGCGCGCGCATCATCAGCGCATCGGCGAAGCCGCGCAGCATCATCACCAGGCCAAGCACGATGTACATGATGCCGATCTTCTTGTGGTCGATGCTGGTGAACCATTCTCGCCAGAGGTAGCCCCACAGGCGATAGTAAGTAATCGCGCCCAGCAGGGCGATGCCGCCGATAGCCACCGCCGCAAAAGTACCCAGCACGATCGGCACGTGCAGCGGCAGTTGATCCAGCGTGAGTCGGCCGAAGATCAGTGTGCTGAGCTCAGAGGGGGTGGACATGGTCGGCACCGTTCGCGCTCCGGCTGGTTTGCCGGTATTGGGGGAGCGGAGCAGTACAGACGTCTGCTGCAACGCTTTGCTCGGCTTCTGTTATGGCCTGCATGCGGCCCATGCAGTAAGGGTTCGACTGCACGCAGTTGGTGACAATGTCGTCGAACAGACCCGATGCCACGGTCGCGTAACGACTCACCGACTCGTTTTCACTGGGTTGCGCCAGCTTCAAGTAGGCATCACGCCCCAGCGCCTGGTTGCCGGACTTTGCCTGTTGCACCCATTGCGAGAACGCTTCGTTGCTCAGGCCGTGGAAAACGAAATGCATGCCGTTGAAGCCATCGCCGCTGAAGTTGGCCGAAAAACCCTCGAACTCGCCCGGCTGGTTCACGACCGCCTGCAGCTTGGTCTCCATACCTGGCATCGCATAGATCTGCCCCGCCACCGCAGGGATGAAGAAGGAGTTCATCACGCTGCTGGCGGTGATGTGAAAGCGGATCGGCCGATCTATCGGCGCGGCCGCCTCGTTCACGGTAGCGATCCCTTGTTCGGGATAGATAAACAGCCACTTCCAGTCGAGCGCGACCACGTCGATCACGAGTGGCCGGGCGTCGGCGGGCACGGGACGGCCGGCTGCGAGTCGGTCCAGCGGCCTAAAGGGGTCAAGCTTGTGCGTACTGACCCAAGTCAGCGCACCGAGCGCAATGATGATCAGCAGGGGAGCCGCCCAGATCAGCAGTTCGAGCCGGGTGGAGTGATCCCATTCGGGATCGTAGACGGCGTTCTGATTGGAGGCGCGGTAGCGCCAGGCGAACAGCAGCGTGAGCACGATCACCGGCACGATGATGATCAGCATTAGCAGCGTCGAGATGATGATCAGGTCGCGTTGGCGCAGCGCGAGGTCGCCCGAGGGGGAGAGCAGCACGGCCTGGCAACCGGCCAATGGCCCGACGACGGCCATCGCCAGTAATCCGCGTATCGGCTTGTTGAACATGGCTGGCGACACCCCGCTCTGATCGATACCGGTTGACCGTCAATTTCCACCTGGCACCTGCGACGCGGCTATAAAGACTGGAGACTCAAGCGTCGCTACATCTTCTTTACTTCGATAATTCGAGGTGACGGCAATGTCAAGCACGATGCAGGAAGGCCCCGGTTCCAACGGCTCCTCGACTGAGGAGATCAGCCGCATCCAGGCCCATGCTAGGCTGGCGCCCGGCGAGATCGCGGTCGGTGTGGTGATCGGCCGCACCTCGGAATATTTCGATTTCTTCGTGTTCGGCATCGCCTGCGTGCTGGTCTTCCCTTCTGTGTTCTTCCCCTTCGTGAGCCGGCTGGACGGCATGCTGCTGGCCTTCGTGGTGTTCGCACCAGCGTTCGTGGTGCGGCCGCTGGGCACCATGCTGTTCATGAACTTCCAGCGTCGTTGGGGGCGTGGCACCAAGCTGACCATCTCACTGTTTGTGCTAGGCATCGCCACCGCGGGCATCGCCTTCCTGCCCGGCTACGCCGATATTGGAGGCTGGTCGATCACGTTACTGGTGTTGCTGCGTCTGCTGCAGGGCATCGGTCTGGGCGGCTCGTGGGACGGCCTCCCCTCGTTGCTGGCACTGAACACGCCGCCGCAGCGTCGCGGCTGGTATGCCATGCTGGGTCAGCTGAGTGCGCCGATCGGCTTCATGATCGCCGGCTCACTGTTCCTGTTCCTGCACACCCAGCTTGATAATGCCGACTTCATCGACTGGGGATGGCGCTATCCCTTCTTTGTGGCATTTGCGATCAATGTGGTGGCGCTGTTCGCCCGCCTGCGCCTGGTGGTGACTGAGGAATACACCCTGGCGCTGGAGGAGCGCGAGCTGGAACCCATTGGCATCGTCGAGATGCTGCGCAAGCAGGGCTACAATATTTTCATCGGCGCGTTCGCGGCGCTGGCCAGCTATGCGCTGTTCCATCTGGTCACGATCTTCCCACTGTCGTGGATCGTGCTGGGCGAAACACAGTCCGTGACCACTGTACTGGTAGTACAGATCGTCGGGGCCGGCGTGGGCATCTTGGGTACCATTGCCTCGGGCCTCATCGCCGACCGCATCGGTCGACGTACCACGCTGGGCTCGGTCGCCGTGCTGATCGGTGTGTTCGCCCTGCTGATGCCCTGGCTGCTGGGCGGTGGCCAGGCCGCGCAGGACGCCTTCATCCTGATCGGCTTCGCCCTGCTCGGCCTTTCGTATGGCCAGGCCGCTGGCAGTGTCACCTCGAACTTCGAGACCCGTTTCCGCTACACCGGCGCGGCGCTGACGTCGGACTTTGCCTGGCTAATCGGTGCGGCTTTCGCGCCGCTGGTGGCGCTGGGCCTGTCGTTCCGCTTCGGTCTGATCGCGGCAACGCTCTATCTACTCTCCGGCGTCCTCTGCACGCTGATCGCACTGCGGGTGTACAAAGCGTTGGGTGAGCACGACTGATGCTCCTGAAAATAACCCCTGGTTTGCTAGCCACTTTAGATGGCTGCTTCTGTTGCTGAAGCATCCATTGTTCATCTAATAAGGCTGAAAGGTCTGTTTTGGCTGATGAACTGCCTTGGTGAGCTGTGATGCTGTCCGTCAGTGAGTAGTGGAAGCATTCATGGACCTAAACATGCTTCTGGCCAAGTCCAGGCCTTGAGAATGTAAATGGACAGATATCACAGGCACAGCTGACCAGACTCGCGGGAATCTGCATCGACTCCCTAGTCTTTTGGCATACTCCGAGCCCGCAACTGCTGCAGTTTCCCTGCCCATCCCCTTTGCACTGCCGAGCGATCGTCAAGCGGCTAAGTTTTCGTCGCGGCGGCAGCGCGGTGCGAGTTCGGCGGCGCCTGGTCGTTTGGCCGGCGCGAGGCAGGCCGAAAGCCCGCGCATCGGGGTAATGCCGTTCACTTAAGCAAGTGAACGGCATTTCTCATGGTGCGAATCTGGCTCATATTCCGGCCAGGTTGACTCCCTCACGTTGGTCCAGATGATAAGCAAGGCTCATAAACACCCTGATTTCTCTGCTCTTTCTCAGCAGATTGACCCGGCATGGATCGCCCACGCGCTTGCAGTGACCGGCAAAGCCAGCGTGCGCCGGCGTAGATTGCCGGCCGAACAGGTCGTCTGGCTGGTCATTGCGTTGGCTATGTACCGGCATCAGTCCATCCCGGAGGTCGTCGCTCATCTCGATCTGGTGCTGCCTGACGAGGTCAATCCAGAGATTGCCAAGAGCGCCTTGACCCAGGCGCGGCAGCGCCTCGGCGAGGAACCGTTGGCCCAACTCTTCGGGCTCAGCGCGCTGGCTTGGGATGAGCGGCATCAGCGGGGAAGGAGCTGGCGCGGATTGGCCCGCTACGCGATTGATGGCAGTACGCTGCGTACCTCGGATACCCCAGAGAATCGTCAGCACTTCGGAGCACAGGCTTATGCCTCCGGCGTAGCCGCCAGCTATCCGCAGT
>NZ_JAUEDK010000065.1 GCF_030385785.1 Crenobacter oryzisoli
AAATCAGGGTGTTTATGAGCCTTGCTTACCATCTTGACCAACGTGAGGGAGTCAACCTGGCCGGAATATGAGCAAGATTCGCACCATGAAAAATGCCGTTCACTTGCTTAAGTGAACGGCATTACCCGCATTGCGGGGCTGTTTTTTTTGCCTATGACACCGACTTGACGTGCATCAAAGGGGCTTTGGCGGTAAGCGATTATGCTGATTGAGTTAAGCGGCGTTCACGGGAGGGTGACATGGAGCTATGGAAAGAACTGCTGAGTTCGGATGTCGGTCTGCTCAGCCTGATCGTCATTGTGCTGACCATAGTGGTAGTCGGCACCTGTGTAGCGATTTTTATCCGCAAGGTGCGTAGCGAGCCCCGCCTACCGGAGTAGGGCCGGTTCGAGGCTGTCGGGGCTTTCTTGCCATGCGATCGGGATAGGGTGTTGCGCCTTATCCCGATTTTGCTGTCGTGTCGTCCAAAGCGGGTGTCTAGTTATTGCTGGATAAACGGCGGTCGCTGAATGGCCGATTCGCATGGGGTCGCATATGAAACGACGCCAGGTATTAAGTTTCTTGTGGCTGTCGGAGCGCTTGGGGCAAGGTGTTTGACCCTGGTCAAGCAAGCGCCGCTTACTGCTAGAAGCGCTGATCCTCCCGTCTTATTATTTCATAAACAAATAAGAATTCAATAATATTAAAACAATTTGTGAATTTGTAAATGGGAGCTCGATTATGTCTTCTGGAACCGAAGTGCAAACAAGCGGCACGGTGCGAGCCGCCGACTCCAGCAAGCTGAGGCTTGGCGCGCTGACCGCGCTGGTTGTGGGGTCGATGATCGGCGGCGGGATCTTCTCACTGCCGCAAAACATGGCAGCCAGTTCGGGTGCGGGGTCAATCGTCATCGCTTGGGCGATCACCTTCGTGGGGATGCTGACCCTGGCGTTCGTATTCCAGAACCTGGCCAACCGCAAGCCTGAGATCGAAGGCGGCGTCTACGGGTACGCCCGTGCCGGCTTCGGCGATTACATCGGCTTCAACTCGGCCTGGGGTTACTGGATCTCGGCGTGGATTGGCAACGTCTCGTACATGGTGGTGTTCTTCTCGGCGCTCGGCGCTTTCGGGGCGCTGTCGTTCTTCGGCGAAGGCAACACGCTGCCGGCGATCATCGCAGCCTCGCTGCTGTTATGGGGGCTGCACACGCTGATCCTGCGCGGGGTGCAGAGCGCCACTGTCATCAACACGATCACCACGGTCGCTAAGCTGGTGCCGCTGGCGTTGTTCGTCGTGATCGTGATCTTTGCGTTCAACATCAAGACCTTCAACACCGACTTCTGGGGCAGTCCGGCGCTCGGCTCGGTGATCAATCAGGTCAAGGGTTCGATGCTGGTGACCGTGTGGGTGTTCATCGGTATCGAAGGCGCATCGGTGTTTTCCAGTCGTGCCGAGTCGATGAAAGAGGTGGGCAAGGCCACGGTGATCGGCTTCCTGCTGACCATCACCCTGCTGGTTGCCGTGTCGCTGCTGTCGATGGGCGTGCTGACCCAGGAAGAGCTGGCGCACCTGAAGAATCCGTCGACCGCTGGTGTGTTGAAGGCTGCCATCGGCCCGTGGGGCGCCACGCTGATCAACGTCGGTCTGGTGATTTCGGTCGGTGGTGCGCTGCTCGCCTGGACGCTGCTCGCCGCCGAAATCCCCTACCTCGCCGGTAAGGATGGCATCTTCCCGAAGGTGTTCGGCAAGCTCAATGCCAATGGCTCTCCTGCCGCCGCACTGTGGTTGACCAACGGCCTGGTGCAGCTGTTCCTGGTCATCACCTTGTTCAGCTCGGCGGGTTACCTGGCGCTACTGTCGCTGGCGACCTCGATGATCCTGATCCCCTACCTGCTGTGCGGCCTGTACGCGTTGGTCGTCGCAATGCGCGGAGAGGGTTATCCGGCCGGCGATGCGGCCCGGAACAAGGACATCCTGATTGGTCTGATCGCCTCGGTCTACGGCGTGTGGCTGATCTACGCAGCCGGCCCGACCTATCTGTTCCTGTCGATGGTGCTTTACGCCCCGGGCGTGCTGTTCTACCTGAAGGCAAAGAGCGAGCATGGCGAAAAACCGTTCAAGGGCTTCGAGGCCGTCATCGCTGCCGTCGTGGTTGTGCTCGGCGTCTACGCTGCCTATCTGCTGGCAAACGGCGCCATCCGCATCTGATCTTGCGGGAAGCGCCTCTCGCCCGCAGAGTGAATGGCTGCGCGTGGTAGGGGAAAGGCGTGGCAGCAGCAGGGCGGCCCTTGGGCCGCCCTTTTAGCGAGGGTCAGGTCCGCCAAAAGAGGGCCGAAAGAAAGCCGCCTTTAGGGGGCGGCGTGTTTCGACAAGAAGAGAGGGCTAGCCCTCACAGTCCCTCGAAGGAGCAGACGGTGAACAGCGACAGGCCCGACCCGCGGATCAACTCGCCGCCTTTCAGTTCAGGCAGCTCGATGATCGCACTGGCTTCGACCACGTCGGCGCCGAGGCGCTTGAGCAGCTTGTAGCCAGCCATCATGGTGCCGCCGGTCGCTACCAGGTCGTCGATCAGGATCACCCGGTCACCTTGCTTCACCGCGTCGGTGTGCATTTCCACCGTGGCGTTGCCGTACTCGAGCTCGTATTCCTCTTCCACCGTGGTGTACGGCAGCTTGCCTTTCTTGCGGATCGGCACGAAGCCGACGTTCAGTTCGTAAGCCAGCACCGAGCCGATGATGAAGCCGCGGGCGTCTAGACCGGCGATCACATCGATCTTCTCGCCCATGTAGCGGTGGACGAAGATGTCGATCAGCATGCGGAAGGTCTTGGGATTCTGGAGCAGCGGAGTGATGTCGCGGAACATCACGCCTTCGTGTGGCCAGTCAGGCACGGCGCGAATCCAGTCCTTCAGGTAGCTGGAATAGTCGAGATTGCTGAGATTTTCCATGGGGCGAATTGTAGCAGGCGCGGCGGCCGGTTGCGGCGACCGGCCATCGCAAAAACGGGCCGCCCCGTAGGGCGGCCTGCTCGGTATTGAAGAAGGCTCGCTCAGTGCAGGAAGGCGAGCTTCAGGATCCACAGCACGGCGATGATCCACGCCGCCGGCTTCACCTCGCGGGCGCGGCCGGCCAGCAGCTTCACCAGCGCGTAGCTGATGAAACCGAAGGCGATGCCGTCGGCGATCGAGTAGGTGAACGGCATGGTCAGCGCGCCCATCACCGCCGGGGCGGCTTCGGTCAGGTCGTCCCATTCCACTTCGGCAAGACCGCGGGTCATCAGCACCGCCACATAGCACAGCGCCGGCGCGGTGGCATAGGCCGGCACGCTGGCTGCCAGCGGCGACAGCCACAGGCAGGCGATGAACAGGATGGCGACGACGGTGGCGGTCAGACCGGTACGGCCGCCCACGGCGGCGCCTGCGGCGGATTCAATGTAGGCAACGGTCGACGAAGTCCCCATCGCCGCGCCGGCGATGATCGCGGTCGAGTCGGCCATCAGTGCGCGCTTCAGACGCGGCAGCTTGCCGTCCTTGGAAATGCCGGCGCGGTGGGCGACGGCCACCAGGGTGCCGGTGGTGTCGAACAGGTCGACGAAGAAGAACACGAAGACCACGCCGATCAGTGTGGCGGACAGCGCGCCCTTCAGGTCCATCTGCATAAAGGTCGGCGCCATGCTCGGGATCGGTGCGGCGATGCCCTCGAACTTCGACAGGCCAAAAGCGATAGACAGCGCAGTCACCGCCAGGATGCCGATGATGATCGAGCCGTGTACCTTGCGGTATTCCAACGCCAGGATCAGAAAGAAGCCAAAGATCGCCAGCAGTGTGCTCGGGGCGTGCAGGTTACCGAGGGTGACGAAGGTGGCCGGGCTGGCCACCACGATGCCGGAGCTCTTCAGCGCCAACAGGCCGAGGAACATGCCCACGCCGGCCGAGATCGAGAATTTCAGCGAGGTCGGGATGGCGTTGATGATCTGCTCGCGCACCTTCGACAGGCTGACCACGACAAACAGGCAGCCGGACAGGAATACCGCGCCCAGCGCGATCTGCCAGGGCACCCCCATGCCCTTGACCACGGTGAAGGTGAAGTAGGCGTTCAGGCCCATGCCCGGTGCTAGGGCGATCGGATAATTGGCGACCAAGCCCATGATCGCGCTGCCGATCGCCGCGGAGATGCAGGTCGCCACGAACACCGCCTTGAAGTCCATGCCGGTGATCGACAGGATCGCGGGGTTGACCACCACGACATACGCCATGGTCAGGAAAATGGTAATGCCGGCGATCACCTCGGTGCGCACGGTGGTGCCGTTTTCGTTGAGTTTGAACAGCCTCTCCAGCAGGCCGCTCGACGGATTTGCTGAGACTTCCATCCCGATCTGATCCTCGTTAGTTATGTAGTGTTGTTAAAAAGCGTGCGTAGCTTAGCGAAAAAGATACTTTCCGTCGTGCAAATTTATCTTGACATAAAGTAGCTTTCGTGAAAGATCATCTGGCGGCAGCTGGAGCCCTCTGATTGCTCTTCTTGCTAGCCGCGATGACCGCACTCCCGACGTTCCCGTTTCTTCCGTTTGGCCACGATCGGTCAGGCTTTCCGACACTTTCACAACACGAGCGAAGCCAGCGGTGATACCGCTTAAGGTCAGAAAAATGGAATGCCTTTCCAATTTTCCGATGGGTGGCACGGCAATTGGTTGCAATGTAAAGAATCTTGATTGTAAGATAGTTGCAAGGTCTGGTGTCTCTACTAGGGGTTCCGGGTCTACCTGAGTCGCAACGGAAACCGGTTACAAAAAAGATTTCCGTGCGGAAGCGGGTTCTGCAAAAGGAGAGAGGCAGCCATCAAAAACAACAAAGGCTGTCGACGGATGTGAGGAGAAGGAATCACTGCTCGTCTTATCTGACGGGTGGGGTACGCCTGCAAGACGGCCGGACGGCTGTCGGGCCGGCGTGAAAAGTGGTGCGACAGTTCCGACGCGCGGTCCGCTGCGTCACTGTGCGGCACTTACCCGCCAATCCTTGCCTGTCTTACCTGCTGCAATCGCTTCAAGTTGAACCATGGTTGGCGTTTTCGGGGCAGACCCCCTTCAAGACGTACTTGGTTGTATTTGCATACAGCAGGGAAATAGAGAGGTGCGGGCCACATGGCTTATCTGACCTTTCCCTTGTTCACACACATTTAGACACATGAGAGCAAACCTGATGACGGGCAGGAGTCTGGCCGTTTCAGCACGCTGATAAAGGAGCTGTATCATGATTGAACAAGCTGGCATTGGCGCTGGAGTTGCTGAAGGTAGGGGCAAGCTCGACCGGTATTTCCAGATTTCGGCGCGCGGGAGCACCCAGCGCCAGGAAGTCCTGGCGGGCATTACCACCTTCATGGCGATGGTCTATTCGGTCATCGTCGTACCGGGCATGCTGGGTGAGGCCGGCTTCGACAAGAGCGCCGTGTTCGTCGCCGTGTGCCTGACCACTGCCTTTGGTTCGCTGCTGATGGGCCTGTGGGCCAAGCTGCCGCTGGCCATCGGTTGCGCGATTTCGCTGACCGCCTTCACCGCCTTCGGCCTGGTGCTGGGCCATCATCTGTCGCCGCAGGTAGCGCTGGGCGCCGTATTCCTGATGGGCATCGTGTTCACCGCCATTTCGGTCACCGGCGTGCGCTCGTGGATCCTGAAAAACCTGCCGGCCGGGGTTGCGCACGGCACCGGGGTGGGTATCGGCCTGTTCCTGCTGCTGATCGCGTCCAACGGCGTGGGTCTGGTCGTGAAGAACGCCCATCCGGGCTTGCCGGTGGCGCTGGGCAATATCACCGCCTTCCCGGTGCTGATGTCGATCCTGGGCCTGGCTGCGATCTTCGGCATGGAGCGCCGTCGCGTGCCGGGTGGCATTCTGCTGGTGATCATCGCCATCTCCATCCTCGGCCTGATCTTCGACCCAGCGGTGAAATTCAGCGGCGTGTTCTCGATGCCGAGCCTGGGGGCTCCGGGTAAGTCGCTGATCGGTTCGATGGACCTGCATGGTGCGCTGAGCTCTGCGGTGATCCCGAGCGTGCTGGCGCTGGTGATGACCGCCGTGTTCGACGCGACCGGTACCATCCGCGCCGTGGCAGGGCAGGCCGGCCAGCTCGACGAGCATGGTCATATCATCAACGGCAACCGTGCGCTGACTGCTGACTCGCTCAGCTCGATCTTCTCCGGCTTCTTCGGCGGTGCGCCGGCTGCGGCCTACATCGAGTCGGCTGCCGGTGTGGCCGCCGGTGCCAAGACCGGTCTGGCCGCCGCCGTGGTGGGCGCGCTGTTCCTGGTGATGATCTTCTTCTCGCCGCTGGCAGCCTTGGTGCCGTCCTACGCGACTGCCCCGGCGCTGATGTACGTGGGTCTCCTGATGCTCGGCAATATCAGCAAGCTGCACATGGACGACATGGTCGATGCGATGGCCGGCCTGGTTTGCGCCGTGTTCATCGTGCTGACTTGCAACATCGTGACCGGCATCATGCTCGGCTTCAGCACCCTGGTGATCGGCCGCATCATCGGCGGCGAGTTCAAGAAGCTGAACGTCGGCACCGTGGCCATCGCCATTGCGCTGGCGGTGTTCTACGCCGGTGGCTGGGCGATCTGATCGCTAGTCTGTACGCTGGCGCGCGAACAAACCAAACCCTCCGCTTCGGCGGAGGGTTTGGTGTTTTATCTGGACATGGAGGGCGTACCCAGGCTCGGATCTGGCCGCGTGCACTTAAGCGTTTTACCGTATTGTGGTACCCTGAAAGATTGATTTCACCGAAGGGAACAGTGCCATGGTCCAGTTAAGCGGCAACATCTTCATCGTCACGGCCCCCTCGGGTGCGGGCAAAACGACGTTGGTGGCGGCATTGCTGGCGGCCGAGCGCGCTGTGCAACACTCGGTGTCGTATACCACTCGTGCACCGCGCGAGGGCGAGGTCGAGGGTCGCCATTACCATTTTGTCACGCGCGAGGACTTCGAGGCGCGCATCGAGCGCGGCGAGTTCCTCGAGTATGCCGAGGTATACGGCAATTATTACGGCACCAGTGCAACCTGGATCCGTGAACGCTTGGCAGAAGGGCGCGACATCCTGCTCGAAATCGACTGGCAGGGCGCGCAGCAGGTGCACAAGCTCTTTCCCGACGCGGTCAGCATCTTCATCCTGCCGCCGTCGCTCGAGGAGCTGGAGAGCCGCCTGCGCGGTCGCGGCACCGACAGTGACGAGGTCATCGCGCGTCGTCTGGCCATGGCGCGCAGCGAGATCGATCACGCCGAGACCTTCGATTACATATTGATCAACGACGACCTGGGGACCGCCACGCTCGACCTGATCAGCGTGGTGCGGGCCGAGCGCCTGCGTCCTGCCCGCCAGCTGGCGCGGCATGGCGATGTGCTGATGCAGTTGCATACGCCAGGTTGAGCGTTGGTCGCCGACTGGTTTTTCTATATAGTGGGACGCTGGGTATCCCGGCATTGCTGAGAAGAGGATTGTATGGCTCGTATTACCGTTGACGATTGTCTGGATCGCATCCAAAACCGTTTTGACCTGACCCTGGCTGCCGCCTACCGCGCGCGCCAGATCGCGTCGGGTTCGACCGCCTTTGTCGAAGGCGGCCGCCACAAACCGACCGTGGTGGCGCTGCGCGAAATCGCAGCCGGCCACGTGGGCAAGGAAGTATTGAGCCGCAAGGTCTGATTTTCCCTTGGACGTCATGAGCGCAGAACCCGTCATTCCAGTGGACTACGCCGCGCAGATCGCAGCGGATGCCGAAACCTTTTTCGGGGCGGCCGGCCGCTATTTGAAGCCGGAAGACGTGCAGCTGTTGCGCCAGGCGTTCGAGGTCAGCCGCAATGCGCACGAAGGGCAGACCCGCAAGAGCGGCGAGCCCTATATCACCCATCCACTGGCAGTGGCGTCGATGCTGGCCGAGTGGCGGCTCGACGCGCAGGGCTTGGCGGCGGCGCTCTTGCACGATGTGCTGGAGGACACCGGCGTCACCAAGTCGACGCTGGCCGAGGGGTTCGGCAAGACCATCGCCGACCTGGTCGACGGCCTCTCCAAGCTGGAGCGGCTCGAGTACGCCACCCGCGAGGCGGCCCAGGCCGAGAATTTCCGCAAGATGGTGCTGGCGATGGCGCGCGACATCCGCGTCATCATCGTCAAGCTGGCCGACCGTCTGCACAATATGCGCACCCTCGACGCGATGCGCGAGGACAAGCGCAAGCGCATCGCGCTCGAGACGTTGGAAATCTACGCGCCGATCGCCAACCGCATCGGCCTGAACCAGGTCTATCGCGAGCTGCAGGACCTGGCGTTCAAGCACCTGTATCCGACCCGCTATTCGGTGATCGCCAAGGCGGTGAAGGCGGCGCGCGGTAACCGTCGAGAGGTGGTGAACAAGATCACCCAGGCGATCCAGCAGAAGCTGGCCGACTGCCATGTCGAGGCGGCCATCAAGGGGCGCGAGAAGAACCTCTACAGCATCTACAAGAAGATGCAGGAGAAGCAACTGTCGTTCTCCGAGGTGCTCGACATCTACGGCTTCCGGGTGATCGTCAAAGACGTGGCCAACTGCTACCTGGCGCTCGGCGCGCTGCACGGCCTGTACAAGCCGATTCCCGGCAAGTTCAAGGACTACATCGCGATCCCGAAGGGTAACGGCTACCAGAGCCTGCACACCACGCTGTTCGGCCCGTACGGCACCCCGGTGGAGATCCAGATCCGCACTCAGGAGATGCACTCGGTGGCCGAGGCGGGCATTGCCTCCCACTGGATGTACAAGAGCGGCGACGCCAGCCTGGACGCGGCGAAGCAGCGTACCCACCAGTGGCTGCAGAGCATCCTCGACATCCAGGCCGAGAGCGACGATGCGATCGAGTTTCTCGAGCACATCAAGATCGATCTATTCCCGGATGAAGTGTACGTGTTCACCCCGAAGGGCAAGATCATGGTGCTGCCGCAAGGCTCCACCCCGGTCGATTTTGCCTATGCGGTGCACACCGACGTCGGCCATCGCTGTATCGCTGCACGGGTCAACTATGCACTGGTGCCACTGCGCACCGAGCTGCGCAACGGCGATACCATCGAGATCATCACTGCGACCCAAGCCAAGCCGAACCCGTCCTGGCTCAACTTCGTCGTCAGCGGCCGGGCGCGTTCCGGCATCCGCAGCTATCTGAAGGGCCTGCAGCGCGAGGAGTCGCAGCAGCTTGGCGAGCGGCTGCTGCGCCAGGCACTGGCCGCGTTGGCGGTATCGCCGCTGGTGTTGACCGATTCGCTGCGCGAGGCTTATCTGGCCGAGTACAGCGAGAAGTCCGAGTCGTTCCAGCAGGTGCTGGCCGAGATCGGTATGGGGCGCTTGATGCCGATCGTCGCAGCGCGTCGACTAGTGGAACTCGCCGGTGAGAAACTCGGCGAGGAAGTGCGTGTCGGTCCGGTGACGATCCGTGGCAACGAGGGCGGCTCGGTGCAGCTGTCCAGTTGCTGCAACCCGATTCCGGGTGATGCGATCGTCGGCGTGATCACCAAGGGCCAAGGCTTGGTGATCCACCGCAGCAGTTGCCCGAACGCCAAGCGCGTCGAGCCGGACAAGCTGCTCGACGTGGCGTGGGAGCCGCAGAAGGACCGTCTGTTCGGCGCGGTGATCAGTGTGCTGGCGCGCAATCAGCGTGGCATGCTGGCCGAAGTGGCGTCGGCGATTTCTAACGCGTCGGCCAACATCGAGACGGTGGATACGCAGGACACTCATCGCGGTGACGGTTTCATTCACATCATTTTCCGCATCCAGGTGGAGAGCGTCGCCCACCTGGAGCAGACGCTGGCGATCGTGTCGCAGATCGACGCGGTCCAGCAGGTCGAGAGGAGATAGTTCGTGTTGTCGATTACGCTGAACGGCGAGGCGCGTCAGTTCGCCGAGGTGGCAACGATCGCCGATCTGATCGGGGCGCTGGAGTTGGCCGGCAAGCGGCTGGCGGTAGAGCGCAACGGCGAGATCGTGCCGAAGAGTCGCCATGCGCTCGAAGCGCTGCATGACGGCGATGCCTTGGAGGTCGTGGTCGCGGTCGGAGGCGGTTGACGCTAGGCAGTAGTAGGGCGGCAGATCGGCCAGAGAGTCGGTGCCGCCGAACGGCAAGGGTAGGGCGAGAGGGCATCCGCTAAACCTGCAATATCTGATGGAAGGAGTAAGGGATGGACGACCAACTCGTCATCGCCGGCAAGGCGTACGGTTCGCGCCTCTTGGTGGGCACCGGCAAATACAAGGATTTCGATGAAACCGCGCAGGCGCTCGATGCGTCCGGCGCGGAGATCGTCACCGTGGCGATCCGTCGGGTGAACCTTGGGCAGGACCCGAATTCGCCGAGCCTGCTCGACGCCTTGCCGAAGAATCGCTACACCCTGTTGCCGAACACTGCCGGTTGCTACAGCGCCGACGATGCCATCCGCACCCTGCGCTTGGCTCGCGAGCTGCTCGACGACCACCGCCTGGTGAAGCTCGAGGTGCTCGGCGATCCGACCAATCTGTTCCCGAACGTCAAGGAAACGCTGAAGGCCGCCGAGGTGCTGGTGGCGGAAGGTTTCGACGTGATGGTCTACACTTCGGATGATCCAATCATCGCGCGTGAGTTGGAAGATATCGGCTGTTGTGCGATCATGCCGCTCGCCAGCCTGATCGGTTCCGGGATGGGTATCCTCAACCCGTGGAATCTGCAGCTGATCATCGAGCAATCGAAAGTACCGGTGCTGGTCGATGCCGGCGTCGGGACCGCGTCGGACGCGGCGATTGCGATGGAATTGGGCTGCGATGGCGTGCTGATGAATACCGCCATCGCCGCAGCCCGTGAGCCGGTGCGCATGGCGCACGCGATGAAGCTCGCGGTGGAAGCCGGGCGTGCCGCCTATCTGGCCGGGCGCATGCCGAAGCGTTTTTACAGTGCCACACCAAGTTCTCCACGTGAGGGGGTGATTTCGAGCCGGAGCTGATGCGCAAAGCGCACAGTCGGGCCGTCGTTTTGACTGGCGGACTTTCCCTGTCCGCCCAATGTTGTTAGAATTCCACCTTTATCAAGCATTTAGCTTTCAGAATTTAAGGATTCGAGTCAATGCCGAACATTCGCGTTAAAGAGAACGAACCGTTTGAAGTGGCGATGCGCCGCTTCAAGCGCGCTGTGGAAAAAACCGGTCTGCTGACCGAACTGCGCGCACGTGAGTTCTACGAGAAGCCGACCGCCGAGCGCAAGCGCAAAGCCGCTGCTGCCGTGAAGCGTCACTTCAAGCGCCTGCGCAGCCAGACGCTGCCGCCGAAGCTCTACTAAGCTTCCCGCTTGGCGCAAAACGCAGGACCGCAGGCGATGCCTGCGGTTTTGCCATTTGTGCGTACCGATTTTCCCCAGCTTGCCTTCGGGTGGGCCATCACCGCCAGCAGAGAGCATCATGAGTCTGAAGACCCGCATTAGCGACGACATGAAAGCGGCCATGAAGGCCAAGGAAACCGACAAACTGGCGACGATCCGCCTGTTGCTGGCGGCGATCAAACAGAAGGAAGTCGACGAGCGTATCGAGCTCGACGACGCCAGCATTACTGCAGTGATCGACAAGATGATCAAGCAGCGTCGCGACTCGGTCGAGCAATACCTGGCGGCCCAGCGCGCCGACCTGGCCGACAAAGAACGCTTCGAGATGGACGTGCTGGCTGGCTACCTGCCGCAGCCTCTCTCCGACGACGAAATCGCCGCACTGATCGAGCAGGCGGTGGCCTCTACCGGTGCCGCCGGCATGCAGGACATGGGCAAGGTGATGGGCGTGCTGCGCACCCAACTGACCGGCCGTGCCGACATGACTGTGGTGTCGGCCAAGATCAAGGCCCGTCTGAGCGCCTGATTGCCGCGCGGATGATCCCGCAGGATTTCATTGACCAGTTGCTGTCACGCGTCGACATTGTCGACGTGATAGACCGCTATGTGCCGCTCAAGAAGGGCGGCCAGAACTACCTTGCCTGCTGCCCCTTTCACAAGGAAAAATCGCCCTCATTTACAGTGAGTCCGGCCAAACAGTTCTACCACTGTTTCGGTTGCGGTGCTCACGGTTCGGCGATCGGCTTCGTGATGGAGTACCAGGGGCTCGGCTTCATCGACTCGGTGAAGTTGTTGGCCGAAGGGGTCGGCATGGCGGTGCCGGAGGTGCGGTCGGCCAATCCCGAGGCGGCGCGAGTGGCGCGCGAGCGCCAGCTGTCGCTGGAGGGGTCGCTGGTGCTGGCGGCGAAGTTCTACAAGCAACAATTGAAGTCCTCGCCGCAGGCGGTTGCCTACTTCAAGGGGCGGGGCCTGACCGGCGAGGTGGCGGCGCATTTCGGGCTGGGCTACGCGCCGGACGAATGGCAGCCACTCGCCGCGGTGTTCCGCGATTATCAGGATGACAAGCTGGTCGAGGCTGGCTTGGTGATCGCCGGCGACGAGGGCAAGCGTTATGACCGCTTCCGCGGCCGGGTGATGTTCCCGATCCGCAACCAGCGCGGCGCCATCGTCGGCTTCGGCGGGCGGGTGCTGGGCAAGGGCGAACCGAAGTATCTGAACTCGCCGGAGACGCCGCTGTTCGAGAAGGGCCGCGAGCTGTACGGCCTGTACGAGGCGCGCCAGGCGATCCGCGAGAAGAACCGCGTGCTGGTGGTCGAGGGCTACATGGATGTGGTGGCGTTGGCGCAGTTCGGCGTTGGCTATGCAGTTGCCGCCCTCGGTACCGCGACCACCGCCGAGCATGTAAAGAAACTGTTGCGCCACGCGGATGCGGTGTACTTCTGCTTCGATGGCGATGCGGCGGGGCAGAAGGCGGCGTGGCGGGCGCTGGAGAATGCGCTGCCGATGCTGGTCGACGGAAAGGCGTTGCACTTTCTGTTCCTGCCGACCGAGCACGATCCGGACAGCTTCGTGCGCGCATTTGGCGCTGATGCGTTCGAGAAGCAATTATTAGAAGAGAGCCTGCCGCTGTCGGCGTACTTCGTGCGCGAACTGACCCGGCGGGCGGATATGAATACGCCGGAAGGCCGGGCCGATCTGATCAGGCAAGCCAAGCCGCTGCTGGCACAGATCGCTGCACCGGCGCTCGGCTTTATGATCCGCCAGCGGCTCGCGGAACTGGCCGGTGTCAGCGTTGACGACTTCGAGCAACTGACTGGCCAGGCTAAGCCGGCCCAGCGCAGCGGTAAACGCGAATACCGTCTGCCGGCTGAGTCGAACCGGCAGATCAATACCCCGATCGCGCGCAAACAGATCAAGTGGTTGCTGATGAACCCGGCTTGGTCGCGCGATGTACAGATTCCAGACAGCATGGTGCTGTCGGACGAACTGGCCTGTCTTGCCATGTTGGCTGAAACCGTTGAGCAACACGTCGAACCGCTATCGACCGCACAGCTAATTGAAAGCGTACGCGGAACCCCCTACGAGGGGCTGGTGGACAGTGTGCTGCAACAGGCGATGGAAGATCCGGCCGAGTTCGATGCGCCCAGCGATGAGGCGCGTACGCAGTTTCAGGAGGGCAACGATAAGCTCCTCAAGATTCTGCGGAACTCACAGCTTGAGCGACTAAAACAAAAGGACCGCAGCGAAGGTCTAAGTGCTCAAGAGAAACGCTTATTGCTGGAGCTGCTGCTGCCCAGATAGCGGCTGCCCCGGCGCCCCAAACAGTGCTTGACGTGTTGTGATATAATCAAGTGTTTTTTCGGCTTTATTTTTGAGCAGGAAACCAAATGGCGGCCTCCCACGATTTGAACAACGACGAGCAGGACAATCAAGCTCCTGAGCAGATGACTCTGGAAGAGCAGCGCAAGCGGCTTCGCCAGTTGATCGCGCTCGGCAAAGAGCGTGGTTACCTGACCTTTGCGGAAATCAACGACCACCTTCCGGAAGATGTCTCGGACGCTGAGCAGATCGAGAACATCATCGGCATGATCCAGGGTCTGGGTATCCAGGTGACCGACGTCGCCCCGGATGCCGAGTCGCTGCTGATGTCCGATGGCACCCCGACTGTGGCCGACGAAGATGCAGTGGAAGAGGCTGAAGCAGCCTTGTCGTCGGTTGACGCCGAATTCGGTCGCACCACCGACCCGGTGCGCATGTATATGCGTGAAATGGGTACGGTCGAGCTCTTGACCCGCGAGGGCGAAATCGAGATCGCCAAGCGCATCGAGGAAGGCCTCAAGAACATGATCGAGGCGATCTCGGCCTGCCCAGGCACGATCGCCGAGGTACTTGGCCTGGTCGAGCGCATCGAGAAGGAAGAGATCCGCGTCGACGAGGTGATCGACGGCTTCATCGATCCGGATGCCGAGACCAGCGAAGAGGTCGAATTCGCCGAGCCGGTGGCCAGCGAAGAGGAAGTTGACGAGGACGCCGAAGACGAGGAAGAGAGCGGCGACGAGGAAGGCGATGCCGCCGGCCTGAGCGCGGCCAACCTCGAAGAACTGAAGCGCCAGACGTTGGAGCATTTCGCCGGCGTGCGTTCCCTGTTCGACCAACTGGTGGAAGTGCTGAACAAGCACGGCAGCCAGCACAAGCAGTACATCGAGCTGCAGGAAGCGATCACCGCCGAGTTCATGAAAGTGCGCTTCGCGACCCGTCAGATCGAAAGCCTGTGCGAGAGCCTGCGCAGCAAGGTCGAGGAAATCCGCAGCTACGAGCGTGAAATCCAGGACATCTGTGTGACCCGTGTGCGCATGGACCGTGCTCACTTCATCGACCGCTTCCCGGGCAACGAGACCAACTTGGAATGGGTGGAAGACGAGATCGACCGTGGTCGCGTGTGGAGCGAGGCGCTGACCCGCTTCAAGTACTCGATCATCGAGAAGCAGACCAAGCTCGGCGAACTGCAAGAGCGTGCGATGCTGTCGATCAAGGAGCTGAAGGAGATCAACCGCCAGATGTCGATGGGCGAGTCGAAAGCTCGTCGCGCCAAGCGCGAGATGATCGAGGCCAACCTGCGTCTGGTGATCTCGATCGCTAAGAAGTACACCAACCGCGGTCTGCAGTTCCTCGATCTGATTCAGGAAGGCAACATCGGCCTGATGAAGGCGGTCGACAAGTTCGAATACCGTCGCGGCTACAAGTTCTCGACCTATGCTACTTGGTGGATCCGTCAGGCGATCACCCGTTCGATCGCCGACCAGGCACGTACCATCCGTATTCCGGTGCACATGATCGAAACGATCAACAAGATGAACCGGATCAGCCGACAGATTCTGCAGGAGTCCGGTCACGAGCCGGATCCGGCCGAACTGGCCGAGCGGATGGAGATGCCCGAGGACAAGATTCGCAAGATCATGAAGATTTCCAAGGAGCCGATCTCCATGGAAACCCCGATCGGCGATGACGACGATTCGCACTTGGGCGACTTCATCGAGGACCAGAACAACCTGGCTCCGTCCGAAGCGGCGATGTACGCCAGCCTGCGCGAGGCGACCAAGGAAGTGCTCGACACCCTGACGCCACGCGAAGCGAAGGTGCTGCGCATGCGCTTTGGTATCGACATGAACACTGACCACACGCTGGAAGAGGTGGGCAAGCAGTTTGATGTGACCCGCGAGCGGATCCGTCAGATCGAAGCCAAGGCGCTGCGCAAGCTGCGTCATCCGACTCGTTCGGAACGTCTGCGCAGCTTCCTCGACAACGAACCGGGCAACCAGTAAGTCCGCCCGCTTTTTAAGTCGCACGACAAGCCCCAGTTTGCTGGGGCTTGTTCTTTTTTGTCGCGAGACTTTGACCTCAGCGGCATACAGTCGGTAGAATCGCTGCTCTTCGGGCCTCTAGCTCATGCTTGGTTAGAGCAGCGGACTTAAAGGGTGCGGTTCCTACGGCTCGAAAGAGTACGGAATCGCGTCGTATGGGTTGCCCTGGGGTAAGTTAACTCTGCTCCCGGGTAGAACTGCTCAAAGTCGGGGAAGCCTCTGGCATGGCCGTGGTAATCCCGAGCGAAGCCCTCGCTCATGAGGGAACGTGTAGAGACTGTACGGGCAGGTCGTAAAGACAAGAGACAGTCCAGACCACAAACCCAAAAGGGGCGGCGAAAGCCGTAGTTGGTAAGCATAATCCGTTGGTGCCGGGTTCGACTCCCGGGGGGCCCACCAGACACCGAACCGCGCAGACAAGGTCTGCGCGGTTTTTTCTTGTCCGTCGTTTGGCCAACGCTGCTGCCTGCGCCTGGCTGTGGAGGGGGCTGGCCGGGCGCACTTGCGATATTACCTGTGCGGCGCAAAGCCGCGCCGCCATTGGAATAGACTTGTTTCGAATTTCGTATTAAGGAATCGGTATAACTCGGTTATATAGTGCTGCGGTAGCATCGTCGGCATTGCGACAGTGTCGAAAGAAGCAGCAATGGAACTGGGTTATGTAGTGGCAGGGTTAGTGGTGGGCTTCATCGTCGGTTTGACCGGCGTGGGCGGTGGCTCGCTGATGACGCCAATCCTGTTATGGTTCGGGATCAACCCGGCGACGGCGGTCGGCACTGATCTCTTGTACGCCGCTGTGACCAAGGCCGGCGGCGTACTGGTGCATCACCGTCAGCGGCATGTCGATTGGCGGCTGGTAGGCTGGCTGGCCGCAGGTAGCGTGCCGGCGTCGATGGCGACGCTGTTCTTCCTGTCGACTGCCCATCTGGCTTCGCACCAGCAGGATTCGCTGATCAAGAGCATGCTCGGCGTGGCGCTGATCCTGACCTCGGTGGCGATCCTGTTCAAACCCTGGCTGCTCAAGCGTGTGCCGGGGCGCTTTCGCAATGCCTCGTTCGAATCGCTGCGCCCGTTGATCGTGTTGACCGGGGTGATGCTGGGTGTGCTGGTGACGCTCAGCTCGATCGGTGCCGGTGCGCTCGGGACGTTGGCGCTGTTCGTGTTGCTGCCGGCGTTGCCGACTACCCGTCTGGTCGGGACCGAGATCGCGCACGCAGTGCCGCTGACCCTGGTCGCCGGTCTAGGTCACGCCCATCTTGGGAACCTCGACATTCCGCTGCTGGTGAACCTGTTGGTGGGTTCGCTGCCGGGCATCTGGCTGGGTAGCAAGCTGACGCACAAGATGGCCGAAGGCCTGCTGCGCCCAGCGCTGGCAGTGATGCTGGTGGTGGTTGGCGCCAAGCTGGTGGTGTGAGGAGCGTCTTTGCCTGTCTCTAGATGAAAGCCTGCATCGATCTGCGATGCAGGCTTTTTGTTTTGAGAGTGGCCGAGTTTGGCTGAGTGCCGGGGCGCTTTTCGGCTTCTTTGATCAAACTGGAGGCAAGGGGGGGCGTCAGCGATCCCAGTACGGCTCTGGGCCGAAGCGCTCGGCGAGGAAGTCGAGCAGGCTCTTCAGCGTTGGCGACAGCTGGCGTCGCGATGCGTACACGCCGTAGATGCCGAGCGTGTCGGGCATGCAGTCGGGTAGCAGCTCGACCAACTGGCCGGAGCGGATCAGCGGGAGGGCCGCGTACGTCGGCTGCAGGGTGATGCCGGCGCCAGCCAGCGCCGCCTGCAGCAGCACGGTCGACTCGTTGGCCGACAGGTTGCCGCCAACTGGCACGGCGATCGGTACGCCGTCGCGCTCGAAGCGCCACAAGCTCTTGCCGAAGTAGCTGTAGGTCAAGCAGTTGTGCAGTGCCAGTTCCTCGGCGCGCTGCGGCGTGCCGTGTCGGACTAGGTAGCTCGGTGCCGCACATACCACCGAGCGGCACACCGACAGTTTGCGCGCGATCAGGTTGGGGTCGAGGTCATTGCTGATCCGCACCGCCAGATCGATGCGCTCCTCGACCAGATTCACCGCGCGGTCGAGCAGTAGCAGGTCCACCGCGGTCTTCGGGTAGCGTGCTACATAGTCGGCTAGCGCGGGTGCCAGCACCATCTGGCCGAAACCGGTCGACACGGTGACGCGCAGCAGTCCCTGTGGCGTCTCGTGCGGTGCTCGGCTGGCGGCCAGTGTGTCGTCGGCTAGCTCCAGCATCTGTCGGCAGCGCGGCAAGGCCTCGTCGCCGGCGCTGGTCAGGCTCAGTCGACGGGTCGTGCGATGTAGGAGCCGCGCGCCCAGCCAGTCCTCCAGTTCGGCCAGATAGCGCGACACCATCGCCCGCGACATGTCGAGCTGTTCGGCGGCGGCGCTTTGGCTGCCGCGATCGACGACAGTGACGAAGACGTGCATGGCGGTGAGTCGATCCATCATTTGCTCGATCTGTGCAATAAACAAACGCGTTGTACGCGGTTTTTCGCGGCGGTACCAGTCGTTAGACTCGCCTCATTGTCATCGCGGTCCGGCCTAAAACGCTGGTAGCGCCGAATCAACGAGGTCAGTCCATGCAACAAGCCACCCTGCACTATATCTACGATCCGTTCTGCGGCTGGTGTTACGCCGCTGCTCCGCTGGTGCACGTCGCGGCCAGCTTGCCGGGCCTGCACATCGCGCTGCACGGCGGCGGCATGATGGCCGGCGCCAATCGCCAGCCGGTCACTGACGCGCTGCGCCGCTATGTGATCCCGCACGACCAGCGCATCGCCGCGCTGACCGGCCAGCCATTCGGCGATGTCTACTTCGACGGGCTGCTGCGCGATGCCGGTGCGGTGTTCGACTCCGAGCCGCCAATCGCGGCAGTGTTGGCGGCCGAATCGATGGCCGGGCGAGGGCTGGCGCTGCTCGAGCGCCTTCAACGGGCGCACTACGTCGAAGGCCGTCGCATTGCCGAGCCGGCGGCACTGGTCGAGTTGACCACCGAACTGGGGCTGGATCAGGCCGAATTTAGCGCGGCCTTGAATGCAGGGAGCGAGGGCAAGGTGCTGCGCCATATCGCCGCCAGTCGCGAGCTGCTGGCCCGGGTCGGTGGCCAGGGCTTCCCGACGCTGGTGCTGGAACGGGGCGGCCACTTCGAACGTCTGGAGCTCGGCGCCTATCTGGGGAGCCCTGATGCCTGGCTCGCCATGTTGTGCCAGTAGCTGCCAGCCGTCCCAGCAGCTGATCAGGATGGCCCGGCCTGCGGCCCGGATGGCTGTGCCTTGCCTGGATAAAGGCTTGTGTCGCTAATGCATAAGAGGTTGCCCGAATCGCGGTGGGCGGTTCGGCCAACCTTTTTATTGGGGGCAGCGTTCAGTTGCGGCTGCCCTGTTGGCGGCGGTACTGGTCCGGCGTGGTGCCGCTATGACGCTGGAACATCGCGATGAACGCCGATGAGGTGCTGTAGCCCAGCTCGAGTGCCACCGTCTGCACCGGCGTTCCTGCCTCCAGCAGGGGGAGGGCAGCGAGGAAGCGCTGTCGCTGCCGCCACTCGCCGAAACTCATACCCAGATCGCGCTGGCAGCGTCTTGCCAGCGTGCGCTCGGTCACGTGCAGGCGCGCGGCCCAGTCGACCAGTGAGCGGTTACAACCCGGCTCGCGCTGCAGTTCGGCCAACAGCGTGCCGAGTACCGGGTCGTCGCTGGCCGGCAGATAGTTGCGGGTACAGCGTGCCGCCTTCAGCTGGTCGACCAGCACGTCGGCGAGGCGACGGTCAGCCGGCGTCGCCGGGATCGCTAGCCCGCGCTCGGCGAAATCGGCAAGGATCGCCTTCAGGATCGGGCTGAGCACCAGCGAGCACGGCTTGTCGGGTAGATCGCCGCACAGCGGCGCATCGATATAGGCCGAGTGATAGATCACGTTCTGGTGGATGTGCGCATCGTGCGGCAGGCCGGGCGGAATCCATACCGCGTACTGCGGTGGTGACAGGAAGCGCTGTCCGTCGATACTCAACTCCATGACGCCCGCCGCCGAGTAGTTCAGCTGCCCCCATGGATGGCTGTGGCTGACGAAGCGCGAATTCGCGGCGAAATCATCGATGCGGAAATACACCGGATAGGGCAGCTCGGTCAGCAGTGGCGGGCAGAGAGGGGGATTGTCGGTCATGTCTGGATCAGCGCATGAAATGTCTGGTTTTCATTATATATTGCTAATAGGACGGTGTGAGAATGGCTTTCATCCATCGTCCTATCGGGAAACCGGATATGAACCTGAAACACTATGGGCTGCCGCTTACCGCCGTGCTGATCTGGTCGGCCAATGCAGTGGTCAGCAAACTCGCCGCCGGCGTGATCGCGCCGTCGGCCATCTCCTTCTACCGCTGGCTGCTCGCCGGCCTCTTGATGGCTAGCGTGCTGCTAAAGCCGGTCTGGCACCAGCGGCGCGCGATTTTGCCTTATCTGCCCAAACTGTTCGTGCTCGGCCTGCTCGGCATGGTGATGTACCAGTGCCTGGCCTACATCGCGGCCGAGACCACCACCGCCACCAATATGGGCATCCTCGCATCGCTGATGCCGCTGCTGGCAGTAGGGCTGAGCGTGCTGCTGCTCGGTGAGGTACCGACGGTTGGTGGCATCGCAGGCGGCGTGCTGTCGCTGCTGGGCCTCGGCTATTTGCTCAGTCACGGTAACCCGGCGTCGCTGTTGGCGCATGGCGTCACCACCGGTGACGGACTGATGCTGCTCGCCTGTTTGTCTTATGCCGCCTACGGGGTGCTGCTGAAGCGCTGGGCGCTGCCACTCAACAACTGGCACTCGCTGTTTGTGCAGATCTGGTGTGCCAACCTGGTGCTGTTCGTCTATTACCTGACCCAGTCGGCACCACCGATCACTACCGGCGGTCTGCCGCTGGTGTTGTTCGCCGGCATTCCCGCCTCGGTGATTGCACCATTCTTGTGGATGCATGGTGTCGCTCAGCTCGGTCCGAGCCGAACCACAACCCTGATGAACCTGCTGCCGGTATTCACCGTTGCGATCGCGATGCTGTTCCTTGGTGAGACGCTGCATGCCTACCACGTGATAGGAGGAAGCATCACGCTGCTCGGCGTCGTGCTGGCACAGAAGTTGAAGCAGCCGTTGCGTCGTCGAGTGGCACTAGCCTGATCGGCCGGCCCTATATGTCATCAAAGCCAGGCCGAACGTCAGTTCGGCCTGGCTTTTGGTTTTTTGGGGTGATGCAGCGGGTTTAACGGTCGGAATTGGGGATGGAGCCAGGGTCAGAAAGGTCGCCATTGGCGGGCCAGCGACTGGTCGGGCTGTTTTTGTAAAACAGTTAATAATCATAATTTGTTTGTTATCAATGTCTTGGTTGTGCTTTTGCTCTGGCTTGCCGGTTTTTCTCATTTTTTCAGCAGGCAGGTGTTGACGGAGTATGGGGCGGGGGGTATAGTTCGCCTCCTCTGCTGCTGACCCAGCAACGCCACGAAGCGAAGCCAGTCAGCAACAACGCTCTTTAACAGCACGAACAACCGATAGGTGTGAGAGCCTGGATTGATCAGGAGCTCATGCCGCAAGATTAAGGAAATCGCATGGTTTCTTTGAGCTTGCAGCCAAGTACGAAATTAGCGAAAGATTGAACTGAAGAGTTTGATCCTGGCTCAGATTGAACGCTGGCGGAATGCTTTACACATGCAAGTCGAACGGCAGCACGGACTTCGGTCTGGTGGCGAGTGGCGAACGGGTGAGTAACGCATCGGAACGTACCGAGTAATGGGGGATAACGCACCGAAAGGTGTGCTAATACCGCATACGCCCTGAGGGGGAAAGTGGGGGATCTTAGGACCTCACGTTATTCGAGCGGCCGATGTCTGATTAGCTAGTTGGTGAGGTAAAGGCTCACCAAGGCGACGATCAGTAGCGGGTCTGAGAGGATGATCCGCCACACTGGGACTGAGACACGGCCCAGACTCCTACGGGAGGCAGCAGTGGGGAATTTTGGACAATGGGCGAAAGCCTGATCCAGCCATTCCGCGTGTCTGAAGAAGGCCTTCGGGTTGTAAAGGACTTTTGTCAGGGAGCAAATCCTAGTGGCTAATATCCACTGGGGATGAGAGTACCTGAAGAATAAGCACCGGCTAACTACGTGCCAGCAGCCGCGGTAATACGTAGGGTGCAAGCGTTAATCGGAATTACTGGGCGTAAAGCGTGCGCAGGCGGCTTGTTAAGCCAGATGTGAAAGCCCCGGGCTCAACCTGGGAATTGCGTTTGGAACTGGCAAGCTAGAGTACGTCAGAGGGGGGTGGAATTCCACGTGTAGCAGTGAAATGCGTAGAGATGTGGAGGAACACCGATGGCGAAGGCAGCCCCCTGGGATGATACTGACGCTCATGCACGAAAGCGTGGGGAGCAAACAGGATTAGATACCCTGGTAGTCCACGCCCTAAACGATGTCGACTAGTTGTCGGGGGTTGAAATCCCTGGTAACGCAGCTAACGCGTGAAGTCGACCGCCTGGGGAGTACGGCCGCAAGGTTAAAACTCAAAGGAATTGACGGGGGCCCGCACAAGCGGTGGATGATGTGGATTAATTCGATGCAACGCGAAGAACCTTACCTAGCCTTGACATGCTCGGAACCTCGCAGAGACGTGAGGGTGCCCGAAAGGGAGCCGAGACACAGGTGCTGCATGGCTGTCGTCAGCTCGTGTCGTGAGATGTTGGGTTAAGTCCCGCAACGAGCGCAACCCTTGTCGTTAGTTGCCATCATTAAGTTGGGCACTTTAACGAGACTGCCGGTGACAAACCGGAGGAAGGTGGGGATGACGTCAAGTCCTCATGGCCCTTATGGCTAGGGCTTCACACGTCATACAATGGTCGGTACAGAGGGTCGCCAACCCGCGAGGGGGAGCTAATCTCATAAAACCGATCGTAGTCCGGATTGCAGGCTGCAACTCGCCTGCATGAAGTCGGAATCGCTAGTAATCGCAGGTCAGCATACTGCGGTGAATACGTTCCCGGGCCTTGTACACACCGCCCGTCACACCATGGGAGTGGGGGATACCAGAAGTGGGTAGGGTAACCGTAAGGAGCCCGCTTACCACGGTATGCTTCATGACTGGGGTGAAGTCGTAACAAGGTAGCCGTAGGGGAACCTGCGGCTGGATCACCTCCTTTCTAGAGAAAAAGCCCTGCATGGGTTCAGGTTCTCACAGCCTATCGGTTGTTCAGCGGTTCAAGAGTAGCGAGACAACTGGGTTTGTAGCTCAGCTGGTTAGAGCACCGTCTTGATAAGGCGGGGGTCGTTGGTTCGAGTCCAACCAGACCCACCAGTTCTAGTTGGGGGCATAGCTCAGTTGGGAGAGCACCTGCTTTGCAAGCAGGGGGTCGTCGGTTCGAT
>NZ_JAUEDK010000066.1 GCF_030385785.1 Crenobacter oryzisoli
ACTCGAACTTGAACTGCTGCGGCGTATTGTCTTTCACCGCCTTGGCCAGCCAGCTCATCTCATCGGCCGTCACCTTCGGTGGACGCCCCGGGATCGGCTTGGCCAGCAGGGCGTTTTGGCCGCCATTGGCAAAGTCTGCTAACCAGCGAAACACCGTGCGCGGGTTGACACCGTAGGCGGCTGCTACGCTTTGCACCGATTGGCCCTCTCGAATCGCCTTGACGGCTTGCTGGCGCATGACCTGGAGGGTGTGGTGGTCAATCCCGCGGGCGTCAGAGTTTCGTTTGCATTTCATGAAGAAAATTATCACATGAAATGGCATTACTTTCTAAAAGGTTAGTAACCGACCTCCTGACGGCTGTGTGACAGCCGGGCGCTGCTCGTGCAACAACGCAGCGCCAAGAGCCGGCGGATATGGGCCATGGCATCGCAATCACGTAAGCGATCTCTTATAATGGCTGCTATTCCACACTGAGCCAGGCCAATATCCTTCATGAAGTGGTTTATCCTCATCCTGTTTATCCTGTCGACCTGTTACATCCATTACCGTGGCAAGGTGCGACTGCGGTTCTTCCGCCAACTGTCCGACCATTCCACCTTCCTCGCCCCGCTGAACGTGCTGATGTACCTGTTCTCCAAGGTGCCGAGCCAGCCGTATCTCGAGACCAAGGATTTCCCGGAGCTGCAGGTGCTGCAGGACCACTGGGAAGAGATTCGCGAGGAGGCGCAGCAGCTCTATCAGATGGGCCAGATCAAGGCCTCCGACCAATACAACGATGTCGGCTTTAACTCTTTCTTCCGTACCGGCTGGAAGCGCTTCTACCTGAAGTGGTATGAGGACAGCCACCCGTCGGCGGCGCAGCTGTGCCCGAAGACCACTGAGCTGTTGCGCGGCATCGGCACCGTCAAGGCGGCGATGTTCGCCGAACTGCCACCGGGCAGCCGCCTGGTACAGCACCGCGACCCCTACGCCGGCTCGCTGCGCTACCACCTGGGCCTAGTCACTCCGAACGATCCGGGCTGCTACATCTCGGTGGACGGCCAGCCCTACCACTGGCGTGACGGCGAGGCGGTGATGTTCGACGAGACCTATCTGCACTACGCCCAGAACACCACGCAAGAAAACCGCATCATCCTGTTCTGCGACGTGGAGCGCCCGCTGACCGCACGCTGGGTGGCCGCCATCAACCGCTGGTTCGCCCGCAACGTGATGACCGCGGCCAGCTCGCCGAACGAAACCGGCGACCGCACCGGTGGCCTCAACCGCGCCTTCCGCTACGTCTACCAGATCCGACTGGTCGGCAAGCGCCTGAAAGCCTACAACCGCTCACTGTACTATCTGGTGAAGTGGGTGATGTTCGGCGGCCTGTTCGCGCTGATCTTCCTGCACTAAGCCCCGCTTTCGCCGCCTTGTGCGGTGTCCACGTTGGCCGAACACGACGGTATTTCGCCGCCCGGTTCGGCCAATTGCTTTCTCGCGGCTCAATCCTCCGCAACACGATCGACGTTCATCATGTCCGCTGCCCCCCCCTTCCCTTGTCCGCCGGCGTACCGCTGCGCTCGCGTTTCGCCTGCATGGCGTTGTTCTTCGCCAGCGACCTCCCCTATGCCACTTGGGGCATCCACATCCCCACCATCCGCGAACGCTTCAGCCTGTCCGACGCGACGCTGTCGCTGGCGATGTTCGCCGTGGCCGGCGGCGCCATCCTGGCAATGGGCCCGGTAGGGCGCTGGGTGGTGCAGGTCGGCACCGCCCGCGCGGTACGACTGGCAGCTTGGCCGTTTAGCTTGGCGATCGGCACGCTGATGCTGCCGCCGAGCTTCGCCACCCTGCTGCCGTTGCTGCTCGCCTTCAGCATCGCCAACGCCAGCTACGACGTGGCGATGAACGCCCAGGCAGCCACCGTCGAGGCGGCACACGGCCGGCCGATCATGTCCTCGCTGCACGGCATGTTCAGCATGGGCGGCATGGTCGGCGCGCTGGCCGGCGGCGGGCTGATCTCGCTGGGCGTCTCCCCCTGGCTGCACTGCGCTGCGGTCGGGCTGTTCGTGCTACTGGCCACCCGCTTGGGCTTCCCGCACCTCTTGCCCGAAGCGCCGCCCACCGTCACCACCTCGGCCGAACACGCCCATCACGCCGGCCGGCGGCTGTGGTGGATCGGCGGCCTGGCATTTTTGGGCCTGGTCGGCGAAGGCGCAATGTACGACTGGACCAGCGTCTACATGCGCGACGTGGCACTCAGCCCGGCCGCGCTGGCCGCCGCCGGCTATGCGGCGTTCTCGGGCGGCATGGCGCTGGGCCGCTTCGGTGGCGACTGGCTGCGTATCCGTTTCGGCGCCCGTGCTCTACTCACCGGCAGCGGCTGGACCGGCTTTATCGGCGTCGCGCTGGCGCTGCTGTTGCCCTACCCGCTGGTGGCGCTGCTCGGCTTCACCCTGATGGGGCTGGGGGCAGCCAATATGGTGCCGTTGTTCTTCGTGGCTGCCTCGCGGCTCGATGGCGTACCGCCGGCCGAGGGGATCACCGCCGTGTCGAGGCTGGCCTACGTCGGCATGTTGCTCGGCCCGGTGCTGATCGGCGCGCTGGCCCATGCCACCGATTCGCTGCGCATCGGCCTGGCGCTTGTGGCGCTCGCGATCGGCCTGATCGCCGTCTGCGGCGTGCGCTTCCTACCGGCCGAAACTGCTCGTTGAGCGACACCGCCCCACGAACAAGGAACTGGCCGCTCATTAAGACCCATGAATACATAGCTAGCCCGGTACCGACTGAAACGCCGGCATTGCTTTCGCAACGCGAAGCGCCTGTAGCTAAAGCTGCGTGCCCTACCAACTGAAGCCCCGCGAAACCCGCTAATCGCCTCCAATCTTTCATGGCGCTAGCGGTCAGAAGCAGACCTTCACCTGAACTCGCCTACAGGTGCGCCGCATGTGGTTGCCCCTCCCTGACGATGGGAAGAGACAAGGCGTGCTACGGACGTCCGAACGGCCACCGGCGGGTTCTCCAACCAGCGCCTTACCTGCGCCAAATGTTCGGTGCGGCTTGTCAGGGGCCGGAGAGCTTCAAGCGCCACACCCTCGCAATAGGGCAATTTGGCGTTCTAGACTGTTAGCTCGGCGCCGGCTAATTTGCAGTAAACCCAAAGCGACTCCGCCTCTCCCACTTGTCGTTTGCCTGCCGCCGTCCCTTTCGTTGTAGGCGGCCGCGCTGGATCACCATGAACAGCGCGCGTTGGGTCGCACTTGAACGAGCCACGCCCCTCCTCTCGCGTGTCGCGTCATGAATGTCTGCCTTACGTCAGGAGTTCGCCCACTTTGTAGTGGTGCGCTTGAACGTGCCTACCTCGAGGCAGGTCTAATTGGAGTACCTTAGCGACTGTTAGTTGGCAAAGGGAAATACACATTACAGACAGGGAGTTTGGATGTGTGCTGGCTAGATGCGCACTATACCCGGATCTTGATTCGGCTAAATCGGTGCAATCACGAACAGTTTGCAAAGCGACTCAATGAGCAGCTTGCCCACACCCTTAGCCAAACCCTTCTGACAGGCACACTTTCCATACTTTGCAGTGGTTGCGGGACACCCCAGTTTTCGTCCGTTGATATTTCCCTAGAACCGAAATCGGAGACACAAAAGCAAATTGACACCCTCATATGCAAAAATGAGGCAAATATTGAGTCCGACACTGCGCATAAGGAGGAAGGAGCGGCGGCTATCGGATTGACGGTCATTGGCGCCTCCATTCTTACGGTCATTGGCGCCCCTATTGCCTTCGTGATGGAGAAAGCCAAGCAGCGTGAGGTCTACAAGTCCTGTATGGAGGCGAAAGGCTATCGAGTGCTTCCGCCGAACGATGCCATAACCACTATGGCGAACTCCACTTCGAAGTCGCCGCCACTCCCTGTCCAACCCTCAAGCCCCGCTGCAACGGTAGCTGTCTCTAGTAAATACGCGCCCATTAAGCCGGCGCCCACGGTACCAGCACCAATCAAGCAGGTAGCAATAAAACCAATCCCCTCTGCACCCGCCGCAACCAAGCAATCAGCGATTAAGCCAGCGCCGGCCACTCCAATGCCAACGGCAACAGTTCTAGCCGCGCCGGCAGTTGCCGCCCCAGTACCGACCTCATCGGCAGTGACTACGCCAGCACCAGTCGCTCCGGTGCCAACGGCAACAGCTCTAACTGCGCCGACAGTTGCCGCCCCAATACCGACCGCATCAGTACTGAGCAAACCAGTGCCGGCCGCACCTGAAACAACAGCAACAGCTCTGACCGTGCCGACACCGGCCACCCCAGCGCCAACCGGTTCGGCACTGACCACGCCAACACCAGTCGCTCCGGTGCCAACGGCAGCAGCTTTAACTGCGCCGGCAGTTGCCGCCCCAGTACCGACCGCATCGGCACTGACCAAGCCAGCGCCGGCCGCGCCAGAACCAACGGCAAGAGCTCCAACCATGCCGGTAATTGCTGCCCCAGTACCAACCACATCGGCACTGACCAAGCCAGTACCGGCCGCGCCAGAACCAACGGCAACAGCTCCAACCATGCCGGTAATTGCTGCCCCAGTACCGACCGCATCGGCACTGAGCAAACCAGCGCCAGCCGCACCAGAACCAACAGCAACAGTTCTAACCGCGCCGGCAGCAGTCGCCCCAGCACCACCAACCGCTTCGGCGGTGACCACGCCAACACCAGCCGCTCCGGTGCCAACGGCAACAGCTCCAACCATGCCGGCAATTGCTGCCCCGGTACCAACCACATCGGCACTGACCGAGCCAGTACCGGCCGCGCCAGAACCAACGGCAACAGCAATAACCACACCCGCAGCTGCCGCCCCAGTACCCACTGAATCGGCACCAACGATGCCCGTTCCAGTCATAGCAGTTCCAACGCCATCGGCACTGACCACGCCAGCGCCAACCTCACCCCTGATCATCAAGCTGCGAAAGCTCAGAGAGGCATTTGCTAATGGCACCATCAGTACAGATGTCTATGAGCAGAAGCGAAAAGAGATCCTTGAAAGTCCGTAGCGATAGCGTGAACGAGAGATAGAGGCGTGCTTGCCCTGTGCAACCTGCGTTCTATCCAGAAGGGCATCCCAATATCACCAGTTCACCAGGAGCACCCCGCCCAACTTGCCTCACGCAAATAGCAGTGGCAAGCGGCTCGCTCACGCACCCTACCCGACCGATTCGCGTCCTGGACCGTTGCCGGGCCGGGTGACACTATTCGGTCACGCCTGATACCTCTGGCCTCGGTTCCAAGCGAGTACGCATGACCCAGGCGTCCGCTTGATCGTCGCACGGTTCAACACCCTGATGGGGCTGGAGGCGGCCAATATGGTGCCACTGTTCTTCGCAGCCGCCTCGCGGCTCGTAAGCGGCACCACCCACGACAAGTAGATCTTTCGGCAAACGGGCCGTTGTCTGGAGCAGGCCACGCAACGCCCCTCGACGGGGCTAGCGGCATCGTCGACAATCGATCGTCATTTTGCAGACGATTCGTGCCCATGCTGAAAAGAAGAGCATTCACCACCTTGCTAGGCATCGCCCTGTTCGCAGGCCACGCAGCGGCGGAGCAAACAGAGGCGCCATCGGGACCGGCAATGACGGTCCGCTTCGATTACTACCCCAAGGACTACCCGCAGATTCGCGCACTGGAGCATCGGCTAGAAAGCGCGATAAAGCGTGCAGCGGTTGGCGAGCTCGGCGAGACCGAATTTCACCTTGATGGCAATGATGGCTTTTTATACATGGACGGCCCTGATCCCGACCGACTGTATGGGGTGGTGAGTCCCATCCTGAAATCGTCCAGGCTGATGGCCAATGCCGAAGTCACGAAGCGTTACGGTGCCCGCACGGAAACATTCGTGATACACCGAACCGGCACGCGATAACGATGCGGCTGTCGAAATCTCGTCTGGGGTATCCCAGTGCCAATCGGTCATGGCCGCCCGCTGAAGGGAGCGTTAAAAGGCCGGTTAGGGTCGCGGGCCATTCTTTGCCCTGACCCGGCTCGGCCAACGTGCGCTAGAACGACATGAAAAAGGCCGGTGAAAACACCGGCCTTTTGAGTTTCTATGGAGTGCGATGGGCCATACGCGTCACTGGGCTGGTAAGCCCATGTTGCCCGCGTAGCCGTCGGCCCAGCCCCACGACGACGGCACTCCAGGTTCGGTTCGACAGGGGCTTTATCGCCCGTTGCCCACTAGGGCCTGGCCCTTGCGCGCCAACGGTAAGGAACTGCTCGCCTTCACTTCGCGCAGCGACAGGCTGGAGCGAATCGACGACACGCCGGGCAGCTGGCGCAACACGTCGCGGATGAAGATGCCGTAACTCTCCAGGTCGGTCGCCACCACTTGCAACAGATAGTCGCTCTCGCCGGTCAGGTTGTGGCAGGACAGCACCTCGGGAATCGCCTGCACCGCCTCCTCGAAGCGCAGCGGCGCCTCGCCGGTGTGGCTGCCGAAGCCGACGTGGACGAAGGCTAGCACGCCATAACCCAGCCGCTGCCGGTCCAGCACCGCTTGATAACCTTGAATGAAACCATCGCCCTCCAGCCGTTTCAGGCGGCGCCAGCACGGCGTCTCGCTGAGAGACAGCTGTTCGGCCAGCTTCGCGTTGGACAGCCGGCCATCCTGCTGCAGCAGGCTCAGTAAGGCGCGGTCGGTATCGTCGAGATCGGACTTTGCAGGAGTCATTCTGATATAAGCCATTAACGGAAAGATTCTTTCCATATTGTGCGAATTTTCGTAATAAATAGCAAAGCAATTCCACCGCAAGCAGCGCACACTGACACCATCTCGATCTCCTCTGCCGGAGCTTGCCATGCTGTCTCTGTCCGTCCTCTCCCTGTATCTGGCCGCCCTGGTGGCCGTGTATGTGCTGCCGGGGCCGGACATGGCCATGGTGATGGCCACTTCGGCAAGCCGCGGCGTCAAGACCGGGCTGCGCACGGCGGTCGGTATCGCCGCGTCCCGCTTTCTGCATGTGATGATGTCGGGGCTGGGCCTGGCCGCCCTGCTGGCCACCCACCCGCTGCTGTTCGACGCGGTGCGCTGGGTCGGCGCCGTCTATCTGCTGTGGCTCGCATGGAAGGTGGTGCGCGCCAAGCCGGCCGAAACAGCGACCAACAGCGCACCAGAGACGCACGGCTCGGCGATCGCCCGTGGTTTTCTGACCAATCTGCTCAACCCGAAGGCGCTGATGTTCTGCGCACTGTTCCTGCCACAGTTCGTCTCGCCGGCCCATGGCGCGGTACTGCCGCAGTTTGTGCTGCTGGGGGTGATCCTGGTTGCGGTCGGTTTCTGTTTCGATACCGCCTATGCCTTCGCCGCCGGCGGGTTGGCGCGGCGCCTGAAAGGTCGCCGCTCGATGGCGAAGCTACAGAAGGGCCTGCTCGGTAGCGTGTTCGTGGTAATGGCCGGCCGACTGATGATGGGCTGACCCCCTTCCTCGCCCCTTTTCGGCACCAAGGCGGTGCAGGCCAAGACCACCTGCACCGCGATCAGGCCGCCATAGTCTCGACACCGACCGGCTGCGCCTCACCTTCCCACACCAGCCCGTCTATCAGCACACTGCGCCGCCGCTCCCCTGACGGCAACGGCACACCCAACAACCCTGCTGCCTCACGGTACAGGCCGGTCCGATTCACCGTGGCGACCAGTTGTGGGTCGACCGCCTCGCGCAGCAGACCCCAGCGGCGGAACTGCCCGATGAACCATTCCGCGTCGGACAGATACGGATAATTCACCTCCCCGTCCGCATGAAAACGCAACGGCCGCGCCCCCGGCGCCAGGGTAGTGCCGATCAAGCTCGGCGCGATCAGCTCGGCCGGCAGGCCGATCAGCCCCGGTTCCGCCAGCCACTGTGCCGCCTGGAGTCGGTGCACTGGGTCGTCCAGCCATCGACAGGCATCGAGTAGCGCCATCACCAGTGCCCGCGCACTATTGGGATAACGCTCGACAAAATCGCGCCGGCAGGTCAGCACTTTTTCGGGGTGATCGGGCCAAATCTCACTGCTGCTGATCACGCTGCGCCCACTGCCATCGGCCTCGGCCACGCTGTGCCAAGGCGCGCCGCAGCAGAAGCCGTCCAGCCCGTCGCGGGCCAGCGCGGCGGCCATTGCCGGCGGCGGCAGCGTGACACTGTCGACCTCCTTCATCGGGTCGATCTGGTTGGCCGCCAGCCAGTAGTTGAGCCACAACGCATGCGTGCCCGTTGGTGAGGTGTGGGCGAAGCTTGACCGACCGCCGCGCTCGATCAATACCTCGCGCAGCGGCCGTCCCGCCTGCAGCGCATCAACCAGAGACCGCGCCAGCGTGATCGCCTGGCCGTTCTGGTTAAGCGTCATCAGCACCGCCATATTGACCTGCGCTCCACCGAGGCCCAGCGTCATCGCATACGCCATCCCGTACAGCGATTGCGCGGCATCGAGTTCGCCATTGCAGAGCCGGTCGCGCAGTACGGACCAAGATGGCTGGCGACTCAGTTCCAGCGTCACCCCGTAGCGGCGGCCGAGTCCTAGCCGGCTCGCGACCAGAAGCGGTGCGCAATCGCTCAGCGGCAGGAAACCCAGTCGCAGATGGCGTTGCTCGGGAGCGTGAGAACCGGCGACGGGTAGGAGGGATATTCGGGGCATGGCAGGACTCCTTTTGCAATGACAACAACCGGCGTCGCCGTTTATCGGCGCGACGCCGTCATGTTGCAATGCAAAATCCATGCCGGAATGCAAAAACGCGGCGGCCAGCCTCCAGCACGCGGCGAACCGCACCAGGGTTATGACCATGCAGGAACAGGCGCGGCCTCAGCCCTGACGTGCCGCCAGCTCGGCCCCGTCGCTCTCCTGCTCTCCCAGCCTGGCGCGCATCGCCTCCATCTGCTGCAGCCGCGCACTGATGTCCGGCCAGTTGCGCGCGTTCAGTGCAGCGATCACCGCGTCGACCAGCATCATCAGCGGTGTGTTGCTGTCCCAGCCGGCCGGGCCGGCGGTATGCGCCACCAGCGTGTAGCGCGCCACCCGCGAGATCGGCGACAGCCACTGGTCTGTGAACAGCACCACCGTCGCCTTGCGCTCGGCCGCCATTGCCGCGAAGGTGGCCGCCTCGTCCCAGTAGCGACGGATGTCGAAAACCACCAGCACGTCAGGCCTGCCCATGTCGACCAGGGTGTCGGCCCAGCTCGCCGGCAGACCGCGCAAGTGATGGACGCTGGGCCGCACCACCTTGAGGTGGTGGCTCAGGTAGGACGCCAGCGACTCGGTGAGCCGGCCACCGAGCAGCCAGATGCGTACGCGGTTGTCGGCGAGCAGACCGACCACGTCGTCGAACTCGGCGCGCGGCAGATTGGTCACCGTAGCGCGGATCAGTTCGGTCAGACGCCGCGCGTGGGTCGCGAGGAAATCATCGTCATCGACCAGTTCGCTCGGGTTGTAGCGCAACAGCGGCGACTGCAGCCGAGCCTCCAGCTCCCCGCGCAGTGCGACCTGAAAGGCAGCATAACTGTCGAAGCCGAGCTTACCGATAAAACGCAGCACGGTCGGCCCGCTGACGTCCGAGCGCGCCGCCAGCAGCGCGATCGTCTCCAGCCCGGCCATCGGGTAGTTGGCCAAGAGCACGCGGCCGATTTTGCGCTCGGTCGGGGTCAGCGTGTCGAACAGCTGGCGCAGCTCTTCGGCGATCGAACGGCGTCCTTCCATAGGCATTCTTCCCTCTCGTCCGGCCAGTCTGGGGTGGCCTGCTTCCGATTGTAGGCGATCGATCACGCCGCCCTCATTAAGAAATTAAATTTTGTTACAAATCAAACTTGATTCGATGAAATCTAATTTCTATTACCAAATGACAGAAGAGTGCAGATGCCCTCGTCAGAACAGGCATTGCGAGCGAGAGAGGTGATCATGGAGCCACTGCAAGTCAACACCGCCGAGGATCTGCGTACCCTAATCGAAGAGCGCCATCTGCGCCATATCAAGGTCGGCCTCTACGACATCGACGGCGTGATGGCCGGCAAGTACCTGACCCGAGACAAGTTCCTGTCCGCGCTCGACAACGGCTTCGGATTCTGCGACGTGGTGTTCGGCTGGGACGTGGGCGACCGGCTCTACGACAACACCCGGCTGACCGGCTGGGGCAAGGGCTATGGCGACGCAGAGATCCGGTTGATCCCCGAGTCCTGCCGCGAGTTGCCGCTCGAAGACAATATGGTCCTAGTGCAGGGCGAGGTGGCCGGCCGGCTCGAAGGGCTGTGCCCGCGCGGCCTGCTGCGCCGGGTGCTCGAGCGCGCCCGCGCGATGGGCCTCGAGGCGTTTGCCGGCTTCGAATACGAGTTCCTCGTCACCGACGAGAGCAACGAGGCGCTGCAGGCGCGCGGCTATCGCCACCCCAAGACGCTGGGCACCGGCGCGTTCGGCTATTCGGTGCTGCGCAACTCGGTCAATACCGAGTTCTACCACGGTCTCTTGGACCTGTGCGACGCGATGCGCATGCCGATCGAGAGCTTTCACGAGGAGACCGGCCCAGGGGCGCTCGAGGCGGCGCTGTGCTACGACAAGGCGCTGCCGGCCGCCGACAACGCTGCCCTCTTCAAGACTTTCTCCAAGGTATTGGCCGAAAAGCAGGGCCGGATGGTCAGCTACATGGCCAAGTGGAGCGAAGACCATTCCGGCCAGGGCGGCCACATCCACATCTCGCTAAAGCACCCCGACGGCAATGCGGCGTTCCATGACCCTGCCGAGCCGTACGGCATCAGCCGCACGATGCGCCACTTCATCGGTGGCCTGCAGCGACTGATGCCCGAGTTCCTGAGCCTGGTCGCCCCCACCGTCAACAGCTTCCGCCGGCTGGTGCCGGGCTTCTGGGCGCCGACCAGCGCACTGTGGGGCATCGACAACCGTACCGTCGCGTTCCGCGCGATTCCGGGTAGCCCCAAGGCGCAGCGGATTGAGTTCCGCCTGCCCGGCGCCGACGCCAACCCCTATCTCGCGCTCGCAGCGGGGCTTGCCGCCGGCCTCTACGGCATCGAGCACCAGATCGAGCCGGAAGAACCGGTCGCCTCCAACGGCTACCTGCTCGACGCCCCGCCACACCTGAAGCTGCACCGCACGCTGTGGGACGCGGCGCAGGCACTGAAGGCATCGAGCACCGCGCGCGACTGGTTCGGCGACGACTTCGTCGAGCACTTTGCCGCCACCCGCGAGTGGGAAGAACGCGAATTCCAGCGCCACGTCACTGACTGGGAGCTGCAACGCTACTTCGAGATCATCTGAGATGAGCCAGACCTTCTCCGTTATCACCCCTATTGACGGCAGCGTACTGCTTGAGCGCGCCTACGCGAGCGACAACCAGGTCGCGGCAGCGCTTACCGCCGCCCGCGATGCCCGGCACGGCTGGCGTGCGACCACGTTGACCGAACGCATCGCGCTGGTCGGCCGCGCCGTCGACTGGCTGGTGGCGAACAAGGTCCGCGCCGCCGACGCAATCACCCGCCAGATCGGCCGTCCTATCTCGCAGTCGCCCGGCGAGATCGGCGGTCTGGAGGAACGCGCCCGCTACATGATGGCCATCGCCGACGAGGGCCTGGCCGACATCCGGCCGACGACAAAGGCCGGCTTCGAGCGCTTCCTGCGCCGCAAGCCGCTCGGCACCGTGCTGGTGCTGGCGCCGTGGAATTACCCCTTCCTCACGGCGATCAACACCCTCGTACCTGCGCTGATCGCCGGCAACACAGTGATCCTGAAGCATTCGTCGCAGACGCCGCTGGTGGCTGAACTGTTCGACGAGGCGTTTCGCTCCGCCGGCCTGCCCGCCGGGGTGTTCCAGATCCTGCACCTGGACCATGACGCAACGCTCAAGCTGGTCGGCGCGCCGGAGATCGACTTCGTCGCGTTCACCGGTTCGGTCGATGGCGGCCGCGCGGTGCAACAGGCGGCAGGCCGGCGCTTCATCGGCGTCGGCTTGGAGCTCGGTGGCAAGGACCCGGCCTATGTGCGCAACGACGCCGACCTGCCGTCGGCGATCGACAACCTGGTCGACGGCGCATTCTTCAACGCCGGCCAGTCCTGCTGCGCCGTCGAGCGCATCTACGTGCACCGCCGCCACTACAAGGATTTCGTTGACGGCTTTGTCGAGCTGACCCGCGCCTACCGCTTCGGCAACCCGCTCGATTCCAAGACCAATCTAGGGCCGATGGTGCGCGCATCAGCCGCCGACTCTGTGCGACGTCAGATCGCCGCCGCTGTCACTGCCGGCGCGAAGGCGCTGATCCCGGCCGGCCATTTCGCCGTCGATGCCCCCGGCAGCGCCTACCTCGCGCCGCAGGTGCTGGTGGGGGTGGACCATACTATGAGTGTGATGTGCGACGAGAGCTTCGGCCCCGTCATTGGCATCATGCCGGTCAACGACGACCTTGATGCGGTACGGCTGATGAACGACAGCCGCTACGGCCTGACCGCCTCGATCTGGACCCGCGACCGCGACGCGGCGATCCGGTTCGGCGAGGCGATCGACACCGGCACTGTTTTTATGAACCGCTGCGACTATCTTGACCCGGCGCTGGCCTGGACCGGAGCCAAGGACAGCGGCCGCGGCGTGTCGCTGTCGGTGCTCGGCTACGCCCAGCTCACCCGCGTCAAATCCTTTCATCTCAAGGGGTAAGCCATGCAGCTCTCGGGCAACTGGAACTATCCAACTGCGATCCGCTTCGGCGCCGGCCGCGCCAGCGAGCTGCCGGCGCTGTGCCGTGAGCTCAACATCAAGCGCCCGCTGATCGTCACCGACCCGGGCCTGGCCCGCCTGCCACTGATCGCCCGGCTCACCGACTATCTGCTGTCTGCCAATCTGGTCGCCGACGTGTTCTGCGACCTGCGCCCCAACCCGGTCGGCCGCGACGTGGAAGCCGGCGTCGACGCATACCGAGCAGGTGCGCACGACGGCATCGTCGCGGTGGGGGGAGGCAGCGCGATCGACGTTGGCAAGGCCATCGCGCTAATGGTCGGCCAGAAGCACCCGTTGTGGGAGTTCGAGGACGTCGACGACAACTGGACGCGGGTCCACGTGGCTGGCATGGCGCCGGTGATCGCCGTACCGACCACCGCCGGCACCGGCTCCGAGGTGGGCCGCGCCTCGCTGATCATCGACGAGAGCGAGCATCGCAAGGTGATCATATTTCACCCGGCGATGCTGCCGAAGATTGTATTGGCCGACCCGGAGCTGACCATTGGCCTGCCCCCGCACCTGACCGCCGCCACCGGCATCGACGCGTTCGTGCACAACCTCGAAGCGTTCTGCTCGCCGCTCTACCACCCGCTGGCGCAGGGCGTGGCGCTGCAGGGCATGAAGCTGGTGCATGACTGGTTGCCCAAAGCCTACGCCGACGGTACCGATATCGAGGCACGCTCGCACATGCTGGCAGCGTCGATCATGGGGGCCACTGCATTCCAGAAGGGACTGGGCGGCGTACACGCACTGTCGCACCCGATCGGCGCGGTGTTCGACACCCACCACGGTCTTGCCAACGCGGTGATGCTGCCCTACGTGCTGCAGCGCAACCGCGCCGCGGTAAAGGACAGCCTTGCCGAGGCGGCACATTATATCGGCCTCGCCGACACCAGCTTCGATGGGTTTCTCGACTGGGTGTTACAGCTGCGTTCGCAGCTCGGCATCCCGCACTCACTGGCCGAAATCGGCATCGACGCCAGCCGCGCCGACGAAATCGGCCGCATGGCCAAGCTCGACCCGAGCGATGGCAGCAATCCGGTGGAGTTGACGCCGGATGACTACAGCGCGTTGTTTTGCGCTGCTGTGGAAGGAAAGATCGATGGCTAAACTCAAACCGATCATCGGCCTGACTACCTACCCCCCGGGGCCGGGCCATGGTCATCACACTCCAGATGCTTATATTCGTGGCGTGGTACGCGCCGGCGGCGTGCCAGTACAACTACCGCATATCGGGCCGGACATGGTCGATGACTGGCTGGACGCCATCGACGGTGTCGTACTGATCGGCGGCGGCGACATCAACCCCTCGCTTTACAATGGTGGCAACCACCCCGAGATCTACAACCTCGACCCCGAGCGCGACAGCACTGAACTGGCATTGACGCTGGCGGTGATCGAACGGCGAATACCGACGCTGGCGATCTGCCGTGGCCTACAGCTGGTAAATACCGCACTCGGCGGCTCGCTACACCTGCACCTGCCCGATGCGGTCGGCAATAACGTGATCCACCGCGCAGTGCCACGCGAACCGGTACCGCACGCGATCACGATCGCGCCCGACTCCTTTCTCGCCTCGCTGCTCGGCGTCACCGAGACAGAGACCGCCTCCTGGCACCATCAGGCGATCGACCGCCTGGCCCCGTCGCTGGTACCGGTGGCATGGGCGCCCGACGGCGTGGTCGAGGCGGTCGAACTGCCGGGGCGGCCGGAACTGATCGCGGTGCAATGGCATCCCGAACTGACTGCCGAGCGCGACAAGCAGCAGCAGGCGCTGTTCGACTCCCTGATCAGAATGGCCTGCGTCTAACCCCCTCTTTATCAAGTCCGAAGTAAGCATAGTCTGGGCACGCGACTTCACCGCGCGCCTGGGCTCCCCCGGCTGGACTCGGCCGCCCCCCCCTGTGTCGACAAGAAACCCGACGAAGGATGCTACTCGACGTGCCAGTAATTGGCCTGATCGAATCGACACTGATGACCACGGCAACGTTTTGCCAACGCATACCCATCTTCTCGCCCTCTCGCAGATCAAGGCGTGGTACCGTGAAACGGTCGAGCGCAGCCACAAGGCGAGCCGTTGCGTGACATCGGCAGCGTACCGAAGGCGGCGACAGGCCGCTTCACTCAGCCGCCACGCAAGCCGAAGCTTGGCCGGCCCGAGCCGCACTAGTCCAACCTTACCGAATCACCATCCGGTCCACCCCGTGGTCCACTTTTCTTTGGGAACGCCATCATGAAAGTCGTCCACGTCGAACACCAGGGTCGACGCCTCGTCGGCCTGATCGACCCGCAGGGCCAGATCCACGATGCGAGCGAGCTGCTCACCGGTTTTACAGGCACGCCCTATTCCGATGCCTGGTTCGCCCGCCTTGGCGCCATGCCGGTTGAAGTGCTGCCGATGATAGAGAGGCCCGTCCGCTATCTGCCCTGCGTGCAGGGTGTCGGCAAGTTCATCGGCATCGGCCTCAACTACCGTGACCATGCGCTCGAAGCCGGCCTGCCACTGCCCAGACAGCCTATTGTGTTCGGCAAGTGGACCAGCAGCCTCTCTGGCGCGTACGACCCGATCCGGCTGCCGGAGGGCTCGATGCATACCGACTGGGAAGTGGAACTGGGCGTGGTGATTGGCAAGGCCGGCCACAACATCCCACAGGAAACAGCGCTTGAGCATGTCGCCGGCTACTGCGTCGTCAACGACATCACCGAGCGGCGCTGGCAGGGGCTGGACGGCGGCCAGTGGGCGCTCTCCAAGGGGGCGGATAGCTTCGGCCCGATCGGCCCGTGGCTGGTCAGCCGCGACGAGATCGCCGACCCGAACGCGCTCGCCCTATGGCTGGAGGTGGACGGCATACGCTACCAGAACGGCCATACCTCACAGATGATCTTCCCGGTCGCCGAGCTGATCGCCTACCTGAGCCGCTTCATGACATTGAAGCCGGGCGACGTGATCGCCACCGGCACGCCGGCGGGGGTCGGCATGGGCCACAAGCCGCCGGTCTACCTGAGACCCGGCCAGCACGTGAGGCTGAGTGTCGAAGGGCTAGGCATCCAGGAACACCTAGTCGACTAGTCCATGCGATCAGGCTCGCATGCGGCTGAAACAGGAAAGTTTACGGACCTTCGGCATGTCGAGCCTTATCACCCGCCAGCTTCGCGAAAGGGTCGCAAACTGCGAGCGGCCCCCAGGCAAAGCGAGAATGCCCACCCGGTCCTGGCACCGGTTTCCATAATGACCTAGGTGTGCCGTGCGAGGCACCGTCAACATAGGCCTGGCTCGCCGGGACCCATCGCTGACGAGCACGAAGAAATCATTGCCTCGCATCGCGGTGATTCGGGCGCCCTCTTGCCGCAGATTCTGCACAAGCACGACGAGAACAATACCCAGGAAGTGATCAAGCTTCTGGACAAACAGAAGTAATCGCTACGCTTCATCGCCCCCATCAAGACTTGACCTCGCGCAAGCGCGCCCCTAATGGCCGCCAATTGCAGCGGCCGGACATCGCCCGATCCACTATTCTGAGGGCGTCTTCCCCTCCCCCGAAACCGGCCGCCAACATGGAAGCGCCCCCCCGCGAAGCTGGGCAACCCGTACTGAGCCTCACCGCCATCAGCAAAGCGTACCGCAACGGTCGCGCACGCGTGGTGCTGCGCGACATCAGCCTTACGCTGACAAGCGGCGAGTACGTGGCGGTGATGGGCGAATCGGGGGTCGGCAAGTCGACGCTGCTCAACCTGATCGCGGGCCTGGATAGGGCCGATGGGGGGCGCATCGTGTTCGCGGGGCAGGACCTCGCCGAACTCGACGACGACGCGATGACCGCGCTTCGCCGCTCGGCGATGGGCTTCGTGTTCCAGGCCTTCCACGTGCTGCCACACCTGAGCGTGGAACAGAACGTTGCGCTTCCGCTGCTGCTCAATGGCGTGGGCCGCGCCGAATCGGCCGCCCGCGTGGCCGCGATGCTCGCTGCGGTGGGGCTCGCGGGGTTCGGGGCAAGCCGGCCGAGCGAACTTTCCGGCGGCGAACTGCAACGGGTCGCGATTGCCCGCGCATTGATCCATCACCCGCCGCTGGTGCTGGCCGACGAGCCCACCGGCAACCTCGACCCCGAAACAGCCGCACAAGTGCTGCGGCTGCTGCGTGACCGTATCAAGGCGGTGGGCGCGGCGGGCATTCTGGTCACGCACTCGGCGCTGGCCGCGGCGACAGCTGACAGGACCTTGCTGTTGACGAGCAAGGGGCTGGCTCCGCATGCGCCCGCCTCTCCGATCGGCGTCTGACCATGTCCGGGCTACGCCGAGCCGCCGCCGAACTGTTGCTGGGCGAATTGCGCGCCCATCCTTGGCCCGCGCTCGTCGGCGTGCTCGCCATCGCCATCGGCGTAGCGATGGGCTACGCGGTGCAGCTGATCAACCAGGCGGCGCTCGCGGAGTTTTCCCGCACGGTGAACTCATTGATGGGCAATGCCGACATCGAGATACGCGGGCCGCGCACCGGCTTCGCCGAGTCGCTCTACCCGCGAATCGCACGCCTGTCCGATGTCGTCGTTGCAAGCCCGGTGGTCGAGGCCGAGGCCTGGGTACCCCAGCACAAACAGGCGCTGAAGCTCGTCGGTATCGACGTCTTCCAGGCCGCCCAGGTGACACCGGGCTTGATCGGGCGGCCGAGCAGCCCGCGTTTGGCCAACCTCGATTTGCTCGGCACCGACACGGTGTTCCTCTCGCCGACGGCGCTCGCCTCGCTCGACCTCAAGCCCGGCGATGCGCTGACCGTTCAGGTCGGGCTCCGACCCGTCACGCTACGCATTGCCGGCGCACTGCCTGCGCTCGGCGAGGGATTGCACCTCGGCGTAATGGACATCGGTGCAGCACAGTGGCGGCTGGACCGGCTCGGCCACTTACAGCGTATCGACGTGAGGCTGCGCCCCGGCGTGGACGCCGCTGCCTTTGCAGAGACGCTGAACGCGCAACTGCCCGCCGGGGTCATCGCGAGCACGCCTCAGGACACCCGCCAAGGCACAGCCAGCCTGTCGCGCGCCTACCGTGTGAACCTCAACGTACTGGCACTGGTAGCGTTGTTCACCGGCGCCTTCCTGGTGTTTTCGAGCCAAGCGCTGTCGGTGCTGCGGCGGCGCTCGCAGTTGGCGCTGCTGCGCGCTCTGGGGGTGACGCGCTCCGGCCTTTTGAGACTGGTCCTGACCGAGGGTGCGCTGTTCGGTGCGCTCGGCGCCCTGCTCGGCCTGGCGCTGGGCTATGTACTGGCCGCCTTGGTGTTGCGTTACGCCGGCGGCGACCTCGGCGGCGGTTATTTCGATGGCGTTCGGCCAACCGTGCATTTCGACGCCGAATCGGCGCTGTTGTTCTTCGCGCTAGGGCTGTCGGCTGCGGTGCTTGGCAGCGCCGCCCCGGCCGGAGAGGCCGCCCGTGCCCAGCCTGCCCGGGCGCTCAAGGCCGGCGACGAGGAAGCGGCGCTCGCCAAGCTGCGCCCGCCGTGGTCGGGGCTCGTCGTCGTCGCTATCGGGATGGCGCTGACACAGGCGGGGCCAGTGTCCGGTCTGCCGGTATTCGGCTATCTCGCCATCGCGTTATTGCTCGTCGGCGCGATCATGCTGATGCCGTGGCTGGCCCATTCGGTGTTTAGTCGGCTACCCGCATCGCAGCGGGCCGTGTTTCATCTGGCCTACGCCCGGTTGGCCGGGGCACCGGGCCGGGCGGCGATCGGCCTCGCCGGCATTCTCGCCAGCTTCAGCCTGATGGCGGCAATGGTGATCATGGTGGCGAGCTTTCGCCAATCGGTCGACGACTGGCTGCAGGCGATCCTGCCCGCTCAGCTCTATCTGCGCGCCTCGCCAGGCGGCGATGCCGGCTATTTTTCCGAAGCGGCACAACGCATCATCGCGAGCACACCTGGCGTAGCGCGAGCGGAGTTCTCTCGCGTTAGCCAGGTACTGCTCGATGCCCGCCGTCCGCCGGTGACGCTGATCGCAAGACAGATCGACGCGCGCCAGCCAGGCCGGCGTCTGCCGTTGGTCGGCGCTGCACTCACCCTCGTCCCCGGCGACCCGCCCGCCGTCTGGGTCAGTGAGGCGATGGTGGATCTGTACGGCTTCCGGACCGGTCGGCTCATCGCACTGCCACTGGCGGGCCGGTCGGTGACCTTTGTCGTCGCCGGCGTGTGGCGCGACTATGCCCGCCAATACGGCACGGTGGCGCTGTCCCGCGATGACTACCGAGCTCTCACCGGAGACACGCACGTCAGCGATGCTGCACTGTGGCTGGCACCGGGCGCAGGGCCAGCTCAGATCGCCGAACGTCTGCGCCACCGACTAGCCGGCGGCGACAACGTCCAATATGTGCAGCCTGGAGAGATCCATGTGGCAAGCATGAAGATCTTCGACCGGAGCTTCGCCATTACCTATTTGCTGGAAACCGTGGCGGTACTCGTCGGCGTGTTCGGCATCGGCGCAAGTTTCAGCGCGCAGGCGCTGGCGCGCTCGCGCGAATTCGGGGTATTGCGTCACCTAGGCGTTACGCGCCGGCAAATCGGTGCCATGCTGGCACTGGAGGGCGCGCTGCTCGCGCTCTTGGGTGTGACGGCCGGGCTTGGGTTGGGCTGGTGCATCGCGCTGATCCTGATCCAGGTGGTCAACCCGCAATCGTTCCATTGGACCATGAGTGTGCACATGCCATGGCTGCTGCTCGTGCAGCTGGCGGCCGCCCTCGTGGTGGCCGCAGCGCTGACCGCGCTGGCCAGCGGCCGCCGGGCGATGTCGGCTGGCGCGGTGCATGCGGTAAGGGAGGACTGGTGAAACACTATTTCACGTTACTCTCGGGGCTGGCCATTTTCGCCGCACTGGCGGCGCAGGCGCTGCGAGCGTCACCGCCGACCTATCCGCCCGTAGAACCGGGCCGGTCGCTGCACTTCCCGCGCGATCACGGTGCGCACCCCGACTACCGTACCGAATGGTGGTATGTGACCGGCTGGCTGCATACCGATAGCGGGGCGCCGCTCGGTTTCCAGCTGACCTTCTTTCGCTCGCGCCCACCGCTCGACGAGGCCAACCCCTCACGCTTTGCGCCGAAGCAGCTGCTGTTCGCCCATGTGGCCTTGAGCGACCCCGCCACCGGGCATCTGCAATATGACCAGCGCGGCGCACGCATCGGATTCGGGCTGGCGGATGCCATCACCGCCGACACCGCCGTCAGCATCGACGGCTGGCTGCTGCGCCGCGGCGTGGACGGCACTTATTTCGCTACGCTCGCGGCACAGGGCTTCGCACTCGAACTCGCCCTTCAGCCAACACAGGCGTCGCTACTGCAAGGCGAAAACGGCTACAGCCGCAAGGGTCCAAGGCCGGAACAGGCCAGCTTCTACTACAGCCTGCCGCAACTGACGGTCAGCGGCACGGTGACGCGTCGCGGCAAGCCCGAACGCGTCAACGGCACAGCCTGGCTCGATCACGAATGGGCGTCGGCGCCGTTGGCAGTGGAAGCAACCGGCTGGGACTGGGTAGGCCTCAATCTCGACGATGGCGGTGCGCTGATGGCACTGCGCATCCGCGGCAAGGACGGCGGCACGTACTGGGCAGGTGGAAGCTGGCGCGCAGCCGACGGCAGCACTCACCCCCTGCCACCCGATTCGATCGCCTTCCATCCCCTGCGGCATTGGCGTTCACCACACACCGGCACCGACTACCCGGTGGCGATGCGGGTGCAGGCAGGCGGACTGCACCTCGATCTCGCACCATTGATGGACGATCAGGAACTCGACAGCCGTGCCACCACCGGTGCCGTGTATTGGGAGGGGGCGGTCACTGCACACTCCGCCGGCCGGACGATAGGACGGGGTTACCTCGAGCTGACCGGATATGCCGGCCGGCTCGTCTACTAAAAGCCTGTTCACGACCTTTTTGCGGCTGCGGCCAGGGACGAACGGCACCGCGATGCCGGCCTAGGAAGGGGGCGTCCATTTCATTAACAAAGCCGTAGACACCGACAAGGTGCTCGGCTGCCACATGGTTGGCCCGGACGCGGGGGAGATTCTGCAGGGCATTGCCGTGGCTTTGAAAGCGGGTGCCACAAAGGCGGTATTCGATGACACCATCGGCATCCACCTCACTGCAGCGGAGGAGTTCGTCACCATGAGAATGCCAGTCGACGAATGAACCGGCGCGCGTCAATGTAGTTGTCGCCTGATTCATGCAGCCAAAGGCTGTCTATTCGTGCCTTGGGTGGCCATGGAGACAACAGCTTCGCGCTCGGGATTGAGCGTCACGGTGCTGATGGGCGACCAATTCCGGGTGTTGCCTGCCCAGCGTGCAGGGTGGCGTCGGCGAGCCTCGGCATAGAGCACGTGACGGGCTGCGAGAATCAAATGATCTTCTCCCGCATGGCGCTGGGCGGGGCTCACGTAGCGGATGCCGCTGTGGCGATGCTCGACGTTGTACCAGTGCACGAAGCGGCTGGCCCAGGATCGGGCAGTCTCCAGATCCTCGAAGCCCTTGGCAGGAAACTCGGGGCGGTACTTGGCCGTACGGAAGAGGGCTTCAGCGTAGGCGTTGTCGTCGCTGACCCGGGGCCGCGAGTAGGACGGCTTGATTCCCAGCCAGTGGAGCATGGCCAGCACCGTGGTGGCCTTGAGCGTCGCACCGTTGTCCCCGTGCAGGATGGGTTTGTCAGCCAGGGCGGCAATGCCCTCCGATAGCGCGGTACGACGCACCAGATGTGCCGCGTGTTCGGCCGCATCACTGGCATGTACTTCCCAGCCAACGATCTTGCGGCTGTACAGATCCAGGATCAGGTACAGATGAAACCAACGCCCCGTCACCGTGGCGGGTAGATAGGTCATGTCCCAGCACCACACCTGGCCCGGTGCCGTGGCGACGTGAGTGCTCGGCGGGCGGGATGCCGCAGGGGCTTTGGCGCGACCCCGGCGAGCTGTTTGCCCTGCATCGCGCAGGATCCGCTGAAAGCTCGATTCGCTGGCCAGATAGAGGCCCTCATCGGCCAGCATCGGGACGATGCGGGCCGGCGGCAGCTCGGCAAAGCGGGCCTCGTTGGCCACTTCCAGCACCTGGGCGCGCTCCGCCGCGCTGAGCGCCCGATGGGAGGGGGCTCGCACGGCCTCGGGGCGGCGGTCACCCCGGATGAGGCCGTCTTCGGTCTTCCAGCGCTGCAGGGTACGCAGCGTGATGCCGGCGACTTCGCAGGCCGGGCGTAGCCGTGCCCCGGACTGCTTGGCCACATCGATATCCCGGGCCAGGCATTGGCGATCTTCGAGGCCGATCATTCGTCCTCGTCCCTGCTGAAGATCGCCGCCACTTTTTTTGACAGGACAAGCAGCGCTGCGGCTTCGGCCAGGGCCTTGTCCTTACGGCGCAGCTCCCGTTCGAGTGTCTTGATCCGGCGCTGATCCTGTTTGGTTTGCTGGGGGCTGGCACGGCACTCTTCCGGCTCCGCCAGCGCCTGGGTAGCCGCCTGACGCCATTGGACCAGCTCCTGCGGATAGACCCCGTGCTCGCGGCACCACGCGTTCTTGCCGGCTTCATCGAGGGCTGCCGTGGTGAGCACCGCCTCGAACCGGGCCGCCGCTGTCCATGCCCGCTCGCGAGCGGGCATGGACAGCGCATCACTACGCCAACGCTCCAGTGTCGCCACCCCCACACCGATCTCACGCGCAACCGCTTCCGCCGCCGCGCTCTCCGGCGGCAGCAACCGCGCCACCGCTCTATCTTTGAATTCCTGTCCGTATCGCGCCAAGTCGTTCTCTCATCATCGCCCCCGAGTTATGGATTCTATCGAGGCGACAACTATTTTGACGCGG
>NZ_JAUEDK010000067.1 GCF_030385785.1 Crenobacter oryzisoli
ACTCGAACTTGAACTGCTGCGGCGTATTGTCTTTCACCGCCTTGGCCAGCCAGCTCATCTCATCGGCCGTCACCTTCGGTGGACGCCCCGGGATCGGCTTGGCCAGCAGGGCGTTTTGGCCGCCATTGGCAAAGTCTGCTAACCAGCGAAACACCGTGCGCGGGTTGACACCGTAGGCGGCTGCTACGCTTTGCACCGATTGGCCCTCTCGAATCGCCTTGACGGCTTGCTGGCGCATGACCTGGAGGGTGTGGTGGTCAATCCCGCGGGCGTCAGAGTTTCGTTTGCATTTCATGAAGAAAATTATCACATGAAATGGCATTACTTTCTAAAAGGTTAGTAACTCACCGGCAGCGTTGGCCGAGGAGAAGCCACTTGAGCGGTGCCTGTCCCGTGGCTGTCGAGCTAGCCTCGCCATGAGGGTCGGGAGTGTCTACAGTTCGAGGGACTGTTCAGTATGATTTTGTGCTGAAATTTCTAGGCTCTACTACCCAACTTTCATTTCAGATCGATGAAACTCAAAACCCTCTTGATTGGTAGCGCCATCACAATGGTCATTGTGCCAATGGTGGCATGGTTTCTTGTCAAACCACTGCGAGTGATATTTCCGACGTTAATGCCTGGGGTCGAATGTCCGCGTGCCAACGTGTGTACCGATGACATTGCCAGGTTGGATGAGGCCCAAAAGTTGTATGAGGAGGGATACGCCAAGACGGTAACGGTCGTCGGGGCGTTTCAGGGCGCACCTCGCATGGTGTTTTGCACCACCCAAGCATGCTCGGATGCCTTCGGTCTGGGACAGCGTGCGGCGGAAGCGATCGGCAATCTTGGTTTGGTGATTGCCCCGCGGGGTTGGAAGCAATTCTACATTGCGCACGAACTGATCCATTATCGACAAGCAGAATCGCTCGGCAACCTTGCCGTGGCGACCAAACCCAAGTGGCTTATCGAAGGCATGGCTTACGCGCTGAGTGGCGATCCCAGGCGCCCGCTTGGCCCCCCCTTCGAGCAGTGGCGTTCACAGTTTGAAGCTTGGCATGCTCACATTGCTCCAAACGAACTATGGCGTGCGGCGAGCGAAGTGCGCTGACGATTAAAGCAATATGTTTCCCCCAGTTACCAGCGCGATGGCCAACAGTAGTGTAGTGTAATGGTCACTCTTGGCCGGCTTTGTGGTCAGTTCACTCCGGCTCGGTGACCAATCTTATGCAGCGCCTGCACACGATCGGCCAAAACCACGCGATGGTGTGTCTCGAGGATTTGCAGGTGCGGAATGTGTCCAAGTCAGCGACAGGAACAACCGGATGAACTTTCGGGCCAAGTCCGGCCTGCGGCTGCGTGAATGAGGGGAACTGCAGGACGCAAGCGGAGTACTGCTGTGTCGAGTGCGGCTTCGAGGAAAACGTCGATGTGGTCGGCGCGATCAACGTTCTCAGGGCGGGACACGCCCGTTGCGCCTGTGAAGTGAGCGGTGTGGTAATGCCGCCAGCAGCAGGCCCCCTCCGAGGCGACTCATTCCGGCTCAATGCTGGAATGAGCGCCGTAGGAATCCCCCGACTTTAGGTGGGGAGGATATCAAGGTTTCTGCTCTGTTGAAGTTTGCTCCCACTCGTCAACTTCTACAGGAACATCCAAGGTCACTTTGACGCGGCTCATGGAAACCAGGCTTTTGAAACGCTTTACATTGTTGTTCTTGAAGAAAAGCTGCCTTGTGCGTAATTGCATGTACTTGTACGCCCAATTGCATCACATCTGTGCAGTCAGTTGCAGTGGCTTACATGTCCCAGTCGTAAGCGGCTCACCTCTACCCTGATCAGAAGTTGGGCATTCATTAGTACAGCGCGATGGCCATCACCGAAGGTGATGGCGGACATTGAGGAAATGATTACAACTGGCAGAAGTTTGGCCTTTGTAGCCGTTGGATGCTCTCAGTAGCAGCGTCAGCAAAGTAGCTGCGGATTGCTGACCGTGGTGGAGCTTGTTGCACCAAGGGTTGTGGCCACCATCGACGAATACGTAGAGCAACCATCTGGTTTGTCAGATCACCTGTCAGCTTTCATCAGGCGTGACCATGCGAATGGGGCGAGTCCCGATCTTCGCCCCGGTGACCTCATCCACGGCGACAGCTTTAATTTCCGTGCCTGTTTCCGCGTCGAAGAAACGAATCAGCTTGCCACCGCCCCGGTATTGACGCCCCCACGCACCAATCATGAACAGCACCGGCAGAAAATCGCGACCGGCAGCGGTCAGCAGATACTCCTCTCGCGGCGGGTGCTCCGAGTAGCGCCGTTTCTCCAGCAATCCCTCCTCCGTCAGTGTCGCCAGCCGGCGGGTCAGCATCGTCGGTGCAATGCCCAGGCTTTTCCGGAATTGGTCAAAGCGCGAGAGGCCGGCATGGGCGTCCCGCAGGATCAATATGCTCCACGCGTCACCAGCGACAGCTAGGCTGCGCGCGATCGGGCATGGGTTATTGCAACTATTTTCGTTGTCCATACTAATTTGATAGTGACTTACTTTCAGATTGGTAGTATTGTCCGTATCAGTTTGATACTAACACTTCGACGACAAGCAATCCACCCGGCACGGTGATTTCATTGATGAGCACGAACAATACAGGTATCGCTCCGGCAAACGGAGCATCTTCAGGCATCGGCACAGCCGCGGCGGCGCGGCCGATGGCCAATGTGAAATGGAAAGATGTACCGACCCGCACAATTGACGTTGACGGGGTGGCTTTCGCCTACCGGGAGCTCGGCCCCGATTCTGGCGTGCCGGTGATCTTACTGCACCACCTGATGGCCGTACTCGACGACTGGGACCCGCGTGTTATCGACGGTATCGCCATGCAACGTCGGGTGATTGCCTTCGACAATCGCGGGGTCGGTGCCTCGGGAGGATCGGTACCACACACCATTGAGGAGATGGGCCGTGATGCCATTGCCTTCATCCGTGCACTGGGACTCGACAAGGTCGATCTGCTCGGGTTCTCGATGGGCGGTGGCGTGGCACAGACGGTGGCTCTGCAGGCACCTGACCTCGTACGGCGGATGATCCTCGCAGGAACGGGCCCACGGGGTGGCGGCGGCATCGACAAGGTCACCAAAGTCGCTGTCCTTGCCTACATCAAGGCGGCGTTGACCTGGAGCGACGCGAGGAACTTCCTGTTCTTCCCCCGCACCCCGGAAGGCAAGCGCGCCGCGAGAGATTACTTCGCCGCGCTGAAGACGCGGACCAAGAACTGCGACAAGGCGATCTCGCTTCAGGCTCGTCATGCCCAACTGAAGGCGATCCGTCACTGGGGCTTTAGCACACCTCACGATCTCACTGCCATCAAACAGCCTGTGTTCGTGGCAAACGGCGGCAACGACCTCATGGTCGACAGCAGCCTGTCAGCCGACATGGCTCGCCGTCTGCCGAATGCCCGACTCACGATCTACCCCGATTCCGGGCACGGAGGCATCTTCCATCACTTCCGGGCCTTTGTGCCTGCGGTGCGGGACTTCCTCTCTGACGGCTCTGATCAGACAAGAATGAAAAACCAAGGATGAAAAATCAAACCATGAAAGCACTCACCTTCAAGCGCTATGGCAAGTCGCCCGAGATCGGATTCGTCGACGTTCCCCGCCCCACGCTAAAGGCCGACGAACTGCTGGTACAGGTTCACGCTGCCGGCCTGAACCCGATCGACAACATGATTCCGACCGGGATGTTCAAACCGGTTCTGCAGTTCCAGCTTCCGGCCACACTGGGCAGCGATCTGGCCGGCGTGGTGACCGAGGTTGGCAGCAACGTGACCCGCTTCAAGCCAGGCGATGCCGTCTTCGCCAGCATCTTCGACCTTGGCACAGGGTCGATTGCCGAATTCGCGGTGGTACCGGAGCACGCTGCCGCGCTGAAACCGGTCAATCTGGACTTCGTGCAAGCTGCGTCGATCCCGATGGTCGGCCTCACCTCGTGGCAAGCGCTGAAGGAACGCGCCAATCTTCAGGCCGGCCAGAAGGTGTTCATTCCTGCCGGGGCCGGCGGGATCGGCACGTTTGCGATCCAGCTGGCAAAGCACCTTGGCGCCAAGGTGGGAACCACCACCAGCACGGGCAACGTTGAACTGGTGTGCGGTCTGGGTGCAGACGAGGTAGTCGACTACAAGAAACAGGAATTCGAGAACGTACTGCGCGGCTATGACGCAGTGCTTGGCACCGTCAGGGGTGACGCGATTGAAAAATCCATCTCCATCCTCAAACAGGGAAGCAAGATCGTCTCGCTCATCGGCCCGCTGGATGCTGCATTCGCTCATGCGAAACGGCTGAACTTCTTCCTGACCTTCGTATTCGGGCTGATGAGCCGCAAGATCATGCGTCTTGCGAAGAAGCGGAACGTCACTTACTCGTTTCTTTTCATGCACCCCGACGGCGCCCAACTCACCGAAATCGGCAAACTTCTAGAAGCTCAGCGCATCAAGCCAGTGATCGACAAGGTGTTTCCGTTCGAGGAAGCAAAGGGTGCGCTTGAGTACCTTGCCCAGGGACGATCCAAGGGCAAGGTCGTGGTCAAGATGTGACGGCCGCCGTGTTTACCCCCCCACCAGAACAACTGATGCAAAGGAAAAATCCATGACCACACTTCCGACTGTCTTCATCACCGGTGCCTCCAGCGGCATCGGCGCCACCTACGCCGAGCGCTTCGCCCGCCGTGGCCACGATCTCGTCCTTGTTGCGCGCGACAAGTCGCGCCTGGATGAGCTGGCAATACGCTTGCGTGAGGAAAGCAATGTGGCCGTTGAAGTGCTGCAAGCCGACCTGACAAGCTCCGCAGACCTGTCCGTGCTTGAAACTCGACTGCGCAATGACTCTCGTATCGGCGTCTTGATCAACAACGCGGGCATGGCTCAATCGGGGGGCTTCTTGGAGCAATCTGCCGAGGCCATCGAACGCCAGATCACGCTCAACACCACTGCGTTGACGCGGCTCGCTGCTGCGATCGCGCCGCGCCTCGCGCAGTCCGGCACTGGTGCGATCGTCAACATTGGCTCGGTGGTGGGTTTCGCGCCCGAGTTCGGCATGTCGATCTACGGAGCCACCAAAGCCTTCGTTCTGTTTTTGTCACAGGGTCTGAGCCTGGAGCTGTCACCCAATGGCGTTTACGTGCAAGCGGTGCTGCCGGCATCGACCCGCACCAAGATTTGGGAGCGTGCCGGCATTGACGTCAACACCCTCCCCGAGGTGATGGAAGTCGGTGAACTGGTCGATGCTGCACTGGTCGGTTTCGACCGTCGCGAGTTGGTCACGATCCCGCCGCTTCATGTTGCCGAGCGCTGGGATGCGCTGGATGGTGCGCGTCAAGGGCTGATGTCGGACATTCGACAAGCCCATGCGGCTGAACGATATCGGCCACAAGCCTGAGCACTTCATTCAGTCCGACTGAACGTGGATCCAACACCAAGGAAATTTCAATGAACAACATGTTATTCACCCCTACCCAGCTCGGCAGCCTGCCGCTGAAGAACCGCATCGTCATGGCGCCGCTGACGCGCAGCCGCGCGATCGGGAACCTGCCCAATGAACTGATGGCGCAGTACTACCGCCTACGGGCGGATGCCGGACTGATCATTACCGAAGGCACCTCGCCATCGCCCAACGGCCTAGGTTACCCACGCATCCCCGGACTGTTCAACGAAGAGCAGGTACAGGGCTGGCGACGGGTGACCGATGGCGTCCATCAGGCCGGCGGCAGGATTTTTGTTCAATTGATGCACACCGGGCGGGTCAGCCACCCCGCAAACATGCCGGCAGGTGCCAGCGTTTTGGCGCCCTCGGCGGTAGCCGTTCCCGGCGAGATGTGGACCGACACCGACGGAATGCAGCCGCATCCTGTACCACGCGAAATGAGCGAGGCGGACATTGCCCAGAGCATCGCCGAATATGCAGCGTCGGCCAAACTGGCCATAGAGGCAGGTTTCGATGGCGTCGAGCTGCATGCGGCCAACGGCTACCTGATCGACCAATTCCTCAATACGGCTTCCAATCAGCGCCATGATCGCTGGGGTGGCTCGGTCGAAAACCGCATCCGCTTTGCGGTCGAAGTCGCTAGGGCAACCGTCGCCGCTATTGGCGCCGAGCGCGTTGGCATGCGTATCTCGCCGTATGGCGTCTTCAACGCCCAGGTGCCGGATGCCGAGATGGATGCGCTGTACCTGCGTCTGATCGACGAGTTGAATACGCTCGGCCTGCTCTATATCCACATCGTGGATCACAGCGCCATGGGGGCGCCGGAAGTTAGCCCCGAATTGAAAGCCAATATCCGTGCCGCGTTCAACGGGCAATACATTCTCTCAGGTGGCTACGATGTCGCCCGAGCCAATGCTGATCTCGACGCGCAGCGTGGCGACCTGGTGGCTTTCGGTCGTCCGTTTATCTCTAATCCGGATCTGGTAGCCAAGCTGAAGTTGGGACAGGAACTGGTGGCACCTGATTTCTCTACCTTTTACACGCCTGGAGAAAAGGGCTACACCGATTATTGAAGTCTGACATAGGTCACATACCTGCCATTGAGGCGACGGGTGTGAAACTGGCAGCGTTAGAGTCGGAAGCGGACATCCGCCTCTCTTAGGAAGTTGACCGCTTTGGCCGAATTCTGAGTGTGCAGCCTCAGACGTAATACGGTCGGACTCGACATGCCTGCCGCCTCGATACACTCGAGCATAGGATAGCTATGATTTCTCGTAGTCAATTTTGACCTGAAAATTAGCAATGAGCCTCGTTAACGAGGCTCATTTAATTAAATGGTTAGCTATGCACCGCTCCGTGCCGGCGCACCGTCCAACACACTCCGCCGATCAGTAGAGTGGCGGCGATCAGTTCCAACGCGGTGGGCAGGCGCTGCAGATAGAGAAAGCCGTACAGCAGCGCAAACAGGGTCTCAAACACGATCAGCTGGCCCCCCAGCGTCAACGGCAGCCTGCGTGTGGCGGAGTTCCACATCCAGTTGCCGAACCACGACCCCAGTAAGGCCGCTCCGGCATTGAGCACCCAGAACAGCTGCCAGCGCTCAGCCGGCAGATGGGTGGTTCCAGCGAACGAGAAGGCTTCGGCCAGTCCCCATACCAGCGCGCTGAGCAGTCCAGTGGTAACGCCCCATAGGCTTGACCAGTCGCTACTGTTGAAACGGCTTTGCTTCAGATAGCGCGCGTTGTCGGTGGCGAATTGAGTCCAGCACAGCAGCGCAACGGCGGCGCACAGCACGCCGAGGGCGCGGTCGCCAAGCGAGGCAGCGCCGAGACCGGCAGTCAAGAAGGTTTCCAGGTTGATGCAACCGACGCCGGTCAGTACCAGCGCCAGCGGCCATACGAGCCGAGCTAGCGGCACGGCGCCGGCATCGCGCCTACCGGCCAGCGTGATGGTAACCGGTAGTACGCCAACAATCAGCGACGCCGTGGTTACGCCAGCCAGCTGGATGGCGGCGGACAGCAACGTGTAGAACACTAGATTGCCGGTCAGCGCCAACTTCACCAGCACAACCACATCACGCCGGGTCAGTTGCGGCAGTACTCGGTGAGCCTTCGGCAGTAGCACTACCAGCGACACTACGCCGTACAGTACGTAACGGGCACAGCTCAAGGCCAATGGACTGAACTCAGGTAGCAGCCGAGGCACCAGAAAAATTGACCCCCACGCTGCTCCTGCCATGCCTGCATAGAATATCCCGCGTTTCATCGCCAGCTTCCTTCAACCAAACAAAGTTCACATGGCAGAAAGCGTAAGCAATGCGACAATAGGTGACAAACGAATTACCGGCAGCCACTCATTCCCTACAGGAATATCTATGAGCCGTTACCTGAGGCACCTGCCACCGCTGGAGACGCTGATCGTGTTCGAGGCAGTGGTACGCTGCGGCAGCTTCACACGCGCCGCCACCGAGCTGTTCGTCACGCAGAGCGCCGTCAGCAAGCAGATTCGCACATTGGAGGACAGCCTGAAGGTAGCCCTGTTCGAGCGACGGCCGCGCGGCATCGAACTGACAGCTGCCGGGACCAAGCTGTACGCGGAGGTCAGTACACAACTGGAAGCGCTGCTGCGCACGGTCACCAACCTGCGCGCCGGCCGGAACGGCAACACTATAACCGTGGCCTGCACCCATGCGGTGGCGCAATACTGGCTGTTTCCGCGCTTGGTGGAGTTCAGCCGTAACCACCCAGGCATCACGGTGAACATCCATGCCGGCAACGACATCGGTGAAACCAGCGTGGCCGAGCACGATTTTGGCATCCTGTATGGCGGCGGTCAGTGGACGTCGCTTGCCGCCACCCCATTGTTCCCCGAAGTGGTCTACCCAGTATGCAGCCGCACACTGCTGGTGCCAGAGGTACACACGGTGGAAGAGTTGAGCCAGTTGCCGCTGATCCAGCTCGATGCCTCGGCCTGGAACTGCCTGGACTGGCGCGACTGGTTCCATCACTTCGAGTTCGACTACACTCCCCCAGCCGGCGCTACCACCTTCAACCAGGTGACGCTAGCGCTCAACGCGGTGTTGCAGGGCATGGGGATCGGGCTTGGCTGGGAGTTCATGGTCCATGAACTGGTGGACAAGGGCGAGCTGGCCCGGGTGGGGCCATTCGCGTTTACCACGGGGCAGGCAGACTACCTGGTGCACGCACGACACAAGAGCTTATCTGCAGCGGCAGAGTGTTTTCGTGACTGGCTGGTGCAGTCGGTGGCGCACCAATAGCGTCACCAGCAGGAAAACCAGAGCGTACAGGACGCCTCCGGTATGCCCAGCAATCAAGTCATTCCGCACTACTCAAGCTGGCTTGTTCCTTGATCCGCCGCATTTTATCGCCCACTTTTGTAGCGGCTCTAAGTATTAAACTACCACCGTACGCTTGCGCCCCTCGCGTTTGGCTTGATAAAGAGCGCCATCGACACGCTTCAGAATCTGGTCGAGTGCTTCATCGCCTTTGTGGCAAGCACTCAATCCGAACGAGACCGATAGTACGATCTGCTCTGGCAATTGATGACTGACCAACGCCCCTACGACTTCATGCAATCGCGCTAGAATAGCTTCTGCGGCACGGGTATCAGAGTGAGGAAAAATTAACAGGAACTCCTCCCCCCCCCAGCGCCCACACAGATCGTATCCACGGATATGTTCGCTCAGGCAATTGGCGATCGCCGCCAAGGCCTTGTCGCCGATGTCGTGGCCATAGGTGTCGTTGATGGCCTTGAAATGATCTAGGTCTGCCAGTGCCACGCAGAACTGACCGCCGCGTTCCGCTAATTGCTGCAGCTCGCGCTTCAAATGCGCTTGCATCTGGCGGCGGTTAGGCAGGCCGGTCAGTTCGTCATGGCTGGAGATCCAATACAGCCGCTCGTTCATGTCGCGTAGCATGTGCTGATAGCGATCGCTGATACGCATGACTTTGGCAATTTGTCGTAATTGGCGCTGATAGCGTGTTGTGGTGTCAATATGGCGATCGCGCTCCGCTTCCTGATAACGGTCGGATATATGAGCGATCCGTTCGATCTGCCGGGTTTGCTCACAGTAACGCTCGAACAACTCGGCCAGCCCTTCGCTAAGCGGATGTCCTGCATAGTCTGGATTTTCCAGCAGGGAAACAATCCTGTTTTCGAGAAGCTCCTGAACCTTCACCATACCCCTCCCCTGTCACTCTTGCGGGACGATGTCGAAACGCAGGGTATAGTCTTCTCGGAATTCCTCTGCCAGTTCGGCTACCCGCTCGTTATCGCGCTCGTACAACCATGTAACGCCAACTGGTTTGCCCTGTTTATGTGCATCTTCCAACAGGTCGAGCATGTCCATCATGGCGCGGATGCTACTGGTGTTCAGATACAGCAACTGCAACTGCATCAACAGAGGGCGGTTTTCCGTCTTGAGAAAGACTTCGATCCAGTCGATCACCGGCTGGTACAGCTCGAAGGCATTTTCGGGATAGGAGTCGCCCTTCATTTCTAGGCGGCCGGAGGCCCAGTTCGCCTGGATGGATGGGATGGAGTCGGTGCCAGCTACGTTCAAATCCTGCATGCAAACCTCGTCAAATCACTACGCGTAGACTGAAAAAAGAAAATCCGTCATTCAGTGGGGTCAGGCTGCAGCTGAGCGGTTCGCTTGAGCGGCGAGCCAGGTCGATCAGTCCTAGCCCTGCACCAGTTTTGGCTTCCGGGTCGCGAGGCTGGCGTAATTGCGCCTTGAACGCCGCTTTGAGCTCGGCTTTGTCGAGCCCGGCCAGACTCTCGATGCGATCCACCAATGCTGCGCCATCGGCCGCTTTGACCACGTTGCCGGCATCGACGACGTAGCGGCCTTCGCCATTGCGAGAAACGGTCAGCGTGGCTTGCGCGTCCACGCCGGTCAGACCCGCTTGCGCAGTGTAGTGGCGGATGTTTTGGGTCAGCTCGATGTAAGCTGTAAACACATCGGTAACTGAAGACTGCGACTCGCTCAAGCCTTCCATGTGCTTGCGCAGCGCTTGCCCGATTTCCTCAATCAGGGTGGCTGAAAAGGGTCCGTTAAAGCAGAGCATGATGCCCTGCCGGATAAATGCATCTCTGAGCGTTTGAACGTCGACCCGCTCCATAGGCGTACTCCTGTCAGAAGTGTTAGGACGTGCTTTCCACTGCATGCTTAAAGGCATTGGCGCTTCTGCGGCTGCCAAAACGAAAACTCAGCACGGTGATGTCGTCGCGTTGAGCTCTCGTGCCCTGGTAATCGGCCAGTCTTTGTAAAAATGCTTCTCGTTGCTCCTGCATCGGCAGGCGCGCATGGTTGTTTAACAGCTCGGAAAAGCGCTGGCGACCAAAGCCGAATCCTTTCTCGCCACCAGCCTGGTCGAGGAAGCCATCAGTGGTCAGATAATAGGTTGCCGCCGGATCGAGCGTAAGGCTTTGATTGCTGAACTTACCGGGCTTGCGGTCGGCAATGCCACAGCGTTCGCCGGCAAGTTCTTCGCACTGTTGACCGTCACTCCAGTACAACGACAGACGCGAACCAGCGAAGGTCAGTTTGCCGCTAACAAAATCGATAGCACAAAGACCAGCATCCATACTGGTGGCAATGTGCTTGGTGGAAGTATCCTGGTGCAGCATGGCGCGTACCAGCTTGTCCATACGTTCAAGCAAGGAGGCCGGATCGCTTGGCCCCAGTTCACTCACCGCCACGTTGAAGGCTGTCTGCGCGATCATGGTCATGAAAGCACCCGGCACGCCATGGCCGGCACAGTCGACCACCCCCAGCAGGCAGGTCCCTTCGCTGGCGCGGAACACGTAGAAATCACCACCGACCACATCACGCGGCTTCCACAGAAGGAAGTGGTCGTCACCCAATTCATTGGTCAGTTGTTCGTGCGGCAGGATCGATCCCTGGATCAGGCTGGCATAACGGATACTGTCTTGAATCGCACGATGTGCTGCGACCAACTGTTGGTGAGCCGAGGCTAGCTCGTGGGTACGCTCTTCGATGCGCTGTTCAAGCTGTTCAGTATGGCTGTGGATTTCCCCGGCCATGTGGCTGAAGGCGCGTGTGAGATCACCCAATTCGTCATTGCGGCCCGAGCTCAGCTGAATGCGATAATCTCCGCTGGAGATCTGCGCCACAGAACGGTGCAGGCGTGACAGCGGCGTGAGGATCAGCCGGTCAATGCCCACTGTCACCACCAGCCCAAGGATGGCCAAGAAGGCCAGGCCGACTGTCAGCATGGTGGCGATCAGGTGCTGATCCAGCACCGATACGGCATTAGGGTCGATTGCGCTAATCACATACCAGTTGAGCTCGGGAATATATGAGACCCCGAGCTGGCGTGGCTTACCCTGTAGCGACACTTCAAGCTGGCGTCCTTCTTCCGGTGCGTGTTTAAGTGCCGACATCGCCGCCATCAAGGCTTTACTATCTTGTGCCGTGAGCAAGCGGTATAGCGTTTTGGTCGAGCCGGCCTTGGCTACTGCGGCATATTCGATCAAACGAGTATCTGGGTGGGCCTGGATCACACCATCGCCGTTGATGATGATGTTGGTGATGCCTGCGTCCGCGGAGTGGATGAAATCGGTCAAGAAACGCGAGAGATCAATTGCCGCACCCGCCAGGCCAAGTATCTGACTACCCTCGCGGATCATGACGTTAAACCAAACCTTGGTCACTTTGAGCTTGTCGTCGACATTGACGTCCAGCGCGTAGTCTTGGCCTGCTTTCCGGGTCGCGAAATACCAGCCATCCTTGGGGATAGCCGGGTTGAGGGTGTAGCGTGGAATGGAAATGGTAGTGGAGCTATTTTTTCCGTCACTGAAATAATAATGATGCGAGCGATCGACGACGATGAAGTAGACGTGGTCGCTCATGCTACTACGGAAGCCTTCCGCTTCGCGGAAGAATGCCTGGCGTTTGGCTGGATTGTTCTCATCCTTCAGCCAGTCGTAAGTAACACCCAGGTTGGCCATGCGCTGTGAAATGGCTAACTCGCGCGTCAGTAGCGTCACTAGCTTTTGCTTTTGCAGCAGCGAATGTGTGCGCACGAATTCTGCGGCGTCGTGATCCCGAATCCTATCCAGCACCAAGCCGCCACCTAGCAGCATCACCACCAATATCAGGATAAACAGCAGGGTGAGCGACAGCGCGGATTTCCATCTTAAGCTCAAGAGACCGCTCCAGTTTTGTATTCGAGCCCAGGGCAAGAGTGCAAACAGCCACTAAGTACAGAGTTCAGAGGATATTATCACTGTGGAGGCGGGACTGAGTGTGAGAGTGCCCCAATTTTGTTTGATCCGAATCATAACGTGTGGCGGATGGTTCACCATTTCACTCCAAAGGCATATCGTCGTTTTGCGTTATGTTCGCTTAATTAGCGAATGGACCTGGTCCTACTGCAGACCGGCATACTGTTTCTTCCAGTGGTAAAAGGTCTACATCTGAGATGCCGACCTTCCGGATCAGGTCTGCCACTTCTTGCTTTAAAATTGCCACAAGCTGATCGATCGAGAAGTGCTTCCGCTTCATGACCAACCTCCAGTTGGTAGCCAGAAAAGTTTGCCGAAAAACTGACGTTACACTGTAGTTTATAATTACCGCAGCAGATTCTTATATGCCATTGGTATCGGCGACCTCATATATCTATTTCCAAAGATTCTTCCATTTTCCAAATATTCTGTCCTCCTTTGCAAAGATGAGTAATTTGTTATTTTTCCGAATCTCGTAAGGGCACGTTGGTTTAAATGCCGCTAACAATAATTGGCAGACAAGTGGCGCCAAGCCTTGTCAGGCGGGCATGATAATTCCCGCACAAGCCGGCGCCTCCTCCCATAGCCCGGATCACATCCAGGGAGAATCACCGGACGCGCTGAAAACTTATATAAGAGCAGGAACTGTCGGTCGGGAGGAGCTAACAACTGTTGCTTGAAATTTGCTCATACTTGCTCATAAATGCCTTGGAACAGATCGCGGCCTTGTATGAGATCGAAGCGGCCATCTGAGGTAGCCCACCGGCAGAATGATGGGCAGTCCGCCAAGCTCGCAACCGACCCCGGTTGCTGGAATTCCATAGCTAGCTGAACCATCAGCTGGGCAAGCTCTCGCGCAAATCCGAGACGACGGCGGCGATTCAGTACGCGCTGAATCGCTGGGAAGCGTTGATATGGTACGCGGAAGATGGGCGGATCGAGATCGACAACAATGCGGCCGAGCGCGCCTTGCGTGGGGTAACCCTGGGGCGGATGAACTTCATTGTTAATGAGCCCGGATGCGGGGGAGAGCGAGCCGCCTCGATCTACTGCCTGATCGGCAACACCAAGCTGAGAAGTCTCGACCTGGAAGCGTATCTGCGCCATGTGCTGGGTGTCATTGCCGATTGGCCGGTGAACCAGGTGGCCGATCTGCTGCCATCGAACCTCAAGCTGGACGCTCACGCTAGCTAGCCAGGGCCTTTGCGGCCACTCCTCCATCATCACAGTTCATTCGGCCAGGAAGACGGTACTAACCGGGCCGTTACCCACGAAGGCCATCTGAACCCAGGCTTTTGTTCTGCTGTCGTTCGCACCCGGTGAGGTGGGGCAGTTCGACTGGAGCTACGAGCACGTGGTGCTCGGTGGCGTCACCCAGACCATTAAGCTGGCCCATTTCCGCCGGACCTATATGTTTCTCGTCGCCTACTAGCGTCTGATTCGGCACTCACGCTGTCGCTACCAGTTGCTTTGCCTTAGGCTTGTACTTCAGGTACGCAAAATGGCAGAAGCCTTGCTTGAGGTCAGGATTCAACATAACGTCGGCTTCCGTAAGCGGTGCCTTGTCCAGCTTCAACTTGCGAATCAGCAGGCGGCCTGCTGTTGAAACGAAATACGCATCCAGCAATTCCTTCCGATTTGTCGCGTCCATGGCACAGAGGATCGCCTCGCCCAGGTGGACCTCTTCTTCTTGCTTGGCTTTGGCGGCGTTTTCCTGAGCAGCCTGATCGGCGGCACGCGCTTTGTGTTTAGCTTCCTGGGCTTCAACCTTGGCTTGTTCTTCGGCTTCGATCTTGCTCTGCACCGCCATCATGGTGCGTTCCGCGTCCGAAATACTCAGATTTTCTCGCAAGGCTTTCATCAGGAAACCTGACGGGCTGCGAGAAACTTTCCCTTGAGTGATCTTGACCCTGGTGAATTCAACAGCGCGTTCAATCCACTCATCCGTCCAAGTATTGCGGTTTGCCGAGATTTCGTTGAATTGTTTCTCCGTCAGACCGAACTCGTTCTTCAGGGTGAAATAGATTTCCTGAGCACCAAGGAGCTGCTGCATAGCAGGCAGGGCGCCCTCTTTCCGGACGGCCTTAAACCGTATGCGGTCAATGGACCGAGATGTCTTTCGAGTTTCGTACGACAGCTCAATGTCAGACAGTTCGTTGATCTGGCGCATGGCCGGCTCGAGGTAGTCGCGCTTGAAGTACTTGAACGCCGCGGAACTCGCCGAGGCTTTGCCTGGCCAGCTTCGAACAACCTCCAGCGGTATCCAGTCGGTGCCCCCTTTGGAGATAAACGGAAGCACGTGATCATAGATCGCGCGGGCATAATTCAGCGTAAACGCGGTGGATATGCGGAGGCTAAGCCAGTGCGAGTTGGCAGGATCTTTTATGTGCCGAACCAGGATGGCGGGCACCTCGAACGCGATGCGACCATTGGAAAGCCCGACTGGACCCAAAAGCTGCACGGAAACCCACACGTCCTTTTCGCTAGGCTCTTCGCCAGGTGGGGTGTCCGTAACCTGAACCAACGCCTTCTGTGCTTCAGAGATGACTGCCCGGAGGTGCTTGTAGTTGTAGCTGTCATACCGCATGAGCCAGCGGAAATAGCTTAGCTCAACGTCGTAGAGCCGCGGGCTTTGTTGTTCTTGGGCAACAATGAAGTAGGCGGCGTCCACCAACCGGCGTGCTGCTACGCCAAGATCAGCGATGTCGACGAAAACATTGTTGCGCTGAAAGCCAATTTCGACAGCGGCCTCGTGGATACCGAAGCCTTCTGCAAGCATGTCCTCAAACAAGGCAAGCGACATCTGGGACGATGTAGCTGTTTGAGGCGTTTGGTCAGCCATTCGAGGCTCCTTGGCTCCTTGGTTCGTTGGCTGGACTCTAGCCAGTCTGGAGGTGAGCTGTCAAAACATTTTCTCTCACCTTCACGAGCTCAGCGCAACGGCCCGTGTTATTACCTGGTCGCAGGTTTTCACGCGTGCTGTCTCAGATATCACTGTCACTCCAAAGCTTGTTAGCTGTTTTTAAAAACTTAAAACAACAAACCAACTAACAGGGAAACCATGAATCACTGATAATCAATGAGTTAGAGGCGTTGAGGTGAGGCAATTTGGGGAAGAAGTGAGAAGTTTTGTGGCTAAAGGTGAAACATTTCCCACTTAGAGGTGAGCCATTTTGTGGCGACGTCCTCTTGATGGGCCTAAAGGTGATAGAAATTGTTGAACCGGCATCGGCTAGCCTGAAACCTAAGCCTGGCGCGGGTTTCGGTGAGGTCCTGAAACCAAGGGTGAGCGTTTTTGTGGCAAAAGGTGAAGCATTTTGTTGGCGCATGCACCAATGTGGCATAAACCCCTGTCACACCTAGGTTACAGCCCTGCTGGCCGAAGCTAAGGTGAGCTATTTTGTGGAGAACAACCAGGCGATGGCCACGGTGTTTTGGCACGCGAAGCTCACTCACGGCCAGAGCAGCGCCGAGATCGGACTGACAATGGACATAAGGTCGCTAAAGGTGAGTGATTTTGTGGGCTGTCAGGGGGGTGATCAATGATGCTAACTGCCTAAGGTGAGAGATTTTGTGGGGAATACCGCCTTGGAGGCCCCTGTCCCGGCGGTAAGCAGCTAGAGGTGAGGGATTTTGTTGAATTAGTCCCCTTCTGCTCCAGGTCCCACGCTAAAGGTGAGAGATTTTGTACTTACCCTCCTCGGCTGGCGGTTACGCAGGCTAAGCCGGCGACTTAAGGTGATAGCTTTTGTGGAGATCCCAGCCCGATCGGAATCGGCTAGCGTGGGAAATAGCCGATTAGGTGAGCTTTTTTGTGGAACGCATACCTTTTCTGTACGGTAGCCCCGCTAAAGGTGAGTGATTTTGTGGAATTCGAGCGTGGCCATCCGCCAGGCCCGTATATCCACGGCCTAAGGTGAGAACTTTTGTGGAACACATAGGCTGGTGGAACTGCCTTTTCCTCCCCTATGGCGTATTCAGGTGAGCACTTTTGTTGAGACTTGGCGCCCTTTTAGCCCAGCTACTTTGCTAAGGGTGATGGATTTTGTGGGCACCAGAGGTGACCACCGGGTCGCTAGGTGATGTCATCGGGTTAAGGTGAGAGGTTTTGTAGAGCACACCCCTGAGCGGCTTCTGATCCTCCGCGGTTAGCCCTATTAGGTGAGCTTTTTTGTTGAACTAGACTCGCTTTCCACGGCACCACCTCGCTAAAGGTGAGGACTTTTGTGGAGATCATCGGCAAACCTCATCGATCCAAGCTATGCAAGGGGCTTAAGGTGAGAGTTTTTGTAGAGAATGGGAAGCCAAGGGAGCGCACTAACTACTCCTTACGGGCAAAGGTGAGCGTTTTTGTGGAGTCAGCTCCCTGGTAGGCGCCGCTTCACCACCTAAAGGTGAGAGAAATTGTTGAAGTTAACAGAGCTTCTTCTCAAACAGCATGCTCTACCGCGGAAGGTGAGAACAATTGTTGAGTCTGGCCGCCAAATTAGCACTTCAATCGGGTCATTCAGTAAAACGGCAGTGGATTTAAGTAGGAGATTGACTTGTGTTGAGGTGACTGCGTATGTCATCAGGCTAAGGTGAGAGTTTTTGTAGAAAGTCACCTGGACGACGCTCCAGCTAAAGGTGAGAGATCTTGTAGCGTTTATCTACGCCGCTTTGCAGACCGCCAATTGACGCTTTCCCCGGACTGCCAATGGCGTCTTGCAGCTAGGCGGGCACGCTCGGCCGCGAGAAGGTTGGGAAGCAACTGCCCGTTGGCTTCAGCGAATCGCTTGCCTGCAGCAGCAAATTGAACTCCCGCTTGGTAACCGGACATCTGAAAGCGCGATGGGCCTTCGTGCGCGCCGGCAAAGGTGAGAGGTTTTGTAGAGGTGTCTGACCACGGGTGGCAGTTTCTTAAGGTGAGGTGATTTGTTGAACAGGCTCGTCCCGTGCCGGACTAGCGGCCAACATGGTGAGCGTTTTCTGCGCTTGGTCTAGCAGGGTTTGCTAAGGGTGATCCCTTTTGTGGGCCCTCATCAGGGTTGAGCCGGCCCGCCGACCAGGCCAAGGCTTCAGTCCATTTTCGTCCACGACGACATCGAGCCCAAAATTTGAGGCTTCGAGCTTGATATTTCGCTTATGCAAACACGGGCATCGCCAGCAAGGCCCCTAGAATGCGTTCTACGCGCCTTGAGAGAGTATTGATATTCAGGGTACACCTAGGTCGCGATCGTTCCGTAGCGGCCGATTATGGCGTGGAAATTTATGCCGTGAGATTCGCGACCGAGGGGGTGATTTGCAATGGACGGTTAGCTAGTTGCCAACAATTTTGCCTCGGCTGGTCGGGATCCCAGCATCGGTGCCTCAGTAGTTAAGGAGGGGGGTGGAAAATTTTCCCATGCAAAACAAGCAAATAGTGTAATGCATTGGAAAATTCTCTTGCAATAAACAGGGGGTAGTTGCCAAAATTCAGCCTGCTATTTACCAAAAGTGAGGACTGCAATGGCAAAAACCATCGCTTCTGCCACTCAAAAGGGTGGTGTTGGCAAAACGACGAGCACGGTGAATCTTGCCGATGCTTTTGTTCGCCGCGGGCGCAAAGTGTTGCTCATCGATCTGGACCCGCAGAGCAACGCCACCTCGGTCCTGAGTGAGGTCAACCCGAACTCGTTGCGCCATACCACCACCGAGCTGATTCTTGACCCGGACCCGGCTGTTGCTACCGCCTGCATCCGACCTTCGCGCATTGAGGGCCTTGACCTTGTGGCTTCATCCATTCGACTTGCCCGCGCAGCTGAGACGGAGCTTATCCGCCGCAATACGACGACCCTCAGCAAACGCATTTCCTTGCTGAAGGATGTGTACGACATCATCCTTCTTGATTGCCCGCCCAACCTTGGCCGGCTCACCGGGAATGCCCTCTGCGCAGCGGACTACTACCTAGTACCGCTCAAGGGCGGTGACATCTACTCTTTGGACGGCTTTGACGATCTCGAGATGACTGTACGCGAGGCACGTGATGACAATCCAAAACTGACTCGCCTCGGGGTGTTCTTCAATGCCTTCGATGGCCGTAAGAACGTAGCTAAGCTGCTGGCAAAGACGGCTAATGAGCGCTTTGGCGTCGAGATGTTCAAGACCTGCGTCCCTGATGCTGTTGCGTTCCAGGAGGCAGCGGTAATGTCCAAGACGGTGCTGGAAACGCAGAGAGATGGAACTGCGGCCAAGGCCATTGTGGAACTGGCTGATGAAATCTTGGCCCGACTGGGCATGGGGGCGCAGCATGGCCAAGCGTGATATGGAGGCCGCCCTGGCAAATCGCGGTGTCTTGCGGGCTGGTCGTGAAGATGAGGCGGCGGGTACGGTGCGGGCGCTGTTCACCCCGAACGAAAGTATTGCCCGCATTCCAACCGCCGGCCTAGAACAGAACCCATACAATAGCCGGACCGTGTATACCCCTGAGCAAGTCTCGGCACGCGCATTGTCGCTGCTGAACTCAGGCCAGGCCCAAGCCATCCTGGTGGCGGAGATGCCGGATGGCCAGCGTTATGTCGTGGATGGTTGGACGCGTACCCTTGCATCGCGCCAGTTGGAAGACGACAAGACCCTCCAGGAGGACAGGCGAGCGTATTTCGCCCAGATCGATGCCCAGGTCAGAACAGACCTCACTATGCGGGATCTGGCAGTGCTCTCCTATATCGCCAACGAGGAGCACAATGGCCTGACTGATATCGACCGCGGTATCGCGTTCCACAAGTCACTGCAGGATGGGCTGTTTGCCACCCAACAGGAACTTGCGACCGCGTATGGCATCGACCAGAGTGTCGTTGCCAAGCTGCAGGGGCTCGCGACCGCCCCAGATTCGGTGCGGATGGTGATCATGGCGCATCCGGAAAAGCTGTCGTACACCCTAGCTTCCGAAGTCATCATGTCTGAGCTCCAGTTGGAGATACAGTGCAAATTGTTGGCTGAGGCTGCCACGCAGAACAAGTCAAGGTCCTGGTTACGTGCACAAGTCGCCTTGGCGAGTTCCGGGAACGCAGGACCCAAGATCTTCCTGCGCCAAATGCGAGACGCCACACTGAAATGGAGCTCATCCTCCCGCGCAAAGAGTCTCGAGCTGGTACTGAAGTCAAAATCAGACCAGCTTTCTGCAGTGACTTTGCTAGAGAGTGTGTTCCAGCTCGAACGAGAGGAACGCGAGCTACTTATGGAGCTGCTGCAAGACCCGATCTGGCTGCGCACGCAGCTGTCCCAAGAGGCGTTAGACAGCAAAGAGGCTTAAACGATTGACGTCCTCCCCCGCCCTAAAGGGCGGGGATTCCTGCTGCCAGGCGTGCACGTCCGCACGCGAGGGTGTTTCTGGCAGCACTGATGTCGCAGTCGTGTTCCACTCCACACTCGCGGCAAGTCCATCCTCTTAATTCCAAGACCTGCGACACCTTTCGGCCCCGTGCGGCTTCTGCAGCACGAGCAATTCTGGGTGGAAAACGCTTCGTTGATCACCTCGAATCACACGCCTACGTCATCTCACTTGCACTGCAGCATAGTTCAGAACGCGCTCCAGCCCGCGTCGGGTGCAAACTTGGCCATCCGTGTCTTTGCCAGGCCGGCAGCATTCACGTTGCCGACGAAGATCGCCCCTTACTCGTTGACGAGGCGGGTACTCAGCTTATGCAGCGCATCCTTGCGCCGTGCCGCGATGGATTGATGCTTCTAGTACGGCGCTCGTCCTCACGGACTCGTGCCGCGCCTAGAGGCGCACAGATACGTTTTGACATCCTCCCCCGCCTAAAGTCGGGGGGGGGGCCAACGGCGCTCAACCCGGCATCGAGCCGGATTGGGGCGTTTCGGTGGGTTCCTGCTGCTGTCGGCATTACCGCACCGTTCACTTCACAGGCTAACCGGGCGTGTCCCGCCCTTAATACGTTGAGCGCGCCGACCCGGTCGGCGTTGTCCTCGACACCGCATTGGACGCAGACGAACCGAGCTTGCGTCCGCCGGTTGTCCGCCGATACGTGGCCGCAACACGGGCAGGTCTGACTGGTGTTCTGCGCCGGAACGGCGATCAGATGCCCGCCGTGCCACGCCAGCTGGTAGTCCAGTTGGCGGCGGAACTCGAACCCGCCCTGATCGAGGATGGCCTTGTTCAGGCCGGACTTGGCCCGAACATGCTTGCCCGGTTGCTCGGTGGTGCCTGCTGCCGACTTGGACATGTTCCGCACCGGCAAGTCCTCGATACACACGAGCGCGTGGTTTTGGCTGATCGTGGTCGTGGCTTTGTGCAGGTAGTCGTGGCGGGCGTTGCCGATGCGGGCATGGAGACGCTGGACGCGGGCTTTCGCCTTCTGCCAGTTGCGACTGAACTTGGTCTTGCGGCTCATGGCTTGCTGCGCCTTACGCAGCGCGCTTTCGTACCGCTTGAAGCTGTTGAGCGGTGCGTAGAACGTGCCGTCCGACAGCGTGGCGAAGCGGGCAATGCCCAAGTCGATGCCGACCGCGCCGCCATTGGGGACGGGCTGCTCAACCTCGCGTTCAGTCTGGATGCTGACGAACCACTTGCCACCGTTGGCCGACACCGTGACCTGCTTCACCTCGCCCAGCACATCGCGGCTGTGGCGGTAGCGCAGCCAGCCGAGCTTGGGCAGGAAGAGGCGGCGGTTGCGCTGATCGAGCTTGATCTGTTTGGGATCGGGATAGCGGAAGCTAGCGGACTGGCCCTTCTTCTTGAAGCGCGGGAAGGCCGCCCGCTTGGCGAAGAAGTTGGCGTAGGCCCGCTCCAGGTCCTTGAGCGTCTGTTGCAGCGGGTGCGTCGGCGCCTCGGCCAGCCACGGTGTGTCTGGCCCGTTGCGCCACGCGGTGAGCCGCTGGCACAGTCCGGCATAGCCGAGCTTCTGCTCGCCACGCGCATAGCGTTCCTTCTGCAACGCCAGCGCCTTGTTGAACACGAACCGGCACGATCCGGCGAAACGGCGCATCAGACGCTGCTGGTCGCCGGTCGGCATCAGTTCGTATTGGAAGGCTTGGCGGCGTTGCATGCAGATAGAATAGTTTGGTCGATGAGTAACGACAACGCTATGCGGCACGGAAGACACGGCGTCTTTCTGC
>NZ_JAUEDK010000068.1:0-20000 GCF_030385785.1 Crenobacter oryzisoli
GGAGATGTAATGGACGCCTCCCTCCTGCCCGAAGGTGACGACGGCGGTCTGCAGAACGACAGGAGCCCTCGCAATACCTGACGGCATCTAAAGTGCCAAAGTGGTGGTGTAGCAACAACCACAAACGGTAAGGAGGGCTCGATATGAAGATTACGACATTCGGTCTGGACCTGGCAAAGCGGGTTTTCCAACTGCATTGGGTGGATACCGCTACCGGTGAAATCTGCCGCCGGCAAGTGAAACGGGCGCAACTGAACGAGTTCTTCGCCAACCGGGAAACGTCGGTGATCGCGATGGAGGCCTGCGGCAGTGCGCACTACTGGGGCCGGCTGTTCCAGGAGCTTGGGCATGAGGTCAGGCTGATTCCCGGGCAGTTCGTCCGTCCGTTCGTGAAGAGCAACAAGACCGACGCAGCCGATGCGCAGGCGATCTGGGAAGCGGCGCAGCGGCCAGGGATGAAGTTCGTCGCGCTCAAGAGCGAAGGCCAGCAAAGCGTGCTGATGTTGCACCGGATGCGCGAGCAGTTGGTGAAGATGCGGACGATGCAGACTAACCAGCTACACGGGCTGTTGTACGAGTTCGGAGCCGAGCTGCCAAAGGGGCGACACAAGGCGCTGGAGCGGATTCCTGATGAGCTTGCGCGGCTGGAAGACACGTTGCCAGTGATGGTGATCGAAGCGATCCGTAGCCAACTACAGCGAATTGAGACATTGGGCCAAGACATCGCCGAGCTTGAGCACAAGCTGGCGGTGTGGAAGAAGGAAGATGAAGCAGCCAAACGACTGATGGCCATTCCGGGTGTCGGCTTGCTCACCGCAACAGCGGCGGTAGCAATGATTGGGGATGCCAAGACATTCAAGTCTGGGCGCGAGTTTGCCGCCTTCCTCGGCCTGGTGCCACGCCAGAGCGGCACCGGCGGGCGAGTGAAGTTGCTGGGGATCAGCAAGCGCGGTGATGTGTATCTGCGCACGCTGCTGATTCATGGCGCCAGGGCAGTGGCGACGCATCAGAAGGTGCGCGATCCCTGGCTGGACCAGTTGCTGGCGCGACGACCGTTCAATGCGGCGGTGGTAGCGCTGGCCAACAAGATGGCACGAACGATCTGGGCGCTGTTGGCCCATGGCCGGACGTATCAAACGGACTACGTGGCCAAGGCCGCGTAAAAGATTAACGAACCCTTTAGGAGGTGGATCGCTGAAAGGTTGCGCAGGTTGATGTGCGCTTGATGGCAGAACAGGTCGGACCGTGGGGAAGTAAGCCTGAATGATGGCCAGTCCTTCGAGGACTCCAAGGAGATGAGGCCTTCCCCTGCGAATTCCATCAGGGCCAGCAGACTCCGAGTCTGCAATAAAGGCCGGATATAAGTCTGCAGCCAGATCTCGAAGCCCGCATCGAACATCGCTTGCCAAGCCGGGAGGCGTCCATATAAGCCATGATGAGCTACCCCGATGCCGTTTCCCGCGCCCAGGCGTTCCGCCGCCTGCACCAGTCCGAGCAGCCCTTGCTGCTGCCGAATGTCTGGGACGCGTTGAGCGCCCGCGTTTTCGAACAGGCCGGCTTCGCCGCACTGGCTACCAGCAGCGCCGCCGTGGCCTGGTCGCTCGGCTACCGCGACGGCGGCGAGCTACCGCGCGAGGAGTTGCTGGCCGCCATCGCCCGCATCACGCGGGTGGTAAAGGTGCCGCTGACTGCCGACATCGAGGATGGCTTCGGTACGACACCGGCCGAGGTGGCCGACACCGTCGCCGCGGTGATCCGCGCCGGCGCGGTCGGCATCAATCTGGAGGACGGCCGCTACGATGCCGACGGCCGATTCGCCCTGCGCGATGCCGCCGAGATGCGCGAACGGCTGCAGGCCGCCCGGGCTGCAGCCGACGCGGCCGGCGTGCCGGTGTTCATCAATGCCCGCACCGACCTGTTCCTGCACGGCGAGGGCCCGATCGAGGCGCGCTTCGACGAGACGCTGGCGCGTGCTCGGCTGTATCTCGACAGCGGTGCCGACGGCGTCTTCCCGATCGGCCTGACCGACCCGGTGCTGCTGGCGCGGCTCTGCGCGGCGGTGCCAGCGCCGGTCAACGTCGCCCCGCTGCCGGGCCTGCCAAGCTTGGCCGAACTGGGCCCGCTCGGCGTGGCGCGCGTCAGCACCGCCATCGGCCCAGTGCTGGTAACGATGCAGGCGCTGCAGCAGGCCGCTCGCATCCTGCACGACGCCGGTGACCTGTCGGTGCTGAAAACCAGCCTGGGTTATCCCGAGGCGCAGTCGCTGTTCGCGCCGCGCTGATTTCCGAAACACCTCTCACCACCAGGAGCACTGCCATGTCCCGTTTCATCGATTACCCGAACGTCGCCCCGAAAGGCTTTCAGGCGCAGGCCGGCCTTGAGCAGTACGTCCGCAACAGCGGTCTGGAACTCAGCCTGCGCGAGCTGGTGAAGACCCGCGTGTCGCAGCTGAACGGCTGCGCCTTCTGCATTGACATGCATACAAAGGACGCGCGCGCCGAAGGCGAAACCGAGCAGCGCCTGTACCTGCTGTCGGCCTGGCGCGAGGCGCCGTGCTATACCCCGCGCGAGCGCGCTGCGCTGGCCTGGGCCGAGGTGCTGACGCTGGTTGCCCATCAACACCCGACCGAAGCGCTACAGTCTGAATTGGCGCAGCACTTCGACGAGAAGGAAATCGTCGATCTGACCTGGTGCATCGTCGCGATCAACGGCTGGAACCGCATCTCGATCGGCTGCAACACGCCGGCGGGCAGCTATCAGCCGGGCCAGTACGACCGCTGATGCTGTCCGCCGGGTCGGGCGGGGTGCGGTGCCAATTCCTCTTCGCTTAAGGAGCCGTTATGGCCAAACTGATCGCCCTCTACAAGACCCCGACCGACCCAGCCGCCTTCGACGACTACTACTTCAATCGCCACCTGCCGTTGGCACGTGGCATAGCCGGACTGACCGGCTACGAGGTCAGCCGCGGCCCGGTTGCGTCGCCCTTGGGTGCGTCGCCGTACCACATGGTAGCGACGTTGAGCTTCGCGTCGATGGACGTGCTGCAAACAGCGCTAGCGTCGCCGACGGGCCAGGCCGCTGCGGCCGACCTGGCCAATTTCGCCACAGGTGGGGTGGAGCTGCTGGTGTTCGACGACGAAGCGGTCTAGGCGCCATTCCAAGCAGCATCACCCCGAGCTACAGGCACGGGGCAACGCGTCGCACCGTCCGATCGGTCAACCATTGGAGCAAGGGATCCCATGAAGAATGTTGCTGTTGCCGCCACGCAGGCGCCGCTGACGCTGCATAACCCAGCCGGGCTGTACGATCCAGCGCCGAACGGCTATTCCCACCTGGGTGTGGTCGCGCCGGGCGTGAGGCTGGTGTTCGTGGCCGGGCAGGGCGGTGAAACCGAGGACGGCCGGTTGTCGAACGACTTTGCCGAACAGGTGCACCAGGCGCTCGCCAACCTGTGCACCGCACTGGCCGCCGCCGGTGCCGAGCCGCGCGATGTCGCCAAGCTGACCGTGCTGATCGTCGACCACGATGAGTCGCGCCTGCAGGTACTCGGTGCCGAACTCGACCGGGTGTGGGGCACGGCGATGAAGCCAACCTGCACGCTGATTCCGGTGCCACGCCTGGCGCTGGACGGCATGCTGTTCGAGGTGGAGGCGCTGGCGGTGCTACCGACTTGAGCCAGGCCAGGACGGCGCTGCCCTGATCGGCTGCCGCATCAGAAAGAACAAACGCCACGAGTCAGCCTCATGGCGTTTTTCGCTGCTCATGTTTGCATCAGTAATATGAGAAACAGCGCGATCGCAGCGACGCACAGCACGAGTACCGCACCGGCGGCGCAATCCTTGGCGATCTTTATTTTTGCGGCGTGTTCAGGGTGAAGATGATCGATCACGTGTTCAAGTGCCGTGTTGAACAGCTCGGCGGCCAGCACTGCGCCTATGGCCAGCACCGTCATCGCCCACCAGATAGCGGCGGGACGTAGCCACAGCAGTGCCAACAGCACCCCGATCATGACGATAATCTGGGTACGGAAGCTTGCCTCGCTGCGCCACGCAGCGCTGATGCCGCTCAACGCAAATTCGAGGCGTTCGAGGAACGGTCGGTTTTTCACGTTCGGATCCTTCTCGAGGCGCGCCAAGTCTGGCATCACGCTGGCAAGGGGCAGGGGGTGCCCTACAGGGACGATGCTCGTGCAACCATGTCAGGGGCGCTCGAATGCCTCGCCGCTGCGCGGGGTCTTGCTGGAGGCTCCCGTCTCGCGTTCCACACAGCGGCCGTCGCCGGCATCGCTGAAGTGGCTGCGCTCGGCCGGGATGAATTCCCAATGATAGCTTGCGGGGTGCAGGACGATTTTCAGAATGCCCCATGTCCCCCAAGACCGTACCTCGCTCGCAGGTTGCGAAAACAGGGCGGGGTACCGTTTCGCTCCTCCTGTTCCCACGACGAAAATACGGATGCCGTGTGTCTCGTCGACGATGCCGTTCGGGGCCAAGGGCTGGAAGCGCTCGTAATGATGGTCGTGCCCCGTGATGAGTACGCTGGCGCCTCCCTCGTACAGCACGCGATAGAGCGGGAGGGTTGCCGGTATCTGACCGTTGTAGCCAGAGCTGAAAACTGTGTGATGCCAGAACGCCAGCACGCAACGGGCGGGCGATGCCGCTAGGTCGTTGCGTAGCCAGTTTTCCTGCTCCAAAGCCGCCGTGGACTCGAGGTTGCTATTGAGTGCGATCAGGTGCCAAGTGCCGAGGTCGACGCTGTAATAGCCTTTTCCAACGGGGCCGGCGCGATCCCCCCAGTAGGCGAAATAGCCCGCAGCATTGGGGGTCTCGTATTCATGGTTGCCAGGTACCGGGAAGGTGCGCGCCTTGTACGCCCCCCAGGTCGGTTCGTAGCAATGGTCGAATTCATCAAGGGAGCCCCTTTCGTAGGCCAGATCACCCACCGCCAGCACGATACCGGTCAGCCCAGCGAGCAGGTGCGCCGTCAGGGCGGCGCCGGGGCCCGGGCACTGGGCTATGTCGCCGGCGGCCAGTACCACGGGATCCTCGCCTATCGATGATGCGATGGTGGCTGCGGCTGATGCGTGTCCGAGCAGCGCAAGCATCGAGATCAAAATCGCGGCCCGGCCCGCTCCGATCAGGGCGCTCATCATGCTTCATGGCCCTCCGCTGTTGCATGTCCGCGTTATCTCAGCCGAAGTTGTATCTATCCTGGAACGGTTCATAGACCTCGGCCCACCATGCATCGTAGGCGTCCTCGTCGGGGTGCTTGGCGTCGAACATCGGTTGGTAGCGGGGGAGGTCGGCCACCCCCTTGGGTGCGAAGGCCTCCACCATCAACATGCCGAGCGCCGCCTTGGGGTGCGGGTCGGTATAGCTGCCGTAGTCGGGGTGCACTCGCCCCGGGCAGGCCGGGTCCTCGGCCTTCCAGTCTGCGTCGCTATTGCTGTATGGCATGCAAATCCGGTCCAGGATGGCGATAGCCGTCTCTCCAGGTTGCCGGTTGCGGAGAGCCTCTTCCGCGAGTATGCCCACCGTTTGGCCAACATTGTATTTAGCCATGGCATAACCCTCCTGCATCACTGCTGCGGTGTCGCCAGCCGCTTACCTTCCCACTCAAGATAGCAATTCATCAGCTGGTGGCTTGGAGCAATGCCCTGTTTTGATGTGATTTCTTGAATGCTTGGTGAGTGTTGAACTCCCTAAAGAAAAAGCCCTCCACGCGGAGGGCTCTAACGGGGGACAGAAGGGGGTTACAGCTTGAAGCGCCCAACCAGCCCCTGCAGGCCGGCGGCCAGTTCGCCCTGTCCTTGGACGGTCCGGCTCGCGTTCTGGATTGCGTTGTTGGTTTGCTGCGCCATCGCATTGATGCGTTCGGCGCTTTGCGCCATCGCGGCGGTGGCCGTTTTCTGTTCGGTGGTCGAAGTGGCGATATCGCTCATCCGCGACACCATGTCGTCGGTCAGCGTACGAATGGTGTCGATCTGGCCGGACGCGTCTTGTGCCAGGTTCACACCAGCGTCCACCGCCTTGAACGTGGTGTCCATCCGGGTCAGCGCGCTCTGCGTATCCTGGTGGATAGAGCCGATCATCTCGCCGATCTCGACGGTAGCCTGAGTGGTCCGTTCGGCCAACTTGCGCACCTCGTCGGCCACCACCGCGAAACCGCGGCCTTGCTCACCAGCCCGCGCCGCCTCGATGGCCGCGTTCAGCGCCAATAGATTGGTTTGGTCGGCAATGTCCTTGATCACGTTGACGATGCTGCCGATCCGGTCGGTACGCTCGCCGAGGCCGCTCATCACCGCCGACAACTCGTGGCATTCGCCGGCAATCGCGCCAATCTCACGAGCGACGCGCTCGACGGCTTCGGCCGACTCCTTCGAGCGGGTGTCGATGCGGCCGACCAGCTCGCCGGTGTCACGGACGTGGTCGGCGATGTGCGCGATGCTGACGGTGATCTCTTCGATCGTGGCGGCAGTATTGCCCAGTTCTGCCGACTGGGTTTTCGAATCGTCGGAGATGCGCCGGGTAGTGTTGACCAGAGTGGTCGAACCGTTTGCCAGGTTGTCGGCCTGTTCACGCACAGTGATGAACATCTCGCGCAGCCGGTCGACGAACTGGTTAAACGCCGCAGCGATGTGTCCCACCTCGTCATCACTGTGCACCGGCAGCCGCTGGGTCAGGTCGGCATCGCCGCTGGAGATTGCATGCATTGCCCCCGCGACCTGTTGCAGCCCGGACAACAGGCGGCCGACGCCGATCCACGCCAGAGCCAGCAGCGCCGCCAGTAGCACAACACCCGATACGATCAGCGACCACAGCAGCGTCGATAGCGGTGCCAGTGCTTCGCTGCGATCGATCACCACGCCCAGATACCAGTCGGTGCCCGCCACCGGCGTCAATTTCAGAAACTGGTCGCTACCGTCCAGATCGATGTCGACCAGCGCCCGGCTGCTCTGCTCGGTCATCGCCGCCACATCGGTGATCGCCGGGATGTAGTCCTTGATCGGTTTGAATAGCGCCTCTGGCTTCGGATAGCCGATCAGGCTGCCGTCGCGCTGCACCAGGAAGCTGATGCCGCTGACCGGCAGTTTCAGCGACAGCACCGACTTCACGATATTGGCGAGGCCGACGTCGCCGCCGATCACCGCGCGGGTCTGGCCGCCATCCTTGACCGGGGCGGCAAAGGTCACCACCAGCGTCTTGGTGCTCTTGCCCAGGTACGGCTCGGACACGATGGCCTGGCCGGCCGCGTCGGCTTTGATGTACCAGGGGCGGCCGGTCGGGTCGAAGCCGGGCGGGGCGGTGCGGTCGGTCGAGTAGACGATGCGCTTGTCGGCATAGCCGGTGTAGAACAGGTCGAAGCCGCCGGCGGTGGCGGCCTGCGCCAGGTGCTCCTTCAAAGACGGCTGATTGACGTATGGCGTAACGGAGGTGACGAGCTGCTTGTGCGAGTCGCTCCAGTCGCTGATCGCCTTGGCGTAGCCGCCCAATGTCATGTCTAGCTCGCGGTTGAGCGCGTTGTGCACCACGCTGCTCATGCGGTAGTAGGAGATCGCGCTGATGGTGGTGGCGCATAGTGCGACCACAGCGACGATGAACAAGATGAAGCGCATTCGTAACGACGACATGCTGGTTCCTTGAGCGAGTTCTGTTGTGCGTCCCGTCTTGTAGTGTCGACGGGTTCTGTCTGATCGGTCGTTGGATGACGGGCTTGCATTGCCCGCAGTGGTGATGTTTGCGATAGGCTCCTGCGTAATTGGATGTGGTAGCTTTTCATACTGGTCATACCAGATGAGGCCTATTATTTTGCAGTCATGTCTTCAATGCAAATCGGGTTGTATTTTAAAGTGTTTACACGTCATTGCTGTGACGTATCGGCAAAAAAAGGGCACCCGTCGGTGCCCCTCCATGAGTCCGAAAAGCGTCGGTATCGCTTCGCTCCCGGGCTGAAGTGGTTTCATTCCGGCTAGGCGACCACCTTGATCACCCCGTTCATGTTCTCGTGGCCGCTGCCACAAAACACGTCGCAGAAGAACGGCAGCTCGCCCGCCGGCTGCGGCGGCAGGCGTAACCGTGCCGGCTGGCCCGGCACCAAGTCGGCTCGCAGTTTTAGATCGGGCAGGTTAAAGCCCATCACCACGTCGCTGACCAGGATTTCCAGTATCACTGCCTCGCCGGCGGCGATCGTGACGGTGGACGGGGTGTATTCGAAGCGCCGAGCCGTGATATGGATTACCCGTTCGCTGCCAGCAGCCATCAGCAGCGGAGTGGTTGCGGCAATGGCCATGCCACCGCCCAGACCGATGAGAAACTGACGTCGACTGATCATCGCTCATCCTTTCACGACGGGTAGTTCGGCCAAGGTATAACCGGCGCGAGCCTGTTCGGTACGAACCCGGCGGTAGCCTAGGCCGCGGTAAGGTGCGCTGGCGTCCCACGCAACAGGCGTGCGCTTGGGCTGAGACCCCGGGGCGGGCAGCGCGAACATCAGCGAGTGTGCGGAGTGGTGGGCGATGTGGCCGGTCATGTGGTGGTTTTCCTGGTGGATATGGCCATAGAACACCGTGACATTGTTGTACGGCATCAACAGCGCGATCGCCCGGTCTCCGTCGCGGGTCGCCCAGTCCCAGCGCGGGTACAGGTCGAACAGCGGGCGGTGGGTAAACACCACGATGCGGCTGTCGGGTCGCTGGGTGGCCAGGTCGTCCTTCAGCCACTGCAGCTGTGGGTCGCCGACCGCGGCGGTCGGGTCGCTGACGTTGTCGAGCACGATGAAGTGCACGCCCTTGTGATCGAAGCTGTAATGGGTCGCACCGAAAAACTCGCTGTACGCTTTGCCGTTGTCGAGCGCCGCATCGTGCTCACCCGGCATGTAGTGCACGACTGGAACGGTCAGGCCGGACGCGATGCGTCGAAACTCGTCGAGGCGGCGCCGTCGCTCTGCCGGGTCATCGGTGGTGTGCGTCAGGTCGCCGGTGAACATCACAAAGTCGGGCTGCTGTGACAGCGAGTTCACCGCCGCGACTGCCTTGGGCAGCGTGCCGCCGAAGTCCGGATTCACCGCCGGGTCGTGGAAACCCCAGTGTGTGTCGGAGAGCTGCACGAAGTGGAAGTCCTGTTGTGCCTGGTTCGTGCCGCGCATGAGGTTGCTGCAGCCGCTCACCAGTACCACCGAGCCCAGTCCGGCCAGCTTGAAAAACTCCCGCCGGTCGATTGCGTTTCCCATCGCCATCTCCTTTGCTGTTTAGTGAGCCTGTCCAGAATCTGTCGCGGGCGGCGCATGAGCCCCAGTCAGGGCCGCGCAGCAAGATCATGAACAAGCTCAAAGGGGTATATCTGTGGTAACCCCTGACTGGGCCGATTTATTCCGCGCCGGTGAAATTTCCCTATCGGCGGGAATAAATGGCGGGCTGTCTCGGTCTTTACAGCAAGGAGAGGGCTTTGCTTCAAAATCGGATGAGCCGCTTCGAGCAGCTGGTGATGCCGCACCTCAAGGTAGCCTGGCATCTGGCGCGCTGGCTCGCGCGCAACGACAGCGACGCCGAGGATGTGGTGCAGGAAGCCTTCCTGCGGGCATTTCGCTACTTCGACGGCTTTCACGGTGGCAATGCGCGTGCCTGGCTGCTCACCATCGTGCGCAATGCTTATTACGACAGCCTGCCCACCGGGCTGCCGCCTGAGCCGCTGGACGAGGAGCTCGGCCCGGCTGACTGGTCGACCAATCCAGAACAGTTGGCCGAGCGCAAAGACGACTGCTTGCAGGTGAACACCGCGCTGCGCCGCTTGCCCGCCGCCTACCGCGAGGTGCTGATATTGCGCGAAATCGCCGACTGCTCGTACCGCGACATCGCCGACATCACCGGTCTGCCCGAGGGAACCGTCATGTCGCGTCTGTCCCGTGCCCGCGCTTTGCTGGTGCACTATCTGGCCCAGCGCGAGGAGAAATAACCCATGGATTGCCAATACGTTCGCGAGCGCTTGTCAGGCCACCTCGACCGGCAGCTGGCCCCGGCCGAAGAGATGGCGATCGAACAGCACCTGTCAGGTTGTCCCGCTTGCCAGGCAGCGTTGGAACAGCAGCGTTTAGCCCGGCAACTGATGCGCGAGCAGGCGGCACAATACCCGATGCCACCAGGCTTGGCCGCCAAGATACGCGCCAGCCTGCCGAAAGAGCCCGTTGCCGCGCCTAGTGCCCCTGTCTGGTGGCGCCGTCCATGGCTGGGCCTGTCCGCCGCGTCGCTGTCCGGCGCGCTGGTCGGTGCCGCGCTGACACTGACGATCCTGCCGCTGCGGCCTGTAGTCAACCTGTTGCCGGATGAGGTGCTTACCGCTCATGTGCGCGCGCTGCTGCCGGGGCACCTGGCCGATGTCGCCAGCACCGATCAGCACACTGTCAAACCGTGGTTCGCCGGCCGGCTCGACTTCTCTCCGCCGGTCTACGATCTGGCGTCGGCGGGATTCCCGTTGGTTGGCGGTCGGCTCGACTACCTGCAGCACCGTCGCGTGGCCGCGCTGGTGTATCGCTATAAATTGCACGTGATCAACGTCTACGTCTGGCCTGTCGACCCAACGGCAGTGCAGCGACAGACGCGGCTGAGCCGGCAGGGTTACCAGCTGGTAGCGTGGAATCAGGAAGGGATGAATTTCTGGGCGGTGTCGGACCTGAACGGCACTGATCTGGGCCGGTTCGTCAGCCTGCTGCAGGAAAAGCAGGGCGGGGCGAAAGAGCCCTAGAAAAAACAGCCGCCATTGACGGTAATGCCGTTCACTTAAGGAAAAAGCACCGCCCACCAAGGTGGAAAAACGGTGCTTTTTTGTTACTTCCAAGCGTTCTTCGAAGCTAAAATCCGGACTGAACGGCTTAAGTGAACGGCATTACGCCATTGACGGCTGTTTTTTTGGAGAGGAGTTTCTAGCTAACTGGTCGATCCTGGCGTTGTAGCCGGCCAGGCCCTGTCCCAGTTGCAGTAGCGCCCGGGCCAGGAAAGGCGTCGCCTTACTGCGGGGTGCCGTTCATCTGCAGCTGTTCGAACTGCAGCCCATCGGCCGGCAGCGTCGGGTAGTCGCCGAAGCGGATCGTATAGCCTTGTATGTCGCTGTCGAGCTGTGCCATCACGCCAAGCGGCAGCGTGGTCTTGTCGTGGATGTGGCCGAACGGCACGCCTTGCAGCACCGGCACGCCGGTTTCCTGTTCGATCTGCGCCGCCACGGTGCCGAGCGTGTAATTCGGGTCGTAGTAATCGACCAGTTTGTCGGTTTTGAAGTCGCCGAACACGATGGCTTTCTGCTGTTGCAGGACACCGGCGAGAAACAGCTGCTGCAGCATCCGTTCGATCCGGTACGGCTGTTCGCCGGTGTCCTCGAGGAACAGGATGCCGCCCTTCACATCGGGCAGGTAGGGAGTGCCGGCCAGTGCGGCCACCACCGACAGATTGCCACCCCAGAACAGTCCCTCTGTCTTCAGTGTCGGCGAGAACGGCCGGTTGACCTGCAACTGCCAGCCGGGGACTGTGGTGACGCTGCGGAACTGCTCCAGCGTGTAGCTGCTCGGGTTGGCCGATCCGAAATCGCTGTATGCCATCGGCCCGGCGAAGCTTGGCACTCCGCCCTGGGCGAGCAGCGCCAGCTGCAGCGCGGTGATGTCGCTGTAGCCGATCAACAGGCTGCCCGACTCCTTCAATAGAGGACACAGTCGTGCATAGTCGATCTTGGGCAAGAGGCGCATCACGCCGAAGCCACCCCGTGTGGCGAGGATCAGTTTCGGCGCAGGCCGACTGTTGACCAGACCGTTGACGTCGGCAAGGCGTTCGGCGTCGGTGCCAGCAAAGCGCTGGTAGCGTCGCGACAGGCATTCCCCATTCAATAAGGCAAAGCCGGCGCGGCTGAGCCGGTCGAGCGCGCGGGCACATTGTACCGGGTCGGCTGACGGGCCCGACGGGGCGATCAGGCGCAGTGTGGTGGCGCGCAGGGGAGGCAGAGTGGGGCTAGGTGGGGTAGTCGGCGTCACGGCGGTGCTGCATCCTTGCAGAATCCCCAGACCCGCCAGCGCGGAGCCGAGGCGCAGAAAGTCGCGACGGGAGGCGAGGGGGGGAATGGACATGGGGTTGGTGTGTTTGCTTGTGTTGATAACCGGTTCGGACCCGGCGGCCCGGCGTTTCGTTCCATCATAACAGCCGCGCTGTGGCAAACGAAAAAGGCGCCATGACGGCGCCTTGCATGATCGTGTTTGCGGCTCAGGCCGGTTGAGCTTCATATTGCTGCTGGCGGAGTCGATGCGCCGACTCGCCCAGCCCGGCCATCAGGGCGTCGAGACGACGGGTGGCATCGGCAATGGTGTCGGTCTCGCCGGACAGCGCACGGGTCGCCTCGCCAACCAAGTTGATGTCGTTGGCAAAGCGGGCGAAGCCCTGATTCTGTGTGGCCTCGGCCTGGGACACTTCGTTCAGCAGCTTTGCCAGTTCGTGTGTGCCAGCGATGATGCCGGTCAGGTGCTCTTGTGCTGCAACGGTGTGTTCGCGACCGGCGCGCATCTGCGCGTTGCCGTCGCGCATCGCCAACAGCGCCTGATTGGTGCCGTCGACGATCAGCTGGATCTTGCTCTCGATATCGAGCGTGGCGCTCTGGGTGCGTTCGGCCAATTTGCGTACCTCGTCGGCCACCACGGCGAAGCCGCGGCCCTGCTCACCGGCGCGCGCCGCCTCGATCGCCGCGTTCAGCGCCAACAGATTGGTCTGATCGGCAATATCGCGGATCAGCTGCACGATGTTGTTGACCTCGGTGCTGCGTTCCCCGAGTTCTTCCAATCGCTCCGCGGCGTCACCGATCACGTTACGCGCTTGGCTCAATTGGGCGACCGCCGCGTCCATCGCCTCTCCGCCGGCGCTGGCCGCTTCGCCGGCCTGGCGGGCCATGTCGGTGGCCGCGTGAGACTGCTCGGCGTTCTGATGGGTGCGCACCGCCATCTGCTGAGTGGCGGCCACCATTGCCTCGGCCCGGCGGTGCTGGCCGCTCATCGTGTCGGCCATCTGCGTGGTGCTGCCCGCGATCTCACGGCTGGCGCTGGAGGCTTTGCGTAGCGAGTGGGTGACCTGTTCCATCATTTGCTGCATTGCTTGGGAGGCCTGTTCGGCTTCGCTACGCGCGGCGTCAAGCTTGGCAAAGCCCCGATTCTTGGCACGGTCGAAGGCCAGCGCCAGCGTCATCACCACCAGCGACAGGCCGATCAGCGACTTGGCCTGTAGCACCGGCAGCTCGCTGTGCGGAATCGGTGTCGGTGGCAGCCAGCCGGCGTCTCCGGACAGGGTGAGGATTGCGCCGATGGCGAGGAAGGTCAACGCGGTCCAGACCAGTCCCGAGGTACGTCCACCGATGAAGATCGCCGCGAACGGGATCGAGGCGAACCAACAGGCACTGGTGGAAAGGATGCCGCCGTTCACGTACACCATCCAGCAGACCATCGCATACATGCAGGCGGTGACGAACTCGCCGGTGAAGCGCACCGAGCCGGTCAGGCGCATCAGCAGTGCCCCCGTCAGCAGCCCGGCCCCACCCGACGTGATGCCGTAGCCCATCGCCGGGTGGTTGAGCTTGAAGTATTCCAGGGCAAACAGCGGTGCGATGATGCCGGCGATCAGCGCCATGCTGACCACGGTGCGTGCGCGGATCAGCGCATCGTTGTCCTGCCTGACCTGTTCGGGAATGAACCACTCTGCCAGTTTAGCGAGGGACATGGCGGGCTTCCTTTGTAGTGTGAGATGAGTCTTTGGTTTTATTAGGATTTATGCCGAAGCAATGGGAATGTAAAACAAGTGTTTGATTAAGGCAATTGCTCGGATTTACCCGATGCCGAACTGGGACGGGCGGTTGTGGCGGACGCGACGCAGGGTCCCGTTTCGGCCTGCTCGGCGCCGGGCCGTTGGGGTAGGGAAAACTTGTCAGAGGGGGCGCTGCAATGGTCTGTTTTGTAATGGAAATGGCCGGCCGTTTTGCCATTGCGGGGTGGAATTTGTCCGCTTTTGGCCACGCCAGTTGCCATGGGGGTAAAAATCGCTTGCCCCCCCGGGGGATTCGGGTAGAATCCTCCCCCCTGTGCCGGTGCGGCAACGTCTTGATTCGCCTGCAATGACAGGTGCTTGCCGTTCCGGGTTTGTTTGGTTTCCGTAACTCGTTAAGAGCGAGATTCGGCTGGTCTTATCCCTTCGTGCCATGGAGGTGTGGGAATAATGTCTGATCTGGCTTCCGCGCAACGTCTCGCGGTCTCGACCGCCCAGTTGCCGGTTCATACCTATTTCGATCCCGATTTCTACCAACTCGAACAGCAACTGCTGTTCGGCGATGCCCCGCGCTATTACGGTCACACCCTGATGGTGCCGAACGAGGGCGACTACCAGACACTTGCCTGGCTCGGCCACGGCAAGATGCTCAAGCATGTCGGCGGCGAGGTGAAGCTGCTGTCCAACGTCTGCCGCCATCGTCAGGCGCTGATCTACCAGGGGCGCGGCAACGGCAATCACATCGTCTGCAATCTGCACGGCTGGACCTACGACAACCAGGGCCAGTTGATCGGTGCACCGCATTTCCCCGAAACGCCGTGCCTGAACCTGAATCAGACCCGCCTGACCAACTGGAATGGCCTCTTGTTCGATGCCGAGCGCGACGTCGCCGCCGACCTGGCGCGCCTGGGCGTGGCCAAGCACATGACGTTCGAGGGCTTCGCCTTCCACAGCGCGCACGCCACCGACTACGACTTCAACTGGAAGACCTTCATCGAGGTGTACTCGGAGGACTACCACGTCGATCCGTTCCACCCGGGCCTGGGCAACTTCGTCGACTGCGGCGACCTCAAGTGGGAATGGGGAGAGCAGTACCACGTGCAGACCGTCGGGGTGAAGAACCGCCTGGTGCGCAGTGGCTCCAAGATCTATGGCCAGTGGCACGAGCAGGTGCTCGACCAGTACCGCGACCGCCAGCCGGAATTCGGTGCGGTCTGGCTGGTGTACTACCCGAACATCATGATCGAGTGGTATCCGCACGTGCTGGTAGTGAGTGTGGCGATCCCGCGCGGCCCGGAGAAGTGCACGGTGATCACCGAGTTCTACTATCCGGAAGAAATTGTCTGGTTCGAGCCGGACTTCATCGCCGCGGAGCAGGCCGCCTACTTCGAGACCGCCAAGGAAGACGACGAGATCTGCCTGCGCATGAACGAAGGCCGCAAGGCGCTGTGGCTGGCCGGACAGTCCGAGGTTGGCCCCTACCAGTCGCCGATGGAAGACGGCATGCAGCACTTCCATGAGTTCTACCGCAAGAAGCTCGGCGCTGCGCTAGCTGGCTAATTCGCCATCGGCAGGGCACAATAAAAAGGCGCGGCCAGAAGGTCCGCGCCTTTTTCTTTTCTCTAGTTTTTCCGCTCATGTCGATCCTTCGTCGTCTCGTCCTGCTGTCGTTGCTGACGGCGAGCCCGGTTTGGGCCGCGAGCTATAGTGATCCGCGCCTGCCCATTCGCATCAATGTGCCATCCGGCTGGAAAGTTCGCCCGGTGCTGGTCGAAGGCGAGCGCCGCATCAAGGTGGTGCCACCCAAGGCCGACGAGCGCGAGCGAGCCGCAATCGAGGTGCTGATCAGCCAGCGTCGCTTTGCGCCAGGCGAGTCGCTGGAGCGCACCGCACGTCATCTACGCCGTCCCGACGACGACCGCGAGGCGGCCTCCATGATCAAGCTCAACAGCAAAGCTGGCCGGCTCGACGCCGATTACCGGGTCGGCCGTTTCGTTACTTCAGACTTGTGGATACTGCAGCGGGTGAGGTTGGTGCAGCAGCGTATCGACAAGCGGCAACTGATCGAGGCGCGTTGCGCTGCCAATGCATCCGAATACAAGACGTACCGCCATGCGCTGGAAACGATCTGTCAATCGCTGATGGTGGTGAAGCGATGAGTAGTGTTTCGAACTCGTCGGCATGGCCAAGGGTGCAAGGCTATTGGCAACGATTGTGTAGCGGACGCCTCGGCGCCGGCTGGATGGTGGTGGCATCGCTGTTCTTTGCGCTGATGAGCGTATGCGTCAAATTTGGCGCAGCCAGCTTCGGCTCGGTGGAGCTGCTGTTCTACCGCACCCTGTTTGGTGCGCTGTGTCTGGGCGCCATGATGCGCTGGCGCGGCGACGCCATTGTCACTCCGCTGTGGCGCGGCCATTTGAAGCGCAGTGTCATCGGCTATGGCTCGATGTATCTGTTGTTCTACGCGATCACCCATCTACCGCTTGCCACGGCGGTGACGCTTAACTACACCTCCTCGCTGTTCTTCGCGCTGGTGTGTCTGGTGCGGTTGCGAGAGCCGCTGACCCGCTCGACCGTGGCCGCACTGGTGCTCGGCTTCGCCGGTATCGTGCTCTTGCTTCGCCCCACCATCAGCGCCGATGCCTGGTTCGCTGCGGGGATGGGGCTCGGTTCCGGGGCTTGTGCCGGCATGGCCTTGTTCCAGGTGCGCGAGCTTGGCCAGATGGGCGAAGCGCCGTCGCGGGTGGTGTTCTGGTTCTTCGCCATCTCGTCACTGATCGGTTTTGTTCTGATTGAGGCTGGCCAGGGCTTCAGCCCGGTGACGCCTGTCAATGTCTGGCCGCTGCTCGGTGTCGGTCTTGCCGGCATGCTCGGTCAGCTAGCGATGACGCGTGCGTTCAAAGAGGGGCGTAAGTACCTGGTGGCGAGCTTTGCCTACCTCACTGTTGCGCTGACCACGTTGTTCGGCGTGCTGCTGTGGGGCGATGTGTTGAGCTTTGGCGGTGTGCTGGCGATCGTGCTGATTATCTTCAGTGGCCTGCTCGCTGCGCAGCGCTAAGCCCCGGTTTGATCGGAGTTAGCCGTATCGTCACCAGTCGACGCTAGAATGGGAGTACGATTGCATGAATTGCCAATACAACAGGGGAGCATTGCCATGATTTCCATTCGCGAACAGGACTACGGCCTTGATGTTGCGCTGTTCAACGAGTTCACCTTGGCGGACTTCAAGCTGTTCGAGGAGGCGTTGATCAAGCGGGTCGCCGAGATCGGCAAGCCCGACGTCCTGCTCGATCTGTCCGAGCTGAAGGACTTCACCCTCGACATGGCGATGGAGGAGCTGAAATTCGTACGCGCTCACGAGGACAACTTTGGGCGGGTCGCCATTGTCGTCAGCGACATGTGGATCCGTCTTGCGACCCGCATTTCGGACATGATGACGCACACCACGCAGGCTCATTTCGACACCGTTGAAGAAGCACAGGCCTGGCTTGCCAAACCCGAGGTCGCTTGATTTTCGGCGTCAGCCAGTTACAGTAACGGCTCTTTTGCAAAAGAAGTGTAAAGAGCCGATGTTGCCAAGCATTGCCAGCCGCCTCGCGGCGGAACTCCAAGTCCGCGAGGCGCAAGTCGCCGCCGCGGTCGGTCTGATTGACGAAGGCGCTACCGTCCCGTTTATCGCGCGCTACCGCAAGGAAGTCACCGGCGGACTGGACGACACCCAGTTGCGTACCCTGGACGAACGCCTACGCTATCTGCGCGAGCTCGACGATCGTCGCGACGCCATCCTCAAGAGCATCGCCGAACAGGGTAAGCTCAGCCCCGAGCTGGAGGCGTCCCTTTACGGCGCCGACAACAAGACCACGCTCGAAGACCTCTACCTGCCCTACAAGCCCAAGCGCCGCACCCGTGCCCAGATCGCCCGCGAAGCCGGGCTGGAGCCGCTGGCCGACAGCCTGCTGGCTGACCCGAGCCAGGTGCCGGAAACGTTGGCCGAACAGTATCTGAACGCCGAGGCGGGCATTGCCGATGTCAAGGTCGCCCTCGACGGCGCGCGCGCCATTCTGATCGAGCGCTTCGCTGAGGATGCCGAGCTGCTCGGCAGCCTGCGCGAGAAACTGTGGAACGAGGGCGAGCTGGCCGGTGCGGTGATCGACGGCAAGCAGACCGAGGGCGCCAAGTTCTCCGACTACTTCGAACACCGCGAAGCAATCAAGTCCACTCCCTCGCACCGCGCGCTGGCACTGCTGCGCGGCCGCAACGAAGGCGTGCTGACTCTCAGTCTCAAATACCAGCCGGACGAGACGCCGATCACCGAGCGCTCCGCCTACGAGCTGATGATTGCCGAGCGCTTCGCCATCCGCGACGCTGGCCGCCCGGCCGACAAGTGGCTGCTCGACTCGGTGCGGCTGTGCTGGCGTGCCAAGATATTCCTGTCGCTCGAACTGGAACTGGTGTCGCGCCTGAAGGACGCTGCCGATCTCGACGCGATCAAGGTGTTTTCGGCCAACCTGCACGACCTGCTGCTGGCCGCACCGGCCGGCCCGCGCGCCACGCTGGGGCTCGATCCGGGGCTGCGCACCGGCACCAAGCTGGCCGTCGTCGATAACACCGGCAAGCTGCTCGACACCGCCACCATCTATCCGCACGCCCCGCGCAACGACTGGGATCGCTCGATCGCGATCCTAGCGGCGCTGTGCGCCAAGTACAAGGTCGAGCTAATCGCCATCGGCAACGGTACTGCCAGCCGGGAGACCGACAAGCTCGCCCAGGAGCTAATCAAGAAGTATCCGGAGCTGAAGCTGACCAAGATCGTCGTGTCCGAAGCCGGCGCCTCGGTGTACTCGGCGTCCGAACTGGCTGCCAAGGAATTCCCGGAGCTAGACGTCAGCCTGCGCGGCGCGGTGTCGATCGCCCGTCGCCTGCAGGACCCGTTGGCCGAGCTGGTCAAGATCGATCCGAAATCGATCGGTGTCGGTCAGTACCAACACGACGTCAACCAGAGTTCGCTGGCCCGTGCGCTCGACGCGGTGGTCGAGGATTGCGTGAACGCGGTGGGCGTCGATGTCAACACCGCCTCGGCGCCGCTCTTGACCCGCATCTCCGGTCTCAACAGCACGCTCGCCGCCAATATCGTCGCCCATCGCGATCAGCATGGCGCGTTCCGCACCCGTCGCGATCTGCTCAAGGTCAGCCGCCTCGGCGACAAAACCTTCGAACAGGCCGCCGGCTTCCTGCGCATCATGAACGGCGACAACCCGCTCGATGCCTCCTCGGTGCACCCGGAAGCTTACCCGGTGGTTGAGAGCATCGTGGCGCGTTGTGGTCGCGAAATGAAATCGCTGATCGGCGATTCGGCCTTCCTCAAAACGATCAAGCCGACCGACTACACCGACGAGCGCTTCGGCCTGCCGACGGTGATGGACATCCTCAAGGAACTCGACAAGCCGGGGCGTGATCCGCGTCCGGAGTTCACCACCGCCACCTTCCAGGACGGCGTGGAAGACCTGAAGGACCTGCTGCCCGGGATGGTGCTCGAAGGCGTGGTCACCAACGTGGCTAACTTCGGGGCCTTCGTCGATATTGGCGTGCATCAGGATGGTCTGGTGCACATCTCGGCGCTGTCCACCAGCTATGTGGACGATCCGCGCAAGGTGGTGAAGGCCGGCCAGGTGGTCAAGGTCAAGGTGCTCGAGGTCGACATCCCGCGTAAGCGTATCGCGCTGACGATGCGTTTGAGCGACGAAGTGGGGGCGGCCACCAGCAAGCGCGCTCCCGCAGGTAACGGTGGCGGCAAGCCGCAAGGCGGCGGACGCGGTCGCCAGGAAGCACCGGCAGGCAACTCTGCGATGGCAGATGCGTTTGCCAAGCTGCTGAAGCGTTAAGGCAGCGGCGTTGTGATGAAGGTTGGCTTCGGCCAACCTTTTTTGTGTTTCGGTGTCTGCGTCTGTTTTCGGGCAAGCGCCGCTTGGCCGAAACCGCAGGAAACGTTGCTGCCTGCTGGTTGGGTGTAGTTAGTGTTATGGTAAATCAACGGCTTAGCGGACTTGCCGGTTTTTCGCTGCAAAAAGTGTTGACGCCGCCGGGGTCGGGGCGTATAGTTCGCCTCCTCTGCTGCTGACCCAGCAACGCCGCGAAGCGACGCCGTCAGCAACAACCGCTCTTTAACAGCACGAACAACCGATAGGTGTGAGAGCCTGGATTGATCAGGAGCTCATGCCGCAAGATTGAA
>NZ_JAUEDK010000069.1 GCF_030385785.1 Crenobacter oryzisoli
GCGGGATGAACTGGTGGCCCCAGCCGGCGCCGGCGCTGGGCATGGCGACGCGCAGCCAGCAGGACGATTTGTCGTCGAGGTTGGCACCAATGGTGGGGTGTTCGTCGGGGCGCTGCCAGTGGAACTGTACCTTGATGCGGCCGTGTTGGTCGGTGTGCACCTCCGCGGCTTGTTCTGATCCGGCATCGCTGCCTCGCGGGCCGACCACGGTGGCGGTCTGTACGCCGCGGCTGGTCGGCTTGGCCTGGGCGGAGTGGGCGTAGGCCGGCGGCAGCGGCAGGCCGCGCCGCTGCGCCTGGAAGCGGGTCTGGAACGGCGTGAGTGGGGCGTCGTTCTGACCTTGCTTGCTTTCCTGAGCAAACAGTCCAGGCGCGACGGCGCGCAGTTGTTGAGTTAAGTCCCGCGGCAGGTTGTTGGTGGCGGTGAAGGTCTGCCGGGTGACCACGAACTCGCGCTGTTCGGCCGGATCGGCGTCGTGGGCCGGGTGGCCGTCGAGGCGGAACCAGGCGCCGGCCAGCAGGCCGCGCACCGAGCCGGCACCATCGAACGACTTGGCCTGGGCATCGTGGGCCTGTTGGCGCAGCTGGGCGTAGCGGCCGAGCTGTTCGGTGTCGCCGGCGTAATAGAGCCCCTGCGGGTCGTAGTCTTCCAGGCTGGCCTGCAGCGCGCTGCCGCCGTCGCCTTGTTCAACGGACGAGGCATCGCCGCTGTGCTGGGTGCTGACCGGCTGGTAGTCGAAACTGGCGAGACTCACCCGTCCCGGCACGATCTGGCGGCTGCCGGCCCAGTCGGTCAGGCCGTCCTCTTCCTCGCTGGCGTCGCTGCGGTGGAAGCGCACCCGTTCCAGCGGCGCCGCCGGCAGCCGGTACGGGTCGTCGCTGACCACCAGGGTGACTTGCGGCATCTTCCCTCGCGACGCTGCGCTACCTCGCTCGGTCACGCCCTCATCACCGTCATGCACGAAGTGCCAGTGGTAGCCCTCTTCGTGCAGCAGCCGGACGATGAAGTCGTAGTCGGATTCGCGGTATTGCAGGCAGTAGCTGCGCACTGGCGCCTCGCCACTGAGCTGGAACTGCCAATGCTGCACCCGGGCGAAACCGGGGTTGGTACCTTGGTGTTCGGCCAGCACCTGCTGGACGATGTCGGGTACCGACAGGTCCTGGAACACCCGGCTGGTACGGCGGTGGCGCAGCAGCGCGATCGGTGGCTCGATGGTCAGGCCGTAGCGGGCGAAGCCGCCATCGCTGCCGAGCGCCTGGGCGGAGGACACCACCCCGCAGCGCGCCACCGCGGCGCCGTCGGCGTCCTGCACCGTCAGCCGGACCGGCTGGCCGAGCAGGTCCTTCAGCGCGAGCTCGGTGTCGGGCGACAGGCAGGTGAGCTGGTAGCGGTAGCTGTCGGACAGCGCTTCCTCGCCGCTGAGGGTCTGCGGCAGCAGGGCGTCGGCCCAGCGGCGGCCGTCGCCGAGTTCGAGGGTGAGCAGGCGGGCGTCCTGGGTGAAGGCGGCGGCGAAACTGGCGAGCAGCGTGGTGAGATCGGCGGTCATGGCAAAGCCGGCAGGGCGGAGCGCCGTGCCGGGCGAAATAATGCTGAAGTCATTATTATGCCATTATCAAGTTTATGACTTAAGCATTATTGACGGCCTGCCCCTTTGACAGTGATGGCCGGGGGGCTGCGCCGATAAGCGAATGCCATGATGATTGGGCGGGGCGGAGATAAAAAAAGGGATGTCCCAATGACGTGTTGGATATCTCGCTCCACTGTCTCCGGCAAACGATACCGTGCTTGGATCGAAGGCTTGGCCATCGTCGAGCCAGCAGTCAGCCCGGCGTAGGCGGGCCAGCGGGGTAACCGTCAGCTCGTTGCAAGGGTGGGCGGCCATAGTCGCTTGCGCAGTGAATCAGGATGGGCGGAGCGAGATGCTGGACCTAGGGATCGGCGAATCCGAAGCCAAGGAATTCTGGATCGATTTCCTGCGTGGTCCGCGTCAGCACTGGCTAATTGGGGTCAAGCTGGTGATCTCCGATGCGCACGAAGGGTTGAAACCGCTATCGCCCAGATAAAACAAAGCCATACCCGGACTGACAAGGTCATCGCCCTCGTCAACATTGGCCGAATAACGCGAAGGCTCCCCACCCGTTTAGTCCCTTCGGACGATGAACCCACCCCCGCATCCATAGAACACTGCCTCCACCGGGAGGCGTCTGCGTCTCCTGCCCCTTCACCCGATTGCAGGAGAGTGCGATGCGCAGCGAACCATCATCCGACCAGACCGTCACCGGCGAGGAACTCGTCGCGCGTGCCCGCGCGCTGATCCCGCAACTGCGCGAGCGCGCGCCGCGTGCTGAACGCGAACGGCGCGTGCCGGCCGAGACTGTCGCCGACATGCAGGACGCCGGCCTGTTCCGCGTGCTGCAACCGAAGCGCTGGGGCGGCTACCAGCTCGACCCGCAGGTGTTCTTCGAGGTGCAGATGGCGCTGGCCGAAGGCTGCATGTCGACCGCGTGGATCTACGGCGTGATCGCGGTGCACAACTGGCAGTTGGCGCTGTTCGACGAGCGCGCGCAGAACGAGGTGTGGGAGAAGGACAGTTCGACGCTGATCTCGTCGTCCTACATGCCCAAGGGCAAGATCGAGCGGGTCGACGGCGGCTTCAAGCTGTCCGGACGCTGGGGCTTCTCCAGTGGCGTCGACCACTGCGACTGGGCCTTCCTCGGCGTGCTGGTGCCGCCGGTGGAGCCGGGTGGCGCGCCGGAATATCGCACCTTCCTGGTGCCGCGCGGCGATTTCCGCACCGACGACGTCTGGCACACCGTCGGCCTGAAGGGCACCGGCAGCCAGGACGTGGTGGTCGAGGGCGCCTTCGTGCCGGACTACCGCACCCACAAGTCGTCGGACGGCTTCGCCGGCACCAGCCCGGGCCTGGCGCTCAACGATGCTCCCCTCTACCAGCTGCCGTTCGGCCAGATCTTCGTGCGCGCGGTATCCACCGCGACCATCGGCGCCTTGCAGGGCGCGCTGACCAGCTTTGTCGAGGCCGGCAAGGGGCGCGTCAGTGTCAACGATGGCTCGCGCACCGCCGAGGACCCGACCGCCCAGCAGCTGGCGGCCGAGACCAGCCTCGCCATCGACGAGATGCGCACCATGCTGCTGCGCAACTTCGCCAGCATGATGGCCTCGCTGCGCGCCGGCGAGCCGTTGAAGCTGCTCGACCGCATCCACTACCGGGTGCAGTCGGCCAGCGTGGTCGACCGCTGTGCGCAGCTGGTCAGCCGGCTGTTCTACTCGTCCGGCGCGCACGGCATCTATCTCGGCAGCCCCTTGTCGCGCTACTTCGTCGACATCCATTGCGCGCGCACCCACGTCGCCAACAACGTCGACAAGTACTCGCGCAACTACGGCGGGGTATTGCTGGGCCGCGACAACACCGACTTCTTCCTGTAAGCGTGAGTCGCCAATAAAACCCTCCTGGCGTTGTTGCGCCGCCTTGCCGTACTAAACGTACTGTCTGCGGCGGCGCGCCTAGCCAGGACCGCTACGCTGGGTTTTCTTGGCGACTCGGGTCCCGAATCTGATGGGTGAACCAGTCATGAGACAAAACAAAGATAGCTACGACGTGGTGGTAGTCGGCTCCGGCGCCGGCGCGCTGGCCAGCGCCATCGCCGCCCACGCGCAGGGCCTGTCGGTGCTGGTAGTCGAGAAGTCCGACCGCTACGGCGGCACCAGCGCGGTATCCGGCGGCGGGGTGTGGATACCGTGCAACCACCAGATCGCCGCGCTCGGCGGCGAGGACAACCGCGCCGATGCGCTGACCTATCTGAAGAGTTCGACGCGCGGCATGGTGGCCGAAGCGAAGCTCGAAGCCTATGTCGACAACGCCGCGTCGATGCTGCGCTGGTTCGAAGAGCACACCCACGTGCGCTTCCGTTCGCTGCCGCTGTACGCCGATTACTACCAGGCATTGCCGGGCTCGCGGCCGGGTTACCGCACCATGGACCCGGAGGCCTTCGACGCAGCCGAGCTGGGCGAAGAGTTCTTCAACATGCGCGAGCCGTCGCCTGGCACCCTGGTCGGCGGGCGCTTGGCGATGACCGCCGCTGACGCGCACCGGATGGTCTCCAAGGAGAAGGGCTGGATGAAGCTGCTCGGCGGCCTGATGGCGCGTTACTGGCTAGACATCGCCTGGCGGCGCCGTACCCGGCGTGATCGGCGCCTGGCACTGGGTAACGCGCTGATCGGCCGGCTGCGCCGCACGATGCTTGATCGCAATATCCCGCTGTGGCTGAACACCGCCCTCGTCGACCTGGTCGAGCGCGACGGCCGGATTAGCGGGCTAGTGATCGAGCATAAGGGGCAACGCCAGACGCTCACGGCACGCCGCGGCGTGATCCTCGGTGCCGGCGGCTTCGAGCGCAACCAGGCGCTGCGCGAGCGTTTTCTGCCCAACCCGACCCAAAGTGGCTGGACCGCCGCGCCGCCGACCAATACCGGCGATGCCTTGCTCGCTGGGCTGAAGCTCGGCGCAGCCACCGACCTGACCGACCACGCCTGGTGGGCGCCGACGATGCACGTGCCGGGCGAGGAGAAGCAGCGCGCACTGTTCATGGAGCGAGCGCTGCCCGGTTGCGTGATGGTCAACGGCCAGGGGCGGCGCTTCGTCAACGAGGCGGCACCTTACACCGACATCGTCTACGCGATGTACGACGACCATGCCCGCACCGGCCGCAGCGTGCCGGCCTGGCTGGTGTTCGACGCGCGTTTCCGTTCGTGCTACCCGATAGGGCCGCTGTTGCCGGGCATGGTGCAGCCGGACTTCCGCGTGCCCGAGCACTGGTGGGGGACGATGATTCATCGCGCGACGACCTTGGACGCGTTGGCTGAACAGATCGGCGTCGATGCGGCTGGCCTCGCCGACACGGTGGCACGGATGAACGGCTACGCCGAGCGCGGCGAGGACCTGGAATTCGGCAAGGGCGGCAACGCCTTCGACCGCTACTACGGCGATCCGGACATTAAACCCAACCCTTGTCTGGCTCCGATCCTAAAAGCACCGTTCTACGCGGTGCGGGTCGACGCCGGAGACATCGGCACCAAGGGCGGCTTGCTGACCGACGAGTATGCCCGGGTGCTGCGCGAGGACGGCTCGGCCATTGTCGGCCTGTACGCGATCGGCAATACCGCCGCCTCGGTGATGGGGCCGACCTATCCGGGCGCCGGCTCCACCTTGGGCCCGGCGATGACCTTCGGCTACATCGCCGCCCATCACCTGGCAGCGCAACAGCAGACCGGGCCGACGCGGGCCGAACAGGCGGCCGAGCACACCTCGTGACCGTAGCGACAAGGAGAGAACGATGAGCGAACAACGAGTAGCGGTGGTCACCGGCGCCAGCCGCGGCGTCGGCAAGGGCATGGCGATCGCGCTGGGCGAGGCCGGCATGACGGTGTACGTGACCGGCCGCTCCAGCGGCGGGCAGGGGGGCGCCAGCCTGTGCGGCGAGGTGCTGCCCGGCACCATCGACGAGACTGCCGAAGCGGTCACCCGCGCCGGCGGGCGCGGCATCCCGGTGCTGTGCGACCACGCTGACGACGAGCAGATCCAGGCGCTGTTCGAGCGGGTGGAACGCGACAACGGCCGGCTCGACATCCTGGTCAACAACGCCACCTTCCTGCACGAGAACCTGATCGACGCCGGTGGCTTCTGGCAGAAGCCGCTCGACATGGTGCGCATCCTCGACGTCGGGCTGCGTTCCGCCTATGTCGCCAGCTATTACGCGGCGCCGCTGATGGTGAGGCAGCAGCGCGGCCTGATTGCCTTCGTGTCGTCGTTTGGCGCCAACTGCTATATGCACGGCCCGGCCTACGGCGCGCAGAAGGCCGGCGTCGACAAGCTGGCCGCCGACATGGCGGTGGACCTGGAGGCGCACGGCGTGGCGGCGGTATCGCTGTGGCTCGGCCCGCAGCTGACCGAGCGCACCCGCGTCGCCGGCCGCCTCCGGGCTGACCAGTACGCCGAGCTGTTGGCGGTGGCCGAGACGCCGCAGTTCAACGGCCGCATCGTCGAAGCGCTGAGCCGCGATCCGCAGCTTGCCAGTCTGTCCGGCAAGGCGCTGATCACCGCCGAGCTGGCCGAGCGTTACGGCATCACCGACAACGGTCGCCTGCCGCCATCGTACCGAGAGCAATTCGGTGCGCCCAAGGAACAGCATCCGGCACGGGTGGTGTAAGAACCTGCCGACAATCTGCTGCGGTCGATCTTTGAGCGGTGATCCTGCGTTGAAATGGCGCTCAACATGCTCATGGACTCCGTGTCCATTCCGCTGTTTCGCGCCATTTCGCCTTGGCTGACCCTTCGTTCGCGAGATCGTAAACAGGTTCTATGAGCCAGGCTCAATGACGGATCAGGAGGAGAGACAATGGCCAAGGTCTATGCACTCGACGGCATCGTGCCGGTGGTCGACCCGAGCGCCTTCGTCCACCCGGACGCAGTGCTGATCGGCGACGTCATCGTCGGGGCGGACTGCTATGTCGGCCCCTGCGCGGTGCTGCGCGGCGACTTCGGCCGTATCCGGCTGGCGGCCGGGGTCAACGTGCAGGACGGCTGCGTGATCCACTCGAACGTCGGAGTCGAGGTGCTGGTCGACGTCGGCGGCCACATCGGCCACGGCGCGGTGATTCACGGCTGCCGCATCGGCCGCAATGCGCTGGTCGGCATGAACGCGGTGGTGATGGACGACGCGGTGGTCGGCGACAACGCCTTCGTCGCCGCCTCGGCTTTCGTGCCGAAGGGCATGCAGGTGCCGGCCGGCGTGCTGGTCGCCGGCGTGCCGGCACGGGTGGTTCGGGGGCTCAGCGATGCCGAGATCGCCGGCAAGGCGGGCGGCACGCGGCTCTATCAGCAACTGGCGCGCCGCTCGCTCGCGACGATGGTGGCGGTGGCGCCGCTGGTGCACGAGGAAGACCGCGGCTAGCCCGCTTCGGCCAAGCTCAGCTCGCGCTCGATGCTCTGCCACAGCCGGGCGACCACCGGGCGCTGGTTGTTCTTTTCCTTGTAGGCGCAGATCGATACCTCGGTATCCCAGCGGCCGTTACCCAGCGCGACCAGGTCCCAGGTGCGGTTCGGCCCGAACGAGCTCTCCGGCAGCCAGGCGACGCCCAGCCCGCCAGCGGCCAGATCCGCCATTGCGTCGGACAGCTCGGTCTCGAAGGCGCGGAAGCCGTGGATCTTCTCCGGCGCGTTCTCGATCACCGTGTCGACCAGCCGCGCGAAATACACCGTCGTCGAATACATCAACAGCGGCACCGGTGCCGCCGCGCTGCCGGGCAGGGCGATGCGGCCGGCTTCCACCTCGCTGCGCGCCGCGTAGGGGCGGATGATCTCGGTGCCGAGCACCAGGCGTTCGTAGCGCTCCGCATCGATCGGCACCGGCTGGGCCGCCTGCTGGAAGCAGATCAGCAGGTCGGCCGAGCCGGCAATCAGCGCCGACACGATGTCGTGGATATTGCCCAGCTCCAGCTTGCAGCCCACGCGCTGGCCGCCGGTCCAGGCCTTCCACCAGCCCGGCAGCCGGGTGGTGGCCAGCGCATAGGGCAGGGCCAGGCGGATCTGGTCGCGGTCCTGCGAGGCGGCGATCTCGGTGCGCGCGGTCGACATCTTGGCAATGATGTCGGCGGCGGTGTCGCGGAACAGCTCGCCGGCCTCGGTCAGCGCAGTGGGGAAGGCGTTGCGGTCGATCAGCCGGGCGCCCAGCCACTGCTCCAGCCCCTGGATGCGCCGGCTAAACGCCGCCTGCGACAGATTGCGCAGCTCGGCCGCGCGGGTGAAATTGCGTACTTCTGCCAGCGTCAGAAAGTCCTGAAGCCATCGAGTGTCCATGTGTTGCTCTGAGAAAAGGGGTCGGTTTGCCGCGTCGATTGGCGATGCATGAAACGCACCATGCCATGCGTTTTGCGCATCGAGCCGGCATGCAAATTTCGCATTGGACTACCTTAGCACCCAGCCAGCAAGATGGGCGAACCGAACGGGCCGCTATGCCGCGCCGCCGTTCTGCCAACGGCCCGGCATCAATGTCCGGGCAGCCTTTTGCTGACAGGATTTTTCATCGTGCTGATCATCGCCTTCAAACTGCTTACCACCCCCTTCATGATCAGCTCGGCCTCCTGGGCCGGGCGGCGCTGGGGGCCGGTGGTGAGCGGGTTGCTGATCGGGCTGCCGCTGACCTCCGGGCCGATCTCGGTGCTGCTCGCCTGCGAATACGGCCCGGCCTTCAGCGCCCATGCGGCGGTGGGCAGCCTGGCCGGCCAGATCTCCAACTGCCTGTTCTGCCTGACCTACACCTGGGCGGCGCGCCGCTGGGGCTGGCTGGCCAGTGTCGCGGTCGGCGTCGCCACCTTCCTGTTGTCCACGCTGGTGCTGAAACAGGTGGCCTGGCAGCTGTGGTCGGCGTTCTTCAGCCTGCTGGCCATGAGCCTGCTGGCTTCCCGGCTGATGCCGCGCCATCCGGCCAGCGGCGAGCGGGTCGTGCCGCCGAAGTGGGACCTGCCGGTGCGCATCCTGATCGCCACCAGCTTCGTGGTGACGCTGACCACAATGGCCGACCGGCTGGGGCCGACGCTCAGCGGCCTGATCGCGCCGTTTCCGGTACTGGGCCTGGTGTTCGCCGCGTTCACCCACTTGCAGCAGGGCGCCCGGATGGCGACCAACCTGCTGCGCGGTTTCGTGATGAGCTCGTTCAGCTTCGCGGTGTTCTTCCTGGTGGCCAGCGCCAGTGTGCTGAGGCTCGGCATCGCGCCGGCCTATCTGCTGGCCGCGACGCTGGCTATAGCGACCAGTGGCACGATGTACTGGCTGAGCGGCCGGCAGGCGCGCTAGGCAGGACGACCTGCAGGCAAAAAAACGGCGAGATCAACTCGCCTGTTGCTGCAAGCCGGCGCCCCGTTGCTGCATGGATGGGCGGTCCGGTGGAGGGAGTGGGAAAAAGCTGTCGACGTCAGGGCTTGGCCCATCTGCCGCCGTGTGGATGGAAGTCCTCGTCGTGGTCGACGAAGAAACGGGGCTTCACTACACGTTTGCTCAGAAACCGGTAAATCATGTAGGCGATGGCGCAAGGTCCCGCGCCATATACCACCATCCCGATCAGAAAATAGGCCACGGTATCCATGATGGTCCTTCGATTTAAATTTCTAGCCGTTGGTAGAAAGGTAAATCAGGCGACTTCCGCCCACGGAAGCGGAGCAGCAGGGTGACGCTTCCGTCCCCTGAAATATGGCAAAGCACTGAGAATATTCAATGACGATTCATCCGGTGGACACATGGGCCGGATGAAGTGGTGAGGCGGGATTGTTTGGTGGGGAAGAAACCCGACGCCGTGGCGCCGGGCGGGAGTGAAGGGTAGATGCGCCGTTCAGCCCGGCTGGCTGCCCAGCCAGTCCTCGGCGTGGCGGCGCAGCGCATCGACGACCGGCGGCCACTGCCTATCGTCGCCCTGGCGGAACAGCGTCATGCTGCCGTACCACGGGCTGGTGTCGCCTGTGAGGCCCCAGCGGAAGTCCGGGTGGGCCGGCAGCAGTAGCCAGCACGGTTTGCCAAGCGCGGCGGCTAGGTGCGCCACCGAGGTATCGACGCTGATCACCGCATCCAGCTGCGCGATCAGCGCGGCGGTGTCGGCCAGACTGTGCAGCAGGGCCGCATGATCGCGGATGCCCTGTGCGGCGATCTCTTCCGGTGTTTCCCGATAGTCCAGTTGCAGCGAATGGAACTCCACATCCAGCGACAGCAGTTCGGCCAGCGCGCCCAGCGGCAGGCTGCGGCGCCGGTCGTTGCTGTGATGGCGCGATCCCGACCACGCCAGGCCGATGCGCGGCTTGCTGCGCGGGCCGAGGTGCTCGGCCCACTGCTGCTGCCGTTCTGCATCGACACTCAGATAGCCCTGCGCCGCAGGGATGCTGTCCAGCGTGGTGGCCAGCCACAGCGGCAGCGACATCAATGGGCAATGCAGGTCGAACGGCGGCAGCGCTTCGGCGTCGGTGACGATCTCGACCGACGTGCCGAGCGAGGCAGCCAGCGCCGCCACGGCGGGCGTCACCAGCAGCACCAGTCGCGCGCCACGGTCGGCCAAGATCGGCAGATAGCGCAGCATCTGGAGGGTGTCGCCCAGCCCCTGCTCCTGGTGCAGCAGCAGGGTCTTGCCGGCCAGATCCTCGCCCTGCCATTCGGGCTGGGAGAATTCGCGCAACGCGCAGCTGCGCCGCGTCGCCGGGTCGAGGCGGCGCGCCTCGTAATGGCGCCAGCCGGCCACGTAGTCGCCCTGGCGCAGCAACAGCAGTGCCAAGTTGAACTGCGCCAGCGCGAAATCGGGCTGGATCGCCAGTGCCTGTTCCAGCAGCGCCCGTGCCTCGTCGTATCGTCCCAGCGCCGCCATCATGTGGGACTTGGCGTTCAGCCCCTGCGCATGACGAGGCTGGGCCTGCAGCAGCAGGTCGAAACACTGCCGCGCCTCGTCGTAGTGTTCGCACTCGGCCAGTGCGTTGCCCAGGTGGGCCAGCACGTCGGGTTGGCTCGGGTTCAGCTGCAGCGCAGTTCGGTAGGCGGCGATGGCCTCTTCGTGGCGGGACAGGCCGCTCAGCGCATTGCCCAGGCTGTCGTGGAACTCGGGCCGATCCGCCTGCAGCACCACCGCCTGCCGCAACAGCGGGAACGCCTCGGCAAAGGCGCCGTCGCGCGCCAACAGCTCACCCAGGTTGGCCAGCGCGTCGGCGTAATGCGGATTGAGTCGTACCGCGGTGGCAAAGTCGTCGCGCGCCGCCTGCATCTGATTGAGGGCAAGCCGCACATTGCCGCGGTTGTAGTAGGCCTCCGCCAGGTTGGGGTGTAGTGCGATGGCGCGGTCCAGATCGGCCAGCGCCTCGTCCAGCCGGCCCCGGTTCTTCAGCATGATGCCCCGGTTCACATAGGCCTCGGCCATGCGCGGCTCCAGTGCGATGGCCTGGCCAAAGTGGCGCAGCGCCCCGTCGTCCTGGGCCAGTTTCACCAGCGCCAGCCCCATCAGCAGGTGCAGCTGCGGGCTGTCGGGATAGGCCTTCAGCACCGGCTGCAGGGTGGCGCGCGCCTGGGCGGGCTGCCCGGCGCCGAGCTGCTGTATGGCACGGTTGAGTTTGGTGTGCGCGAGTTGTTCGTTCATGTTGAGTGATCCTGACGGGGCTAAGGGCCTGTTCAACGACTTTTTAGAACCTGTTCACGATCTCGCGAACGAAGGGTCAGCCAAGGCGAAATGACGCGAAACAGCGGAATGTACATGGAGTACATGAGCATGTTGAGCGTCATTTCAACGCAGGATCACCCAAGGCCTAGGAGATAGAACGCAGCAGATCGAGAACAGGTTCTTACGGACTACGCTGGCCCGGCAAACGGCCAGCTAGCGCGGCAGTGTAGCGAGCCTGGCGCAGGCAGGGCAAACCCCGTCGACACGCCGTCGGCAAAGGCAGAACGAAATCGCCGGTCCGTGGGGTTGTGCTCCCTGGCCGATGCCCACCGGCTACCGTTGCGCCGCCAACGTCCCTGTTAGTTGTTTCAGCAAGCCGTAACCGCTGACCAGTACGATGCCGGCCAGTACCAGCAGCGCGCCGGTGAGGAAACTGGGGTCGATCGGCTCGTTCAACAGCCAGGCGCCTAGAACGATGCCGAACAACGGGGTCATGAACGAGAACACCCCCAAGCGCGAAGCCAGGTAGTGCCGAAGCAGCCAGAACCACGCCAGGAAGCTGGCAAACGAAACGATCACCGATTGAAACGCCAGGCTGGCCCAGGCAAGCGGCGTCGGGTGGAACGTGGTTTGCCCCAACACCGCAGCGCCCGCCAGCAGGAGCACAAAGGCGGCCACCAACTGGTAAAGCAGGGTCTGTGCGGCCGGCAGGCCAGACAGGCGGGTGGTGCGTATCACCACCGTGGTCGCCCCCCAGGCTGCGCCCGCTGCCAATGCGAGCAAGTCCCCCAGGAGCGTGCTGGACAGCCCGCCCGTCGCGCCTTGGTGGCTGCGGCCGAGGAAGGCCGCGGCGATGCCGCCGAAGGCCAGTGCGATGCCCACCCATTGCAGCGGCGCAAGCCGTTCCGACGGCAGCTTCCAATGCAGGCCGAGGGCCGCAAAGATCGGCGCGGTATAGAGAAACACCACCGTGTGCGATGCGGAAGTGAAACGCAGCCCCTGTCCCACGAGCAGGTATTCCAGCGCGAACAGACAGCCCACGACCAGCCCCGGCCGCCAGGCACCGTCGCTAAAGGGCATGGGCTCGCCGCGCGCCCTCATGAACAGGCCCACCAGGGCCGCGCCGATACCCGAGCGCAGCGCGATTTGCAGGATGGGAGAGATGTCCGCAGCCGTCGCCTTGAGCGCGATTTGCTGCATGCTCCAGATCAGGCAGAGCACCAGCATGAGACCGATGGCCTGCGTGTCGAGTGGTTGTCGTGAATCCACGTGGGCTTCCCGGGTCGGTGATTGTGGTAGTGGAGATTGTATTTTTGGCTGCTGCGCGACACATAGTGAGAACACGACAACGTATAGTGCCAATCCGTCAAAAGGGATGTGTGAACACGCGGGCCAAGCCGTTGCGCATCTCTCCATCAGCGAGGCGCTGCCGAGCCCGATCACCTTTCGCAGCGCCTGCATGAATCCGGACAGAAGAGCGGCCCCTTGAACGCTACGATTGCACAAGCCATTGGGCGTTGGTGGGGCGGGGGGAATCGAACCCTCGTCCATGAACTCGAACCCCACCACCACCTCACGAACACTCACCCTAGTCCCCTCGGACGATGTAGCTCCATCCCCCACCCGCGAAGATGTCCGCAACCCTACTGACAGGTTGCGACGATGACAGCGGATACCCACCACAGCGAACAACACTGGTAGGCCAGCTGCGACGTGCTGGTGATCGGCATCGCCTCCTGCCGTTACGTCAGCGGGCTGTCGCTCGCCGACTGTCTCTGGTCGGGACGGCACGCCGGCCGCCACGCGGCCACACCCCACACCGGCCGGCAGCGTGCGGCCAACCCCCAGCCCATCGACAACGAGGAGACGACAAATGACACAACAAGCTAATGGCCGGGTGGCCGGCAAGGTGGCGCTGATCACCGGCGGCGCCAGCGGCGTGGGCCGCGAGGACGCGCTGCTGTTGGCGCGCGAGGGTGCGCGGGTGGTGATCACCGACGTCAACACCGACGCCGGCCAGGCGCTGGCGAGCGAGATCGGCGATGCGGCGCTGTTCGTGCGCCACGATATCGCCAGCGAGGCCGACTGGCAGCGTGCGATGGAGCTGACGCTGTCGCGCTTCGGCCGGCTCGACGTGCTGGTCAACAACGCCGCCATCCTGCAGCTGGGCTCGATCGAGGACACCACGCTGGATCAATGGCGCCGCCTGCTCGACATCAACGCCGCCGGCTATTTCCTGGGCTGCCAGTCGGCGGTGAAGGCGATGAAGGGCACGGGTGGCGGCTCCATCGTCAATATGTCGTCGCTCGCCGGCATCGGCGGCATGTCGATGTTCTGCGCGTACTCGGCCAGCAAGGGCGCGGTGGCCGCGCTCACCCGCAGCGTCGCCGCCTACTGCAAGCGCCAGAAGTACCACATCCGCTGCAACTCCATCCACCCGGACGGCATCAAGACGCCGATGGTGGCGGCGCTGGCCGCGCAGGCTGACCCGAGCCAGATGAGCGACAGTGGCGCTGACCCGCTGGCGCGCATGTGCGAGCCGGTGGACGTCGCCAACGTGGTGCTGTTCCTCGCCTCGGACGAGTCGCGCTGGGTGAACGGGCTGGAGCTGCGCGTCGACAACGGCTTCTTGATGACCGCGGACTGAGCCATGGACTACGCCCGCAATCCCGCCCCGGGCTTCTACCGGCTGCGCGTCGCCGAGGTGCGCACCGAAACGCCCGAGGCCAAGTCCTTCGTGTTCGAGGTGCCGGCCGACTTGGCCGAACGCTTCCGCGCCAAGCCCGGGCAGTTCCTCACCTTCCGCCTGCCGGTGGCGGGCGAGACGCTGGTGCGCTGCTACTCGCTGGCGAGCAGCCCGGCGTTGGCCGAACCGCCCAAGGTGACGGTGAAACGGGTCCGCGACGGCCGCGCGTCGAACTGGCTGTGCGACCACGTCGCCGCCGGCGACTGGCTGGAGGTGGCTCAGCCTGCCGGCCTGTTCGTTCCGGCCAGTCTCGACGCCGACCTGCTGCTGTTCGCCGGCGGCAGCGGCATCACCCCGGTGATCGCCATTGCCAAGTCGGCGCTGGCGGTGGGGCGCGGGCAGGTGACGCTGCTCTACGCCAACCGCGACGAGCGCTCGGTGATCTTCGCCGCCGAACTGGCGGAACTGGCACGCCTGCATCCACAGCGCTTCCGCGTCATCCACTGGCTCGATGGGGTGCAGGGCATCACGTCGGCCGAGCAGCTGGCCAGCCTCGTCGCGCCGTGGCGCGATGCCGACGCCTTCATCTGCGGCCCGGCGCCGTTCATGGCGGCTGCCGAGGCGGCGCTGGCGCAGTTGGCCGTGCCGGCCGAGCGGGTGCACCTGGAGCGCTTCGTGGCCGGCAACGCGCCGCTGCCGGTCGACAGCAGTGCCACCGCCGCGCAGGTGGAGGTGTCGCTCGACGACGAGGTGTACGCCTTCGACTGGCAGCCGGGCGAAGTGCTGCTCGACGCGATGGCCCGCGCCGGCATGAAGCCGCCGTCGTCCTGCCGAGCCGGCGCCTGCGGTGCCTGTATGTGCAAGGTCGAAGCCGGTGAGGTGACGCTGCTCGGCAACCAGATCCTCGACGCGGCCGAGCTGGCCGAAGGCTGGATTCTGGCCTGCCAGGCGCGGCCGGTGTCCGCCACGCTGCGCGTCGCCTTCCCTTGAGCCGCTAACAAACCCCCTTGGCGTTGTTGTGCTGCCTTGCCGTATGTTTGCGGCAGCACGCCTAGCAAGGCCGCTACGCTGGGTTTTAGCTTCGCAGCAACTTCGTTGTGTTAGCGACTCTTGAATGTATCGTCGCACGGTGAAACGGCGCGCATCGCACCGGTTGCCAAGTCAGTGCCGAGAGCGGAGTGCATTCAGGAATCCAGCGGGGCAAATAGCTCGCTCAGGTCGTCAGGAGCGAGCAGCGCGGCGATGTCGCCGGTTTCGCCGTACACGCCGGCCGCCAGTGCCTGCTTGCGGTCTTTGAGCGCCTGCATTTTTTCTTCCACCGTGCCCTGACACAGCAGCCGGTACACGAACACCGGCTTGTCCTGACCGATGCGGTAGGCGCGGTCGGTGGCCTGCTCCTCCACCGCCGGATTCCACCACGGGTCATAATGGATCACGGTGTCGGCGGCGGTTAGGTTCAGGCCGACGCCGCCCGCCTTCAGGCTGATCAGGAACACCGGCACCTCGCCGGCCTGGAAGCGCGCCACCGGCGTGGCGCGGTCGCGCGTCTGGCCGGTGAGCTTGACGTAGTCGATGCCGCGCGCGTTTAGTTCGTCCTCGATCAGGCCGAGCATGCGCGTGAACGACGAGAACAGCAGGATGCGGCGGCCTTCCTCCACCAGCTCCGGCAGCAACTGCATCAGCAGTTCCAGCTTGGCCGAGTGCTTGACCTTGGCCGCCTGCTCCAGCTTGACCAGGCGCGGGTCGCAACACGCTTCGCGCAGTTTGAGCAGCGCGTCCAGAATCACGATCTGGCTGCGCTTGAAGCCCTTGGCCGCCACTTCGCGCCGCACCTTCTCATGCAATGCCAGACGCACCGTTTCGTACAGGTCGCGCTGCGCCCCGGACAACTCGGCCGCGCGCACGATCTCGGTCTTGGGCGGCAGCTCGGTCGCCACCTCGTTCTTGCTCCTGCGCAGCAGGAACGGCGCCACACGCCGCGCCAACGACCGGCGGCGCTCGTTGTCCCCCTGTTTTTCGATCGGGGTGCGAAACACGCGCTTGAATTGCGTCTCGCTGCCGAGAAAGCCCGGCATCAGGAAGTCGAATAACGCCCACAGCTCGCCCAGATGGTTTTCCATCGGCGTGCCGGTCAGGCACAGCCGGTGCCGGGCATCCAGTTCGCGCACGATCTGCGCCGCTTGCGCCTTGGGATTCTTGATCGCCTGCGCCTCGTCGAGGATCAACACGTGCCAGCGTTGGGCGCGCAATGTCTCCTGGTCGCGCGCCAGTAGCGGGTAAGTGGTCAGCACCACGTCTGCCGCGCCGAGCTGCTCGAAGTGCCGGTGCCGTTGCGGGCCGTGCAGCAGCAGCACAGTCAAATCCGGCGCGAACTGCGCGGCTTCGCGCTGCCAGTTGAACATCAGGCTGGTCGGGGCGATCACCAGGCAGGGGGCATCGAGCCGGCCGGCGACCTTTTCGCTGACGATATGCGCCAGCGCCTGCACCGTCTTGCCCAGGCCCATGTCGTCGGCCAGCACGCCGTTGAGGCCGTATTCGCGCAAAAACTGCAGCCAGCCCAGGCCCTGCTGCTGGTAGCCACGCAGCGTAGCGCGAAAGCCTTGCGGCGCCGCCAGCGGCTGGATGCCCTGAAAGTCTTTCAGCTTGGCCGCCAGTGCGCGCAAACGCTCGCCGCCGGCCCAGGGCAGCTCGCCCAGCTCGCCGAGCCGCGCGGCATGGCTGGCGGGCAGTTGCAGCGGCCCGTCCAGCGGCGCGTCGCGTTCGAACAGCTCGGTCAGGGTGGCGAGGATAGGGCGCAGCCGTTCGCCGGGCAGTGTCAGGTAACGGCCGGGGCCGGCCGGCAGCAGCAGTTGCGCCTGGCCCGCCAACGCCTCCAGCCGGTAATCGGCCGGCGCCTGGCGGATCGCGTCGACCAACAGCGGCAGCAGGCTGAGCTTCTCGCCGTCGACCACCACCCCCAGTTCCAGGCTGAACCAGTCGTTGCCGCTCTCCTCGAGCTCGCCCCACCAGTCGTCGGCCGACAGCACCTCGAGCTCGGCCTCCGGTGCGATTTCGACGTGCCAGCCGGCTGCGCGCAGCGCTGGCACTGCTTCGGACAAGAAGCGCACCCACGCCATGTCGCTCGGCTGGGCGCGGTCGCCCGGCTGCAGCGCCGGCCATAACGCAGGCGGGTAGCAGTCGCGTGCCGGCGGCGCGGCGAGGGCAGAGAGCCAACCCGCTTCGGCGGCCAGATCGCGCCACACCTGCACGGCTTGACCATCCTGACGCACCGTGACGCAAGCCTCGTCGCCCGCGCCAACGTGCACGCCGTCGTAGTCGAACCCGGGCTGGATCACGCGCTGCGGCGCGTCTGCCGAGCCCACGAACCGCACGCGCAACACGGGCGAGGGCGCCACGTCGCTGACGACGCGCAGCGGCCGCTCGCCCGGCAACGGCAGGCTCAGCCGGTTCCACTGTTGCGGCTCACGCTCGGCCAGTTGCTGCCACACCTGTGTCGGCATGGCCGAAGCGTGCAGCAAATGCGCCAGCAGCGGGGCTGGCCACGGGCTGTTGGCGCGGCCGGCGATGGCCGTGTTCGGCCCTTGGTAATCCAGATAACAGGGCGGCTGGTAGGGCAGCACGCAGGAGGTCGCGGTATCCAGCTCTCCGGCGATCGGTTGCGGCCAGGTGGCGCCGTCCTCGTGGCTATGCCACGCCATCGTCAGCGGCAGCGGTTCGCCCCAGCGCAGTAACAGGCCGTCGAACTTCTCCAGATAACAGCGCCCGCTTTCAGCCAGCAGTTGCAACAGCAGCGCGCCGGTCTCGTCGGACAGCTCGATAGGGTCGTCGCGGTAATACGAGGCACGCCAAGCCAGCTGGCCGATCTGGTGGTCGATCGGCTGCAGGTAGGCGGGGGCCTTGCGCCAGCGGTCGGGCGCGAAGTAGTCGTAGCGTCGCGGTGCCGACCACTTGCCGTTTTTCAGGCGGTGGAACAGCTTGGCCGACAGGGTGAGCCGTACCGGGTCGGCCCACTCCGTGGTCGACAGCAGATAACGTACATGCTCTTCCGGCTTGCCCTCTGCGGCTGGCGCTCCCGGCGTCTCGGCCAGCCAGCGCAGGGCGAAGCTCAACTCGTCGCGCGCGGCGACAGGCTGGATGGCGTTACCGCCCAGCGTTGTGCCCATCGCCTGTTCCGCCAGGATCGTCAGCACTGCCGCGACGTGCTTGCAGCCGCCGCCGATCGGGCAGCTGCAGTCGTCGTCAATTTTGCCGTCCGGCTCGAAGAACAGCGTCACCAGGTAGGGGCGGAGTTCGCTGCCTTGCACCTCGGCGCGGCAGCCGGTTTCGTCGAGCACGACGATGTTAACGCGCCCTTCGCGGGAGTAGCGCACGCCGCGCTCGACGTAGTGGGAAGGCAGCTGCTTCAGGGCTTGCAGGAACGACAAAGCATGCATCGGAGGTGGGGCGCGAAGGCGGGAGGCTGGGGCAAAAATTATAACCTGCGCCGCTGGGACACTCTATCTCACCACCGCCACCCACTGCGGCCATGCGCTGCCCGGCCGTCGCGCAGGCGGCGGTGATCGGCATGCCCGACGAGCGCCTGGGCGAGGTGGGCTGGGCCTATGTGGTGGCGAAGCAGGGAGGCGAGCTGACCGAGGGCGGGCTGATCGCCTGGTGCCGCGAGCAGATGGCCAACTACAAGGTGCCGCGCAGGGTACTGCTGGTCGACGCGCTGCCGACCAATGCGTCGGGGAAGGTGGTGAAGTATCAGTTGCGGGAGCGGGCGGGGGAGGTGGTGGGGACTATGACGTAGGCTGGTGGCGGCTCTGAGGGGCGAGTCCAGGGCATTGCCTCCGCCCTGTCCCGGGTTGTAAGACTATTTCGGAGTGGCGCCACTATTGCTGAATAGGTTAATGGCCCCGCGAGTGGCGGGGCCTTGGCTTAATTGTGAATTACAGTTTTTGGCCTATGTGCTCATTATGTCTGGCAGGGAACAGCTTATCGAGCTCTCCTGGATTACGACGCATATATTCGTCAAAGAAAATCTTGCTGGCCGAAACGCCTAAGTGCCCTATGTCATCATAACGGTAGGCCGGAACTTGACCAAACGATGTGCGGCAGATGCCATTCGAGCACAAAACATTGAATGTATTAATAATGCTCACTTTTGGATTGGTCTTTTTTATTCGGCCAAACATGTCTTGTACGGATAGGTAGTTTCCATCTGCCAGTTTTTCTGGATATGAGCAGTTTTGTTGTTTAACTGGAAGAAATAGTTCATTGTATGCTTGGCAGTTGACCATTGATTTCGGAATGGTTGGGATATCGTCCAAGATGACTACTTGTTTTCCGGCGCTCTCTAGCTGCTGTATCGTGGTTTGAAGTTCTTTCTCGAATTCGCCGGGGTGAAACCCGATACCGTAGGTTGCATTTTGATCTGTTCCGCTGTTCTGGTAGCTATGCCATACAGCCGACATGAATACGTAACGGATGGCTGGTTCTTTTAAGATGTACTCCATTGCGTTTTTATCGTGTATTTTGCATCTGCTATTGTTGTCTTTGTAATGCGAGTCGTTTGAAGTGGCCGACATATTGGCAATGGGAGGGCATTCGCTATACGCAATATCGTGAATGGTTAGCTGCTTTTCTTTGCCTATGTTATCTATAAAGTTGACGAAATGATAGGCATGAGAATCCCCCCAGAGCACTGAATTGGGAGTGGCATCTTCGTGTCCAAGTCGGCACTGCTGGCTATTGGAGATGCCGATTTTCTGCCAGCAATACTTCTCGCGAGGCGCTTCCCATAGATCGCCTGCATCTTTATAGTAACTGACGACTTTCTCCGGGTAGAGGAAGAGGAATCGGTCAGTGTTTTTACCAATTATTATTAATGCGCCACTTAGCAATATGGGTGATAGCATAAGGCGCAGTAGCGCCTTTTTGTTTGGCGTGGCTGAATATCGAAAGGGCTTTTCTATAAGGTGATGTGTCAGTATTGCAAGCCCTGTACTGATTAATATGGCAACGCTATGCCCATAGATGCTGTCATAGCCGAATCTATTGAACGCGAAAATTACCGGCCAATGCCATAAATATAAACAATAAGAAATTTTTCCAGCATAAACAAGAGGCTTGTTATCCAAAAATATTCTGAAAAAGGCGGTGCGATTCCCGGCGAAAATGAGTATTAATGCTGCGCCACAAGGAATTAAAGCATGCCAACCTGGGAATGGTGTTTTTTCACTGTATGTGTAAGTGATTGTTCCTAATGCTATCAGACCAACCAGGAGAAGAATGTCGAATGGCCATTTTCTTGCTGCTTTGGCTTGGCCTAGGCAGAGTGCCAGAATTACGCCGAGCAGAAACTCGAATGCACGATTCTGAAAAAGGTAATAGGCGGCTTCATTGCCATGGCTGGTATTTGTCTCTGAGACGTAAAGAGAGGCCAGAGACAATATGCCAAAGGCGACGATAGTGAAGCGGCGTCCTCGTGGCAGAAGGGCGATAAGCGCGGCGGGTAGTATTAAGTAAAATTGCTCTTCGACAGACAGGGACCAAGTATGTAGCAACGGCAAATCGGTCGCTTGAGGCGCAAAGTAGCCTGTTTGGTGTGAGAGATATATATTAGAAGAGAAAATAGAGATATAACCAATGTTCTTCGCTACCTCGATGAGATTCTGAGGCAGTAGGAATAGCGATGAAAAAAGGAAAGTCGTGATGCAAACCAGGTATAGCGACGGCAGTAGCCTTTTTGCTCTCTTGGCGTAGAAGTCGACAAGTGACAGCTTGTTTTGTTCGATATTGGGGATTATGGTTGTGCTGACAATAAATCCTGATATTACAAAGAAAATGTCTACGCCAATAAATCCACCTTTGAATTGAGTGAATCCTGCATGGCACAGAACAACTAGCAAAACAGCGATGCCACGTAGTCCATCAATGTCGGGGCGGTAAAACCCCTTTTCTAGGGTACTGCGATGCGACATGATAAAATGTTAAAGATTGAAAATGGTTCATTTTACTAAGCTTTGCAAAAGTATTGTCACTGGCAGGCATATTGGCACTCAGGCTGGCGGAAGAACGATTTCACCAGCCCGGGTAGCTTTTGGATTCGACGCAAGGCGCCGATTGCTAGCCGCTTCATTTCCTCATGGTTTTGCACCAGACGCTTTGATACCTGGCGCTTCACGTGCGCCCAGACCTGCTCGTCCGGATTCAGTTGCGGCGAGTAAGGCGGCAAGTAGAACAGGTTGAGCTTGCCTTCCAAGCTCTCCACATAGTCCCTGACCAGCTTCGCCTTGTGGATCGGATGGCCATCGACGATCACAAAC
>NZ_JAUEDK010000007.1 GCF_030385785.1 Crenobacter oryzisoli
CGGTATTCGCGTCTACTTTGCCGACCCACACAGCCCGTGGCAGCGGGGTAGCAACGAGAACGCCAACGGCCTGATCCGGGAATATTTGCCCAAAGGGACAGACCTGTCCGTGCACAGCCAGGAAGAACTGGATGCTATCGCGCACCGGCTGAACACACGCCCACGTGCAGTGTTGAAATTCAAGATGCCGATCGAGGTGTTTGCCGAACATCTGGATGCCGTGATTGAATCGCGACAAGCCGAGAAACATTAACCCTGTTGCACTTGGTTATTGAGGCCGCCCGTCCTAAAAGACGTAAAAAAATGCGTCGGAAGCGACGCGAAGACCAATCCATCCACCTGGACAGCTTGCCACATCAGCGCCTATGACAAAAGGGTAATCGTAAACCTACAGGCAAACACGTCGTGGCTTCCCCCAAGCTGCTCGATCAGGTCATCGACCGCATCCGTCTCAAGCATTACAGCCTACGCACCGAGCAGCCCTACACCAGCTGGATCCGCCAGTTCATCCTGTTTCACGGCAAGCAACCCCCTTCGCAAAATGAGCAAGATCGAGGCTTTCTGCATTATCTGGCTCGGGCGTACCGTACCCAGTTTCATTGAGCCGACCACTCTCAAAGTGGGCCGAAGCGCCGCTCACTCGGCCCGCTGTGGATAAGCCCTCCCGCGTGCATCTCGTAACAAAACCGCACGACTCATCCATTACAATGGCGGCAGTTATCCACAGGACCCTGCCATGACCCTGCTGCAAACCCTCATCCTTGCCATCGTGCAAGGGATCAGCGAGCTGTTTCCGATTTCCAGCGTGGCGCACGCCGTGCTGACGCCGTGGGCGTTTCACTGGGATCTGACGCCCGAATTCCTGAAGGTGCACTTCCTGCCGGTGGTGGTGCTGCTGCACCTGGGCACCGCGGTGGCGCTGCTGTTGTTCTTCCGCAAAGACTGGATCGCCTACGCGAAGAGCCTGTTCGGCAGACACGACGCGGTGGCGCGGCGCGAGTTTCAGCTGGTGGTGATCGGCACGGTGCCGGCGGCGCTGCTCGGGCTGATCTTCGAGAAGGCGCTGAAGGGGATGTTCGCCAATGTGATGTTCGCGGCGATCTTTCTGATCGTGAACGGGGTGATCCTGTTCGTCGGCGAGAAGGCGCGCAGCCGTGGCCGCAAGGAGCTGACCGAGCTGACGGTGCCGCAGGCACTCGGCGTGGGTCTGGCGCAGTCGCTGGCGCTGATTCCGGGCTTCTCGCGCTCGGGCGCGAGCATGGTGGCGGGCTTCTGGGCCGGCCTGAGCCACGGCGCGGCGGCGCGTTTCTCGATGCTGCTGGCCACGCCGATCATCGTCGGCGCCAGCGTGCTGGAAATCCCGAAGCTGGCGCGTCAGGCCGACGCGGCGACGTTCCAGACCGCGCTGATCGGCGGCGTGGTGGCCGGCGTGGTGGCCTACCTGAGCGTGTGGGCGCTGATGGCCTGGTTCAAGCGCCAGGAAGTGAACGCGATGCGGCCGTTCGCACTGTATTGCTGGATCGTCGGCGCGCTGGTGCTGTTCACCCACTGACACGCCCCCTCCGCTACACTCGCAACAACGGCAGCCCACGGGCTGCCGTTTTTACTGCCCACGCGTTAGGCCAAAGCTGGCCGAAACGGGGATCACGCCGAGGCGATGGCAGCCGGGTCCATATACGCCAGTTCCCAGACATGGCCGTCCAGGTCCAGGAAGCCGTGGCCGTACATGAAGCCGTAGTCGACCGGCTCCTTATAGGTAGAGCCACCGTTGGCGAGCGCCTTGGCGACCAGCTCGTCGACCTCGGCACGGCTAGCACAGGACAGGCACACCAGCACTTCGGTTGCGCGGGTGGCATCGCTGATCGGGTGGGGAGCGAAGCTCCTGAACTTGTCCTCGGCCAGCAGCATCACGTAGTTGTGGCCGTCGGCGACCACCATGCAGGCCCCCTCCTCGTTGGTGAACTGGGCATTGAAGTCGAAGCCCAGCGCGCGGAAGAAGGCGATCGAACGGTCAAGCTGCTTCACCGGCAGGTTGACGAAGATTTGTCGGCTCATGCGGTTTCCTTGTCGATTGAGGCGTAGGGACGATCATTAGCACCATGCCAATACCAAAAGCATAGACATTGCATTGTCTCTCCGAACGGAAAACGACAGCCCATGGGCTGCCGTTTCACTTGCGCCTTTCCTTGTCCGGTCAGGCGGGAACGCAGTCAGCCGAACGCGACGTATTTGATCAGGAACAGCGCGGCAATCACCCAGCTGGCGGCGTGTACTTCCTTGATGCGGCCGGTAAACAGCTTGAGCACCGCGTAGGTGATGAAGCCGAACGACAGGCCATTGGCGATCGAGTAGGTGAACGGCATCGCCAGCACCGCCAGTGCGGCCGGGGTCGCCTCGGTGATGTCGTCCCATTCCACGTCGAGCAGTTCGTGCAGCATCAGGCCGGCCACGTAGAGCAGCGCCGGGGCGGTGGCGTACGCCGGCACCGAGCCGGCCAGCGGCGCCAGGAACAGCGCGGCGAGGAACAACACGCCGATGGTCAGCGCGGTCAGGCCAGTACGGCCGCCGGCCTGCACGCCGGAGGCACTCTCGATATAGGCGGTGGTGCTGCTGGTGCCCATCAGCGAGCCGAGGAAGATGGCGATACTGTCGGCGAACAGCGCGCGACCCAAGCCCTTGTAGCGCTCTCCCTCCATCAGGCCGGCGCGGCGCGCCACGCCCATCAGCGTGCCGGTGGCGTCGAACACCTCGACCAGCACGAACACCAGGATCACGTGGATGAAGCCGCCGTGCAGCACGCCGGCAATGTCCAGCTTCAGGAAGGTGGGCGCCAGGCTTGGCGGGGCGGAGAACACGCCGTTGAACTGGTTGAGGCCGAGCAGCATGCTCAGCACAGTGACCGCGATGATGCCGATCAGGATGGCCCCGCGCACCCGCAGCGCATCCAGCACCGCGATCACGAAGAAGCCGAAGATCGCCAGCAGCGCCTGCGGGGCATGCAGGTTGCCGAGGCCGACCTTGGTAGCCGGGTTGGCGACCACGATGCCGGCATTACCCAGCGCGATGATGGCGAGGAACAGGCCGATACCCGCACCGATCGCGCAGCGCAGCGACTTGGGCACGCCGGAGATCAGCCAGGAACGGATGCCGGTGGCGGTGAGGATGATGAACACCGTGCCGGACACAAACACCGCGCCGAGCGCCTGCTGCCAGGTGTAGCCCATCGCGGCGACCACGGTGAAGGCGAAGAAAGCGTTCAGCCCCATGCCCGGCGCCATGCCGATCGGCCAGTTCGCCATGAAGGCCATGATCAGCGAGCCGGTGGCGGCGGCAAGACAGGTGGCAACGAACACCGCATTCTTGTCCATGCCGGTGGTCGACAGGATGGTCGGGTTGACGAAGATGATGTAGGCCATCGTCAGGAAGGTGGTGATACCGGCGATGATCTCGGTGCGGACGCTGGTATTGTGTTCTGTCAGCTTGAAGACGCTGTCTAGCATGGTGGTGCTCCCCGTTGGCATGCCGTTCCATGTGTTGTTCGCTCGACCGCGCCTGCAGAATGCGGCCATTCTTTCTTCATGAAATGAATTATAAGAAGACAATTTCAGTCTGCCAGACGGCATGGTTTGCCGGCGGGAAAGGCGATGCGGATGGGCTACGAGCCGCTAACCAAACCCAGCGAAGCGGTCTTGGCTAGGCGTGCGGCCGCAGACAGTACAAGTAGTACGGCAGGCCGCATAACAACGCCAAGGGGATTTTGTTAGTGGCTCTAATGCGCCTGGGGGTCAGGCGGCGGGGAGGATCTCGATGACGTGGACAGAGCGATCACGGACGCCGCCGCGGCCTTCCATAGAGCGATCGGAGCTCGTCCTTCGCCTGCTCCAGGCGTTCGCGCTGCGTTATGGACAACTGGTGGCCGGCGCGGTTGATGTAGAAGGTGAGCATCGACATCGCCGAACGAAACGGGTCCGTTTTTCTCCGCTCGCTGCGCTCCGCCGAGCGTTGCAGCGACAGGGCGATGTCGTGTGGATCGTCAAGGGTGAACACGCCCGCTTCCAGATCCAGGGCATTGCTGCCTTCTGTCACCTGCTGCGACCAGCGTGCCCGCTCAGCCATGCGACGATCCGATTCGATGGGCCTGGGCCGGCGCGCCTTCAGGCGGTTCCGGGAAGGCTGTAGGCGAACGCGTAATGGTGTTTGCCGTCGGCGATATTGATCGCCATCGTGCCGGACAGCCCCGTCAGCTCGCCGGTGCCGGAATCCGGCACGACGGTGACGACCAGCTGCGGCGCGCCGCGTGTCATCGTGCCGCTGTGCTGCAGCACGAAAGTGCCGGTGCGGCCCTGCAGCGTGCCGGTCACCTTCTCGATGGCGACGTAGCCCGCCGACCCCTGCACGGCCGTCCCGGCCGACAACATCTCGCCACGGCTCGTCGCCTCGAGTTCACCGACAAACTGCTTGTCGATCGCGCGCCGGCCGAGCAGTGCGTCGGCCCCGACGTCGTACAGCGGAAGGATAGGAAGTTGCACCTCGAAGGTACCGGTGGCATGGCGATCCATGCGGACTCCTGATGAGCGTCAATAATCAATCAGCATAACAGCGGACGATTCAACTCGGTACACCAGCTCGCCGGATCGGGGCCCGATTCGGGACCGGTGACGTAGCGCTCCCACAAGTCCGGGGCGGCCTCGTGCCCTGCCGCGGCGATCCAGGCCATGAACTCGCCCCACGCCACACCCAGTCCCTCGTAGGGGCCGTGGTAGACGGTGCGCGCCACCGTCGCGGCGGGCAGCTCGCCCGGCGTGACCCGGCCAGTCCGGGTCACTGGCGAAGCGACCGGTACGCCGACCTCAACATCGAAGGTGTCCGGGTCCATGTTCAGGTGGTGCGAGAACACCGGACCCGTTGGCGCGATGCCCTGGGCCGCTATCGTGGCCAGCACCTCCGCGATGGCCGGCCCCATGACGCGCTGGATCTCTGCCCGCGCAACGGTGAGATGAATGACGGCGGTCAGCCGGGCATCTGTCTGAGCAATCCGGGGGGTGTCGATCATGGGACTGTTCTCCTGTCTGCGGCGGCGTACTTGCCTCGGCCGTCGAATAGCGTGGGATCGGTAAGGCCTCTCGGCCAGGGTTGGCCAGCTCATGCCGTGGCTATTGCTTCTCCGGCATCGCCGACGAGTGGTGGCTGGTGATCAGCCATTTCGTCCAGTCCCGTTGGTAAATATAGATATAGCAGGCATGCATAACCGCGCCGGTCTTTTGGATAGGGCGCAATGCGCTACACTTATTGCGCCCTACGGGACTGAATCAACTCTTCTTAAAGCACTTTCCAGTCGGGTCGAATTCAATGTGGATTAGTTCACCGCCAGAGATGCCCCAGACGTTCCCGCCAGTGAAAGTCAAACAGCCATCATCTTTATATAAAGCTTCGAGGCGCCGGGCATCACTGCCAAAGTAGAACGGAATCCATCGTTTTCCGGTCTCGTAGCTATTTGTTTTATCCGGTGCATGCCCCATGACTTCCTGCACTTCATCCATTTTCATACCGATTTTTAATTTTGCCAATTTGCTATCAGGACGCGACGTACCAGAAATCCCTTCGGAATTGGGTTCTTCTGTTGGCTTTTGAGTAGAAGCGATAGTCTTGTCCGTCTCCGAATTAGTCACTTGTACGGTGTCGGCCATTGCCCAATCAGCAGCTATTGTAGTAGCAGCGACAATAAATAAAGCGAAGGCAGCTGTTCTCATGCTGGTTTGTTTTTTCATCTTAATAGCTTTTCCATAGGAATGAAGGTGTAGGCCACCTCGATAGTGACGCATAAATTGCGTGCCTCACCTTATCATATTTTTCGATATTTTATATATTTGTCATTTCACGAATAACACGAAATCGGCTTCATGCAGATTATTCCGCCGCTCAGCCAGCCCACATGGCTTCTATCATCCAACGATCGAGTTAAGAGATAGAAAAAAATGCAGCGTTTTCCCATCTCAACAGATACGGCACAATGTGCTGCGCTTATTGCACCCTACGGGGCTAAACCGCGACGAACGTCGGGTGGTGGATCCGCTCGACAAGCTCGGCGCGCAATAGAAAACGGCGGTCGGAAGACCATCGCTTTCTATTGCACACGCCGGATGCGTCTTGGCACAGACGCGATAACCCCTACTTGTTCTCCGGCATGGCCGACGAGTGGTGGCTGGTAATCAGCCACTTCGTCCCATCCCAGCGGTAGGTATAGGTATAGCGGGCATGCACGACAGCCCCCGTCTTGGTGAAGGTGAAGGTGTAGAGCCCAGCATCCACGGCAGAATTGCAGCCGAGCTCGATGAAGCGCATGTCGATCTTGCCGGACGGTCCGTTCGCCAGAAAGTGCTGGAAATAGTCCAGCTTCTCGGCCGGGGTGAGGCGCGGCTGATTGGACACCGTCGGCAGCAGGATGGAGTGCTCCGCGTAGTTGGCGACCACCCGATGCGGGTCTCGGGTCTGCAGCGACTGGTTCCAGCGATCGAACAGCGCTGCGATCTCTTGCTCCGAGGTGGGCTTGCAGCTTGCCGTGCTGCTGGCCTGCGCAGTGGGGGAAGCGGAGTGGGTGGCACATCCGGTCAGCACGAGCGCCAACAGGGCAACGCTGGCGAGTTTCATGGCAGAGCTCCTTTGGTGATGGAAGTCATGACACCTCTTGTCCGCCCTTTCACGAACTGAGACCTGCTCATGATCTGCTGCGCTCGGGTGATCCTGCGTTGAAATGAGGCCCAACATGCTTGTCTGTTCGATGAGTAGATTCTGCTTTTTCGCCTCATTTCACCTTGGCTGACCCTTCGCTCACTAGATCATGCACAGGCTCCAAGAAAAGGCGTCCGGACTGCCACCGGGTGTCTCGCCGCCCTTATCCGCTACCGCCTCTTTGGCAACATAGTCCGCCCAAGCGTCCAAGCAAAGCCGTTCGAATCGCATCGAGCAACAAAAACGGCAGCCCGCAGGCTGCCGTTTCATCTTCCAACGTTGACCGAACGGCCGACAGTTAGACCTTGTCGTAGAGCTTCGCGCCGCCCTTCATGAACTCGATCGACTTCACTTCCATGCCCTTCGCGAGCGCTTCCTCGTCGGACACGCCCTGGCTGGCGGCGAATTCGCGCACGTCCTGGGTGATCTTCATCGAGCAGAAGTGCGGGCCGCACATCGAGCAGAAGTGCGCGACCTTGGCGCTGTCCTTCGGCAGCGTCTCGTCGTGGAACGAGCGCGCGCGGTCCGGGTCCAGGCCAAGGTTGAACTGGTCTTCCCAGCGGAACTCGAAGCGTGCCTTGGACAGCGCGTTGTCGCGGATCTGCGCGCCCGGATGGCCCTTGGCGAGGTCGGCGGCGTGCGCGGCCAGCTTGTAGGTGATGATGCCTTCCTTCACGTCGTCCTTGTTCGGCAGGCCGAGGTGCTCCTTCGGGGTGACGTAGCACAGCATCGCGGTGCCGTACCAGCCGATCTGCGCGGCGCCGATCGCCGAGGTGATGTGGTCGTAGCCCGGTGCGATGTCGGTGGTCAATGGGCCCAGGGTGTAGAACGGCGCTTCGTGGCACCACTCCAGTTCCTTGTCCATGTTTTCCTTGATCAGCTGCATCGGCACGTGGCCCGGGCCTTCGATCATCACCTGCACGTCGTGCTTCCAGGCGATCTGGGTCAGTTCGCCCAGCGTCTTCAGCTCGCCCAGCTGCGCGTCGTCGTTGGCATCCCACACAGAACCCGGACGCAGGCCATCGCCCAGCGAGAAGGCGACGTCGTACTCCTTCATGATCTGGCAGATGTCTTCGAAGTGGGTGTAGAGGAAGTTTTCCTTGTGATGCGCCAGACACCACTTGGCCATGATCGAGCCGCCGCGCGACACGATGCCGGTCATGCGGTTGGCGGTCATCGGCACGTAGCGCAGCAAGACGCCGGCGTGGATGGTGAAGTAGTCGACGCCCTGCTCGGCCTGCTCGATCAGCGTGTCCTTGAAGATTTCCCAGGTCAGGTCCTCGGCCTTGCCGTTGACCTTCTCCAGCGCCTGGTAGATCGGCACCGTGCCGATCGGCACCGGGCTGTTGCGCAGGATCCATTCGCGGGTTTCATGGATGTTCTTGCCGGTCGACAGGTCCATGATGGTGTCGGCGCCCCAGCGGATGCCCCAGGTCATCTTGTCGACTTCTTCGGAGATCGACGAGGTGACGGCCGAGTTGCCGATGTTGCCGTTGATCTTCACCAGGAAGTTGCGGCCGATGATCATCGGCTCGGATTCCGGGTGGTTGATGTTGTTCGGGATGATGGCGCGGCCGGCAGCCACTTCCTGACGCACGAATTCCGGGGTGATCTCGTCGACGGTCAGCGCGCCGTAGTTCTGGCCCTTGTGCTGGCGGGTCATCAGATTCAGCAGGCGCTGGTTGCCGGTGGCTTTCAGCGACTCGACGTAGGCGGCGCGGTTCTGGTTCTCGCGGATCGCGATGTATTCCATCTCCGGCGTGATGATGCCGCGCTTGGCGTAGTGCATCTGCGTCACGTTACAGCCCGGCTTCGCCTTGCGCGGCTTGCGGGTCAGGTTGAAGCGCAGATGGTCGAGCTTCTCGTCGGCTTCGCGGGTGCGGCCGTATTCGCTGGACAGGCCGGCAAGCTGTTCGGTGTCGCCGCGCTCTTCGATCCAGGCGGCGCGCAGCGCCGGCAGGCCGGAGCGGATGTCGATCAGGGCGGCCGGGTCGGTGTACGGGCCGGAGCAGTCGTAGACGTAAATCGGCGGGTTCTGCTCGCCGCCGAACTGGGTCGGGGTGTCGGCCTGGCTGATTTCGCGCATCGGCACGCGGATGTCCGGGCGGGAGCCTTCGACATAGATCTTGCGGGAATTGGGCAGCGGCTGGATGGCGGCTTCGTCCACCTTCATCGCCACGTTCAGATCGGCGGGGGTATTCATCGGAGTAGCTCCTGCGTAAGAGTGGGGGTGTCGACGCAGGAGACGGACTTACCGCACAGACGGGCCCCGGACGGGGCTTGGCGGTCTCTTCGCTTCCCTACGCCGGTGTTATCCGGATCAGGTTCCAAGGGTATTTCTCACCCACGCGTCATGCGCGCAGGACCCCTAGCGATGCCAGGCATGCATGCAGACCCCCTGGAAACGGTTTCCAGGATGCCCGCAGTGCTGTAAAGGTAAGGCAAATATGGGATAATCGCAAGCTATCTCATGCCCTTGCAGCCGGAGTCGGTCAATGAATTTTGAACAAGCCCGTTTCAATATGGTTGAGCAGCAGATTCGTCCGTGGGACGTGCTCGATCTCAAAGTGCTGGACCTGCTGATGGAGGTCAAGCGCGAGGAGTTCGTCGCCGATGCGCAGAAGACCCTGGCGTTCATCGACACCGAGCTGCCGCTGTCCAACGGCAGCCGCATGCTGCAGCCGAAGGTGGAAGCCCGCCTGCTGCAGGACCTGGATGTCGAAGCCGACGACAAGATCCTCGAGATCGGCACCGGCTCGGGCTACGTGACCGCCCTGCTCGCCACCCTTGGCAAACATGTCTACAGCGTCGAAATCGACCCGGCGCAGAAAGACCGCGCCGCCGCCAACCTGAAGAAGGCCGGCGTCGAGAACGTCACCCTGGTCGAGGGCAACGGCCTGCACGGCCACGCCGCCCAGGCACCGTACGACGCGATCTATGTCGGCGGCTCGCTGCCGGTGGTGCCGGAGCAGCTCAAGGCCCAACTGGCCGTCGGCGGCCGCATGGTCGTGGTGGTCGGTGACCTGCCGATGATGCGCGCACTGCGCATCAAGCACGAAAGCCAGGGCGTGTTCAGCGAAACCGTGCTATTCGACGTGGTGATCGACCGCCTGAACGCGATCGACGCCGCCGAACCGAACCGCTTCAGCTTCTGATGAGCGGCGTACAGGAAATCGGCGCGGCGGACCTCGCTGCCTGGCTCGCTGACGAGTCGCGCGCACAGCCCTTGCTGCTCGACGTGCGTGAGGGCTGGGAGGTGGCGATCGCCGCCATCCCCGGATCGCGCCACATGCCGATGAATCTGATCCCGTTGCAGATGGGCGAACTGCCGGACGACGTGACCATCGTCACCGTCTGCCACCACGGCGTGCGCAGCTACCACGCCGGGCTGTTCCTCGCCAACGCCGGCTTCGAGCCTGTGTTGAGCCTGAAGGGCGGCGTCGATGCCTGGGCCAACGAGGTCGACCCGACGATGGCTCACTACTGAGCCACCGGGGAACCGACGCAGGCGGCCACGGCCGCCTTTTTTATTGTGCGCCTTGCGCGCGGGCCGAGTGCTCGGCCAACCTGAACAGAGTCCGCCATGACCCTAGACTACCTTTCGCCGGCCCTGGCCCGTGTCCATCCCGACTGGGAGACGGTGCTGCGCCGCCACGAGTGCACACGCGTGCTCGTCGACATCGACAAGGCCCTGAGCGCCGCCGCGCAGGACGGCAAGGCGCTGTACCCGCCGCGCGAACAGATCTTCCACGCGCTGACCTTCGGCAGCCCGCGCGACGTGCGGGTCGTGATCCTCGGCCAGGACCCGTATCACGGCGAGGGCGAGGCGATGGGGCTGTCGTTCTCGGTGCCGGACGGGGTGCGGGTACCACCGAGCCTGCGCAATATCTACAAGGAACTGGCCGCCGACCTGGGCATTGGGCCGGCCAACAGCGGCGACCTGACGCCATGGGCACGCCAGGGCGTACTGCTGCTCAACAGCGTGTTCAGCGTCGAGGCCGACCGCGCCGGCAGCCATGGCAAGCTCGGCTGGCAGACCGTCAGCGATGCGCTGATCGATGCGGTGAACGAAGAGAACCCGGGCTGCGTGTTCCTGCTGTGGGGCAACTGGGCACAGGGCAAGGCCGAGCGCATCGACACCAGCCGGCACACCATCTTCAGCTCGGCGCATCCTTCGCCGCTGGCGGCGCACCGCGGCTTCTTCGGCAACCACCACTTCTCGCAGGCCAACGCCTGGCTGGCCGCACGCGGTCGCGGCACCGTCGACTGGTCGCTGACGGCGACGGCCAGCCTGTTCGGCTGAACCTACCGTTCAAAGAAAAAGCCGCCTGTTGGCGGCTTTTTCATGCCTGTTCGTCACACGTCGTCGATCAGCACCACCAGGTCGGTGACCCCGGGATCCAGCCCCAGCTGCGACATCAGCGTGCTGAGCTGGCCGCGGTGATGGGTCTGATGGTTGAACAGATGCATCAGCACCGGGAACAGCGGCTTGGTCGCCGCGACGCCGCGCATATTGCGGTAGCTGAGCGGCTGGTCGAGCTCAGCCTCGGTCAGCGCCGCACACCAGTCGAGCAGCAGCCGGTCGAGTTGACGCCGCTCGGCCAGGCACCCAGCCAAGCTGTGGCTCAGCCAGCTGTTCAGCGCCACCGGCGCCGCCCGCTCGCGCAGCACCGCCAGCATGCCCGGCTCGGGCAGCTCGGCGAAGCGCTTCATCCACAACAGGTCGGCGACCAGCAGGTGGTTGAGCGTACCGAGCAGCGAGCCGAAAAACGCGCCCATATTGCCGCTGAGCGTCGCCTCGGGGAGCTCTTCGAGCGTGTGGTAGAGCTTTTCGTTCATCCAGTGGTTGTACTCGGCCATGCGCCGCACGTGTGCGAGGCGGCTGCCCGCCTCGTCGAGGCGCCGTCCGCACACCGCAGTGCGGCGATTGCCGGCGTGACGGCGCTGCGGGTCGTCGTACGCGGAGAGCACCTTGTAGCCGGCCTTGCGCATCATGCCGGCCGAGCCGAGATTCTCCTCGTGGCGTTCGGCGGCGAGCCAGCGGATACCGCGACTGGCCAGCCGGCCGTTCAGCTCGCGCAGCAGCCGCCCGCCCAGCCCGCGGCCGGCGTAGTCGCGGTGCACCACCGCCTCGGCGAGGTAGGCCGCCTGTTCGGGCGGGATGTCGGCCGGCCGCAGCGCCGGATACGGATCGTCGCGACGCCAGATCATCGCACCGACGATGTCGCCGCCGTCCCAGGCTAGCAGGGCACCGCCGCGCCCGGCGGCCAGCTCGGCCAGTGTCGCGACCACATTGTCCTCGGGCAGCCAGTTCCAGGCATTCGGGCCGTGTTCGCGCAGCAGCATGCCGATCACCGCGGCCTGCTCCGGCACCGCCTCGCCGAATTCGATGCTTGCCATGTCCATACCCGTCCGCCTTTCTGCGCGACGACATGCCTCAGACAGCATGCCAACAGACTCAATCTAGCCCAGTTTTTCGCCACCCGTCCGACAATTTTGCAGCGCAAAAAAAGCCGGCATCAGCCGGCTTCTTCTCAAATATTGCAGTGATCAACGCGCTTTGTTCTTATTCATCAGCATCAGCTTGACATATTTGTAGTACGACACCTCGGCATTCGACACTGCCAGCACAAAGCCCTCGGCGCCGTCGAGGAAGCCGCGCTTGATGATGTAGGTGCGGAAGAACGCCCAGAAGCCGTGGCCGATCGCCGAGGCCAGCGAGGCGGTCTTGCCGCGCTCCTGCATCGTCAGCGCCCCAGCGCTGGAGTAGTCGTTCACCTTGGCGAGCGACTCGTGCAGGTCGGCGACCGCATAGTGGATGATCGGGCCGTTGAAGCGGCCGGTGCTGCCGTCGATCTTGAGGTGGGTGTGGGTGCGCACGTCGGTGAAGCGGCCCTTCTCGCGGCGGAACAGCCGCACGATGCGGTCCGGCCACCAGCCCGAATGCGCCATGAACTTGCCGCAGAAACGTGAGCGGCGCGGCGTGGAGAAGGCTGCATGTTCGCTGCCGTTTTCCAACAATTGCAGGATTTCTCCGCGCAATTGCTCGCCGACATGCTCATCGGCGTCGAGGCACAGCACCCACTCGCTGGTGGCCTGGTCGAGTGCGCGGTTCTTCTGCGGGCCGTCGCCCGGCCAATCGGTCTCGAACACCTTGGCGCCCAGCTCGCGGCACAGTGCCTGGGTGCCGTCGGTGCTGCCCGAGTCGAACACGATCATCTCGTCGGCCCAGTCGCGCACCGAGCGCAGGCAGTCGCCGATATCGTGAGCTTCGTTCATCGCCACCACGATCACACTGATCGAGGCGCGCTTGGCTGGAGCGGTCATAAGGGGGAAAGCAGATCAAAACGCCGATTCTACCGCAGCCCGGCACAGGCCAGCAGCTGTTCGACATGGCGGGTGACATCGGCATCGTAGCGGATTTCGCGGCGCGGTTCGGCCAGCCGGGCCGCTCCCGCCCCGACGCGTCGCACCGCCTCGGCCAGCGCAGCCTCCAGCGTTGCCGGCTGCTCGCGGTCGAAGCGCAGGCAAGCGGCGTCGCTGAGCACCTCGGTGCAGGCGATATTGTCGGCCAACACCAGCGGCGTGCCGCACAGCGCCGACTCGATGCCGACCAGACCGAACGGCTCGTAGCTCGAGGCGAGGATGGTGTAGTCGACCGCCTGATAGAGCTGCTCGATATGCTTCTGATAACCGAGGTCGATCAGGTTGCGCCCGGGCTTGTCGAGCGGCCGGCCAACTACTGCCAGCAAGACCGGCAGCCCGCTCCGTTCGAACGCCGCGCGCAGCACCGGCAGGCCCTTGCGCTGGTGGCTGGACGAGGGAAACACGAACACCACCTTGTCGTCCGGTAGGCCGAAGCGGCGGCGCAAGGCTCGCCGCTGCTCGTCGTCCACCGTGACGAAGCGTTCGCCGCTGACCGGCGGGTACAGCGTGGCCAGTTTCGTTGCCGGTACCTGATAAAGCGTCGCCAGCTCCTTGGCCATCAGCGCCGAGTGGGCAATCACCCGCCGGGCATTGGCGTAGAAGCACTCTTCCAGCGCGATCTGCCGGCTATCCCAGAAACCCGCCGCTTTGCCGCTGGCGGCGAGGTAACCGCGGTGGGTGCCGCCGCATACGGCGACGTCGGAAGCGGTGTTGCGGTTGCAGCCGATCAAGAGCTCGATGCCGTGGCGAGCCTTTTCCTTTTCCAATGCCCGGGAAAACGCGCCGTCGCGCAGTTTGCCGGGCAGCCAGCCGACCTTGATTTCAACCGGCTCGATCATCCGGTACTCGGCGAGCGCGGTATCGAAGCGACGGGCAAAAAAAGTCGGGGTGATGCCCATTCGCTGCAAACCATTCACCAGGTCGAGGGCGTAGCGTTCGAAACCGCCGCTGTAACCGAAGGCGTTGCAGGCAATGCCGATCTTCATGCTTGTTCTGTCCTTCCTGTCGTGGCGGCACTGTACCACGTCCCTGCCTGCCGATCCGGCCGGCAAAGCCCCCGAGTTGCTTATTCACATTGCTCCGAGCGATGTCCCGGCCATTTATGAGCGCGAATCATTCCATGAGCATGACAATGGTGAAGCCAATGACATAAAACCCCGTTTTTCTGGGGGTAAATCGTAGCCGATAGCGTCTTGCTATCACTGACCATGCCTGGGTTTCGCTCCGTTTAGCCTTATTGGCATCGTCCTGTCTGTTGGCAGTTCACCTTGCTGGTTTTTGTAGACAGAAGGGCGGTCCGGTTTTCACGGACAGTTCTTTTCTTAGTTATTGTTTTTTTAATTGGATGAAACTGATACTAGGGCCAACTTCTCTGTGGATAAGTCATAATTTCTTACGAATTCAATGGGTTACCATGGGTGATGCCTTGTTAGTGGTCGCCATGCTTACGTTCGTATCGCTTGTGGATAAGTTGTGCCGGTCTGCAAAAGCCCTGCTTATCCACATGCTGGTCGCCGTCTGATCAGTGCCACTTGTGCAGATCGTTTTTTTGCCCGCGCTCGTTTTTTTCTCTTTGCCCTTTTATAAAATGAAACTACTGATGTACGCTGTACAAATGTGTGGACAAACAGAAAAAACAACTTGTTTTCAGGGTGTTCTGTTGTTGATAATCATGGTGGCGAGTCGGGTCGCGAGAGCACGATAAGTTGTGGATAAAACCGCCACCTCTTATCCACAGCTGCTTATCCACACCCGACTCTCCCCTCTCCCGCTTGGTTAACCACAGCTGCGCTCGGTTACAATGCCGGCCATGATGAACGTGCTGATCGTGCGCACCTCCTCGATGGGCGACCTTATCCACACCTGGCCGGCGCTCACCGAACTCAAGACGCACTACCCCAATCTGTCGCTGACCTGGCTCGTCGAGGATGCCTTCGCCGACATTGCCGCCTTGCACCCGGCCGTGGTGCGGGTGATTCCGTTTTCGTGGCGGCGCTGGCGTCGTGCGCCGTTTTCGCCCTCGACCTGGCGCGAGGTCCGCGCCTGCAAGGCGGCACTGTCCAGTGGCGGCTGGGACCAAGTGGTCGACCTGCAAGGCCTGGTGAAGAGCGCGATCCCGGCACGCTGGGGCCGCGCGCCGCTGGCCGGCTACGACCGCAAGAGCATCCGCGAGCCGCTCGCCTGCCTGTTCTATGACAAGACCTATGCCGCCAGCTGGCAGCTGCCGGCGGTCGAACGCTGCCGCCGATTGCTGTCGCAGGTATTCGGTTATCGGGCCGACGGCGCGCCGCGCTTTGGTGTGCCGGCGCCGGAGAAACCCACCGCCGCGCCGGCCGATCCCTATGTGGTGCTGCTGCATGCGACCAGCCGCGACAGCAAGCTGTGGCCCGAGCCGCACTGGATCGCGCTGGGCAAGCGCTTGGCCGAGGCGCACGGCTGGCGCGCGGTGTTGCCGTGGGGCAATGCGAAGGAGAGAGCGCGCGCCGAGCGGCTCGCCGTAGCGCTGCCGGGCGCCTTGGTGCCGGAGCGGATGAGTTTGCGCGATGCGGCCGGCCTGCTTGGCCATGCCGAGGCAGTGGTCGGTGTCGATACGGGCCTGTTGCACCTTGCGAACGCGCTCGACGTGCCGCTGGTCGGCATCTATACGGACACCGACCCGGCCTCGACCGGCGTGATCGAGACGGTGCGTTCGGCCAACCTGGGCGGCGAGCGTCAGTGCCCGGACGTCGACACCGTGTACCGGACGCTGATGACGATGCACGGAGCGCCGCGGTGAGCGTGGCACGGCGGCTGTATACTCTGGCCGGCTGGCTGATCCGGCCGCTGCTGAGGCGCTATCTGAAAAAGCGCGCGAAGAAGGCGCCGGCGTATCTGGAGCACTGGGATGAGCGCTTCGGCGACGGCTATGCACCGCGTGCGACCGGCGCGATCTGGATCCACGCGGTGTCGGTGGGGGAGACCCGCGCCGCGCTGCCGCTGGTGCACGCGCTGCGCGCCCGTTATCCGGATGCGCCGCTGTTGATCACCCAGATGACGCCGACCGGGCGCGCGACCGCGCTCCAGCTGTACCCGGACGCCGAAGTGCGCTACTTGCCGTACGATTTCCCGCGCGCGGTGGCCGGCTTCTTCGCCGCCTACCGGCCGCGCTTCGGTGTGCTGATGGAAACCGAGCTGTGGCCGAACCTGATCCACGCGGCGCATAAGGCCGGCGTGCCGCTGCTGCTCGGCAACGCGCGGCTGTCGGACAAGTCGTACCGCGGCTACCGTCGCGTCGCGCCGCTGATCCGACCGGCGCTGGCGAGCCTCGCCGGCGTGGCGGCGCAGACCGAGGCCGACGCGGCGCGGCTGGTGTTGCTCGGCACCCGCAATATCAAGGTCTGCGGCAACACCAAATACGATTTCGCGCCGCCAGCGGCGCAGCTGGCGCTGGGCCGGACTTTCCGCACCTGGCTCGGGGAACGGCCGGTGCTGGTGGCCGCCAGCACCCGCGACGGCGAGGAGGCCTTGATCCTGGCTGCCTGGCGCAAGGTGCGCCCCAAGGCGCGGCTGGTGATCGTGCCGCGACATCCGGAGCGCTTCGACAGCGTGGCGGCGTTGGCCGAACAGCAGGGCTTCACCGTGGCGCGGCGCAGCGCGACGAGCGGGCCGCTGGCGGACGAGGTCGATGTGTGGATTGGCGACAGCATGGGCGAGCTGTTCGGCTACTATGCGGCGGCCGATCTCGCCTTCGTCGGCGGCAGCCTGCTGCCGCTGGGCGGCCAGAACCTGATCGAGCCGGCTAGCGTCGGCGTGCCGGTGCTGTTCGGCCCGTCGATGTTCAATTTCCCGCAGGCGAGCGAGCTCGCGCTGGCGGCCGGTGCGGCGCTGCAGGTGGCCGACGCCGACACGCTGGTCGCCGAGATGGTGGCGCTGCTCTCCGATGCCGAGCGACGCGCCGCGATGGGCGCGGCGGCACAGCGCTTCACCGCCGCGCACCGCGGTGCGAGCGAACGCATCGTCGACTACTTCGCCGAGCGCTTGGCGGACGGGGTGGTGCGCTGAGTCGCCCTCCGGTTCCCAAAAAAATTTTGGCCAACCCTCACGGGTTGGCCAAATCGTTTGGTAGTGGGCAGACGGGTACGCTCAGCTACGCAGCTCCAGCTCGTCGTAGCCGCGCCACTTGTACACCGCCGCCGACAGCAGCCAGCTCGCCGCGAACAGGCCGATGATGAGGTAGCCGATGGTGCCGAAGTGGTCGTTCAGCGCGCCGATCGCGTCCCAGAACACCCCCTTCAGTTGCAGCTTGTCGGCCGCGAGGCCGAGCGCCTCGATGCCGCCGATCACTAGCGCCACCAGCACCGACACCAGCGTGATCGTCATGTTGTAGTAGAGCTTGCGGATCGGCTTGATGAAGGCCCAGCCGTAGGCACCGAGCATCAGGATGCTGTCGGTGGTGTCGAGCAGTGCCATGCCGGCGGTGAACAGCGCCGGAAACACCAGGATGGTCCACACCGGCATGCCCTTGGCGGCCGATGCCGCCGAGATGCCCAACAGACCGATCTCGGTGGCGGTGTCGAAGCCGAGGCCGAACAGCACGCCCAGCGGGTACATGTGCCAGCCCTTCGTCACCAGCCGGAACACCGGTCGGAACAGTCGTGCCAGCAGGCCGCGGTCGGCCAAGAGCAGGTCCAAGTCCTCCTCGACGTAGCGTTCGCCGTTCTTCACCCGTTTAAACACCCCGTACACCGAGCGCAGGATCATCAGGTTCATCAGCGCCAGCGCCAAGAGGAACAGCGACGACACCGTGGTGCCGATCACGCCGCCGACGTCCTTGAACTCGGCGAAGCGGGTCTGCAACGCCATCGCGGTAGCGGCCACTGCGACCGACAGCACCACCACGATGGTGGAATGGCCCAGCGAGAACATCAGCCCGACGGTGACCGGTCGCTTGCCCTCCTGCATCAGCTTGCGGGTGACGTTGTCGATCGCGGCGATGTGGTCGGCGTCGACCGCGTGGCGCAGGCCAAAGCTGTATGCCAACAGCGCGGTGCCGAGCAGCACCGGGTGGTCGCGGAAGGCGATCAGTGCCCAGGCCCAGGCTGCCAGGTTGAAGCCGAGCAACAGGCCGTAGAGGCGGAACACCCTGCCGCGCAGGGGGCCGTCGGCGTCATCGAACACCGAGCGCAGCACGCTCACGAGACTGCGGTTTGCCATCGAGACGGTTCCTCGTCTCAGGCCCGGCGGGCCGCGGCCGGTAGGGTGAGCATGCCCTTTTCCTCGATGAAGGCGATGATCTCGTCGAGCCCCTGGCCGATCTTCTGGTTGGAGAACACGAACGGGCGCTCGCCGCGCATCTTCTTCGCGTCGCGCTCCATCACTTCCAGCGAGGCGCCGACTAGCGGGGCGAGGTCGATCTTGTTGATCACCAACAGGTCGGACTTCATGATGCCCGGCCCGCCCTTGCGCGGGATCTTGTCGCCGGCCGACACGTCGATCACGTAGAGGGTCAGGTCGGACAGCTCCGGGCTGAACGTCGCCGCCAGGTTGTCGCCGCCCGACTCGACGAACACGATGTCGAGGCCGGGGAAGCGCGCGTTCAGCCGGGCGATCGCCTCGAGGTTGATCGACGCGTCCTCGCGGATCGCGGTGTGCGGGCAGCCGCCGGTCTCCACGCCGATGATGCGCTCCGGATCGAGCGCGGCGTGTTTCACCAGGAACTGGGCGTCCTCCTGGGTATAGATGTCGTTGGTGACCGCGGCGATGTTGTACTTGTCGCGCAGCGCACGGCACAGCGCCAGGGTGAGCGCGGTCTTGCCGGAACCGACGGGGCCGCCGATGCCGACGCGCAGGGGGTTGGAAGCCATGGAATTCTCCTCGGGATTAAAAATGGTTGTCCGCAAAGCGGATTTCAGCATCGGCGAGCAGGCCCGAGACAAGGCGCCCGGCGCGCAGAAACCGGAATGGACGTGGTGTCCATGAGGATTTCGAGCACCGCGCAACGCGGTATCGGGTCTGCGTAGCCATGTTGAAACCGCTTTCAGGATCGGAACAGCCGCGAATACTGGGTCTCATGCCGCATCGACAGCCAGGCGAGGCCCGGCGCGAAGCCGGACTCGGGGCTTGCCGGCAAGCTGGTCAGCACCGCCGCCAGCCGCGGCAGCAGCGCCGAGAACAGCTTCTGGCCGGCCAGCTGGCCCATCGGCAGCGCCTTCATCAGCACCATCACCTGGTTTTCCAGCCAGGCCCACACATAGCCGCTCAGCGCCGCGTCGGCGTCTAGGCCGAGTGCCCGGCTTGCCACCGCCCACGCCACCGGCAGGCCGAGCGGTTCCAGCTCGGTCAGCGTGCGACGCTGCGCGACGTCGAGCTCGGGCAGCTCCAGCAGCAGCGTCTTCAGCGAGTAGCCGGTCTGCACCGTCTCGGCGTACAGCTCGGCCGCCTCGCGGCTGGCCAGCCACAGCGCGTTGGCCGAAGCGAGCCCGGCCGCGTCGTCGTCGGCTGCGGCGGCCAGCGCTTGGCCGAGCAGCGGCAGCTCGAAGCGCGTGAGCGGGCCGTCCAGCTGCTCGACCAGCCACACCTCGGCGCTGACGGTGTCGTGCACCCAGCCGTGCTCGATCGCCGATTCCAGACCCTGCGAGTAGCTGTACGCACCGATCGGCAGCGCCGGGCTGGTGAGGCGGAACAGTTGCAGTAGCGCGAGCGTGTTCATGGGTGGGCCTTGGCGAACTGGTGCAGTTTCGGGGCGTAGTGGAACTCGGCCTCCTGGCCGTGCGAGTGGTGGTGGCCGCCGCCGTAGGCGCCGCTCTCGGGGTTGAACGGTGCCTCGACGGTGCTGAGCGTCACGTCGAAGTGGCGCGCCAGCATGTCGATCAGCACGTGGTCGCAGGCCAAGCGCAGCCAGCCGTCGCCGACCTCGACCGGCACGTGGCGGTTGCCGAGGTGGTAGGCGGCGCGCGCCAGCTCGGTGGGGCTGGCGGCCACCACGTGGCTCAGCGTCTCGGCGGCAGCGCGCACCACCACCACCCGGCCGTCCTCGGCGGCGAGCAGCGTACCGTCACGCAGCGGCTGGCCGCGTTCGAGGAACAGGCCCACCTCCTCGCCGGACACGGCGCGGGTGCGCAGCCGGCTCTTCTGGCGCAGTTCGAAGGTCAGGAGCAGCGTGTCGTCGATGCGCTCGGCGCTTTCGACAAAGCGGGTCAGTACCAGCATGATGGTCCCCTCAGAACAGGAAATAGCGCTGCGCCATCGGCAGCACCTCGGCCGGCTCGCACCACAACAGTTCGCCGTCGGCATAGACCTGGTAGGTCTGCGGGTCGACCTGGATGTCGGGCAACCAGCCGTTGTGGATCAGGTCGGCCTTCTGCACGCTGCGGCAGCCCTTCACCGCCACCAGCCGTTTCCTGAGCCCCAGCCGTTCGCCGATGCCCTCGTCGAGTGCCACCTGCGATACAAAGGTCAGGCTGGTGTCGGCCACCGCGCTCGGCAGCGCACCGAACATCGGCCGGTAGTGCACCGGCTGCGGGGTGGGGATCGAGCCGTTGATGTCGCCCATCAGCGCGGCGACGATCACGCCGCCCTTGAGGATCTGGTTCGGTTTCACGCCGAAGAAGGCCGGACGCCACAGCACCAGGTCCGCCAGCTTGCCCACCTCGATGCTGCCGACCTCGTGGGCGATGCCGTGGGTCAGCGCCGGGTTGATGGTGTACTTGGCGATGTAGCGTTTCGCGCGGAAGTTGTCGTTGCCCGGCGCGTCCTCGGGTAGCGGGCCACGCTGCTTCTTCATCTTGTCGGCAGTCTGCCAGCAGCGCAGCACCACCTCGCCGACCCGGCCCATCGCCTGCGAGTCGGACGACATCATCGCGAACGCGCCCTTGTCGTGCAGGATGTCCTCGGCGGCGATGGTCTCGCGGCGGATGCGGCTCTCGGCGAACGCCACGTCCTCGGCGATGGCCGGGTCGAGGTGGTGGCACACCATCAGCATGTCGAGATGCTCGTCGATGGTGTTGACGGTGAACGGACGGGTCGGGTTGGTCGAGCTCGGCAGCACGTTGGGCAGGCCGCAGGCCTTGATGATGTCCGGGGCGTGGCCGCCGCCGGCACCCTCGGTGTGGTAGGTGTGGATGGTGCGGCCACGCAAGGCCGCCAGCGTGTCCTCGACGAAGCCGCCCTCGTTGAGCGTGTCGCTGTGGATTGCCACCTGCACGTCGTACTGGTCGGCCACCGCCAGGCAGTTGTCGATCGCCGCCGGGGTGCTGCCCCAGTCCTCGTGCAGCTTCAGGCCGATCGCGCCGGCCCGCACCTGCTCGATCAGCGGCCCGGGCTCGCTGGCATTGCCCTTGCCGGTGAAGCCGAGGTTAATCGGCAGGCTGTCGGCAGCCTTGAGCATGTTCGCCATATGCCACGGCCCCGGCGTGCAGGTGGTGGCGCTGGTGCCGGTGGCGGGGCCGGTGCCGCCGCCGATCAGGGTGGTGACGCCGGAGTAGAGCGCCTCATCGATCTGCTGCGGGCAGATGTAGTGCACATGGGTGTCGATGCCGCCGGCGGTGACGATCAGCCCTTCGCCGGCGATGATCTCGGTCGACGCGCCGATCACGATGTCGACGCCGGGCTGGATGTCCGGGTTGCCGGCCTTGCCGATCGCGGCGATGCGGCCGGCCTTGATGCCGATGTCGGCCTTCACCACGCCCCAGTGGTCGAGGATCAGCGCGTTGGTGATCACCGTGTCCATCACCTCGGCATGCAGGGCCTGGCCCTGGCCCATGCCGTCGCGGATCACCTTGCCGCCGCCGAATTTCACTTCCTCGCCGTAGACGGTGTAGTCGCGCTCGACCTCGATGATGAGGTCGGTGTCGGCCAGGCGCAGCTTGTCGCCGACGGTGGGACCGAACATCTCGGCGTACGCTTGACGGGAGATCTTCATCACAGGTCCCCCATCACGTCGCCGCGAAAGCCGACCACGCGGCGGCGGCCGGCCAGCGCCACCAGCTCGACGGTGCGGGTCTGGCCCGGCTCGAAGCGCACCGCGGTGCCGGCGGCGATGTTGAGGCGGAAGCCGCGCGCCGCGGCGCGGTCGAACGCCAGCGCCGGGTTGGTTTCGGCGAAGTGGTAGTGCGAGCCGACCTGGATCGGCCTATCGCCAGTATTGGCGACGGTCAGCGTTACGGTGGCGCGGCCGGCGTTGAGTTCGATTTCGCCCGGCTGGGCGATCAGTTCACCGGGAATCATCGGGTGGGTCTCCGGAACAGGGTCTTGAAATAGATCGCGGTGGCGCGCAGCACGCCGTCGGCGCCGTAGGCGTAGTCGGGCAGCTCGCCCAGGCGCTGGTAGCCGAGTGCATGGTAGAAGTCCTCGGCCGGCGAGCCTGCCTCGGTGTCGAGGTAGAGCAGTCCGCGTTCGAGCGTCAGTGCCTCGGCCTCCAGCGCGGCCATCAGCCGGCGCGCGGTGCCCTGGCGGCGCTGGCCGCTCGCCACCATCAGCTTCTGTACCTCGGCGCGGTTCACGCCGTTCTGGCGTTGCGCGAGTTCGAGCTGCACGCTGCCGAGCAGGCGACCGTCGTCGCCCTGCGCCAGCCACAGCCGGCGCGAGCCGTCCGCCAGCGAGGCGGTGAGGCCGTCCACCCAGTCGTAGGCGGTGGCGAGCGTGATCGGCAACACGTAGCCGATCGAGGCGCCATGCTCGACGGTGTCGATGAGCAGCCGGGCCAGCGCGTCGCGGTATTCGGCCAACTTTTCGGCCGGAAGCGGCAGGAGGGTCATGGCGGCCTCAGGCGATCGGCTGGTGGACGGTGACCAGCTTGGTGCCGTCCGGGAAGGTGGCCTCGACCTGGATGTCGGGGATCATCTCCGGCACGCCTTCCATCACCTCGTCGCGGCCGAGGATGGTGGTGCCGTAGTGCATCAGCTCGGCGACGGTCTGGCCGTCGCGCGCGCCCTCCATGATGGCGGCCGAGATCAGCGCCACCGTCTCGGGGTAGTTCAGCTTCAGGCCGCGCGCACGGCGCCGTTCGGCGACCAGCGCGGCGGTAAAGATCAACAGCTTGTCCTTCTCGCGGGGAGTCAGGTCCATGTCAGGTGTTCCAGATGCGCGGCGCCACCGCGTCGAGGCCGACGGCTTCGGGGCGGATCAGGCGCCAGAGTTGGCGAAAGGCGGAATGGGCGGCTTCGGCCGAGTCGCCGAGAAAGCGCGCCACCCAGAGCTCGGGCAGCTGGCTGATTGCAAGCAGGCCGTCGGCGACGAGCTCGCGGCAGAGGGCGGTCAGTTCGGCCGGCAGCTTCGGCCCGGCGAACAGCAGCGTGCCGACCACGCTGTGGCCGGCGAGGCCGATGCGGCTCGTCAAGAGCGGGTCGCTGCCGGCCAGGCGCAGCGGCTCGGCCCAGATCAGCCGGCCGTCGCGCACGATGCGGCTGTCCTGGCGCCACTGGCCGGTGGCGAAGCGCTCGCCGGCGGCCGGGCGGCCCAGGCAGACCACGTCGCTGTAGACGAGCCGGGCATCGCCGGCGAGCTCGAAATGGTTGTGGAGGCTGGTGTCGCTGCCGTCGAACAGGATGGTCTCCTGCGGCAGCCATTCGAGCACGGCCCCTTCGGCCAAGCGGGCATTCAGCGTCTGGCTGGCGGCACGGCCGTGGGCGCGGTACCACTTGGCGGCGCCGGGGCTGGTGAGCAGCGCGTGTGCGCCGGGCTCAAGCGCAATGGCGAAGGCAAGCGCGTCGCCGCCGGCGATGCCGCCGGGCGGGTGGACGATGATCTGGTGGCAGACGCCGCCGGACGGCTCGGGATGGAAGTGTTTTTGCACCCGAAGCGGGCCGAAATGACGGCGATGCACCGGAATGGTGCGTTCGCCGTGACGGGCGTAGGCCAGTTCCAGCCGGGCCGACCAGCCGGGCAGCAGGCCGGTCGCGGCAGTGGGTAAATCGCGGTGCATGGGTGTCGACAGCATCATTGGCGGACCCCGGAACGGCTAGCTGGCCGGTTCGGCACGCCAGCTTGCATACGGTATTGACCGCCATGGGGTTGGTCAGCGAAACAGTTTTATGCCGAAAGGCTACGCCGCAGGTTATGGAAGCGCATTTCAAAATGCGTAACCATTTGTAAGGCGGCAGATTGGTTCTATCCAGTATGGCAAAGCGAAGAGGCCAAGCTGGGCAAGACATTCAGGCTGATCGGGAAAAGCAACAAGCGTGCCAAAACGACGACGCCGTCGGCTCTGCAGCGCGACGGCGTCGATGGAAGAAGTTTTCAGTGATGCGGATCAGGCGGGCTGCTCGTCCTCGTCGACGCCGCCGCGCGCCCAGAACAGCCGGTCGGGGATGTGCTGGCCCATGCCGGGGCGGAACGCGTGCTTCAGCGTCTGCCAAGTGTATTCCTGCGCCTCGCGCACCGCTTCGGGCACCTGCGCGCCGCTGGCGAGCATGCCGGCGATCGCGGCGGCCAGCGTGCCGCCGGCACCGTGGTAGCCGGTCGGCAGCCGCTCCCAGTGGTCGGCGCGTACCACGCTGTTGCCGTGGTACAGGGTGTTGGTGACCTGGCGGGTGTTTTCGTGCGCGCCGGTGACCAGCACGTACTCGCAGCCGAGCGCGGTGAGCCGGCGCGCCGCGTCGGCGAGCTCCAGGCTGTCCTCCTCGTCCGGATCGTTGCTGGCGAGGCGGCGCACCTCCAGGCTGCTCGGCGTCAGCACGGTGACCTGCGGCAGCAAGAGGTCGCGCAGCGCCTCCAGCAGCTCCTCGTCGGCGAAATCGTGGCCGCCGGTGTTGGCGAGCTCCGGGTCGAGGATCAGCGGCACGTCCGGGTAGTCGGACACCAGCTCGGTGATCGCCGCGACGTTCTCGATGCTGCCGATCAGGCCGACCTTGAACGCAGCGACGCGCATGTCCTCGAGCAGCAGCCGTGCCTGGTCGAGCACCCATTCGGCGTCCATCACCAGCATGTCGGCGACGCCGCTGCTGTCCTGCGCGGTGATCGCGGTGATCACCGACAGCGGGTGGCAGCCGAGGCTGGCCAGCGTCAGGATGTCGGCCTGGATGCCGGCACCGCCGGACGGGTCGGAGCCATTCAGGCTCATCACCACGGGGGGCAATAGGATGGACGTGCTCAAGGCGTACCCTCTGTAATCGGTGTGTATCCTGACGGCATTCAAGCGTGAAACCGGCCAGTCGGCAAGCCCGGCGCCACGGCGAGCAACGTCGGCGCGATTTGCCATTACAATGTTCATTTTACCTGAGCGTAAGGACAAAGCATGCGTACCTGGATGTGTCTGATTTGCGGTTTCATCTACGACGAGGAGGCCGGCCGTCCCGAAGATGGCATTGCGCCGGGCACCCGTTGGGAAGACGTGCCGCCGAACTGGACCTGCCCGGACTGCGACGCCCGCAAGGAAGACTTCGAAATGATCGAGATCTGATCCTGACAAGGAGACAACACCGATGCGTACGGGCTGGGTTTCGCTGAGTCTGGCCGCGCTGCTCGGCGCGGGGCTCATCTCCGGCTGCCAGAGCACCACGTACGGCGGCGCGACCCACTCGTCGCGCAGCCAGTTCCTGATGGTGCCGTCGGCCGAGGTCAACCAGAGTGCGGCGTTGGCGTACAACAAGGAACTGACCAAGGCGCGCGAGGCCGGGACGCTCAATACCAACAAGGCGTATGTCGCCCGGGTCAATGCGATCTCGCGCCGGCTGATCGCCCAGGTCGGGGTGTTCCGCCCGGACGCGCTGAGCTGGCCGTGGCAGGTGAACGTGTTCCAGAGCGACGAGGTGAACGCCTTCTGCATGCCAGGCGGCAAGATCGGTGTGTACAGCGGCCTGATCGACAAGCTGAAGCTGACCGACGACGAGCTGGCGGCGGTGCTCGGCCACGAGATCTCGCACGCGCTGCGCGAGCACAGCCGCGAGCAGATGTCGCAGGAAGTGGCGAAGCAGGAGGGGTTGTCCATCGTCGGGGCCTTGGCCGGCCTGTCCGGCGGCGCCATCGATCTGGCGAACGTGGCGAGCAAGTTCGTGTTCACGCTGCCGTTCTCGCGCACGATGGAGTCCGAGGCCGACATCATGGGCCTGGAGCTGATGGCGCGTGCCGGTTACAACCCGGAGGCGGCGGTCGACGTTTGGCGCAAGATGGAGCAACTGGGCAAGAGTGGCGCGGAACTGCTGTCGACCCACCCGTCCAGCGCGACGCGCATCCAGGACCTGCAGTCGCACCTGCCGCAGGTGATGCCGCTGTATGAGGCGGCCAAGAACAAGTACCGGAGCACCCCGTGAAACCCGACACCGCCGTGCTGCTCGATCATGCGCTGACGCTGCCCGGCGCCAGCCACGACATCAAGTGGGGGCTCGACGTGGTGTCGGTGGCCGGCAAGATGTTCTGCATCGTCGGCGAGGGGCGGGTTAACTACAAGGTCGGCGACGACGAGTTCCTGGCGCTGACCGACCTGCCCGGCGTGCGCCCGGCGCCCTATCTTGCACGGGCGCGCTGGGTGCAGGTCGACGACTGCGCCGCACTCGACATGACGGCACTGCTCGACGGCATCGGCCACTCCTGGCGACTGGTCGTCGCCAAGCTGTCCAAGCGCACCCAGCGCGAACTCGGAGTCATCGCATGAGCTACCCGGTGCTGAAGGCACTGCACATCTGTTTCGTGATCGCCTGGTTCGCCGGGCTCTTTTACCTGCCGCGGCTCTACGTCAACCTGGCGATGGCCGAAACGTTGGCCGAACAAGAGCGGCTGCTGTTGATGTCGCACAAGCTCTACCGCTTCATGACGCCGCTCGGGGCGCTGGCGGTGGGCTTCGGGCTGTGGCTGATGGTCGCGTTCGGCTTCACCGGCGGCTGGCTGCACGCCAAGCTCACGCTGGTGGCGCTGTTGATCGGCTACCACGGCTGGTGCGGCCGGCTGCTGAAACAGTTCGCCGCCGGGCAGAACCGGCGCAGCCACCGCTGGTACCGGGTGTTCAACGAGGCGCCGGTGCTGGTGATGTTCGCGGTGGTATTTTTGGTGGTATTGAAACCGTTTTAATGCCGTGTCCGCTGTGGACGCGGCCCGAGGATTTGGCATGGCATTGGAAATTGAACGTCGCTTCCTGGTGCAGGGCGACGCCTGGCGCGTCGGCGCGGTCGGCGAGCGTTATCGGCAAGGCTATCTGTCGGTGGATCCGGCGCGCACCGTGCGGGTACGGGTGGTCGGCGATCAGGCCTGGCTGACGCTGAAGAGCCAGATCAGCGCCGCCAGCCGCCACGAGTTCGAATACGTGATCCCGCGCGCCGACGCCGACGCCATGATGGATGCGATGTGTCCCATGGTGGTCGACAAGATCCGCTACAAGATCGTCTACCAGGGCTTCACCTGGGAGGTCGACGAGTTCTTCGGCGACAACGCCGGGCTGGTGTTGGCCGAGATCGAGCTGCCGGACGAGGCGACCGTGTTCGAGACGCCGGCGTGGATCGGCACCGAGGTGACGCAGGACGGCCGCTTCACCAACGCCTATCTGAGCACGCACCCCTATACCCGTTGGCCGAAAGAATAATCGCGGCCGACCAAATGCTGCCTGTGTGGTTGTGCCCACGACGGCCTGCCTGGCAGGAAACGCGACGCTGAAGCTTGGCGGTCGCTCTTCATGAAGGAAAGATGATGTCCCGCAACCTCGAGCTGTTCGAACGCGCCAAGGCGCATATCCCGGGCGGTGTGAACTCGCCGGTGCGCGCCTTCGGCAGCGTCGGTGGCACCCCGCGTTTCGTTTCCCGCGCCAACGGCGCCCACTTCTGGGATGCCGATGGCAAGCAGTACATCGATTACATCGGCTCCTGGGGCCCGGCCATCGTCGGCCACGCCCATCCGGAAGTGATCGAGGCGGTGCAGCAGGCGGCCGTTGGCGGGCTGTCGTTCGGTGCGCCGACCGAGGCCGAGATCGACATGGCCGAGGCGATCTGCCGCTTGGTGCCGAGCGTCGAGCAGGTGCGGCTGGTGTCGTCCGGCACCGAGGCGACGATGAGCGCGATCCGCTTGGCGCGCGGCTTCACCGGCCGCGACAAGATTATCAAGTTCGAAGGCTGCTACCACGGTCACTCCGACAGCCTGCTGGTGAAGGCCGGCTCGGGTCTGTTGACCTTCGGCAACCCGAGCTCGGCCGGCGTGCCGGCCGACTTCACCCACCACACCCTGGTGCTGGAGTACAACAACGTCGAGCAGCTGGCCAGGACCTTCGCCGAGCTCGGTGACGCCATCGCCTGCGTGATCCTCGAGCCGATCGCCGGCAATATGAACCTGATCAAGCCGTCGGCCGAGTTCGTCAAGGAACTGCGCCGCCTGACCGATCAGTACGGCACCGTGCTGATCTACGACGAGGTGATGACCGGCTTCCGCGTCGCGCTCGGCGGCGCGCAGAGCCTGCACGGCATCACCCCGGACCTGACCACGTTGGGCAAGGTAGTCGGCGGCGGCATGCCGTTGGCGGCGTTCGGCGGCCGCGCCGACATCATGGGCAAGATCTCCCCGCTCGGCGGCGTCTACCAGGCCGGCACCCTGTCCGGCAACCCGGTGGCGGTGGCGGCGGGCCTGAAAACGCTGGAAATCATCCAGCGCCCGGGCTTCTACGAGCACCTGTCGGCGCAGACCGCCAAGCTCGCGCAGGGCCTGGCCGATGCGGCGAAGGCGGCCGGCGTGACGATGTGCGCCGACTCGGTCGGCGGCATGTTCGGCATCTACTTCAGCGAGACCATCCCGACCGGCTACGCCGACGTGACGAAGAGCGACCTGGAACGCTTCAAGCGCTTCTTCCACGCGATGCTCGACGAGGGCGTCTACCTCGCGCCGTCCGGCTACGAGGCCGGCTTCGTGTCGGCTGCGCATGACGACGCGATCATCGAACAGACCCTCGCTGCCGCGCGACGCGCGTTGGGCAAGGTTGCTGGCTGACGCTGGTCACCCGGCAACGCAAAAACGGCACGCTAGTAAGCGTGCCGTTTTTCATTGGGCGGGCCGAATCGCCCTGCTGCCGTGCGCAAACGCGGATGCGTTCGAGAGGGAGCCCCGGGGATGGCTCAGCCGGCCAGCGCGGCGAGCACGGCCGGATCGAGCGCCTGCGGGTGGGCCGTGACGCGCAGCAGGTGCTTTAGTGCCGGGTGCGGCGGGCGATGCACCGCCACGCCGTCGGCGAGCAGGCTGCGCTGGATCCGCTCGGCCGCCGCCGCGTCCGGATAGGCGAGCGCGACGAAGTTGGTGTGGCTGGGCAGCGGGGCCCGGCCGTGCGCGCGCAGCGCGGCGGCGAGCTTTTCGCGCAGCGCCAGCGTCTCGTCGACCAGGTCGCGCGCGTAGTCCGGCGTGTCGAACAGCGCCTGCGCGGCCGCTTGAGCCAGCGCCGACAGCGCATACTGCGGTCGGATCTGGTCGGCCTTGGCGACGATGTCGGCCGACGCGATCGCGTAGCCGACCCTCAGGCCGGCCAGCGCGTATGCCTTGGACAGGGTGCGCAGCCGCACCGTATTCGGCAACACGCCGTGCGGCGGGGCGTCGGCCGGGTCGGTGCAGAAGTCGACGTAGGCCTCGTCGAGCAGCAGCACGGTGTCGACCGGCAGGGCGGCGCGCAAGGTGGCGATCTCGGCAGCACGGTAATAGTGGCCGCCCGGGTTGTCCGGGTTGGCGAGGTAGACCAGCGGCGCGCGCAGCTCGTGCGCGCGGGCGGCCAGCGCACCGAGGTCCGGTTCGAGCAGGCCTTCCCCGGTGCGATACGGCACCTCGTCGACATGCAGGCCGCAGCCCTCGGCGAAGTAGCGGAAGGTCGGGTAGGTGCCGGCGCTGGCAACGACGGTATCGCCGACGTTGCCGAACAGGCGCAGCGTCAGCAGGATCAGGCTGTCGGCGCCGGTATCGAACAGCACCTCGGCCGGCTTCACGTGGTTGAGTGCGGCGGCCCGCTCACGCAGTGCGTGCGCGTACGGGTCGGGATAGAGGCGTGCGAGCTCGGTGGCAGCGGCGCCGAACAGCTGCAAGAGCGCCGGCGCCGGCATCGGGATGCTCTCGTTCGAGCCGATCCGCGCGGTGATCGGGCGGCCGAGGGCGGTCTCCAGGTTCACGATGCCGGGGAACGGGTTGACGATCGGGTGGTGGTCGAGGTGTCGGGCGAAGCGGGTCATGGTCGGCTCCTAGTCGTTCGCCCCATTCTAGAGCGGGTTGCGGTTCGTATTACAGCGGTATTGTCGGATGGGCCGATGGGGCAGTCTGCAAGCTGAGGCGCTCGGCTGTTAGCGCCCCTTATTCACCATAGGCTCCCTGCCGCCCGTTCTGCAGTGCCTTGTCGCCGCTCACTGCGGCAGGCGCCGGCGCGCTTCGGCCAGCAGCGTGGCCGAGAAGCGCTCCAGCCGCGGCGTCTGCAGCGCCCAGCACTGCCAGTACAGCGTCACTTCGGGCGGCTCGTCGGGCAGCAGGTCGACGAGCGAGCCCTGCGCCAACCGCTCGGTCACCTGCAGCTCCGGGCAGATGCCGTAGCCCAGGCCGCGCTCGACCGCGTCGAGCAGGCTCTGCACCGACGGCACGATCAGGAGCGGGAATTCGGCGATGCCGATGCCGAAGCGCGTCTCGAGGGTGCCCAGGTGCAGCGTGTCGCGGCGGTTGAAGATGATGCCCGGCGAGCGCCGCAGCGTGTCGGGGCCGACGCCGGCGGCGAAGTGGCGCGCGGCGAACTCGGCGGTCGCGATGCAGCGATAGCGCATGATGCCGAGCCGGTGGCTGACGCAGCCGGTCGCGGCCTGGGCGGTGCTGGTGACACAGCCGATCACGTCGCCGTTCTTCAACAGCGCCAGCGTATGCCCCTCGTCCTCGACGGTCAGCTGCAAGAGCAGCCGCTCGCGCGCGACGCAGTCGCCGACCGCGTCGAGAAACCAGGTGCTCAGCGAGTCGTTGTTGAGCCCGACCGGCAGCGCGACGTAGTCGTCGTCAGCATCGCCCTGCAGCTCGCCGAGCAGTTCCTGCTCGAGCAGGCCGACCTGGCGGACATGGCGCAGCAGCCGGTGGCCGGCGGCGGTGGCGCGCGCCGGCGTGCCGCGCACCACCAGCATCTGGCCGAGCCGCTCCTCGAGCAGGCGGATGCGCTGCGACACCGCCGACTGCGTCAGGCACAGCAAGCGCGCGGCCTTGTCGAAACTGCCTTCCTGGACCACCGCTTCGAGCGCGGCGAGCAGCTTGTAGTCGAACATGATTTTTTCTAATGGTTCAGAAAATTAATTAGCTTTTCTTCATTGTAGCGGTGGTTCACTATCGGGCGCATCACTGGATCTTGGGGAGAACGCAATGACTTATCTGCCGCTGCTGGAAGGGTTCGGCATGGGCGCGAGCCTGATCATGGCGATCGGCGCACAGAACGCCTTCGTGTTGAAGAACGGCCTGCAAGGCCGGCACCGGCTGCCGATCGCGCTGTGCTGCGCGCTGTCCGACATGCTGCTGATCGCGCTCGGCGTCGCCGGCGTTGGCGCGCTGATCGCCGCTAGTCCGCTGCTGCTGCAGGTGGTGCGCTGGGCCGGGGTGGCGTTTCTGGTCTGCTACGCGGTCGCCGCCTTGCGCCGGGCGTGGCGCGGCGAATCGATGTCGCTGGACGGCCGCGATGAGCGGAGCCTGGCGGTAGTGCTGTTGACCACGCTGGCGGTCACCTGGCTGAACCCGCATGTGTATCTGGACACGGTGGTGCTGCTCGGCAGCCTGGCGGCGCGCTACCCGGGCGAGGGACGCTACCTGTTCGGCGTCGGCGCGGTCTGCGCATCGTTCCTGTGGTTCTTCGCGCTCGCGTACGGCGCGCGGCTGTTGGCTCCTTTATTTACCAAGCCGGCGGCGTGGCGGGTGCTCGACGTTGGTGTCGCGGCAATCCTGCTGGCGCTGGCGTGGGGGCTGGTGTCGGGCGCCTGAACGGCACTCCGGAAAAGACAACGCCCCGGCATGCCGGGGCGTTTCACGTGGAACATCACTCAGAGATCGAGCGCCAGCCGGCCACCCCTGGCGCGCGACACGCACAGCATCATCGTCCGTTGCGCGGCCTTTTCCGCATCGGACAGGTAGCTGTCGCGATGGTCGGCCTCACCGTCGATGATCACCGTCTCGCACGAGCCGCAGATGCCCTCGCGGCACATGCAGTCGACCTTCACACCGGCCTTCTCGATCGCGCGCAGCAGCGATTCGTCGGCGGCGACCTGCAGCGTCAGTCCGCTCTTGGCGAGCGTCACTTCGAACGCGCCGCCGCTGACGTCGACCTCGTTGCGGAACTGCTCGTAATGGATGCGCTCGTCGCTCCAGCCGGCCTCGCGGGCGGCGGCGATCACCGCGTCGTTGAGCATGGCCGGGCCGCAGACGTAGACGTGGGTGTGCGGCGGCTGTTCGGCCAGCAGCGCGGCGAGGTCGAGGCGGCCGCCGTAATCGCTCTCGTACAGGCTCAGCTGCGTGTCGCTGAGGGACAGCGGCAGGCTGTCGAGGTAGGCGGCGCTCTTGCGGCTGCGGAAGCAGTAGTGCAGCTCGAAGTCGGCCTGCCAGCGCTTGAGCGCCTGGATATGCGTCATGAACGGCGTGATGCCGATGCCGCCGGCGATCAACAGGTGCTTGCCGGCCGCTTTGGTGAGGCCGAACAGATTGCCCGGCGGCGAGATCTCGAGCTCGTCGCCCTCGGCGACGCGCTCGTGCAGGAAGCTCGATCCGCCGCGCGACGCTTCTTCGAGGCGCACGCTGATCTGGTAGCGGCGGGTATCGTCGAGCTGGCTCGTCAGCGAGTAGGCGTTGCTGATCCTGCCGCCATCCATGTGCACGACGATATGGCTGCCGCTGTCGAATGCGGGCAGTACCGCGCCATCGCTGGCTTCCAGAGTGAAACGCTTGATGCCGGCGGCCAGCTGTTCGATGCAGGCGACCCGGACGCGGAGTGTCTGGCTCATCTTGGGATCCTTCGGGTAGGAGCCGGGCAGGCGCTGTGCCCGCCCGGCCACGGCTCAGTTGATGATCGTCAGCTTGGCGGCGATCCACACCACCGCGACGCCGGCGGCCAGTGCGAGATACGGCAGCCAGCCTGCGCGTGCGTGCGGCAGTTCCATGTCGTGGCGCATCGACGCTGGGAAGCGGCCCTTGTCCTGCACGTAGTGGCGGTAGATGAACACCGGCACGATCAGGAAGGTGGCGATCAGGCCGTTGCGCAGCGTGTTCTCGCCCTGGAAGTTGGCGCCGGCGCCGACGAAGGCCAGGTCGAAGTAACCGCACAGCGCGCCGAGCGCCAGCAGCCAGTTCTTGCACTTGTACGGGCGCGGCCAGTCGGCGCGGTCGAGGCGGTGGATCCAACCCGACTGCAGGTTCAGGAACACGAAGATCATGTAGCAGACGTTCGAGATCGACAGCACCGCCATGTAGTTCGACATCAACAGCAGGAACAGGTTGAACACCAGGTCGGTCCACATCGCGCGGGTCGGCGCGCCGTGCTCGTTCACGTGCGACAGATACTTCGGCAGCCAGCCGTCGACCGATGCCTGGTACAGCGTGCGCGACGAGCCCATCATCGACGTCATCACGATCAGCAGGATCGACAGCACCATCATCACGACGATCACGTTGAACACCACCGCGCCGCCGCCGACGAACTTGGCCATCGCCGCGCCGACGCCGGAGCCGTCGACGATGGCGGGCGCGAGCATGCCTTTGAGGCCCAGTTCGCCCTGGAACGCGATCGGCACCGCGATGAACATGAACAGGCACAGCACGCCGGACCAGAAGATCGCCTTGAACGTGTCCTTCTGCGGGTCCTTGAACTCGCGGGTGTAGCACACCGCGGTCTCGAAGCCGAACGTCGACCAACAGGCGAGGAACATCGCGCCCATCGCGGTGCTGATGCCGGCGGTGTTCCAGCTGCCCATCACCGACGCGCCCGATGCGTCGTGCGTCAGCGGCAACAGCGGCAGGAAGTTCGTCGACGGCATGTCACCGGTGAACATCGGCACCAGCGCGACAACGACCAGCGGCGCGAGCGACGCAATGCCGAGGATGCGCTGCGTCTTCGCGGCGGCCGACGCGCCGCTGTGCTGCAGCTTGAACGTGATCAACAGGAAGATCGCGGCGAGCACGAAGGTCGAGTTGACGCGCAGGCTCAGCCCCTTGCTGATGAAGTCGAGGTCGACGAGCGTCAGCTGCCAGGTGTTGATCGCCGAGTTGGCCGGGAACAGGCAGCTGAGCATATAGCCGGCGGCGAGGCTGGTGCCGAGTGCCAGCATCGGCGACCAGGCGATCCAGTTGCACCACACCGACACCGGAGCGACGAACTTGCTGTAGCGCACCCAGCCGAGCGCGCCGTACACCGATGCCCCGCCCGACTTGTGCGGATAGAGGCCGGAAATCTCGGCGTAGGTGAAACACTGCGCGAAACCGACCAGGATCGCGACGATCCAGACGATCCAAGCCGGCTGGCCGATGGTGGCGGACACGCCGCCGATGGTGAACAGCACGCCGGCCGGCACGCCGCTGGTCACCCAGAACGCGTCCTTCCAGCTGAGGGTGCGCTGCAGGTCGTGGCTTTGGGTCGATGCCTGCGCGTGCGGGGCTAGCGTGCCGATGGACAGCACGTCTTCTTGTTGCGAACTCACGATAGTTCTCCTTTGTTTCCCTAATCGCCGTTTGTCGGGAGCGTGGCTCCGTCACGGTCTGCCGTTCGGGTTGTCGTTGTGTTCGGGTCTAGTGATTGCCCGATTGTCGGACGGCCTGGGAGTGAGTCGCTTCGATTCTGGTGGCTCGCTTCATCGTTGTCTCCTCTGTTGTGGGGTATGGCTGCCGCTCTTGGGGCTGGCTGTTGTATTGCTGGCCGGTTGATGCGGCAGCAATGCGGTGAAACCCGCATTTATGTATCCAGAATGGTAAAATTTACTATTAGTAAATTAATTCACCAAAGGTTACGATGGCGAGTATAGGAACGACGTTCGGGAAAAAACAATAAAAGATTTATATCGAGCGACGGGCGGCGTTAGCCCGGTGGGCGGGGTGCGGAAGATGGGCAGAAGTCGGGCAACAAAAAAAAGCCGCCCTGGCGGGCGGCTGTTTCGGCATCGGGAAGATGGCTAACCCGCGCGGGCGCCGGTCTCCTCGACGATAGTGATCAGGTGCGCCGGCTTGCCGGTCGCCGGGTGGCGGCTCAGCGACGTCGTCACCTTGGTCCACACGATGTCGCCGTTCTTCCTGACGAAGCGCTTTTCGAGCGTGTACGTGTCGATCCGGCCGGCGAGCAGGCTGTCGAGCAACGCCAGGTTCTGGTCCAGATCATCGGCGACGGTGAGCTCCTGGAAGGTGTGTTCGGCCAAAGCGTCGTTGTCGTAGCCGAGGATGTCGCACAGCTTTCGGTTGGCGCGCAGCCAGCGGCCGTCGAGGCCGATGTGCGCGATGCCGACCGCCGCCTGTTCGAAGATCGCGCGGAAGCGCTCCTCGCTCTCGCGGTACGCCAGCTCGGCCAGCTTCTGGCCGGTGATGTCCTGCGACGCGCCGATCATCGTCAGCGCGCGGCCGTTCTCGTCGAAGCTCACCTCGCCCTCCTCGCGGATCTCGCGCCGGCTGCCATCGGGCAGTGCGATTGCGTACTCGACCCGGTACGGCTGCCTGTCGACGATCGCCGTGCGGATCGCCTCCTGGATGCGCTCGCGGTCTTCCTCGACGATCGACGCGAGGTAGCGCTCCATCGTCACCTTGAACGCCTGCGGCGCCCAGCCGAAGATCCGGTACGCCTCGTCGGTCCACGAGCAGTCGTCGGTCTGGATGTTCCAGTACCAGCCGCCCAGGTGCGCGATCTGTTGCGCTTTCGCGAGTAGCGCCTCGTTCTGGCGCAGCGCCGCTTCGGCGCGGCGCCGCTCGGTGATGTCGAGACTTACGCCGATCATTTTCACCGGGCGCTGCTCGATATCGCGCACTAGCGTCGCGCGCGACGAGATCCAGCGCGTGTCGTCATCGACGACGACACGGAATTCCCACTCGTGCATCTCCTGCGCCGACAGGCTGCGCTGCAGCACTTCCCTCAGCCGCGCCATGTCGTCCGGGTGCACGCACGCCCAGAAGTCGTCCATGTTGCGGATGTGCCGGCCGAACAGGTGCTCGTCGTTCGACGAGTAATTGAGCGCGTCGGTCAGCACGTTCCATTCCCAGGTGACGATGCCGGACACCTCCTGCGCGAATTTCATCCTCGCCTCGTTTTCCATGATCTCGGCGAGGTGCTTCTGGCGTAGTTCCTTGATGTGCGGGTCGGTCGCGCTGCTCGCTTCGAGGTCGGCGATCGCCTGCTCGCCGTAGCGCAGCCACAGCCAGTTCACGCCGATGAAGCGCGCCAGCGCCAGCAGCCGCTCGTACTCGATCTCACCGCCGCGTGTCCACTTGTGCACTGCCGACGGCGACACCGAAAGCGCCTCGGCTACCTGCTTGAGCATGATGCGCTTGGCGTCGAGCACCCCTTTCAGGCGCGTCGAAAAAGTGTCCTCGGTCATCGGTTTGCCCTTTAACTGATGGTGAATTGTTGCTGCGCACCTTACACCAAGCGGCGCCTTCCGCGCGACCCTGCCGCCATCTAAATAGCCAAGGTAAATCGATTTTCATTTTCCGATATTTTTTTTGAAATTGATTTGGTGTGGCTGGCCTTACTAGACTTCAGTCAAATCACTGAAGGTAATTTATTTAACCAATAGTGAATCATCCCGCAGAGGACAAAGAGGAGTCACCATGCAACAAGCCCACACCGCCCCGGTTTGCGATCTTCAGGGTTCGCTCGCGTACACGCTGCCCGCCCACTACTACACCTCGCAGGAGATCTTCGAGCAGGAGAAGAAGAGCATCTTCAGCAAGAGCTGGGTGTGCGTGATGCACAAGAGCCAGGTCGCCGAGCCGAATTCGTACGCGACCGCCAAGGTCGCCGGCGAGAACGTGTTCGTTGTGCGCGGCCGCGACGGCGTGCTGCGCGCGTTCTACAACGTCTGCCCGCACCGCGCGCACGAGCTGTTCGCCGAAGGGGCGGGCCGGGCTAAGAACGTGATCACCTGTCCGTACCACGCGTGGGCATTCGGCCTGGACGGCAAGCTGGTGCATGCTCGCAACAGCGAGAACGTGCCGGGCTTCTGCAAGGACAACGCGGGCCTGTCGCCGGTGCGCGTCGAGGAGTTCTGTGGCCTGGTGTTCGTGAACCTCGACATGGACGCCGTGCCGCTGGCCGAACAGGCCAAGGAGCTGAACGACGAAATCCGTGCGCGCTGCCCGGACGTCGACTCGCTCGTGCCGGCGCACAAGCTCACTTACGAGATGAAGGCGAACTGGAAGGTCGTGGTCGACAACTACCTGGAGTGCCTGCACTGCCAGACCGCGCACCCGGCGCTGGTCGAGTCGATCAAGATGGAGACCTACCTGCACAAGGTGCGCGGCATCTTCACGAGCCAGATCGGCCAGACCCGCTCGGGCAGCGACGCGTTCACCTACGATGACGAAGCGCCGAACACCGACTTCGCCGCGTACTGGCTGTGGCCGAACGTGACGCTGAACGTGTTGCCGGGCAACGGCAACTACGGCGTCTTCTATATGTTCCCGGTCGACGCCGACACCACGATCCAGCACTTCGAATTCTACTTCCGCGATACGACTCCGACCGAAGAGCAGCAGCAGCTGATCGAGTACTACAAGAACGTACTCAAGCCCGAGGACCTGTCGATCGTCGAGTCAGTACAGCGCGGCCTCAAGTCGCGCGGCTACCGCAACGGCCAGGGCCCGCTGTTGATCACCGACGACAAGACCTCGGCGATCGGCGAGCACGGCGTCCAGCACTTCCAGCAGATGGTGCTCGACGCGCTCGCCTGATCCCCAACCGATACCAGGAATAAAGACATGATCCAGACCCAGCTCTACATCGACGGCCAGTGGCAGGACCCGGTCGCCAACGGCAAGCGCGCCATCCTTAGCCCGGCCGACGAAACGGTGATCGCCGAGGCCGCCGAGGGCTCGCGCGACGACGCCCGCCTGGCGATCGCCGCCGCACGCAAGGCTTTCGACGGCCCGTGGCGTAACAGCACGATCCGCGAGCGCGCCAAGCTCCTGAACAAGATCGCCGAGTTGATCGACCGCGACGCCGAGAACCTCGCACACCTCGAGTCGCTGAACACCGGCAAGACGATCACCGAGAGCCGCACCGACATGGGCGACATCGCGGCGACGTTCCGCTACTTCGCCGGCCTGGTCGCGTCCGAGTCGGGCGCGGTCAACGAGGCACCGCACCACGTGATCAGCCGCACGCTGCGGGAACCGGTCGGCGTGTGCGGCCTGATCACGCCGTGGAACTATCCGCTCTTGCAGGCGGCGTGGAAGATCGCGCCGGCGCTGGGCGCCGGCAACACCGTTGTGATCAAGCCGAGCAACCTGACGCCGCTGACCACGCACCGCTTCACCGAGTTGATCGCCGAGCTCGACCTGCCGGCCGGCGTGTTCAACCTGGTGACCGGCGGTGCCGAGGTTGGCGCCGAGCTCGCCGAGAGCGTCGACGTCGATCTGGTGTCGTTCACCGGCGGCGCCTACGCCGGCGAGAGCATCATGAAGGCCGCCACCGGTAACTTCAAACGCATCGGTCTGGAGCTGGGCGGCAAGAACCCGAACATCGTGTTCGCCGACGCCGACCTCGACACCGCCGTCGACTACGCGCTGAACGCGGCCTTCTTCCACGCAGGCCAAGTGTGCTCGGCCGGTTCGCGGCTGATGGTCGAGGACGCGATCTACGATGAATTTATCGCAAGGTTGGCCGAGCGCCTGCCGCGCATCGTGATCGGCAACGGCTTCCACGCCGAGACGCAGATGGGCCCGGTGCAGTCGGCCGCGCAGCACGAGAAGATCCTGAAACTGGTGCAGATGGGCGTCGCCGAAGGCGCGCGCCTGGTGCACGGCGGCAAGCGTCCGGCAGGCGACGTCTACCGCAAGGGCTTCTGGCTCGAGCCGACACTGCTCGCCGACGTCACCGCCGAGATGAAGATCGCCAAGGAGGAGATCTTCGGCCCGGTGATCACCGCCGAGCGCTTCAGCTCCGAAGAAGAAGTGCTATGCCTGGCGAACGACACGCCGTACGGCCTGGCCGCCGCGGTGTGGACGAAGGATTTGGACAAGGCGAACCGGATGTCGCGCGCGCTGCGCTTTGGCACCGTATGGGTGAACGACTACCACCCGTATTTCCCGGAGGCACCGTGGGGCGGCTACAAGGCGAGCGGAATCGGCCGCGAGCTCGCGCGCATCGGTCTCGATGAATACACCGAGCTCAAGCACAGCTACATCAACCTGGCACCGAAGCCGATGGGCTGGTTCGGCGCGTAGCCGCCGCTCGGCGACCTTTCGTCGCCGTGTCGCGCCAGCGCTGCTACGGTAGGCGCTGACGCGCTGCGGCAGAAGCCGGGCCCGGTCGACGGGTTCGGCCTTCCCTCATCGAAGAGGAGATTGCGATGAGCGCAATCAAGGAATACGACTACATCATCGTCGGTGCCGGTTCGGCCGGCTGCGTGCTCGCCGCGCGGCTGACCGAGGACGCCGACGTGTCGGTGCTGCTTCTGGAAGCGGGCGGCCCCGACTGGCGGCTCGACTGGCGCACGCAGATGCCGGCGGCGCTCGCCTACCCGCTGCAGGGCACGACCTACAACTGGGCCTACGTCACCGAGCCGGAGCCACACATGGGCGGCCGCCGGATGACGCAGGGGCGCGGCAAGGGTCTCGGCGGCTCGTCGCTGATCAACGGCATGGTCTACATCCGCGGCAACGCGATGGACTACGACGGCTGGGCCGAGAACAAGGGCCTGGAACACTGGAGCTACGCCGACTGCTTGCCGTACTTCAGGAAAGCCGAAACCTACGACAAGGGCGCGAACGACTACCACGGCGGCGACGGCCCCCTGCACGTGACGACGCCGAAGCCCGGCATCAGCCCGTTGTTCGACGCCTTCATCAAGGCGGGCGCTCAGGCCGGCTACCCGGCGACCCCCGACCTGAACGGTTACCGCCAGGAAGGCTTCGGCCCGATGGACCGCACCACGACCGCGAACGGCCGGCGCTGCAGCACCTCGTTCGCGTATCTGGACCAGGCCAAGGACAGGGACAACCTGACCGTGCACACCCGTGCGCTCGCCGACCGCATCTTGTTCAACGGCAAGCGCGCCATCGGTGTCGCCTATCTGCAGGGCGATACGCCGCAAGAAGCGCGCGCGCGCCGCGAGGTGATCGTGTCCAACGGCGCGATCGCGTCGCCGCAGCTGTTGCTGCGCTCCGGCGTCGGCAACGCCGACGAGCTCTCCGCGATGGGCATCGACCCGGTGATCGACTTGAAGGGGGTCGGCGAGAACCTGCAGGACCACCTCGAGATGTACCTGCAGTACGAGTGTACCAAGCCGGTGTCGCTGTACCCGGCGCTCAAGTGGTGGAACAAGCCGGCGATCGGCATCGAGTGGTACGTCAACGGCACCGGCACTGGCGCCTCCAACCACTTCGAGGCCGGCGGCTTCATCCGCAGCAGCGACGAGTTCGCGTGGCCGAACCTGCAGTACCACTTCATCCCGCTGGCGATGAACTACGACGGCAGCAACCCGGTGCAGAGCCACGGCTTCCAGTGCCACGTCGGCTCGATGCGCTCGCCGAGCACCGGCTTCGTCAAGCTCGCTAGCCGCGACCCGCGCGTGAAGCCGCGCCTGTTGTTCAACTACATGGCGCACGACGTCGACTGGCGCGAATTCCGCGCCGGCATCAGGATCACGCGCGAGATCATCGCGCAGCAGGCGATGGACCAGTTCCGCGGCCGTGAAATCAAGCCGGGGATGATGATCCAGTCCGACGCCGAGATCGACGAATTCGTCAGAACGCACGCCGAGACCGCGCTGCACCCCTCGTGCACCTGCAAGATGGGCGATGCGAGCGACCCGGAAGCGGTGGTCGACAACCAGGGCCGCGTGCACGGGCTGTCGGGCCTGCGCGTCGTCGACGCGTCGATCATGCCGCGCATCGTCACCGGCAACCTCAACGCGCCGACGATCATGATGGCCGAGAAGCTCGCCGACGTGATCCGCGGCCGCGTGCCGCTGGCGCGCTCGAGCGCCCCGTACTACAAGGCCGGCGGTGTCAGCTCCAGCGGCCGGCGCCAGGCGGAGGCGGCGATCGCCCAGTAGGCCTGGCCGGCCTGTCGCCGGGGTGCGAGTAGCGCCCCGGCTATTGCATCCTCCTTGCGGTTTTCATCATGTATGACCTGATCGGTTTGATCGGCGTGGTTGCCTACCTCGCCGCGTATTTCGGCGTCCAGCTGATGGGCTGGAGCCCGGAGAGCCAGCGCTACTTCGCGCTCAACGTGCTCGGGCCGGCGTGCATCCTGGTGTCGCTGGTACACAGCTTCAACCTGGCGTCGTTCGTCACCCAGTGCACCTGGCTCTTGGTGACCTTCTTCGGCTGGTGGCGCGCATGGCGGCGCAGGCCGGCGCGTGCGCTGGCTGCGCTGCAGTCCGCGGGCCGGCGCTGAACAAAGCTGCCAGGATGTTTTCTTGCGTCACCGATGTTTCACGTGAAACGGGTATCGTTCGGGACGCGTTCCTTGTCCTGGTTCGGCCACGCTTTAGCGCTGTCTCCTTGACAACGTACTAAGTCGACCAGACAATACGGCCGCCCGACGCGCGAGGTGCAAATGGGCCGGAAAGTTCCCGGTTGCTCCTCCTGATTTTGTGCGTGTCCGCAGTACATGACGTTAATCCGCTGATTCAATGGCACATTGATCGGCGGATTTTCTTTTGCAGATCGTTTGCCCACTATGCCGACCGAACCTACCTCGCTCGAACTCGTCTGGACTGCCCGTCCTGCATCCATGCCGGCCGCCGTCTGCGGCGGGCTGTGCTATGGCTCGGCCGGCGGTGCCGATCTTGCCGAAGTGGCGATGGCCAGGCTCGGTGTCGCCGATTCCGACGCGCCATTGTTCAGTGTGTTTACGAGTCAGCAGTCGGTCGACAGCACCCAGTCCGGCACACTGCGCGTATGGCGCCGCCCTGACTGCTTATTCGCCGCGTTGAGCGTCGACGAAAACGATTACCGCACATGGGCTTCGCCGTTGCGCGAAGCCAGCCGCGTCGCCTACCGGACGCTGTTCGAACTATTGGCGCGCGAAGGCTACGATGCACCGTGGCGCTTCTGGAACTACATGGCCGACATCCACGGCGACGAGGATGGGCTCGAACGTTACCGCCAGTTCAATGTTGGGCGCCAGCAGGCTTTCGACGACGCCGGCCTCAAGGTCGGCGCGTCGGCGCCGGCCGCGTGCGCGCTCGGCAGCCAGCGCGGGCCGCTGGTGGTCGCGGTGCTCGCCGGGCGCGAACCGGCGCTTGCGATTGAGAACCCGCGCCAGGTCAGCGCTTACAACTACCCGAGCGCCTACGGTCCACGCGCGCCGGCGTTCGCGCGCGCCAGCATCTCGACGCTGGCGGGCCGGCCGCAGCTGTGGCTGTCCGGCACCGCGAGCATCGTCGGCCACCGGACCCTGCACCTGGGCGATGTCGCCGAGCAGACACGCGAGACGCTGCGCAATATCCGCGCATTGCTCGACGAGGCGCGCGATCGCGTTCCCGGCGCCGACTTTTCGCTCGCCGACCTGCACTACACCGTCTACGTGCGCCATCCCGAGCACCAGCCGCAGGTCGCGGCGCTGCTCGCCGCCGAGGTCGGTGCCGCGGTGAATGCCGTCTACCTGCAGGCCGACGTATGCCGCGCCGACCTGTTGGTCGAGATCGAGGCGTCGGCCGGTCATCCGCTATGCCGCGCTCATTGATCCGTCGGCCGCCGCTGAAAACGTTGCTGGCATGCTTCTCGCACCCGGCCCACCATTCGAGTTTCGCATGACGCCCTCCCCCAGCCATCTGGTGCTGATCCCGAGCTACAACCCCGGCCCCAAGGTCTACGACACGGTGCGTGCCGCGCGCGCGCAGTGGAACCCGGTGTGGGTGATCGTCGATGGCAGTTGCGACGGCAGCGCCGAGGGACTCGTGGCGATGGCCGCTGAGGATGCGGGGTTGCACGTGGAGGTATTGCCCGAAAACCGCGGCAAGGGCGCGGCGGTGCTTTACGGCCTGACCTTGGCCGAAGCGGCGGGATTCACGCATGTGCTGACGATGGATTCGGACGGCCAGCACCCGGCCGCGTCCATCCCCGAATTTATGGCGCGCTCGGCCGTGGAGCCCGATGCGATGGTGCTCGGCGTGCCGCAGTTCGATGCGAGCGCACCGAAGCTGCGGGTGCGCGGGCGCAAGGTGTCGAACGGCTGGGCGAATCTGGAAACGCTGTGGATGGGCATAGGCGATTCGCTGTTCGGCTTTCGAGTCTACCCGGCAAAGCCGCTGATCGCCGTGATGCAGCAGCAGCGCTGGATGCGCCGCTTCGATTTCGATCCGGAGGCGGCGGTGCGGTTGTGCTGGTATGGCGTGCGTCCGGTCAACCTGCCCTGCCCAGTGCGCTATTTCGATGCCGGCGAGGGCGGCGTATCGCACTTCAACTATCTGCGCGACAACCTGCTGCTCACCGGCATGCACACCCGCCTGTTCTGCGGTTTCCTGCTGCGCCTGCCTCGGCTGCTGCTGCGGCGGCTCGTCAGTAGAACGCGCCGTTGATCGACAGCACCTGGCCGGAGATATAGCCGGCGTCGTCCGAGCACAGGAAGGCCACCAGCGCAGCGACCTCGTCGGGGCGACCGGCGCGCTGCATCGGGATCAGCCGGCGTATGGTCTCGGCATCGAACGCTTCCTCGCTCATCTCGGTCGCGATCACGCCCGGCGCGACCGCATTCACCGTGATGCCGCGGCTCGCGACTTCGAGCGCCAGCGCCTTGGTCGCGCCGTGCAGGCCGGCCTTGGCAGCCGAGTAGTTCACCTGGCCGCGGCTGCCGGCGAGCGCTGCGACCGAGCTGATGTTGATGATGCGCCCCCAGCGGGTGCGGATCATCGGCAGCAGGAGCGGCTGCGTGACATGGAAGAAACCGTTCAGCGAGACGTCGAGCACGCGGTGCCACTGCTCGGCGCGCATCCCCGGCAGCACCGCATCGTCGTGCACGCCGGCGTTGTTCACGAGAATCTGGATCGGGCCGTCTTCGAGCAGCTTCTCGAGCACTGCGGTGCTCCCTTCGGGCGATGTGACGTCGAACGCGAGCGCATGGGCGCTCAGGCCAGCCGCGCGAAGCTCGGCCGCCAGCGCTTCCGCCTTGGCAAGATTGGCGTTGGCGTGGATCAGTACCTCGTGCCCCTGCTCGGCCAACCTCCGCGAGATTGCCGCCCCGATGCCACCGCTGCCGCCGGTGACCAATGCGCGTTTCATTCCTTGTTTCCCTTCTCGTTCAAATGGCGCGCGGCGTCGAGCCGCACCGCGGCGCGGCCGCTGGCCAGCAGCCGCTGCGCCGCGTTTACCGTAAAACGGTACATTACATTGTTCTCATCGCCCATCAGGCGCTCGACCTCGATGAGCAGTTCGGTGTCCACGTCGTCGAGCGTCGCGACCGCCAGCGTCACGTCGCGCACGCTGGTCAGGAAGCCCGCGCGCGGCGCCGTATCGAAGCCGGCGGTGAGCGCGCCGTGCAGCGCCATCGCCTGCGCCGCGTACTCGATCGCGCACGCGGCGCCGAGCCGGCCCTGCTGACGCAGCGGATTGTCGGCGAGCCGGTGGCTGTCGGCGTGGCAGACAATGCTATCCGCGTCCCAATGGCTCGCGCGCTCGATCAGGCACATCGTTCCCTGGTGCGGGATGAGCCGCGCGATTTCGGCCTTGTCGATCACGCGCATGGCTGCAACTCCACCGCCAGCTCGAAGCCGTTCAGCGTCCGCAGCGCGCAGCGCGCAGGCTGCCCTTTCGCGAGCGCGGCCAACAGCGGCAGCGCGGTGAGCGCCGGCGCCGAGTTAGCGAGCGCGTCGAGTTCGGCCTGGCCGGTACTGCCGGCCGGCGCTGCCGCCGTGTCCAGTTCGATGCGAGCGAGCGAACGCTCGCTGCGCTCGGGGCTCAGCAATAGCGCGACGCCGCACGCATCGGGCAGCGGGCGCAGGCGCGCGAGCGGTCCCGGATACGGCGTGTCATAGGCGATCAGCAGCACCGCGCGTTGCTCGCCGTGCACCTGGCCGAGCGTTTCGAGCAGGCCCATCGTGAAGCCCGCGTCGAAGGCGCTCAATACATTGCACGGCGCCTGGGCGCGCGCAGCGATCCCCCAGTAGCCGGCCGGGCCGTTGTGGACCGAGTTGGTAAAGCGGGTCGGCGACACCAGTCGCTCGGGCTCGGCCAGGGTCGTGCACAGCGCGTGCATATTGTCGCCGTCGCCCCCCGACGCGGTGAACACCGTCGCGAGCGTCGTGGTATCGACGCCGGTGGCCGCCTCGAAGCCGAGCGCGAGCGCGAGCCGCACCGGCTTGCCGACACGGCGCCGCTCGGCCGGCGGCAGCGCCTGCGGTGCCGGCAGCTGCGTCGGGGCGGCTTGCCACGGCGCCTCGCCGGAGAGCTGGGCGGCAAGCTGGGGCCAATTGTCGAAACCGGGGCCGAGCGCGCCGACCCCGTCGAGATACGCAGACAGCTTGCTCATGCATGCCCCTTTGCATCGGCCCGGCGCAGCACCACGCTGGCGTTGCTGCCGCCGAAGCCGAAGGAATTGCTCATCACCACCCCGAGCGCCTGTCGGCGCGGGGCGAACGCATAGTCGAGCTCGAGTGCCGGATCGAGCTGGTGGCTGCCCGGGCTGCCCGGGATCAGGCCGTTCTGCAGCGCCAGCGCAGCGATCACGATTTCCAGGGCGCCGGCCGCGCCGAGCGTGTGGCCGGTCGCGCCCTTGGTCGAGCTCATCGGCACGTCGCGGCCGAACAGTCGCATCGCCGCCTGACCTTCGGCGGCGTCGTTGCTCGGCGTCGCGGTGCCGTGCAGGTTCAGGTAGTCGACGTCGCGCGCGGCGAGGCCGGCGCTCGACAGCGCGGCCTGCATCGCGGCCTCGGCGCCGCGCCCTTCCGGGTGCGGCGACGACATGTGGTAGGCGTCGCTCGATTCGCCGACGCCGGCCAGCAGCACCGCATCGCCCGGCAGTGTGTCGGCCGGGCGCTCGAGCAGCGCGAACGCCGCCGCCTCGCCGATCGAAATGCCGCGGCGCGCCGCGTCGTACGGGCGGCAGGGTTCGGGCGACACCAGTTCGAGCGAATTGAAGCCATACAGCGTCGTCAGGCACAGGCTGTCGACGCCGCCGACCACCGCCGCGTCGATGACGCCGGCGTCGATCAGCCTGGCTGCGCTCGCGAACACCTTCGCGCCCGACGAGCAGGCGGTCGACACGGCGAAGGCCGGGCCCGCCAGGCCCAGAGTGCGGGAGACCACGTCGGTCAGCGCATAGGGCGTGTGCCTGGTCTGGTAATTCGGCGGATCGACGAAGGCGCCGCTCGAATCGAGCTTGCGGTACGCCTGCTCGGTTTCCAGGATGCCAGCGGTGCTGGTGCCGAGAAACACGCCGACGCGCGCGGCACCGTAACGTTGCGCAGCGCGGCGCACCGCTTCGGCGAAGCCGTCCTGCTCGAGCGCCATCAGTGCGAGCCTGTTGTTGCGGCAGTTGTAATCGGCCAGTTCGGCCGGCAGCCGGTAGTCGTCGACCCCCGCCACCTCGCCGATATGCGTGGACAGTTCGACGGTCTCGAACGTGCAGCGCGCAAGGCCGCTGCGATTGGTGCTGAGCGTGTCGAGCGTCGCGCCAAGGCCCGCGCCGAGACAGCTCGTCGCGGTAAAACAGGAGAGATGCAAGGCTTGCACGGCTCTTCCTTCCATCAAGATTGAAAATCGGCTGGCTGCGGCATCAGTGCTTCGGCCAGCGTCACGGTGTTGAGACCCCGCTGGCGGATCGCCGCGAGCAGATCCGGCAGCACTTCGAGGATGACCGGTGCACCCGAACTCGTGCGCGCGGCATGCGCGTCGTGCAGCAGCAGGATGTCGCCGCCGGCAAGATTCCGGCTCAGTACCTCGAGCACCCGCGACGGATCATTCTGACGCGTGTCGAACGCGCGCCGGGTCCAGCTCGCCAGCGTCAGGTTCCTGCGGTGCAGCACCGGCTCGAGAAACGGGTTTCGAAGCCCGGCCGGCGCGCGGAAAAAGCGCGGTGTCATGCCGGTGATTTCGGCTAGCGTGCGCTGCGCGGCATCCACTTCGCGCGCGAGCGCGACCGGGCCGCGCAGCGAGAAGCTGTGATGATGATGCTGGCTGTGGTTTTCCACGGCATGACCGCGCGCGACGATCTCGCGGCACAGCGCCGGATGACGGCGCGCTTCGCTGCCGATGCAGAAGAAGGTCGCGCGCGCGCCGGCCGCGTCGAGCTGGTCGAGCACACGCGGTGTGACCTCGGGGTCGGGGCCGTCGTCGATCGTGATCGCCACGCTGCCGCACGCGGCCGCTGCGTCGGGCAGCCGCGTCCAGTTCGGCCCGAGCAGCCGACTCCTCGGCCACAGGCCGGCGGCGGCCAGCACCGCGTGGTCGGCGACGAGGCCGGCCAGCCACCACGGCCACGCAGAGGGGTGCCATAGCACGGCGCCCGCCGCGCTAGCGTGCAGCGCCATCGAGGCGGTGATCAGCGGCGTCGGTCGCCAAGGTTGTCGTGCGTTCATCGATGCGTCTCACTCACGCTAAAGTTCACCCTATCCAGCCACAATGTCCAGAGCGCTCGCCACGCACTCCAGTCGTGTCCGCCGGGCACGCCGAAGCGGTGCTCGGCCGGCCAGCAGTCCCCTGCCAGGTTCTGGCTCGAACGGAAGCGGTCGTCGTGGGCCAGCCCCAGGCTGACCGGCAGCTGGTGCGCCCCGCCGTTGGCGAGCCAGTACCAGACGCGCGCCTCGAGTTCGCGTGCATCCCAGTCGGGAGTCTGCGTCGCCGCCCATGTGGCTGGGGAACCTGACCCGCGTATTGCCTGCTCCAGCGCCCGGGTACCCAGATAGGGAGCGATCGCCAGCGCACCTTCTACGCCCTCGGCAGATTCGGCCAGATGCGCGAGCGTCAGCAAGGCACCGAGCGAAATGCCGGCGAGCCAGATCCGCTCGTAATGGTCCCGCCACGGTGCGAGCGCATCGGCCAGGCGCGACAGCGCCACGCCCTGCGTGACTGCGAGCGGGTCGATAGGCAACAGCAACAGCGCGGCGTGCGGATGGCGTTCGCCCAGCTCGGCGACGAAACCGCGCTCAACGAAATCCTGTGGGCGGCAGTATGCGCCTGGCAGCAGCACGACGAGCGAGTTGTTCGGCCCGGGCTTAGGCGCGGCGAAGAACTGCGCGTCATCCGTGCACGGCGGCATCGGCCAGTCAGTCTGCGGATTCATAGCGGTCCAGCATTGCGGAGAATAGCAGGGCCAGCAACGCCTCGAGCACCGGTGGTGCTGCCGAGTGCGGTGATGCTGTCGCCGATCGCGGCTTTGAGACCATCGGCGGAAAAACGTGCGCGTGTCACCAGCAGCGCGCCGATGGCCTGCGCCAGCAGCCACAGGTCTACGTTCAGGGCGCGGCGTTGTTTCACTGCCCGGCCTTGTCGATCGTCATCACCGAGCGGTCGCCGTCGGCCTGGATGATCTCGATCTGGCGCAGCTCGGTGCGCACCCCGCTGATGCGCACGCGGCTGACCTTGGCGAGCATCTTGCTCGACAGCGGCGTCAGCCGCAGCGTCCAGCGCTCAAAGCGCCCGTCCAGCTCGTTGCGGTACGCCGCTTCGAGTGCACCCCTGTCGCCGGCGAGCGTCGCGCGGATACTGTCGATAAACGCCGCGATCTCGGGGTAGTCCTGCAGTTTCAGCACGTGACGGCGGTTGCCGCGCTCGATAGTGAGCGTGCCGGCATCGAGCAGCAGCGCCTCGGCCTTCGGCTGTAAGGTGCGCTTCTCGAGATGGCCGGGCGCCGTGTAGGCGAGTTCGCCCGACGATTCGAGCGGCTTGTCGATCAGGCCGATGTACTGCTTCTCGGTGAACGTGGCGTGCGCCGATTTCGTCTGCGCCAGCTGGGCCAGCAGTTGGTTCAGGTCGAACTCGGCTGCGTGGCTGGCTAGCGGCAGCATCAGCAACACGGCCAGAAAACGCAGTTTAGTCAGCATGGTCAGCCCAGAAATCGTAGAAGTTGAACCAGTTGTACGGCGCCGTGCGGCATTGCTGCTCGAGCCGTGCCGCGTAGTTGGTGAGCGCGCCCTGCACCGCCGCTTCGCGTCCTCCGCGCTCGACGGCCGAAAAGTCGGCGAGTTCGGAAAAGTGCAGCCGGTAGCGGTTGCCACCCAGGTACAGGCCGGTCATGAACAGCACCGGGCGGCGCAATACCGCGGCGAGCCGCAAGGGGCCGAGCGGGAAGGCCGCGTCGGCGCCGAGGAACGGTCTCTTTGCCATCGCTTCCTGCTGCGGGCTGCGGTCGCCGAGCATGCCGACCAGGTCGCCCGCTTCGAGCCGTGTCTTCATGGCCAGCATTGAGTCGAGGTGGCCGAGCGGGATGATTGCTTCCTGCAACGACGGGTTGATCGCGGCGAGCGTCGCCTGGATCTGGCGCGCGTTGTCAGGGTACATCACCAGTGTGACGCGCAGCTCCGAGTTCCAGCGGCCGGCGGCGCGCAGCGCCTCGAAGCTGCCAAGATGCGAGCCGAGCAGGAACACGCCGTCGCCGCGCGCCATCGCCTCCTCGACCAGCTCGCGACCCTCGATCTCGATCTCGAACAGGTCATCGCGTTCGTTCAGCAGATACAGTCGGTCGAGCACCGTCGACGCGAAACAGAAGAAGTGTCGCCAGCGTTCCGCGAGGCTGGCGGGGCGACCGAACAGCCGGGCCAGATAGTCGCGCGATGCCGCGCCGGCGGGGCCGGGGAACAGCAGGAAATACAGCGTGATCGGGTAGAGCAGCGCCCTTGCCGGTCTGCGTCCCAGGCGCAGTGCCAGATGGCGCATCACGCCGAGCCAGAAGGTGGAGCCGCGTTCGGCGCGATTGGCCCAGACGGCATTCGCCTTCACCGCGCCCCCTTGGGATCGCCAAAGCGCAGTTCGCACTGGGCGACGGTGCTCCCGGCCGCGTCGCGGATCGTGCAGCGCCAGCCACCTGCGCGTGCCGGCGCCGCGTCGAGTGCCAGCACGCTGCCCGGCCCGACCGGGGCGAGAAATTTGGCCGACACCAGGTTGAGCGCGCCGGGCGTCAGCGCCAGCGCGCCTTCGAGCGCCAGCACCGCGTAATCGAGCAGCGCGGCGCCGGGCAGAATGGGCTGGGCCGGGAAGTGACCGGGAAACGCCGGGTGGTCGGCCGGAACCGTCAGGGTTAACGACAGGTGCTCAGTCATCGGTGGCAGCATCCTGCAAGGCGGCACGCAGTTCGGCCAACGGCAGTTTGCCGGTGGCGTTGCGCGGCAGTGCCGCGACGAATTTCAGCGGTCGCGGTAGGAAGGCCGCATCGATGCGTTGGCGCAGCGCCGAGAGCAGCACCGTGCGCTCGAGCTCGGGCGCGACCACCAGCGCGGCGAGCCGCGCGACGCTGCCGATACCCTCCTCCTCGGGCAGGAAGAATATCCCGTCCGTGACACCGGGGATCGTCAGCAGCTGCTGGGTCAGATAGGCGAGCGAGCTGCGCTTGCCGGCGACGTTGACGAGGTCGGCGGTACGCCCGAGCAGCCGGAAGTGCCGCGTGCCTAGCAATTCGACCCGGTCGTTGAGCGGCTGTTCCTTCCAGACGTGGCCGCCGTGCACGATCGCGCGCTCGGCGCCGTCGGGACGCAGCTGGACGCCCGGCATGCATTCCCAGCACTCGGTCGATGCGCTGCGTCGGGTGGCGAGCTGGCCGGCCTCGGTGCAGCCGTAGATTTCCAGCAGCGGCGCCTCGAAGCGGGCTTCCAGCTCGCCGGCCAGTTCGCCCGACAGCGGCGCGGTGGCGCTGGTGATCAAGGCCAGCTGCGGGACGGGTAGCCCGCTCTCGAGCAGGGTACGCAGGTGAAAAGGGGTGGAGACCAGCACGCGCGGCGCTGGCAAGGCGGCCAGTACCGCCTCTACGTCGGCCGGGTAGAACGGACGCTCCGCGCACAGCAGCCCGCCGCCCAGCAGCGGCAGCAGCACGGTCGACTCGAGGCCGTACATATGCTGCGCCGGCACGGTGCCGAGCAGTGAGAAGCCGGGCTCGAGCCCCAGGCTTTCCACGCCGGCGCGAGTGGTCTCGACCAGCGCGCCCCAGTACTTGTCATGCCCTTGCGGGCGCCCGGTCGAACCCGAGGTGAACACGCGGGCGATCCGCTGGCCGGCCGGCAGGCTGGGCGGTGGCCAGTGACTGGCATCCGATGCGGCCAAGAGGGTCGCGTCGATCAGCAGTGTGGGCAGCGCGATGTCGCTGTCCGGCCGATCGCTCAGGCAGCCGAGCGCCGGGTAGTCCTCGCAGAGCTGCGCGATGGTTTGCTCGCTGTGCGACGCCGGCAGCAGGCACAGGATGCCACGCAGCGCACAAGCGTACAGTGCCACCGCGAACAGGTAGCGGTTCTGGCAGGCGTTGAGCAGCGCCTCGCGCTCGGGCAGTTGTTCGGCCAGCGTCGTGACGTCGGCGATAAAGCGGCCGGCGCTATGCTCATGGTCGGCGAAGCGCGCGAGCGGCCGCGCCGCGTCGTCGTGAGCGATCAGGGGGTAATGGAGCGACATTAGGAGTCTCGTCTGCCCGAGCCGTCACGGCCAAGGGCGCGGTAAGCGCGGAAGGTATCGGTAAAGCGCAGCTGGTCGCGCCAGTGCGGCAGCGCGCGCAAGCGCAGCGCGAATTCGACGACGAACATCAGCCCGACGAGCGGAAACACCAACAGGTTGCTGAAGAAGGACCAGACGGACAGCGGCGCGACGAAAAACAACAGTGTCGAGATCGTGGCCATCGCCAGGAAGAACAGCGTCCAGGCCTGTGTTGCGCGGCGCGTATAGCGGGTGACAGCGTCGTCGAGCTCGCCGTGGATCAGCGCCGCGATCTGGTGGCACAACGGCGTCTGGCCGGGCAACAGCGTGCGGCCGAACATCAGCGCCAGCGCAAACTGCGTGCCGGCGTCCTGCAGGAAATACAGCCAGTGAAAGTGCCCGGTGAACCAGTCCAGCCGGCTGGCGACCAGTGCGGCGCCCAGCACCGGCACGGCAAGTGCCAAGCGCCGCCGCCCGGCGGCGAGACAGAGCAGGACCAGCGCGGCGATGGGCGGGGCCAGCGCCAGCAGCACGCCGAGCAAGGCGTGCTGTGCGGGGGCTTCGAGCACCCAGTGCGACAGCAGCAAATAGCCGGCGAAGCTTCCCGCCAGCATGGGCACGCGCCAATTCATCAACAGGTGCGGTGAGCGGCGATATGCGCAGACAGGTTGGCAAGCGAGGCGAAGATGCGCACATTGTCTTCGCTGTCCGAGCGTAGCTGGAAGCCATAGCGCTTGGACACCACCAGCGCGATTTCAAGAATATCGATCGAGTCCAGTCCCAGTCCGTCGCCGTACAGCGGCGCGGCCGGGTCGATTTCCTGCGGGGCCGTTTCCAGATTCAATGCCTCGACGATCAGGCCGGCCACTTCCAATTCAAGTTCAGACATCACTTTAACTCCAGAAACGAGCGCTGCCGGTACTGTTCGGCGGCGAAAATCGTTAATTTTAAGAGACTTAACGCTATTCAGGCAATGCAAACGGCCTAAAGGCCGTGCCGGCAACGGCAGATCGCTCGGTGCGACTGTGCGAGCGCTCACTGGCCAAGCGGCAGGAGGCTTTGCTATATCGGGAAGACGCTAAGAGCCTGTTCAAAGTCTTTTTACGGACTGCGCTGGCCGTTTGCCGGGCCAGCCCTACGGGGCCGTCCCCTGCCGGCGCATCGCTTTGTCGTTCGCCCCAGGCAGTGAACGACACTGCGGCGGGACTCTCTCCTAGCGCTGCATCCGGCAGGGGACGGCCGCAGCCGCAAAAAGACTTTGAACAGGCTCCAAGGGGGCGCGCCATGCAATTGTCCCGTCTGTTTCCTGTATTGTTCCTGCTCGTCATTCTGGGCGGATGCTACGGCCGGTTGCAAAGACCGATCCCGAGTAGCTACTACGGCGGGCAGCCTGCGCAGCGCAGCGACACACTGCTGGTGATGTTGCCCGGCATCAATGACCAGCGGGAGGACTTTGCCCGCGAGGGCTTCATTGCTGAACTCAGGCGGCGCGCCATCAGGGCCGACGTCGTCAGCGTTGCCAGTCACGCCGGCTATTATTTCAGCGGCGAACTGGTCGAACGGCTCCATCAAGACATCATCCTGCCCGCCCGCCGCGAAGGATATCGGAGCATCTGGCTGATCGGGATTTCGCTGGGCGGCATGGGCTGCATGCTCTACGCCGACGAGCATCCGGAACAGCTGAGCGGCGTCGTTCTGATCGCGCCGTTCCTCGGGCGCGATACCGAGCTGCAGGACTTGCGCAAGCAGGGGCTCCAGCGCTGGCTGGCGAGTCCGACGCCGTGGCTCGCGATCGATCGGCGCAGCCGCGAGGCGTGGCAATGGGTGGCGCACCGTAGCGACAATGCCGAGCCAGCGTTCTACCTCGCCTACGGCAGGCAAGATCGCTATGCGGCGGGTCAGCAATTGCTCGCCCAGCTCGGCACGCCCACCTACCTGATCGATCTCGATGGCGCACATGACTGGCCTACCTGGCAATTGCTGTGGAGCGACCTGCTGCAGGGGCCGCTCGGCGCGGCGCTGGCTGGCCGGAAAGTCCCGCCCGCGGTGGCGAGCGTGCACTGACAAGACAACGCCCCGCATTGCGGGGCGTTTCACGTGGAACAGCGGTGCGAGCGGTGCTTACAGCTTCTTTTCCATCATCAGGTAGGCCTGTCCGCCCAGCGCCGACAGCCGGTAGCCGAGCGACTCGTACAGGCCGCGACCGACCTGGTTGTCCGGGCGCACTTCCAGCGTCACCTTGCAGGCGCCGCGCTCGCGCGCCGCCGCGGCGACCGCGTCCATCAGCTGTCGGCCGACGCCCTGCCCGCGCGCGGCCGGCAGCACCGCGACGTCGTGCAGGTTGACGGTCGGCGCGGCGGCGAAGCTCGAGAAGCCGAGCACGCACAGGGCGATGCCGAGCGGCTCGCCGTCCTGCTCGGCGATCAGCGCGAAGGTGCTCGGGTGCGCGGCGAACGCCGCGCCGAGCCGGGCGTGCGCGTCGGCCGACAGGCCCTCGCCGCCGCCCATCGGGTCGCGCGCGTAGGCGTCGACCAGTTGGACCAGCAGCACCTGGTCGGCCGGGTTTGCCTTGTCCAGTTCGCGGATCGCGACGCTCACGACAACAGCGCCTTCTCGTTGGCGAGGATCTCGTCGAGCGTCTCGCGGCGGCGCACCAGCTTCACCGCGCTGCCGTCGACCAGCACCTCGGCGGCGCGCGGGCGCACGTTGTAGTTGCTCGCCATCGTCGATGCGTACGCGCCGCACGACATCACCGCCAACAGGTCGCCCTCGCCGATCGCCAGCTCGCGGTCCTTGCCGAGGAAGTCGCCCGACTCGCAGATCGGACCGACCACGTCGCAGCGCTGCGGCGCGGCGGCCGGCTGCTCGGCGACGGTGACGATGTCGTGGTAGGCCGAGTACAGCGACGGGCGCATCAGGTCGTTCATCGCGGCGTCGACTACGGCGAAGTTCTTCTCCTCGCCGAGCTTCAGGTACTCGACGCGGGTCAACAGCACGCCGGCGTTGCCGACCAGCGAGCGGCCCGGTTCCAGCATCAGGTGCAGGTTGCGGCCGGCGAGGCGTTTGGCGACCTCGGCAGCGTAGGCGGCCAGGTCCGGCGGAGTCTCGTCGGTGTAGCGGATGCCGATGCCGCCGCCCAGGTCGATGTGCTTGAGCACGATGCCGGCGGCGGCGAGCTGGTCGATCAGCACCAGGAGGCGGTCGAGCGCGTCGACCAGCGGCGTGACGTCGGTCAGCTGCGAGCCGATGTGGCAGTCGATGCCGACCACGTCGAGGTGCGGCAGGCTGGCGGCCAGCTGATAGGCGTCGAAGGCGGCGTCGAAGGCGATGCCGAACTTGTTGTCCTTCAGGCCCGTGGAGATGTACGGGTGGGTCTTGGCGTCGACGTCCGGGTTGACGCGCAGGGATACCGGCGCCTTGCGGCCGAGTTCGCCGGCGACGTCGTTCAGGCGCTTGAGCTCGTTGATCGACTCGACGTTGAAGCAGCGGATGCCCGCTTCGAGCGCGTAGCGCATCTCGTCGGCGCTCTTGCCGACGCCGGAGAAGATCACCTTGCCGGCATCGCCGCCGGCGGCGAGCACGCGCGCCAGCTCCCCGCCCGACACGATGTCGAAGCCGGAGCCGAGGCGGGCGAAGCGCTGCAGCACCGCCAGGTTGCCGTTGGCCTTCACCGCGTAGCAGATCAGCGGGGCTAGGCCGGTGAACGCGTCGCGGTAGGCCTGATAGGCGGCGTCGAGCGCGGTCGCCGAGTAGACGTAGAGCGGCGTGCCGTATTGCTCGGCCAGGGTGTTCAGGGCGACGTCGTCGACGGCGAGCGCGCCGTCGCGATAGGTAAAGGCGTTCATGGGCTGGTTCTGTCCTGGTTGGTATTCTGGGCCGGCTCGGCGACCGGCGCCGACGCTGCGACCGGGGCCGAGGCGGCCAGCGGCGCGGAGGCGACCGGCCGGGCGCCCGCAGTGCGATGCTTGGCGTTGGGCTTGGGCAGGTAGAGTGGTCCCTTGTAGCCGCAGGCGGTCACCAGGGCGGCAACGGCGGCAAGGGCGATCACGGTTCGCATGGCAATCGGTCGCTTATGGCAAAATTGCCATACTAACAAAGCCGGCCGACGCTGGCAGCCCACCCTTCCCGATGGAACCCGCCCCCATGACCGAAAGCGAATTTCTCGACCTGTCCGATGCGATCTTCGCGCGCATCGAAACCGCCATCGACGACGCCGGCCTCGACGCCGACACTGTGTGCAACGGCAACGTGCTGGAGCTCGACTTCGACGGCGTCAAGGTGATCGTCAACCGCCACACCCCGAACCAGGAGCTGTGGATCGCCGCCAAGACCGGCGGCTACCACTTCGCGGAGAAGGACGGCGTCTGGCTGTCCGCCCGCGACGGCGCCGAATTCTTCGCCACGCTGTCCCAGGTGGTCAGCGATGCGGCCGGCGAGCCGTTCACGCTGACGGCCTGATGGCCGCCGAGCTGTGGGGGCTCTCCGGGCTCGCCGCCTCGGCCTTCCTGTCGGCGACGCTGCTGCCTGGCAACTCCGAGGTGGCACTGTCCGCCTTCCTCTATAAGTGGCCCGGCTGGCTGTGGCCGGCGCTTTGCGTCGCCACCGTCGCCAACAGCGCCGGCAGCGCCACCAGCGTGTGGCTCGGGCGGCGCGTGCCGGCAAAGGAGCTGTCGCCGCGCGTGGCGCGCTGGTTTGGCCGCTTCGGCCCGGCCACGCTGCTGTTGTCGTGGGCGCCTTTCATCGGCGACGCGCTACCGCTCGCAGCAGGCTGGCTGCGTCTCAAATGGGCGCCCTGCCTGGTGTGGATTACCCTCGGCAAATTCCTGCGCTATGCCGCAATCGGCCTGGCGATGCACTACATCTAGCCGGGCCGGCGCCGGCCATTTCATACACTTAAGCTAAAGATTGTCAGAGGACCTGAATGTCCAGTAGCCATATCCCCCGCAAGCGTTTCGGTCAGAACTTCCTGCAGGACGCGCGCGTGATCGAAGACATCGTGCGCGCGGTCGGCCCCGAGCGCGACGACACGGTGATCGAGATCGGTCCCGGCCTCGGCGCGATCACCGAGCCGCTGCTCGACCGGCTGAACCACCTGCACGTCGCCGAGATCGACCGCGACATCATCGCCCGGCTGAAGGGCCGTTTCAGCCCCGAGCGGCTGACCATCCACGAAGGCGACGCGCTCGCGTTCGACTTCGGCAGCCTGCCCGGCCGCATCAAGATCGTCGGCAACCTGCCGTACAACATCTCCACCCCCCTGCTCTTTCACCTGGCGAGCTTCGCCGACAAGGTGATCGACATGCACTTCATGCTGCAGAAGGAAGTGGTCGAGCGCATGGTGGCCGAACCATCCACCGCCGACTACGGCCGCCTGACGGTGATGCTGCAGTACCGCTTCGAGATGGAGAACCTGTTCATCGTGCCGCCGGGCGCGTTCTATCCGCCGCCGAAGGTCGATTCGGCGGTGGTGCGGATGATCCCGAACCCGGGGCGCTGCGGCGTGGCCAGCGACGAGCATCAGTTTGCCGAACTGGTCGCGCAGGCGTTCGGCCAGCGCCGCAAGACGCTGCGCAACAACCTGAAGGGCATCGCCGACGACGCCGACTTCGCCGTGCTCGGCATCGACCCGGGGCTGCGCCCGGAAAATCTGGCCGTGGCCGACTATGTGCGCCTCGCCAACCATTTGAAGGCGAAGGCCGATTGAATACGGGCGCTTGTCCGACAGCGGATCCGCGGGCAGAATCGGGCAACTTGTCTGTCATTGTGTAGAGGCAGGTTAAAGTACAGCTGGCTCGCGACCGGCATGGCCGGCCGCCAGATGCCCGACGCTTGCAATAACAATGCTACAAAGGTTTCAGCCGACCCTTCCCCCTACAACAGAAGGGCGGCTCCTCACGCAGCAGCAACGTTATCAACAGGAGAGACTGTCATGAAAGTACGTACACAGCTGATCGGCGCGGCGGTAATCGGTGCCCTGGTGACGGCGCCGGCGATGGCTGCCGAGCTCACCGGGACTCTGAAGAAGATCAAGGAGTCCGGGGTGATCGTGCTGGGTAACCGCGATGCCTCGATCCCGTTCTCGTACCTCGCCAACGATCCGCAGAAGCCGATCGGCTACTCGGTGGACCTGGCCAACAAGGTCGCCGAGGCGGTGAAGAAAGAGCTGAAGATGCCGAACCTGCAGGTGCGCTACAACCTGGTCACCTCGCAGACCCGCATTCCGCTGGTGCAGAACGGCACTGTCGACCTCGAATGCGGCTCGACCACCAACAACCTGGAGCGCCAGAAGCAGGTCGACTTCTCGGTCGGCATCTTCGAGATCGGCACCCGCCTGTTGACCGCCAAGAACTCCGGCGTCAAGGACTTCCCGGACCTGAAGGGCAAGAACGTGGTGACCACCGCCGGCACCACCTCGGAGCGCTTGCTCAAGGCGATGAACGTCGAGAAGAGCCTGGGCATGAACATCATCTCGGCCAAGGACCACGGCGAGTCGTTCCTGATGCTCGAGTCGGGCCGCGCCGCCGCGTTCATGATGGACGACGCGCTGCTGTACGGCGAAATGGCCAAGGCCAAGAACCCGGCGGGCTGGGTGGTGACCGGCAAGCCGCAATCGTTCGAGATCTATGGCTGCATGCTGCGCAAGGGCGATCCGCAATTCAAGAAGGTGGTCGACGACGCGCTGAAGGCCACGTACAAGTCCGGCGAAATCAACAAGATCTACGCCAAGTGGTTCGAGTCCCCGGTGCCGCCGAAGGGCCTGAACCTGAAGTTCCCGATGTCCGACGTCTACAAGAAGCTGGTGACGAATCCGACCGACAAACCGGCCGAATAATGCACGCGTGTCGTTGACGCGGTAACGGGGGGCGGCCTTGGCACGACGAGCTTGGACTCGGTCGTGCCGGGGTATCGCCCTTTCTTGGCTTTTGGGGGGCGGCAATGCGCCGGCGAGCCCGCGTGCTCGTCGCGCGAGGGTCGACCCTCCGTTGGAGGTGACGATGAATTACCACTGGGACTGGGGCGTATTCTTCAAGTCCACCGGCATCGGCCACGAGATCTACCTGGACTGGTTCATCACCGGCCTGGGCTGGACCGTGGCGGTGGCGATGGTGGCCTGGGTGATTGCGCTGATCCTTGGTAGTGTGCTCGGCGTGATGCGCACGCTGCCGAACAAGACGTTGTCGGGCGTGGCCGGCGGCTACGTGGCGCTGTTCCGCAACGTACCGCTGTTGGTACAGCTGTTTCTCTGGTACTTCCTGGTGCCGGACTTCCTGCCCGAGTCGCTGCAGGTCTGGTTCAAGCAGGACCTGAAGCCGGCGACATCGGCGTATATCTCGGTCGTGGTGTGCCTGGGCCTGTTCACCGCCGCGCGGGTGTGCGAGCAGGTGCGCACCGGCATCGAGGCGCTGCCGAAGGGCCAGAGCAACGCCGCCTACGCGATGGGCTTCACGCTGCCGCAGGTGTACCGCCACGTGCTGCTTCCGCAGGCGTTCCGCATCATCATCCCGCCGATGACCAGCGAGTTTCTGAACGTGTTCAAGAACTCCTCGGTGGCGTCGCTGATCGGGCTGATGGAACTGTTGGCGCAGACCAAGCAGACCGCCGAGTTTTCGGCCAACCTGTTCGAGGCGTTCACGCTCGCCACCGTCATCTACTTCGTGCTCAACATGAGCCTGATGAAGCTGATGGGCTGGGTGGAAAACCGGGTGCGCGTGCCCGGGCTGATCGGGAGCACAGGCAAATGATGGACTTCAGTCAGATCATTCCGGCGCTGCCGGCGCTGACCGACGGCATGCTGCTGACGTTGCGGCTGCTCGGGCTGTCGGTGGTGGGCGGCGTGGTGCTCGGTACCCTGCTGGCGCTGGCACGGCTGTCCGACCGCCGGGTGCTGTCGGGCCTCGCCAAGTTCTACGTGAACTATTTCCGCTCGATCCCGCTGTTGTTGGTGATCTCGTGGTTCTACCTGGTGGTGCCGCTGATCTACAACTGGCTCACCGGCAGCTTCGAGCCGGTCGGCGCGTTCACCTCGTGCCTGGTCGCCTTCGTGATGTTCGAGGCGGCGTATTATGCCGAGATCGTCCGCGCCGGCATCCAGGCTATCCCGAAGGGCCAGGTCAACGCCGCGTACGCGCTGGGCATGGGCTACGGCCAGGCGATGCGGCTGATCGTGCTGCCGCAGGCGTTCCGCAAGATGACGCCGCTGTTCCTGCAGCAGAGCATCATCCTGTTCCAGGACACCTCGCTGGTGTACGCGGTCGGTTTGCTCGACTTTTTGAATACCGCCCGCTCGAAGGGGGACATCGTCGGCCTGCCGCACGAGTTCCTGATCTTCGCCGGCGCGGTGTACTTTGTGATCAGTTTTGGCGCGACGCTGTTGGTGAAGCGCCTGCAGAAGAGGTTTGCGGTATGACAGCCATGATTCAGCTCTCCAACGTCAGCAAGTGGTACGGCGACTTCCAGGTGCTGACCGACTGCACCACCCAGGTCGCCAAGGGCGAGGTGGTGGTGGTGTGCGGCCCGTCCGGCTCCGGCAAGTCGACGCTGATCAAGTGCGTGAACGCGCTCGAACCGTTCCAGAAGGGCACCATCCTGGTCGACGGCGTGTCGGTCGGCGACCCGAAGACCGACCTGCCGAAGCTGCGTAGCCGCGTCGGCATGGTGTTCCAGCACTTCGAGCTGTTCCCGCACCTGTCGATCACCGACAACCTGACGATCGCGCAGATGAAGGTGCTCGGCCGCTCGCGCGAGGAGGCCAACGACAAGGGCCTGAAATACCTCGACCGGGTGGGGCTGAAGGCGCACGCGGCCAAGTTCCCCGGCCAGTTGTCCGGTGGCCAGCAGCAGCGCGTGGCGATCGCCCGCGCGCTAGCGATGGACCCGATCGCGATGCTGTTCGACGAGCCGACCAGCGCGCTCGACCCGGAGATGATCAACGAGGTGCTGGACGTGATGACCGGTCTCGCCCATGAAGGCATGACGATGATGTGCGTGACGCACGAGATGGGCTTCGCGCGCCGCGTCGCCGACCGGGTGATCTTCATGGACCGCGGCCACATCGTCGAGGACTGCGCCAAGGAGGAATTCTTCGGCGCGCCGCGCGGCGAACGGGCCCAGCAGTTCCTGTCGAAGATCCTGCAGCACTGAAGCGCTCGCCGTTCGCACTGAATCACGCCGCCCTGCTGGGCGGCGTTTTTTATTGATGCTATAGAATGAATTTAATCCCCGTTAACAATGGGGTTTCCTGACCCTTGCCGGTGCACCTGTGCCATGCCCGACTCCGAGGTGTTTCTAGGCCGACAGCCTATCGTCGACCGCCAGTTGGAACTGGTGGCGTACGAGTTGTTGTTCCGCTCCAGCCTGGAAAACCGCGCGCGGGTAGTCGACGAGCAGGTGGCGACCGCCACGGTGCTCAGACATATGTTCGTCGACCTGGGGCTGGTCACCGCGCTGGCCGGCCACCCCGGCTTCGTCAACGTCGGCGAGCGGCTGTTGATGGGGCCGCTGCTCGACGCGGTGCCGCCGGCGCAGCTGGTGCTGGAGCTGTTGGAGACGATCGCGATCACCCCGGCGGTGGTCCGGCGCTGCCGGGCGCTGAAGCGGCGTGGCTTCAAGTTGGCGCTCGACGACCTGACCGAGCTGTCCGCCGCGCATCGCAAGCTGCTGCCGCTGATCGACTATGTGAAGCTGGAGCTGCCGGCGCTCGATGCGAACCGGCTCGCGCAGCTGGTGCACGAGCTCAAGCCCTACCATCTGCAGTTGCTGGCCGAAAAGGTCGACTCGCGCGAGGTGTTCGAGCGCTGCCGCGCGCTCGGCATCGACCTGTTCCAGGGGTATTACGTGGAGCGCCCCACCGTACTGTCGCGGCAGCGCTCGAGGTCATGACCAGGGGGCGAACGCCGCCGGGTTACCAGCCAGGCGGCGTGCCTCGTCGGCGCCGATCTCGTGGCGCCGCAGCAGTTCCTTGAGGCTGTGATCGAGCGTCTGCATGCCTTGCTGCTGACCGCTTTGCTGTACCGATACCAGTTGTGCGGCCTTGTTCTCGCGGATCAGGTTGCGCACCGCGGCGGTGCTGAGCAGGACCTCGTGCGCCGCCACCCGGCCGTTACCGTCGTGCCGTTTCAGCAAGGTCTGCGCAATGACCGCGCGCAGGCTGTCGGCCAACAGCGATCGCACCCATTCCTTCTCGCCGCTCGGGAACACGTCGACGATCCGGTCGACGGCCTTGGCCGCGCTGCCGGTGTGCAGCGTGCCGAGCACCAGGTGGCCGGTTTCGGCGGCGCTCAGCGCCAGCCGGATCGTCGCCGTATCGCGCAGTTCGCCGACCATGATCACGTCCGGGTCCTCGCGCAGAGCGCTTCGCAGCGCATTGTCGAAGCTGAGCGTCTGCGTGCCCAGTTCCCGCTGGCTGACGAGGCAGCGCCGGCTCTCGTGGACGAACTCGATCGGATCCTCGATGGTCACGATGTGGCCGTTGCGGCTGTCGTTGATGTGGTCGAGCATGGCGGCGAGCGTGCTCGACTTGCCCGAGCCGGTCGGCCCCGTCACCAGCACCAGGCCGTGCGGGTAGTCGGCGATTTCCCACAGGATGGGCGGTGCACCCAGCTCGGCCAGCGTCGGCACCCGGGGCGGGATGTGGCGGAACACCGCCGCCATGCCGCGCTGCTGCATGAAGGCGTTGATGCGAAAGCGCGCAAGGCCGGGCTGTTCGAAGGCGAAGTCGACTTCCAGCATCTCGTCCAGGCGTTGGCGCTGTGCGTCGTCCAGGATGCCATGCAGCATGTTGCGCAACCCTTCCGGTGCCAGCGCTGTCAGCTGGGTGCGGCGCAGCTCACCGTGCACGCGCAGCATCGGCGGCAGGCCGGCCGACAGGTGCAGGTCGGATGCCCGGTGCTTAACGGCGAGCGCCAGCAGTTCGGCGATGTTCATTGGCGGTCCTTCGTGGTGATTCGCAAAGTATGATGTTGACATTTATCCTAGCCAAGCAAAAGCCGGCGGGCCAAGAGGGCACCGCCGGCTGCTAGCAAGCAGAGGCCAGCTTAGGCGACGGTGTTCACCTGGGTGCCAACGGTGCCGCTGGTGACCAGCGTCGGCGAGGTCTGGGCGGTGCTGGAGGCCTGGCTGTCGGCAGCCTTGTGACCGCCGTGATGGCGATGGCGGTGAACTTCCTGGCCCTGTTGAGTCTGCTGGGTTTGTTGGGTCTGTTGAGCGACTTGAGTCGCACTGCTGGAGATGCTGGAAATCGACATCGTCGATCCTTTCGTTCTGATCGTTCTGACAATAGGGTTCATTGTTATTGCGCGCCCGTCGTGCAGGCGCACCGCCATTGTGGATAGTTGAGCGGCATAGCCAAGTGGTCTTAACAAAGATTTACAAATAGTAGAAGGACTTTACAATTACCTGACAGAGCCGTTGCCGCAGCACAACGGTCGGCGGGTCGGGCTGCCGATGCGGTCGGCGTGTATCGACGTGATGGCGCTTCCACTTATAATTCTGTCATTCCATTACCGTCGTTCCGGGTCGTTGCCCGGCGACGACGACCCGGAGACACAAGGAAGGCCATGGATCACCCGATTTCCCGCGCATTGACCGACGTCGGTGCGCGGCTGGCCGCCGCTGAGCAGGTGGCGGGCCGGCCCGCCGGCAGCGTGACGCTGCTGGCGGTCAGCAAGACCTTTCCCGAGCCGGCGCTGCGCGCGGCGTATGCCGCCGGAGCCCGGCAGTTCGGCGAAAACTATGTGCAGGAGCTCACCGTCAAGGCGGCCGCGCTGGCCGACCTGCCCGATCTCGTCTGGCACTTCATCGGCCCCCTGCAGTCGAACAAAACCCGGCCGGTCGCGGAGCTGGCCCACTGGGTGCATTCGGTCGACAGGCTGAAGATCGCCGAGCGGCTGGCGGCGCAGCGCCCCGAGCACTTGCCGGCGTTGAACGTCTGCCTGCAGGTGAACGTCTCGGGCGAAGCGAGCAAGAGCGGCTGTACGCCGGAAGAGCTACCGAGGCTGGCTCGCGCGGTGGCGGCATTGCCGCGTCTGACCCTGCGGGGCCTGATGTGCATCCCCGAGCCGACGCCGGACACGGCGCGGCAGGCGGCGCAGTTCGCCTTGCTGCGCGAGTTACGCGATCAGCTGGTCGCGGACGGTCTGGCGCTCGATACGCTGTCGATGGGCATGTCGGCCGATCTGGAGGTAGCGGTGGCCGAGGGCTCGACGATAGTGCGGGTCGGCACCGCGATCTTTGGTGCGCGTGACTATTCTCACTCTTGAGCCGCCCTTTGCCGCAGCAAACGATTAATAATCTAAGAGCCGCTGACAACACCCGGCGTAGCGGTCCCAGCTTGGCGTTCCAGTACAGGGAGTACGTCAAGACAGGGCAACAACGCTGGGCAGGTTATGTGAGTGGCTCCAATAAATAGAGAGGACCCGGAACATGCAGATTACCTTCATCGGTGGCGGCAACATGGCCACCGCCATCATCGGCGGGCTGGTCAAGCAGGGTGGCCACCAGATCCATGTGGTCGACCCGAACGCCGATCGCCGCGACGCGCTGTCCGCGCTGCAGGGGGTCACCGCCGGTGAGGCGGTGCCAGCGTTGTCGGCCGACGAAGTGGTGGTGCTGGCGGTGAAGCCGCAGCAGCTCAAGGGGGTGTGCGAGGCGTTGTCGGCGACGCTGAACGGCGCGCTGGTGGTGTCGATCGCTGCCGGCATCCGCTTGGAGGCGCTGAGCCGCTGGCTCGGCGGCCATACCCGCATCGTGCGGGTGATGCCGAACACCCCGGCGATGGTCGGCAAGGGCGTGTCGGGCCTGTTCGCCGACACGGCAGTCGGCGAGGCCGACCGCAAGGCCGCCGACGCGATCATGGCCGCGACCGGCGTGACGCTGTGGCTGGCCGACGAGGAAGGCATCGACGACATCACCTCCGTCTCCGGCAGCGGTCCGGCCTATGTATTCTACTTCATGGAAGGCATGATCAACGCGGCGTGCGAGGTGGGCTTCTCCGAAGCCGAGGCGCGCCGGCTGGTGCTGGCTACCTTCGAGGGCGCGGTGGCGCTGGCGCAGTCGACCGACACCGACATTGCGCAATTGCGCGCCAACGTGACCTCCAAGGGTGGCACTACCGAGCGCGCGATCGCGCGCTTCGATGCCGAGCTCGTCAAGGCGGCGATTGTGCAGGGCGCGCGCGACTGCCGTGCCCGCTCGATCGAGCTGGGCGAACAACTGAGCCGGGACTGAGCCTATGCTGGCCGAAACCCTGCAGTTCCTGATCAAGACGCTGGCCGACCTGTTCACGCTGGTGCTGCTGTTGCGCTTCTACCTGCAGGTGGCGCGCATGCCGTTCAAGCACCCGCTGGCGCAGTTCTGCCTGGCGTTGACCAACTTCGCGGTGCTGCCGGCGCGCAAGCTGATCCCGAGCGTGAAGGGCTACGACAGTGCGACACTGGCGCTCGCCTGGCTGGTCTGCCTCGTCGCCAACGTGATCGTGCTGGCGCTCAACCCCTGGCCGTACAACTTCGCCGCGCCGCAGACCTGGCTGTCACTAGCGCTGTTGTCGGTACTCGACGTGTTCAAGCAGTCGCTGTATCTGTTGATGGGCGCGGTGCTGGTGCAGGCGATCATGTCGTGGGTGAACCCGTACAACGCGATGACGCCTATTCTCGACGCGCTGACCCGGCCGTTCCTTAAACCGCTGCGCCGCTTCGCGGTCGGCGGCTTTGATCTGTCGCCCCTGGTATTGTTCCTCTTGATCCAGGTGGTGCTGATGCTGCCGGTACGCTTTGTCGAGCTGTCGCTGGTCGAGCAGCTGAAGCTGGTGGTGTGATGCGGGACCACGCGATGAAGCATCTGCTCTGCCTGGCGGTGTTCGTCTTCTGGGCCGGCGCAGCGCATGCCAACCCGCAGCTTGCGCAGAAGTACAGCTGCACTGCCTGCCATACTGCCGACAAGAAGATGGTCGGTCCGTCCTGGCAGGAGGTCGGCCGGCGGTACACCGGTGACAAGGGAGCCGCTGCGAAACTCGCCGCCAGGGTGAAGGCGGGGGGCTCCGGTGTATGGGGCCCGGTGCCGATGCCGCCCAACCCGCAGATCGGCGATGCCGATCTGAAGACGCTGGTGCAGTGGATACTGACGCAGAAGTGAGCACTGCCACTTCCCCCCCACAGCCGCCCTATCGGGCGGCTGTCTTTATTGGTGCCGGCGGTGCGATCCGGCCGGCATCACGGACAATGCAGGCGCTGCCGGCCGGGGAAAGTGGTCTTTATCTTGGTCGAAAATCGTGTCATTGTCATGGATGACCGGGTGAGCCGGGTGGGGTGGCCATAATTGGGCTTGTTTGCAGATACGGATGGGCTATACCTGTGTCAGCCTTGTGACAAGCACCGAGCATGGTTCAAGATGGTTGCTTATTCTCCGAGCGGTCGGTAATCTTGCCTCCCTGTTTGCCTACCAACTTTTTGATGGAAGCCTAACTATGGCCAAGCTGACCGAACAAGACATCCTCAATTGGAATGGCGGCGACGACGACTACATGAACGCCGAGCACCTTGAATTCTTCAAGGAACTGTTGTTGCAGTTGCAGCAGGAAATGCTGAGCAACGCCAACGCCACGGCGAACCACCTGCAGGAGCAGGAAGCGACGCCGGACCCGGCCGACCGCGCCACGCTGGAAGAGGAATACGCGCTGGAACTGCGTACCCGCGATCGCGAGCGCAAGCTGCTGCAGAAGATCGGCGCCTCGCTGCGCCAGATCGAAGATGGCTCTTACGGCTATTGCGAAGACACCGGCGAGCCGATCGGCCTGAAGCGCCTCTTGGCCCGCCCGACTGCCACGCTGTCGGTCGAGGCGCAGGAGCGCCGCGAGCGGATGAAACGCCAGTACGCGGACTGATCCGCCGCGCGCCGAGCACCGACGCCGCCCTCGAGGGCGGCGTTTTGCTTTGTCGGACATACTTGTCGCAGTGCGCAAAATACGGGTAGTCTGTGTCCATACCTAAATGAATACCCGGACATCAGAGAAACCGCCATGCAACGCCAGACCGACGACGTCAGAATCCGCGAAATCAAAGAACTGCTGCCGCCGATCGCGCACCTGTACGAGCTGCCGATCAACGAGTCGGCTTCCGAGCTGATCTACACCACCCGCCGAGAGATCGCCGCCCTGCTGCGCGGTGAGGACGATCGCCTGCTGGTGGTGATCGGCCCGTGCTCGATCCACGATACCCAGGCCGCCGAAGAGTACGCCGAGCGCCTCATGAAGCTGCGCCGCGAGTACGCGCGCGAGCTGGTGGTGGTGATGCGCGTCTATTTCGAGAAACCGCGCACCACGGTGGGCTGGAAGGGCTTGATCAACGATCCGCACCTGAACGAGAGCTACGACATCAACGCTGGCCTGCGCATCGCGCGCAAGCTGCTGCTCAACCTGAACAGCATGGGCATGCCGGCGGCGACCGAGTTCCTCGACATGATCACCCCGCAGTACTTCGCCGACCTGATCTCCTGGGGCGCCATCGGCGCGCGCACCACCGAGAGCCAGGTGCACCGCGAACTGGCGTCTGGTCTGTCCTGTCCGGTGGGCTTCAAGAACGGCACCGATGGCAACCTGAAGATCGCCGTCGACGCGATCCGCGCTGCCAGCCAGCCGCACCACTTCCTGTCGGTGACCAAGACCGGCCACTCGGCCATTGTCTCCACCGGCGGCAACCCGGACTGCCACGTGATTCTGCGCGGCGGCAAAGAGCCGAACTACTCGGTCGACCACGTGCGCGCCGCGGCGGGCGAGCTGGCCGCGGTGGGCTTGGCGCAGAAGCTGATGGTCGACTTCAGCCACGCCAACAGCCGCAAGGACTACAAGCGCCAGATGGAAGTGGCCGAGGACGTGGCAAGCCAGCTCGCCAACGGCGACACCCACATCTTCGGCGTGATGGTGGAAAGCCACCTGGTGGAAGGTCGCCAGGACCAGAAGCCGGGCTGCGAGCTGGCCTACGGTCAGAGCATCACCGACGCCTGCATCGGCTGGGACGACACCGAGAAGCTGGTGAAGACGCTGGCCGACGCGGTCAGCGCGCGCCGCGCGAAGCTCGGCACGCCGGCCGGCAAGTAAGTCCGTCGACTCCACAAAAAACGCCCGGCCATGTGCCGGGCGTTTTGCATGGTGTTTCACGTGGAACATGGCGCGGCCGCTCGCACGTGTCGCGCCGGGACGGCGTCGAGCTGACCTGCATCAAACCGGGCTGCGGGCTGGGTAACGGCCATGGCGTGGCGTTGGCTAGACTATCGGCATCGCAACCCGTTCCGGAGTGTCCGATGTCCCGCCTGCCCGTCTCGATGTCCCTGACCACCCTCGCCGCCCTGTTCGCCAGCCACGCCGTGTTCGCCATGCCGACCGGCCCGGACTACATCGACGACAGCCAGTTCCTGAGCGCCGCCAAGACGCGGGTGCTGCCGCCGGATATCCCGTGGCAGGGCAAGAGCCTGGCCTTCGCGGTGAAACCGGACGACGCTTGGGCGACGCCGCTCGAGGCTTCGAACTTTACCCGCACGCCGCGCTACACCGACACGGTGGCCTATCTGGAACGGCTGGCGCGCGCTAAGCCGGGGCTGATCGAGCTGGTGACGCTGCCGGAGAAGACCGACGAGGGCCGGCCGTTCGTGATGGCGGTGGTGTCGACCAGCGCCGACAAGTCGCCGGCCGGGCTGAAGAAGAGCGGCAAGCCGACCCTGTACATCGAGGCCGGCATCCACCCGGGCGAAGCCAACGGCAAGGACGCCGGGCTGATGATGCTGCGCGACATGACGGTGCGCGGCACCCAGGCGGGCCTGCTCGACCAAGTCAACCTGCTGTTCGTGCCGACGGTGAACATCGACGGCGACATGCGCTACGGCAAGTACGGCCGCATCAACCAGCACGGCCCGGACGAGACCGGCTGGCGCGTCAACGCGCGCAACCTCAACCTGAACCGCGACTTCGCCAAGCTGGACAGCCCGGAGATCCGCAACGTCGCCTACGCGCTCGACCATTACGACCCGGACTTCTTCATCGACACACACAGCTCCGACGGCATCAACTACCAGTACGACGTCACCTACTGCAACAACGGCACCGGCTGGTCGCCGGCCGCCAATGCCTGGATGGACAAGGTGATGACGCCGAAGGTGTTCAAGACGCTGGAGGACTACGGCCACATCCCGAACGTGTGCATCTCGATGAACGACAACGAGAAGCCGGAGAAGGGCTACTACCCCTACTACTCGGACTTGGCGCGCTTCTCCAACCAGTACGCCGACATCCGCGGCATCCCGGGCATCCTGGTCGAGCTGCATGCGATCAAGCCGTACAAGCAGCAGGTGCTCGGCAACTACACGCTGTATCAGGCGCTGTTCGAGACCATCGCCGCCAACCAGGACGGCCTGCACCGCGCGACCGCCGAAGACCGCGCGCGGCTGAAGGCGCAGAAACAGGTGACGCTGACCTGGAAGGAGGCGGCCGGCAAGCCGCAGCTGGTCGACTTCAAGGGCGTAGTGGCGCAGCAGGTGAAGTCGCCGATCACCGGCGACACGGTGACGCTGTGGACCAACCAGCCTAAGACCTACCGGGTGCCGCTGACGCCGCTGACCGAGCCGGACCTGGTGGTGAGCCGGCCGAAGGGCTATGTGGTGCCGGTCGAGTACCGCGACGTGATCGCGCGCTTGAAGGCGCACGGCATCGCGATGACCACCTTCGACAAGCCGACCACGCTGGACGTCACCGTCTACCGCATCGACGACATCAAGCTCGGCACGCCGTTCGAGCCGGACCGCGAGTCGGCCGACAAGATCCCCGGCTACGAGGGCCGGCTGCTGATCGACGGCAAGCCGGTGGCGCAGCAGCGCCGCGTCACCTACGCGCCGGGCTCGGTACGCATCGATACCGATCAGCGCCTCGGCGTACTGGCGATGGATTTGCTGGAGCCGGCCAGCCCGGATTCCTTCCTGCACTGGGGCTTCTTCAACGCCACGCTGACCTCGGCCGAGGCGCCGGAAACCTATGTGATGGAGCCGATGGCGCGCAAGATGTTGGCCGAAAGCCCGGCACTGAAGCGCGAATTCGAGGCCAAGCTGAAGCGCGATCCGGCCTTCGCCAAGGACCGCAATGCGCGGCTCAACTGGTTCTACGAGCGCACCCCGTTCGTCGACACCAACCGCTTCCTCTACCCGGTCGGCACGCTCAAGTAAGTCACCGGTTTCGGCGTGGCTCAGCCGCCTTCGCCCGCCACGCGCGGCCCCGGCCATTCCGGGCGCGCGGCCGGGTCGACCACGGTCATGCCGACGCCCTCGGTGGCGCGCACCGGCACGTCGTGCGGGTCGAAGTCGTCGAGGCAGAAAACGTTCACCCCGTAGTGATCCGGTGCGGCGCGCTTGCGATGGAAGGTGTAGATGCCGCAGCGCGAGCAGAAATAGTGCTTCGCCCTGTGTGTGTTCCACTGGTAGAGGCTCAGTGCGTCCTCGCCCTGCAGGACGGTCAACTGGCTCTCGTGCACCTTTGCCATCAGTGCGTTCTTCTTCACGCACAGCGAGCAGTCGCAGGTGGTCAGCTCGGTGATGGCGGCATCGATGCGAAAGCGCACCGCGCCGCAATGACAGGAACCGTGGTACTGGGGCATCGCATTCTCCTGAAGGATTCGACCAACCTTATTGAGGGCGAAGAGGATGAAGCGTGTTCGGCGAAACGCTCGGGGATGCGAGGCTCGCTCGGACAATGGGGTAGGTCCATCGTAGCGGCCTGTTCGGGTGGCGAACAGTACCAAAATGCCGGCCCGGCCGGTCGTGACCGGAGCCGCTGCGCGTTTGAGGCTGTGTGTCAGCGCGGCCCGGTCTCGAGCGCGGCGAGCGCTTCGGGGGTGTTCAGGTTGGGGAACGACTCGGTGAAGAATGCCTCGCGGGTGTGAAGGCCGGCCAGCCAGTCGCGCAGGCGGCGGCTGTCGCCCGAGAGGAACTCGAGCAGCTGCGGCAGTACGCGGCGGTTAAGCAGCGCCAACGTCGGGTGCAGCGAGTGCGCGTCGCAGGCGATGACCGCGTCGGTCTTGTCGCCCTGGCGCTCGGCAAACAGCCGCGCGACGAAGTCGGCCGGCAGCCGTGCCACGTCGCAGGGCATCGTCACGAGCCAGTCGTGGCGGGCGTGCGCGAGGCCCTCGGCCAGACCGGCCAGCGGGCCTTGGAAGCCGGGCAGGCTGTCGGTCAGCACCGGATGGCCGAAGCCGGCATAGACGTCGAGGTGGCGGTTGGCCGAAATCAGGATCTCGGCCGGCGCCGGGGTCTGTGCGGCCAGGGCGTCGAGCGCGTGCGCGATCAGCGGCCGACCGGCCAACAGCTGCAGGCCCTTGTCGGCGCCGCCGAAGCGGCGCGCGCTGCCGCCTGCCAGCACCAGCGCCGAATAGGCGGGCACGCTCATTGCGCCATCCAGCGCGCCGCCGCTTCGTCGTCGCTGTCCTTCGCGTCGACCCAGCGACTCGTGCCGTCCCGGTAGTACTCTTTCTTCCAGAACGGTGCGCGCGTCTTCAGATAGTCCATCAGGAATTCGCAGGCGGCGAACGCGTCGCGGCGGTGGCCGGACGCCACCACTACCAGCACGATCGGCTCGCCCAGCGGCAGGTAGCCGACGCGGTGGATGATGGTCGCGGCGGTCAGCGGCCAGCGCTCGCGCGCCTCGCCGACGATGCGGCCGAGCTCGGCCTCGGTCATGCCCGGGTAGTGCTCGAGTTCCAACGCAGTGACGTGGGCGTCGTCGCCGTAGTTGCGCACCAGGCCGACGAAGCTGGCGATGGCGCCGGCCGCCGGGTTGCCGGACAAGGCGGCGATCTCGGCACCGGGCTCGAACTCGGCGTGGCCGACCCGTATCGTGAAGTCGCCCATCTCAGCCCCCGGTCACCGGTGGGAAGATCGCCACCTCGTCGCCGGCGGAAAGCGCGGTGTCGCGGCTTGCCATCGTCTGGTTGACTGCGACGCGGAACACCCGGCCGGTGCCGAGCTCGTCGGCCCAGACGCCGCCGCGCGCGGCCAGTTCGGCCAGCAGCTCGGCGACGCTGGCCGCGCCGCTGTCGAGCGTTTCGCCGCCGCGGCCGAAGGTGTCCTTCAGTCGGGCGAAGTAGATCAGGTTCAGGGTCATGCTGCGCACTCCGCGATAGATTGTTTCAAGTGTAAAGAATGCGGCGTTCCAGGCCAATGCATCGTGCGGACTAATCTGCCGGACGGACGCTGGGCCGGCGCCATAGCGCGTGGCGCTCGGCGTGCTGCTCCTCTGCGTGGAAGGCCAGCGAGGTCTTGAGCAGGTCGCTGCGGGTGATTAGGCCGACGAGGCGCCCGTCGGGGCTGTCGAGCACCGCGAGCCGCTCCAGCCCCTGCTGGGCGAGCCGGCTCGCCAGCACCCGGCCGCTGTCGCCGGGCAAGGCGAACGGCTGGTCGGCCGCGTCGATCAGGCCGGCGAGCTGCGTGCCGGCCGGGTGCGCGGCGGCGAGATGGATAAGGGTCAGCTCGTCGAGCAGGCCGAGGTAGCGTTCCCCGTCGAGCACCGGGTAGGCGCGGTGCCGGCCCGGCCCGAACTGCCGTGCGGCTTCGGACAACGTCATCGTGGCAGGCAGGGTGACGAGCTCGCGGCTCATCAGCTCGTCGGCGTGGCTGCGCTCCATCGGGTCGACCGCGTACTCGCGGAAGATGTGCCGGCCGCGCCGCGCGATCTTCTCGGTGAGGATGGAGCGGCGCATCACGCGAACCGTCAGCGCGTACGACACGGTGCAGGCGAGCAGTACCGGCAGCAGCGCATCGACGTCGTGCGTCAGCTCCAGTGCGAATGCGGCGGCGGTCAGCGGTGCGCCCAAGGTGCCTGCCAGCATCGCCGCCATCGCCACCAGCGGCCACAGCGCGGCGTGGCTGCCCGGGAACAGCGCGGCGAGCAGCGTGCCGAGGCCGGCGCCCATCATCAAGAGCGGCGCCAGCACCCCGCCCGAGGTACCGGAACCGAGTGCGACCACCCAGATCAGGCATTTCACCAGCAGCAGGCCGGCGACGATGCCGAGCGCCAGGTGGCCGTTCAGCAGGTCGCCGATCACGTCGTAGCCGACGCCGAGCGCACGCGGCTCGAAGTAGCCGCCGATGCCGACCGCGAGGCCGCCGAGTGCCGGCCACCACATCCAGTGCAGCGGCAGGCGGTGGAACGCATCCTCGACCTTGTAGAGCAGCGCCGACAGGGTGGCGGCCAGGGCGCCGGCGAGCAGGCCGGCAAGCGCGCTGAGCGGCAGGGCGGACAGCGGCGGCGTGGCGGTGGCAAGCGGGAACAGCGGGCCGCTGTCGATCAGGAAGGGGCGCAGGAATGCGGCGACGGCGGCGGCCAGCGCCACCGGCACCAGGCTCCTCGGACGCAGCTCGAACAGTAACAGTTCGACGGCCAGCAGGATGGCAGCGAGCGGGGTACCGAACACCGCGGTCATGCCCGCGGCGGCGCCGGCGACCAGCAGCGTCTTGCGCTCGGCGGAGGTGAGCCGGATCTGCTGCGCGATCAGCGAGCCGATCGCGCCGCCGGTCATGATGATCGGCCCCTCGGCGCCGAACGGGCCGCCGCTGCCGATGACGATGCCGGACGACAGCGGTTTGAGGATGGCCACCTTCGCCGACATCTTGCTCTGGCCGAACAGGATCGCCTCGAGTGCTTCGGGGATGCCGTGGCCGCGGATCTTGTCCGAGCCGAAGCGCGCCATCAGCCCGACGATCAGGCCACCGAGCACCGGCACCAGGATCACGGCGAGGCCGAGGGTGTGGCCGGCCGGCGAGCGCGCGGCGGTCGACAGCGTCTGATAGAAGAACAGGTTGGTGAAGAAGCGGATCAGCGTCAAAAGCAGCCAGGCGCCGCCGCTGGCGAGCACGCCGATCCCCAGCGCCAGCCCGACCAGTCGGGTCTGGCCGGGGGCGAGGGCAAAGTCGCGTTTGTGGTTCATCGTCGATTTCCGTGAGGGTGAGTAAGTGTTGCGCGCCCGGGTTGACCCGCGGACGGGAGCGGTTAGCATGGGGGCCTGTTCCGTATCGAGGTCCCTCCATGTCTATGCCGCCGCTTGCCAAGGCCGATTACGAAGCGCTCGCCGAATTCCGCTACCAGTTGCGCCGTTTCCTGCGCTTCAGCGAGGAAGTCGCCCAGGAGCACGGGATCACCGTGCTGCAGTACCTGTTGCTCTTGCAGGTGAAGGGCTATCCGGACCGCGAATGGGCGACCGTCGCCGAGCTGGCCGAACGGTTGCAGTCACACCACCACAGCGTGGTGGCGCTGGTGTCGCGTTGCGAAAAGGCCGGCCTCGTCGAGCGCCGCCCCGGGCGCAGCGACCAGCGTTGCGTCGAGGTGCACCTGACCGGGCATGGCGAGGCGCTGCTGGCCGAGCTGGCGCTGCGCCACCAGCAGCAGCTGGCCGAGGTGCAGGGCGAGCTGAAGATCCCTGCGATCGGCAAACGCTGAGCATCGCGAGTTGTCGGCGTTGTTGATCTGGCGCAAGTCCGGCTTGACTGTATCACAATACGATATAAAATTTTCCGTCATTGCCTGCGCCGACGCGCGGTCGGCGCCGCCGTTGTGACGGTTTCCCGACACCGTGCGCGGTTCGGGCCCGATCAACCCGCCGCCCGCCGAATGTTCGGCACGCGGCCTGATGTGACTTCCCCATGTCCTCCCTCCTGCAATTGTTCGCCTGGCGGCGCTGGTGGCCCGAGCCGATGGCGCTGAGCCCGGCGCAGAAGATCAAGGCCGGTCTTGCCGCGCTGTTGGCGATCGGCGTGTCGGCGGCCGTTACCCACTGGACGGTCGGCAACGCGCCGTGGCTGGCCGCGTCAATGGGCGCCGCCTCGGTGATCCTGTTCGTGCTGCCGGCCAGCCCACTGGCGCAGCCGTGGTCCTTCGTCGGCGGCCACCTGGTGTCGGCCGCCATCGGCGTGGCGTGTGCCAAGCTGATCGGCGTGCCGGTGCTGGCGTGCGCCTGCGCGGTCGGCTTCTCGATCATGGCGATGACCTTCCTGCGCTGCCTGCACCCGCCGGCCGGCTCGATCGCGCTGATGGGGGTGATCGGTGGCCCGGCGATCAAGGCGCTCGGCTTTGCCTTCGTGGTGAGCCCGGTGCTGTTCAACTCGCTGCTGATGCTGGGCATGGCGCTGATCCTCAACAATCTGTGGCTGCGCCATCCCTACCCGCGCCCGCTGCCGGTGGCCAACCCGCACCAGGTGGCCGACGCGCCGCCACTGGCGCGGCTGGGCGTGCAGGCCGACGATCTCGACGCGGCGCTGGCGCACTATGGCGAACTACTCGACGTCGGACGCGACGACCTGGCCGGCGTGCTGGCGCTGGCACAGCGCTACGCCGCCGCGCGCGCCCACCACGGGCTCACCTGCGCCGACATCATGAGTCGCGACCTGGTGACGGTGGCGCCGGACAGCTCGCTGCAGGAGGCCTGGCGCAAGCTGCGCCGCCATCGCGTGCGTGCGCTGCCGGTAGTCGACGCCGAGCATCGCGTGCTCGGCGTGCTGGCGCTGGTCGATTTCCTGAAGCGGCTGGACGGCCGCCCCGAGGGGCTGCGCTCGCGGCTGATGAAGCGCTTTGGCCAACGTGGCCGGGCGTCGGAGGTGGGGGCGGTCATGACGTCGCCGGTGGTGTGCGTCGCCGCCACGCAGCCCATCGTCGACGTGGTACCGCTCCTGTCCGACCATGGTCTGCACCACCTGCCGGTGCTCGACGACGCCGGCCGGTTGGTGGGGCTGGTGACGCAGTCGGATCTGATTGCAGCGCTGTATTCGGGGGTGGCGGCGGCGTGAGTATTGGTGGCTGACCCCGCATGACGCTGGCCACCATGATCGATCAATGGGGCGGTTTGACAGCCTCTGCGACGCTCGTCGCCATTCCTTGCTTGCAGGTGTAGTGGCAGGGAATCCAGTGTCCCATACCGGAGCGCTGGCTCATTTCGGCGACGACTGGCGGAACGGTGCGGTGGATGCCGTTTCGTCTAAACCCTAGCGGGACGTGGGCGGCTAGCCTCGGCCGGCCCCTGCCGCTTTTTTAGGCACCGTCCGGCGCGCCGCGTCTGCTGGCGACGCGCCGAATCTGGCAAAATGGCGGGTCGCGGCCGTCGGCATGCGTGCCATGTCGGCGCGCACGGCAGGACGCGACAGATGCAAGGACCATGGATCAAAGCAGTCGCACGTCGCAGCGCGCCCTCGAAGTGGCAGAACACGAGGGCCTGAAGGTCTTGTCGGTGATCCCGCCGATGACCCAGCTCAACACCCCCTACCCGTCCACCGCCTACCTGACCGGCTTCCTGCGCTCGCGCGGCGTCGACGCGGTGCAGGAGGACCTGGCGCTGGCACTGGTGCTGCGGTTGTTTTCGCGCGAGGGCATGGCGCTGCTGCGTGACGCGGTCGACGCGCTGCCGGTGCGGCGCCGTTCGGCCAGCGTGGTGTCCTTCGACGAGCAGTTCGAGCGCTACGAGGCCACCATCGCGCCGACCATCGCCTTCCTGCAGGGGCGCGACTCCACCGTCAGCCACCGCATCTGCACCCGCAACTTCCTGCCCGAGGGGCCGCGCTTTGCCTCGCTGGACGTCTACATCGACGAGGACGGCGGCGACCCGCTCGCCTGGGCGTTCGGCGCGCTGGGCAGCCAGGACCGCGCCCGCCACTTGGCCACGTTGTATCTGAACGACCTGGCCGACGTGCTGCGCGACGCGGTGGATTCGCGCTTCGAGTTCGTCCGCTATGCCGAGTCGCTGGCGATGAGCCAGCCCACTTTCGAACCGCTGGCGCGCGCGCTGGCCGCCGCTCCGACCCTGGTCGACCGGGAGCTGGAAGCGCTGACGCTGGCGGCCATCGAACGCCACCGTCCCGATCTGGTGCTACTGTCGGTGCCGTTCCCCGGCGCGGTGTACGCGGCGTTCCGCATCGCCCAGACCATCAAGCGCCACCACCCGGCGATCCGCCTCGCCTTCGGCGGCGGTTTCGCCAACACCGAGCTGCGCGAGCTGGCCGAACCGCGCGTGTTCGACTACTTCGACTTCGTCACGCTGGACGCCGGCGAGCGCCCGCTGTTGGCGCTGCTGGAACACCTGCAGGGCAAGCGCTCGGCGTCCCGGCTGGTACGCACCTTCGTGCGCGACGAGGAAGGCCAGGTGCGCTACCGTCACTTCCCCGAACCGGACGTGCCATTCGAGGACTGGGGCACGCCGACCTGGGACGGGCTGCCGCTCGACCGCTACCTGTCGCTCTTGGACATGCTCAACCCAATGCACCGGCTGTGGAGCGACGGGCGCTGGAACAAGCTGACCGTCGCCCACGGCTGCTACTGGAAGAAGTGCAGCTTCTGCGACGTGTCGCTCGACTACATCTCGCGCTATGAGACCGCGTCGGCCACCGAGCTGGTCGATCGCATCGAGCAGATCATCGCCGAGACCGGCCAGACCGGCTTCCACTTCGTCGACGAGGCTGCGCCGCCGAAGATGCTCAAGGCGCTGGCCGAAGAGCTGCTGCGCCGCAAGGTGGCGATCTCGTGGTGGGGCAATATCCGCTTCGAGAAGTCGTTCACCCCGGAGCTGTGCCAGCTATTGGCCGAATCGGGCTGCATCGCGATCTCCGGCGGCCTGGAGGTCGCATCCGACCGGCTGCTGAAACTGATGAAGAAAGGCGTGTCGGTCGACCAGGTCGCGCGCGTCACCTACGGCTTCGCCGAGGCCGGCATCCTGGTGCATGCCTACCTGATGTATGGCTTCCCGACCCAGACGGTGCACGATACCGTCGACGCGCTCGAATACGTGCGCCAGCTGTTCGAGGCCGGCTGCATCCAGTCCGGCTTCTTCCACCGCTTCTCCTGTACCGTGCATTCGCCGGTGGGGCAGAACCCGGAGGAATACGGCATCGAGCTGGTGCCGCTGCCGCCGGGCGACTTCGCCAAGAACGACATCGGCTTCATCGACCCGACCGACGTCGACCACGACGCGCTGGGCAAGGCGCTCAACAAGGCGCTGTACAACTACATGCACGGCATCATGCTCGACGAGGACGTGCGGCGCTGGTTCCACGGCAAGGTGCCGCGCCCGCGGGTGCCCAAGCACTTCATCGAGCGCGCGCTGATGGGGCGCTAGTCGCCAGTCGACAGGACAGAACGGCAGCCCATGGGCTGCCGTTTTCATTGGCGGGGGCCATTCCGGCCCTTCTTCTCCCCCCTGCTCCCTGGCATCGTGACCGGCCCGGGGCCGGGCGAATTTCGGTATCCTGACCCTCTGTACAGGTTTTCGGGATGCTTCATGCTGTTAGGACTCGTTCTTATCGCCGGCCTCTGGGCCGGTCTGCAAAACGCCCTCGCCGGTGGCGGCTCGTTCGTGACGCTGCCGGCGCTGATCTTGTCGGGCATGACGCCGTTGGCCGCCAACATCACGTCCACCGTGGCCCTGTTCCCTGGGCAGATGACGTCGGGTCTGGCGGGACGCCGGCTGGTGACCGGCGCGGGCCGGCTGCCGTTCTGGGCGCTGTTCGCGATCAGCATTGTCGGCGGTGCCGTGGGCGGTCTGTTGCTGTTGAATACCTCGTCGGCCGTGTTTGCCCACCTCGTACCCTGGCTGGTGCTGTTCGCCACCACCGTCTTCGCGTGGGGCAGCTTCTTTCGCAAGCAGAGCGACGCCATGGTGCATCTGGGGCCGGGTGGCACGGCCATCGCCCAGTTCCTGATCGCGATCTACGGCGGCTATTTCGGCGGCGGCATCGGCTTTTTGATGATCGCGGCGCTGACGATGGCGGGGCTGCCGACCCGCAACGCCGGCGCGACGAAGAACGCGCTGGCCGGGGTGATGAACGCGTCGGCGGTGGCGCTGTTTGTGACCTCGTCACTGTTGCACTGGCGTGAAGCGATCACGCTGGGCAGCGGCGCGATCGTCGGGGGCTTGCTGGGCTCGTGGGCATTGCACCGGGTCAACGAGAAGGTGTTGCGCGTCGCGATCGTGTGCATCGGGGCGGCGCTGACCGTGGGACTGTTCCTGAAGCCGGTCTGAGCATGGGAATACGCCCCGAATAAATCGGGTGGGCGGCGGGCTCCGCCGCGATGTTCATGCTGCTGGCGCAGGCCGTTGTGAAGCCGGCGGTCCATACCTCGAGGACACCACAGTGCATGCCGCCAAGAAAACCGGCGAGGTCGCCCAGGAAGCCGCCCACGGCACTACCCATGCCGCCAAGGCGGTCGGCCATGGTGTAGTGAGCAAGGCCCGCGAGGGCTATCAGGCGGCCAAGCGGGCGGTGCACAAGGCGATGCAGTCGGCGTAAGCCTCCGGTTCCACGTGAAACTCCGCGCCCGAGCACGGGCACAAAAAAAGGTTGGCCACTCGGCCAACCTTTTTCATTTCTCTCACTTTGCGTCGCTTATTCGCCCATCGCCGCCAGCTGCTCGGCCTGGTGCTCGGCCGACAGCGCGTCGGTCATTTCGAACAGGTCGCCGTCCATGACTTGGTCGAGCTTGTACAGCGTCAGGTTGATGCGGTGGTCGGTGATGCGGCCCTGCGGGTAGTTGTAGGTGCGGATGCGCTCGGAGCGGTCGCCCGAGCCGACCAGGCTCTTGCGCTCGGCCGCTTCCTTCGCCTGCTGCTCGCGGCGCTGGATGTCGTTGATCCGGGCCGCCAGCACCGCCAGCGCGCGCGCCTTGTTCTTGTGCTGCGAACGGTCGTCCTGGCACTCGGCGACGATGCCGGTCGGCAGGTGGGTGACGCGCACCGCCGAGTCGGTCTTGTTGATGTGCTGGCCGCCGGCGCCGCTGGCGCGATAAGTGTCGATGCGCAGATCGGCCGGGTTCAGCACCACCTCGGCCAGTTCGTCGGCCTCCGGCAGCACCGCGACGGTGCAGGCCGAGGTGTGGATGCGGCCCTGCGTCTCGGTGGCCGGCACTCGCTGCACGCGGTGGCCGCCCGACTCGAACTTCAGCTTCGAGTACGCGCCGAAGCCCTCGATGCGCGCGATCACTTCCTTGTAGCCGCCCAGGTCCGATTCAGACGCCGAGACGATCTCGACCTGCCAGCGATTGCGCTCGGCGAAGCGGGTGTACATGCGCAACAGGTCGCCGGCGAACAGCGCCGCCTCGTCGCCGCCGGTGCCGGCGCGCACTTCGAGGAAGATGTTCCGCTCGTCGTTCGGGTCTTTCGGCAGCAGCAGCTTCTGCAGCTCCACCTCCAGTGCCTCGATGCGCTCCTTGCTTTCGGTAATCTCGGCCTGCGCGAACTCCTTCATCTCCGGGTCGGCCAGCATCTCGGTGGCGGCGGCGATATCAGACTCGGCCTGTCGGAACGCGGCGAACGTCTCGACCACCGGGGTCAGCTCGGCGTGCTCGCGGGTCAGCTTGCGGAATTCGTCCATATTCTGCGTGGCGGCTTCACTGGCCAGCAGATGAGTGACCTCCTCCAGCCGCTCGGACAGCGTCGTGAGTTTAGCGGCAATAGACGGTTTCATTCAGACATCACTCCGGTTCAATCGGTAAAGCCGCGCGATGGTATCGATCAGCGCGTCCTGCTCGTCGCCGCGCGCTTGCGACAGCGCTTGCGTCGGCGGGTGCAGCAATTTGTTGGTCAGCTGTTTGGACAGGGCCTCGAGCACCTGTTCGGCCGGCTCGCCCTTGGCGAGCTGCTTGAGCGCCGCGTCAAGCGCGTGGCGGCGGATCCGCTCGCCCTCGTCGCGCAGCGCGCGGATCGTCGGCACGCTGTCGCGCTGCTTGAGCCAGCCGAGGAATTCGTCGACGCGCTCGCGGATGATCACCTCGGCCTGCTCGGCCGCCACCTGGCGCGCCTCGCGGCCGACCTCGACGATGTTGGCGATGTCGTCGACGCTATAGAGGAACACGTCGTTCAGCTCGGCGACCTCGGCCTCGATATCGCGCGGTACCGCGAGATCGAGCATGAACATCGGCCGGTGGCGGCGCGCCTTGATCGCGCGCTCGACCAGACCCTTGCCGACGATGGGCAGGGTGCTCGCGGTGGACGACACCACCACGTCGTAGCGCGCCAGCGACTCGGGCAGCTCGGACAGCAGCATCGCGTTGCCGTTAAGCTGGGCCGCGAGCTTCTCGCCGCGCTCCAGCGTGCGGTTGGCGACGGTGATACAGGACGGGTTGCGCGCGGCGAAGTGGGTGGCGACCAGCTCAATCATCTCGCCGGCGCCGATGAACAGCACCTTCAGCTCCGAGATGGTCGGGAAGATCTGCTCGGCCAGCTTCACCGCGGCGGCGGCCATCGACACCGAACTCGCGCCGATCGCGGTCTTGCTGCGCACTTCCTTGGCGACCGCGAAGGTGCGCTGGAACAGGCCATTCAGCATGGTGCCGAGCGTGCCCTCGTGCTCGGCGACGCGTATCGCGTCCTTGATCTGGCCGAGGATCTGCGTCTCGCCCAGCACCATCGAGTCGAGCCCGGAGGCGACGCGGAACGCGTGGCGCGCGGCCGACGAGGCGTCGAGCCGGTACAGGTACGGCGCGAGCTCGGCCGCGTCCATGTGGTGGAACGCCGCGAGCCACGCCAGCGCGGCGTCCGGGTCGTTGGCCGCACAGTACACCTCGGTGCGGTTACAGGTCGACACGATCGCCGCTTCGCGCGCCGCGTGCGAGCCGACCAGGCTGGCCAGCGCCGACGGCAGCGTCTCCGCCGGAAAAGCGAGCTTTTCGCGGATGGCGAGCGGGGCGGTATGGTGGTTCAGACCGAAGGCGACCAGATGCATCGGGACGAGGCAACAGCGTTGACAAAGGGCTGATTTTACATCAAGAGGACGTCATCGTGGCGGCCAACACCGCCAGGCGCCGATCGGCGCGCGCCGGATTCGGTTCGGCGGCGATAGTGACACTCGCCGTTTTGACGCGGCGGTTCTAAGATACCAGCCATCTTGCCAATGGAGAGCTGTCCCATGCCGTTGAATCTGGCCGATATCCGCAAGGAATACTCGCAACACGAACTGTCACCGGAGGATTGTCTGCCCGATCCGGTCGCGCAGTTCGAAGTCTGGCTGCACGAGGCGGTGCGGGCCGAGGTCAACGAACCGACCGCGATGCATCTGGCGACCGTCGGCGCCGACGGTCGTCCCTCGGCGCGCATTGTGCTGCTCAAGGGCGTCGAGGATGGCCAACTGGTGTTTTACACCAATTACCAAAGCCGCAAGGGCCAGGCGCTGGTTGCCCATCCGTTCGCGGCGCTGACCTTCTTCTGGCCGGAGCTGGAGCGCCAGGTGCGCATCGAGGGCCGGGTCGAGAAGGTGGCGGCGGACGTGTCGGATGCCTATTTCGCGAGCCGGCCGTACAGCAGCCGGCTCGGTGCCTGGGCGTCGGAGCAGAGCCAGGAGATCCCGGCCAAGAGCACGCTGGTGAAGCGGGCGGCGATGTTCGGGGTGAAGTACCCGCTGAACGTGCCGCGTCCGGAGCACTGGGGCGGTTTCGCATTGCTGCCGGATCGGGTGGAGTTCTGGCAAGGCAGGCCGAGCCGGCTGCACGACCGGGTGCAGTATACGCTGCAGGATGACGGCAGCTGGCGGCGGGCGCGTCTGGCGCCGTGATGGGCGTTGGGCGGGCGTTACCTGCCCGTTGCGATGTGTGAGCTTGGCCGAACGGACGTGGTTGTTCGTTCGGCCAAGCTTTTTGTATTGCGGTGATTGGTAGGATGGGTGGAGGGGCTGGTGGCGCAACCCATCATGCTTTCTGGCAAACATGGGAAGCAGATTGTGGGTTTGTCGGTCTCGCCCGACCGGCGACCTCCTTTCTTTGCTTCGCCAAAGAAAAGGAGGCAAAGAAAGGCGACCCCCGCGACGCCGGCCCGCTTTGCGGGCTGCCCTGCGGGCGCCACGGCCAACGGGCGGCTGCGCAACTCGCGCCGGCGTTGCCGGCACTCGAGCAGTGCTCGCCGACATCCCCCGTTGGCCGCGCCGTCCTCGGCGGCGTCGAAGGGGATGGGGAGGTTGTCGGTGGCAATCGCTCAGTTTGTTTGGAAAAACAGTGGGTTGCTTGGGCTGGCTACGGCTGTGGGCAAAATGGCTCATCGGCATCTTGCTGTGGATAACCGCAAAAGTTGGTCGAACGGCGTCATCTCATCGGAGAGGACGGATTCGGTCAGTGTTGATGAGTCAGTCCCAAACCTGGTATCGCTTTTAAAACCTACCGACTCTACTACCGCCGCAATCGACCTGCCCCTCCCCCTTTGCGCTGCCGAGCGATCGTCAAGCGGCCAGGTTTTAAGCCGCCGCATGTTCGAGCGGGCGGACGTTAGCCGCCCGCGAGTTCGGCGGCGCCTGGCCGCTTGGCAGGCGCGAGGGAAGCCGAAGGCCTGCGCATCGGGGGTCGCCTTCTTTTGTCTACTTTTCTTGGCGAAGCAAGAAAAGTAGACCGCCCCGCCGGGCGGGACCGGCGCTGCGACAATTCCCATCAATGCTGGCCGAAAGCGCGGTAAAAATCGGCCGAACTGGCATCACACCCGTTCGGCCAACCTTAACTAGCGGCGCAAACCATCACGCGCCGGCGCCTGGCGCCTATCCCTTACTCGGCACTCTCCGGATCGCGGATCGCCGTCACGGTGCCCTTCTTGCCGGACGGCTTGCCCTTCTTGGCGCGCTTGCCGACGAACTCGGCGAGCGCCAACCGCTCCACGCCGTCCTTGCCGCGTGGGCCGACGATGGACAGCAGCGCCTTCTCGCCGGTCACCAGGCCGATCGCCGTCAGCGCCTCGCCGGCGTCCAGCGCCATCAGCATCAGGCCGCGGCCCTTGGCCAGTTCCTTCAGCTCGCCAACCGGGAACGCCAGCACCCGGCCGTTGTCGGCGGCGGCGACCAGCTGCAGCGTCTCCCACTCGGCCACTGCCGGCACGGCCACCGGCGCCAGCACCGTCTCGGTGTCGTCAAGCGTGATAAACGCTTTGCCGGCCTTCACCCGGCCGGCCATGTCGGCGATCTTGGCGATGAAGCCATAGCCGCCGCTGCCGGCTATGACATAGCGCGAGTCGGCCGGGCCGGCCAGCACCTGGGCGAGCTTGGCGCCGTCCTGCAGCTCCACCAAGCTTGTCACCGGCACGCCGTCGCCGCGGCCGGTCGGCACGTCGGCGGCGTCGATGGTGTACGCACGGCCCTTGGTGTCGAGCACGATCAGCGGCCAGACGGTACGGGTTTCCAGCACCGACGCCAGCGCGTCGCCGTCCTTGAAGCTGAGCGTCGACAGGTCGGCATGATGACCGACGCGGGCACGCAGCCAGCCCTTCTGCGACAGGATGATGGTCACCGGCTCGTCGGCCACGGTCTGCGTCAGCGAGGCGCGCTCGGCGGCCTTGATCTCGCTGCGGCGATCGTCGCCGTACTTGGCGGCGTCGGCCTGGATTTCGTCGATGATCAACTGGCGCTTCGCCTCGTCGTTGCCGAGCAGGTGGCGCAGCCCATCGCGCTCCTCGCGCAGCTCGGACAGCTCCTTCTCCAGCTTGAAGCCCTCCAGTCGCGCCAACTGGCGCAGGCGGATCTCGAGGATGTCCTCGGCCTGCGCCTCGGTCAGGCCGAACGCCTTGATCAGGTCGGGCTTCGGTTCGTCCGACTCGCGGATCACCCGGATCACCTCGTCGATGTGGATGAACGCGATCATCCGGCCTTCGAGGATGTGGATGCGGCGGTCGACCTGGGACAGACGGTGAGCCAGGCGGCGCGTCACCGTCTCGACGCGGAAGTCCAGCCAGTCCTGCAGGATGGCCTTCAGGCCCTTCTGGCCCGGGCGGCCGTCCAGGCCGATCATCACCAGGTTGAACGAGTTGTTGCCTTCCAGGCTGGTCTGCGCCAACAACAGGTTGATGAACTCGTCCGGGTCCTGGCGGCTCGATTTCGGCTCGAACACCAGACGCACCGGCTGCTCGCTGTCCGACTCGTCGCGTACCCGGTCGAGCATCGACAGCATCAGACTCTTCAAGTTCTGCTGCTCTTGCGTCAGCGCCTTCTTGCCGGCCTTGGGCTTCGGGTTGGTCGCTTCCTCGATCTCGGCCAGCACCTTCTGCGCGCTGCTGCCCGGCGGCAGCTCGGTGACGATCACGCGCCACTGCCCGCGTGCGAGCTTCTCCACCTCCCACTTTGCGCGTACCCGCACGCTGCCGCGGCCGGTCTCGTACGCGGCGAGAATGTCCTCGCGCGGGGTGATGATCTGGCCGCCACCCGGGAAGTCCGGCCCCGGCACGTGTTCCATCAGCGCGGCGGTGTCGAGGCTCGGGTCTTGCAGCAAGGCAACCGCGGCCGCCGCGACCTCGCGCATATTGTGCGGCGGGATCTCGGTGGCCAGGCCCACCGCGATGCCGGACGCGCCGTTGAGCAGCACCATCGGCAGCCGCGCCGGCAACAGCTTGGGTTCGTCGAACGCGCCGTCGTAGTTGGGCACGAAGTCGACTGTACCCATGTCGATCTCGGACAGCAGCAGGTCCGCCAGCGAGGTCAGGCGCGCCTCGGTGTAACGCATCGCCGCGGCGCCGTCGCCGTCGCGCGAGCCGAAGTTGCCCTGGCCGTCGATCAGCGGGTAGCGCAGCGTAAAGTCCTGAGCCATGCGCACCAGTGCCTCGTACGCCGAGCTGTCGCCGTGCGGGTGGTACTTACCGAGGATCTCGCCTACCACGCGCGCCGACTTCACCGGCTTGGCGCCGGACACCAGGCCCATGTCCTTCATCGCGTACAGGATGCGCCGCTGCACCGGCTTCTGGCCGTCGGCCACCTCGGGCAGCGCGCGGCCCTTGACCACGCTCATCGCGTATTCGAGGTAGGCGCGCTCGGCGTATTGGTCGAGCGCCAGCCAGTCGCCGCTGTCGTCGGCGACCACGGGCGGGATGCTGGGGGGCGGCGGATTGCCGGTATCGTCCAGCTCGGGGAACAGGATTTCTGTAGTCATAGGCGCGGACACTGCATACCGCATTACGGTGGCATGCTATGTTGTTTGGGGTAACGATATCGGAGGATTCTACTATGGCCAGCCAATTGCAGTGGCAGTGCCACCGCTTCGACGGCTTCACGCCGCTCGGCCTGTATCAGGTGTTGCAGCTGCGCGACCAGGTGTTCGTGGTCGAGCAGCGCTCGATCTACGGTGACATCGACGGCACCGACCTCGATTGCTGGCACTTGTGCGGCCGCGACGGCGATGGCGAGTTGGCGGCCTACGCGCGGCTGATCGCACCGGACGAGAAATACCCGGGGGCGGTGGCGATCGGCCGGGTGGTGGTGGCGCCGGCGTTGCGCGGCCACGGCCTGGGCCGCCAGCTGATGGCCGAGGCGATCGCCCAGTGCGCGCGGCTGTGGCCGGGCGTGCCGATGGCGCTGTCTGCGCAGATCGCCGCGCAGGAGCTGTACCGCCAGTTCGGCTTTGAGACGGAGGGCGAGCCGTACGACGACGGCGGCATCCTGCATATCGACATGCGCCGCCCGGCTGCGGCGGCCTGAGCGTCGCTCACGGCGCCCTCCCGGCGTGGTTGTCCTGCCTCGCCGTACTACTCGTACTGTCTTCGGCAGGACGCCTAGCCGGGGGCGCTTCGCTGTGTGTCTGAGCGATTAGACCCAGAAAGCAACAACGCCGGCGGATCTCGCGATCGCGCCGGCGTTGTGATTCTGGGTCAGCGATTCTTCAGCTCGGCAGCGGCTCGCCGAACACATCCCGCCACGCGGTATAGCCGGTCACGTACATCACCGGGAACCACAAGAGCAGGCCCAGGCCCAGCGGCAGCAGCGCCAGGCCGAACAGCACCGTCATCATCACACCGCAGACCAGCATCGCCGGCCAGTTGAGCAGGCCGCCGCGCACGCCGGCCTTCACCGCGGCCCAGGCGCCCTGCCCGGACAGCGTCACCAAGGGCGGCGCGAACCAGGTCGCCGCGCCGATCGCGAAGCCGAGCACCACCGCCAGCACGAACAGCACGATGCTGAAGCCGAAACCGGCGCTGGCACTGTCGGCGGCCACCTTGGCGCCGATGCCCAGCGCCGAGCCGACCAAGCCGATCACCAACAGCGCGGCCGCCACCAGCACGATGCAGAACAGCGCCACGCCGAACAGCGGCTGCAGCGCGCGGCGGAAGCCCTCGAACAGGTCGGAGAGCTCCAGCTCGCCGCCCTGGCTCGCCTTGTGCGCGGCCAGCACAAAGCCGCCGGCGAACACCGGCGAGAGCAGGAACGACAGCACCTGGCCGATGCCGGGCACCAGGCTCATCGCCAGGTTGATCACGATGAAGGTCAGCGCCAGCAGCACCCAGGTCAACGGCTGCGGACGGACCAGGTAAAACGCCTCGACGATCCAGCGCCAACCGCGGCTGGCACCGACCTTGCGGGGGGTGACGCCGGCCGGCGGCGGGTAAACAGAATCGGGCAGACTCAATTGATCCTCCTGCGTGGGGCAGCTCGATAGGCCGCCATACTATTGAAAAGCTTGACCAAAATGACGGCGAGGTCAAGAAAGGTGCGGCGCGGCAGGTTGCCGCAACGCGACAAAATCGGGGATAATCCCCTGATTTCGCGACGCTTCCATTACCCGATGCCAGCGTCGTTTCCGGTATTTCACAGTCTCGAGGTTTTTTCCGACATGGTCACCCGAACCGAGCTTGCCAACGCGATCCGTTTCCTGTCGATGGACGCGGTAGAACAGGCCAAATCCGGTCACCCCGGCGCCCCGATGGGCATGGCCGACATCGCCGAAGTGCTCTGGCGCGATTTCCTCTCGCACAATCCGGCCAATCCGAACTGGGCCAACCGCGACCGCTTCGTGTTGTCGAACGGTCACGGTTCGATGCTGATCTACAGCCTGCTGCACCTGACCGGTTACGACCTGTCGGTCGACGACCTGAAACAATTCCGCCAGCTGCACAGCAAGACCCCGGGCCACCCGGAGTACGGCTACGCGCCTGGCATCGAAACCACCACCGGTCCGCTCGGACAGGGTATCACCAATGCGGTCGGCATGGCGCTGGCCGAGAAGATGCTGGCCGCCCAGTTCAACCGTGACGGCCACACCGTGGTCGACCACAACACCTGGGCCTTCCTCGGCGACGGCTGCCTGATGGAAGGCATCTCGCATGAGGCATGTAGCCTGGCCGGCACCTGGGGCCTGGGCAAGCTGATCGCGTTCTGGGACGACAACGGCATTTCCATCGACGGCGACGTCGACGGCTGGTTCACCGACAACACCCCGGCGCGCTTCGAGGCGTACGGCTGGCAGGTGATCAAGAACGTCAACGGCCACGATCCGGTCGAAATCGCCACCGCAATCCAGACTGCCAAGAAGACCAGCGACCGTCCGACGCTGATCTGCTGCAAGACCACCATCGGCCACGGCGCTCCGAACAAGCAGGGCGGCCACGACGTGCACGGTGCACCGCTGGGCGCGGCCGAGATCGCCGCCGCGCGCGAGCACCTGAACTGGCCGCACGTGCCGTTCGAGCTCCCGGCCGACATCTACGCCGCCTGGGGCGCCCGCGACGCCGGTGCCGCGCGCGAAACCGAGTGGAACCAGCGTTTCGCCGCCTACCGCGCCGCCTACCCGGAACTGGCCGCCGAGTTCGAACGCCGCATGGCGGGCGAGCTGCCGGCCGACTGGGAAGCCATCAAGGCCGCCGCGATCGCCAAGATCGCCGACGCGGCCCAGACCGTCGCCACCCGCAAGGCCAGCCAGATCGCCATCGAGGCGTTCTCGCCGAGCTTCCCGGAATTCGTCGGCGGTTCCGCCGACCTGACCGGCTCGAACCTGACCAACTGGACCGGTTCGAAGTGGATCGACAAGGAAGGCAACGGCAACTACATCAGCTACGGCGTGCGCGAATTCGGCATGGCCGCGATCATGAACGGCATGACGCTGCACGGCGGCCTGCGCCCGTACGGCGGCACCTTCCTGATGTTCAGCGAATACGCGCGCAACGCGCTGCGCATGGCTGCGCTGATGAAGATCAACCCGATCTTCGTGTTCACCCACGACTCGATCGGCCTCGGCGAAGACGGCCCGACCCACCAGCCGGTGGAGCAGACCGCCACGCTGCGCTACATCCCGAACATGGACACCTGGCGTCCGTGCGACACCACCGAGGCCGCCGTGGCCTGGGCGCACGCGATCGAGCAGAAGACCCGCCCGTCCAGCCTGATCCTCAGCCGTCAGAACCTGCCGTTCGTTTCACGTGAAACCCAGCAGGTCGCCGACATCGCGAAAGGCGGCTACGTGCTGCGCGACGCGGCCGGCGCCCGTGCCGTGCTGATCGCCACCGGTTCCGAAGTGGACCTGGCGCTGAAGGCGCAGGAAGCGCTCGCGGCCGAAGGCATCGCGGTACGCGTGGTGTCGATGCCGTCGACCAATGTGTTCGACCGCCAGGACAAGGCCTACCAGCAGAGCGTGCTGCCAGCCGGTATCCCGCGTGTCGCGATCGAAGCCGGCGTGTCCGACTTCTGGCGCAAGTACGTCGGCCTGGAAGGCGACGTGGTCGGCATCGACACCTTCGGTGAATCGGCCCCGGCCGGCGTGTTGTTCAAGGAATTCGGCTTTACCGTGGACAACGTCGTCGAAAAAACCAAGAACGTGATCCAGTAAAGCAATCAGGCCGACCCGGCACGACGATCGGGCGGCCTTTTCATCATTTTGGGAGAGAAAATGACCATCCGTGTTGCGATCAATGGCTACGGCCGTATCGGCCGTCAGGCCCTGCGCTCGATCTACGAATACAACCTGCGCGGCGACTTCGAAATCGTGGCGGTGAACGCCTCGGGCGATCTCGCCACCAACGCGCACCTGACCAAGTTCGACACCGTGCACGGCCGCTTCGCCGCCGAGGTGAGCCACGACGAGAAGAACCTGATCGTCGACGGCGACGTGATCCCGTTCTTCTCCACCCGCGACCCGCGCGAGCTGCCGTGGAAGGCGCTGAACGTCGACCTGGTGCTCGAGTGCACCGGCGCGTTCACCTCGAAAGAGAAGTGCCAGCTGCATATCGACGCCGGCGCCAAGAAGGTGCTGATCTCGGCCCCGGGCGGTGACGACGTCGACGCCACCATCGTGTACGGCGTGAACCACGACGTGCTCACCAGCGACATGACCGTGGTGTCGAACGCCTCGTGCACCACCAACTGTCTGGCGCCGGTGGCCAAGGCGCTGAACGACGAGATCGGCATCGTGAAGGGCCTGATGACCACCATCCACGCCTTCACCAACGACCAGGTGCTGACCGACGTGCGTCACAAGGACCTGCGCCGCGCCCGCTCGGCCACCGAGAACATGATCCCGACCAAGACCGGCGCGGCCAAGGCCGTGGGCCTGGTGCTGCCGGAATTGAAGGGCAAGCTGGACGGTTTCGCGGTGCGCGTGCCGACCATCAACGTGTCGCTCGTGGATCTGACCTTCGAAGCCGGCCGCGACACCACCGTCGACGAAGTGAACGCCATCGTCAAGGCCGCCTCCGAAGGCAAGATGAAGGGCACGCTGGGCTACAACACCCTGCCGCTGGTTTCCAGCGACTTCAATCACAGCACCGAAGGCTCGGTGTTCGACGCCACGCTGACCAAGGTGTCCAACGGCAACATGGTGAAGGTGCTGGCCTGGTACGACAACGAGTGGGGCTTCTGCCAGCAGATGCTGCGCACTGCCCGCGCGATGTTCGCCGCCAAGTAAGCGCTGCTTCAAAGCCCTTCCGGCGCTGTCGCCCTGCCCTTCCGTACTTTAGGTACTGTCTGCGCAGGGCACCTGGCCGGAACCGTTGTGCCGGGTTGTGAGCCGCTCTGCGCAAGCTCTGCCCCACTATTGTCCACGCCGCGCCCTGCGTTCCACGCCCCGCGCGGCGTCCGTACGGATGGAATCATGCAATTCAAGAAACTGACCGACCTGGATCTCGCCGGCAAGCGCGTGCTGATCCGCGTCGACATGAACGTGCCGGTGAAACACGGCCTGATCGGGGACGACACCCGCATCCGCGCCAGCCTGCCGTCGATCCACTACTGCCTGGAAAAAGGCGCCGGCGTGGTGCTGATGACCCACCTGGGCCGTCCGACCGAAGGCGAGCCGAAGCCGGAAGACAGCCTCGCCCCAGTGGCGGTGCGCCTGTCCGAACTGCTCGGCCAGACCGTGCCGGTGAACAAGAGCTGGCAGGAGCGCCCGCTGGAAGTGCAGCCGGGCCAGGTGGTGCTGCTGGAAAACGTGCGCCTGAACCGCGGCGAGAAGAAGAACAACGAGGAGCTGGGCCGCGCCTACGCCAGCCTGTGCGACGTGTTCGTCAACGACGCGTTCGGTACCGCGCACCGCGCCGAGGCCTCGACCCACGCGGTCGCCCAGTTCGCCCCGGTGGCCTGTGCCGGCATCCTGCTGTCGGCCGAGCTCGACGCGCTGTCCAAGGCGCTGGAAGCGCCGGCCCGCCCGCTGGTGGCGATCGTCGCCGGCTCCAAGGTGTCGACCAAGCTGACCATCCTGGAGAGCCTGGCCGACAAGGTCGACCAGCTGATCGTCGGCGGCGGCATTGCCAACACCTTCCTGCTGGCCGAAGGCCATGGCATCGGCAAGAGCCTGGCCGAGCCGGAACTGGTGGCCGAGGCGAAGAAGGTGATCGCCAAGATCCGCGCCCACGGTGGCGACGTGCCGTTGCCGTCCGACGTGGTGGTGGCGGCCGAGTTCTCGGAGAACGCCGACGACACCCTGAAGCACGTCGACGAGGTGACCAAGAACGACATGATCCTCGACATCGGACCGGCTTCGGCCGAGGCGCTGGCCGAGATCGTCGAGCGCGCCGGCACCGTGGTGTGGAACGGCCCGGTCGGCGTGTTCGAGTTCGACCAGTTCGCCGGCGGCACCGAGGCGCTGGCGCACGCCATCGCCGAATCGCCGGCGTTCTCGATCGCCGGTGGTGGCGACACCCTGGCGGCGATCGCCAAGTTCGGCGTCACCGACAAGATCAGCTACATCTCCACCGGCGGCGGTGCCTTCCTCGAGTTTCTCGAGGGCAAGGAACTGCCGGCCGTGGCGATCCTGAGCGCACGCGCGCAGGACTGAGCGAAGGGAATGACATTGGGTTAGCCGGAGAGGATTAATGCATAATGCATTTTTTCTTTAAGGTTGACCCGATGTTTACAAACATTTCCCCGGAAGGATGGCGCCGCGGCAGTCGTGCCGCGGCCTTGTTCATGGTGCTGCTCGCCAGCGCCTGCGGCAAAAAGGACATGCCGCCCGATGGCAGCGGGGCACCGCTCGAGGCCAGTTCGCCCGCGGCGACCATCGCGGCCATGGCCGACAAGGCCGGTCGGCTGGTGGCGATGAATCACCTGATCGGCGTCGTCACCGACGGCGACAAGCAGGAGAAAGCCTGGCTGGCCATTCTGGCGCAGTGCGCCGAACTGGACTGCTACGCGCGAAAGGCCAGCTTCGGCGGCGACGAGGACGCCCCCGCCCATCTGGAACTGAGCGTGGCGCGGCCCGATGTGGATAAAATGGTCGGCACGATCCGCGCGCAGGGCAAGGTGCGCAGTTACCAGCTCGAGCAGCAGGATCGTACCGAGGACATGGTCGCGCTGAACGAGCAAATCCGCTCACAGCAGGCATTACGCGATAAACTGCAAGCCGAGCAACCCAAGGCTACGCCGGGGGGCGCGACGGCGAGCCCGTTGGCCGAACAGCAGGAAGCGGCCCGGCAGAACATGGCACAGCTAACGGCCCAGCAGGCCGCCCTGAGCCTGGCGGTGCGCCGCGATACAGTCGTTGTCGATCTGAGCGCCGAGGGCGGGGCCTGGCAGTCGAAAACCTGGCAGCCGGTCGCCAAGGCGTGGGCCGCTTCGGCCGGGCTGTTCGCGTCGAGCCTCGGCGTGGTGCTGAGCGTGGTGGCCTGTGTGGCGCCGTGGGCCCTGGCGCTGTTGCTGCTGATCGCGCTGGTGCGCGCCGTGCGTCGCTATTGCTTTACCCCCCGGTCTGGCGCGCTGCCGGTGCCGGAAGCCGAACAAAGGACGGATTGAGATGCCCATCGATACCTGGTTGCTGTTCATCGGTACCGTGTTCTTCGTGTCGGCCACGCCCGGCCCGAACATGCTGCTGGCGATGACGCACGGCATCCACTACGGCGTGCGCCGCACGCTGGCGACCTGTGCCGGCCTGATGAGCGGGCTGGCGATCATCATGTTCGGTTCGGCAGCGGGCCTGGGCGCGCTGTTGGCGACGTCGGCGCTGCTGTTCAGCGTGGTGAAGTACGCCGGCGCGGCGTATCTGATTTACCTCGGCATTCGGACCTGGCGCGCTGCGCCGACGCCGGTCGAGGAAAGCGCGCTGGCCGAGCCGGCGCGGCTGCCGAGCGCTTGGCAGCGCTTTCGCACCGGTTTCCTGGTGTCGATGAGCAATCCCAAGGCATTCATCTTCTTCACCGCGCTGTTCCCGCAGTTCATGGACGCGAAGCTGCCGCAGGGTCCGCAGCTGGCGGTGCTGGCGGCGAGCTTCTTCGTGATCGAGAGCGTCTGGCAGCAGATCTACGCCGGCGGCGGTCAGAAGATGGCGCGCTGGCTGAACAATGCGCGGCGCCTGAAGATGGTCAACAAGGTATCCGGCGGCTGCTTCGTCAGCGCCGGCGCTCTGCTGACCAGCGTGTCGCGGCACGCCTGACGGTACAATAGCGCACGACAACCCCGACAACGACGCGGCGCCGACGGCGACGCGTCCCCCCGATTACCCTGGAGACACAGTATGGCACTCGTTTCGATGCGACAGCTGCTGGACCACGCCGCCGAGTTCGGCTACGGTCTGCCGGCGTTCAACGTGAACAACCTCGAGCAGATGCGCGCAATCATGGAAGCGGCCGACAAGGTCGACGCTCCGGTGATCGTGCAGGCTTCGGCCGGCGCGCGCAAATACGCCGGCGCCCCGTTCCTGCGCCACCTGATCCTGGCCGCGGTCGAAGAATTCCCGCACATCCCGGTGGTGATGCACCAGGACCACGGCACCAGCCCGGACGTATGCCAACGCTCGATCCAGCTGGGCTTCAGCTCGGTGATGATGGATGGCTCGCTGAAGAGCGACGGCAAGACCCCGGCCGACTATGCGTACAACGTCGACGTGACCCGCACCGTGGTCAACTTCGCCCACGCCTGCGGCGTGTCGGTGGAAGGCGAGATTGGTTGCCTGGGTAGCCTGGAAACCGGCATGGCCGGTGAGGAAGACGGCGTCGGCGCCGAGGGCGTGCTCGATCACTCGCAGCTGCTGACCGACCCGGAAGAAGCGGCGCAGTTCGTGAAGGACACCGGCGTGGACGCGCTGGCGATCGCGATCGGCACCAGCCACGGCGCCTACAAGTTCACCCGTCCGCCGACGGGCGACATCCTGGCGATCGACCGCATCAAGGCGATCCACGCGCGCCTGCCGAACACCCACCTGGTGATGCACGGCAGCTCGTCGGTGCCGCAGGAATGGCTGGCGATCATCAACGAGTTCGGCGGCGAAATGCCGGAAACCTACGGTGTGCCGGTGGAAGAGATCGTCGAGGGCATCAAGCACGGCGTGCGCAAGGTGAACATCGACACCGACCTGCGCCTGGCATCGACCGGCGCGGTGCGCCGCTTCCTGGCGCAGAACCCGTCCGAGTTCGACCCGCGCAAGTTCCTGGCGGTATCGACCGTGGCGATGCGCGACATCTGCATCGCGCGCTACGAAGCGTTCGGCGCGGCCGGCATGGCCAGCAAGATCAAGGCGATCAACCTCGACACCATGGCGGCCAAGTACGCCAAGGGTGAGCTGGCGCAGATCGTCAAGTAAGCGGGGATCGAACCCCTAGCAATGCCGCCCGAGGGGCGTAATGCCGTTCACTTAAGCCGTTCAGTCCGGATTTTAGCTTCGAAGAACGCTTGGAAGTAACAAAAAAGCACCGTTTTTCCACCTTGGTGGGCGGTGCTTTTTCCTTAAGTGAACGGCATTAGCCCGAGGGGCGGCATTTTTTTTGTCTCTTTGAGATAGGGGCTCCGTGAGTCCGGGGGCTGCCATGGGGTTCGTCAATGTTGGCCGACCCGGCGAGCCCCGCCGGGTAGCGATGGCCTTCCAGAAAACCGTTTCACGTGAAACCGGCATGAAAAACGCCGCCCGAGGGCGGCGTGTCGTTGAGTGGCTGGAAGCTTAGATCCGGAAGCGGCTGACCGCCTGCTCCATTCGCTGAGCCAGCTCGGCCATCTCGCAGGTCGCGTCGTTGGCGCGACGTGCCGCTTCGGCGTTGTCGCCCGACATGCCGGCGATCCGCTCGACCTGGCCGGCGATCTCGTTGCTGGCAACGCTCTGCTCCTTCAACGAGCCGGAGATCTCGTGGTTCACCGACACCACGCGCTCGGCGTTCTGCTGGATGCCGGTCATCGCCTCGCCGGACTCCTGGGCCAGCTGCACCCCGGATTCGACGCGCGACACCGCGGTCTGCATCGCGCGGATCGACTGGTCAGCGCTGCCCTGGATGGAGCTGATCATCTCGGCGATCTCCTGGGTAGAGCTGGCGGTCTTCTCGGCGAGTTTGCGCACCTCGTCGGCAACCACCGCGAAGCCACGGCCCTGCTCGCCGGCACGCGCCGCTTCGATCGCCGCGTTCAGCGCCAGCAGATTGGTCTGGTCGGCGATATCCTTGATCACGCCGATGATCGTCGAGATGTTGCCGACCTGGCTGCCGAGCGTCTCGAGCGTGGCGGCGGTGTCGTTGACCGCGCCGGCGATGGTGCGGATCTCGTCGGTGGCGCGGCCGATCACCTCGCTGGCGGCGCGCGATTCGTCGCCGCTTGCCTGCGTCAGCTGCAGCGCCTCGCCGGCGTTGTCCGACACATGGTTGATGCTGACGGTCAGCTGTTCGATCGCGGCGGCCATTGCGGATGCCGCCTCGGCCTGCTGGCCGGAACCGGTCGACACCTGGTTGGCCGAGTCGCGGATCCGGCCGCTCGCCTGGCTCAGCGCCTGCGCGTGCTCGCGGATGTTGTGGATCATGCTGGCCAGATCGCGCTGCATACATGAGATGCTGCCGAGTAGGCTGTCGTCGCTGCCGCTGATCTCGAGGCGATGATTGAGGTTGCCGGCGCTGATCTCGCGCACGGCCTCGACCGCGTACGCCGGTTCGCCGCCGAGTTGGGTGAGGATGCGGCGCGTGATCAGCGTCATCATGCCAACCAAGAGCAGCATCACCGCGCCGATAATCAGGCCAACGCGCAGCACGCTGTTCCAGAAGTGCTCGTTCAGGTCGTCGACGTAGATACCGGTGGCGGTGTACCAGCCCCAGGGTGCGAATTCGGCCGCGTAACCGATCTTCGGTTTCGGCTCGCCGCCGACGGCCTTCGGAAACGCGTACTGGATATAGCCCTTGCCGCCGTCGCGTTTGAGCATGGTTTCCCAGGCCTCACCGAGGTCGATGCCATCGGCGGTCTTCGCGCCGCGCAGCGACTTGCCGATGAACTGCGGGGCGGTGGCGGTGGCGCGCTCGATCATGTCGCGGTCGAACACGAAGTAGTCGCCGTTTTCGCCGTAGCGGGTATGGTTGACCATGTCGACCGCCAGCGCTTGTGCCTGTGCACGGGTCAGCTCGCCGCGTTGCACGCGCGCTTCGAGCCGAGCGAACTGTGCGTTGACGGTGTCGACCAGATCGGCCAGTTGATTCTTGCGTGCATCGATCAGCGCGCTGTGCTGTGAGTAGATCAGCGAGCCGGTGACCAGCGCCATGCCGACCATGGTGATCGCCACCGCCGAGAACAGGCGGGTTCGTAATGTCATTTTCATTAAGGCATGCTTCCGGGTGAAGTTGGGGGCGACATCTTGTTATCGGCCTGGGCGTTGGGAGCTGGAGCGGGCCGCCGCGGCACCAGGTGGGGCTGGCTAGGGGTAGTTCAGCAAGAATCGGGTCGAAACGGGCGGGTCGGCCACTTACACTCGACACATGGAATTCCGGTAGGAGGTAGTCTGTCATGTTGTCAGACAATGAAGATGGCTTGCAAGCGAGAGATTATCAGCGAATCGCGAGTGCGATCGGCTGGTTGACCCGGCACGCCGAGGAGCAGCCGGCTCTCGCCGAACTGGCCGGCGCGTTGAATCTGTCCGAGAGCCATTTGCAGCGCTTGTTCACCCGGCTCGCCGGGGTCAGTCCGAAGCGCTTCGTCCAGCACCTGACGCTGTCGGCGGCCAAGGCGCGACTCGCCGACGGCGGAGCGCTGCTGCCGCATGCTTACGCGCTCGGCCTGTCGGGCGGCGGGCGCCTGCACGACCTGTTCGTCACGCTCGAAGCGATGACGCCGGGCGAGTACCGTGCCGGCGGCGCCGGCTTGACGCTGCGCTGGGGCGTGCATGCGACCCGCTTTGGCCCGGTGGTGATCGCCATGAGTCCGCGTGGCGTCTGCTTGGTCGAGTTCGTCGATGACGACGCGCCGGCGGTGTTGCGCGTGGCACAGCGTTGGCCGAATGCGCGGCTCGTCGGCGAGCCGGCAGCGACCGCGACCATCGCGACACGGCTGTTCGAGCCGCTCGCCGCCGCGTCCGGCCAGCCGCTGCCTCTGCTGGTGAAGGGTAGCAACTTTCAGCTGCAGGTATGGCGCGCGCTGCTGACCATCCCCTATGGTGAGCTTGCCAGCTACCGGCAGATCGCCGCCGCGATCGGCCAGCCGGGCGCGAGCCGCGCGGTCGGCAACGCCGTCGGCGCCAACCCGCTTGCCTGGCTGATTCCCTGTCACCGGGTGATCCGCGCCGAGGGGGCACTCGGCGACTACCGCTGGGGCCTTGAGCGCAAGGCCGCACTGATTGGCTGGGAGGCGGCCGAGGTCGATCGCGCCGCCGAGCCCGCCACCGCCGAGGAGGCATGATGGAGCGTCAGGACCTGATGTCGTTGCTGTTGCTCGCCGCGCTGTGGGGCGCGTCGTTCCTGTTTATGCGCGTCGCCGCACCGCTGTTCGGCCCGCCCGCGCTGATCGCGCTGCGCGTCGGCCTGGCGGGGCTGGTGCTGCTGCCCTTGCTGCTGTGGTCGGGTGAATGGCGTTATTTCAGGAGCCACGCCGGCCCGCTCGCGCTGATGGGCGTGCTGAACCTGGCCCTGCCCTTCTTGCTGATCGCCTGGGCGCTGCTCAGCCTGCCGGCCGGCGTCGGCTCGGTGCTCAACGCCACCACTCCACTGATGACCGCACTGCTCGCGTGGCCGATGGCGCGCGAGCCGCTGACGCGGCGCCGGCTGGTCGGGCTGCTGCTAGGGCTCTCTGGCGTGGTGGTATTGGTGGTAGGCAAGGGAGGTTTCATCGGCGACCACAACGCCGGGCCGCTACCGGTACTGGCGATGCTCGGCGCGACCGCGAGCTACGGTGTCGCTGCGCACCTGGCGCGTCGCCTGCTGGTCGGGGTGCCGCCGCGGGTGTCGACTTGCGGCAGCCTGATGGTGGCGAGCCTGTTGCTGCTGCCGCTGGCGGCGAGCCATTGGCCCGTTGCAGTCATCCCGCGAGAGGGCTGGATGGCGGTGGCGGGGCTGGCGCTCGGCAGCACCGCGTTCGCCTACCTGCTCTATTACCGGCTGCTGGCGCGGCTCGGCGCCACCCGTGCGGTGACGGTGACGTATCTGGTGCCGCTGTTCGGGGTGCTGTGGGGCGTGCTGCTGCTTGGGGAGACGCTGCGGCCGGCGATGCTCGTCGGCGCCCTGCTGATCCTCGCCGGGGTGGCGTGGACGCAGGGGGCGGTATCGTTCGGCAGGCTGGCGAAGAACCCGCGCTGAGCACCCTCCCCTCCCGGTCGCCTCGCCGTGCCGACACGGATAAGACAACGCCCCCGATACCGGGGGCGTTGTCTTGTGGCGTGTTTATTGGCGCGGCAGGGTCACCTGCACGGCGAAGCCGCCATCGTCCGGGTCGAGAAAGCGCAGCACGCCTTCGTGCTGCTTGACGATGCGCGACACGATCGCCAGGCCCAGACCGCTGCCGCCGTCGGTGCCGCGGTGCTCGGCCAGTCGCTCGAACGGTGCCAGCGCCGCCTCGCGTTGCGCGGCGGCGATGCCCGCCCCCTGGTCGGTGACGGTCAGCCTGACGCCGGCGTCGTCGGCGTCCACCGTCACCACGATCGGCGTCGCCCCGTAGCGGCGCGCGTTCTCGATCAGGTTCGACAGCAGCCGCTCCATCGCCAGCGGGTCGAGCTGCAGTTCTGCGTCGGTATGGCGCTCCAGATGCACGTCCAGGTCTTCGCGCCTGAAGCGCGCCACCACGCTGTCGGCCAGCTCGGCCAAGGCGACCGGCTCACGGTGCAGGACCTCCTCGCTGCGCGCGAAGTCGATGAACTGGCGGACGATGCGCGATAGCTCGTCGATGTCGTCGAGCATCCCCTCGCGGTCGGTGTTGTCCGGCTGCAGTTCGACGCTGAGCTTCAGCCGGGTCAGCGGGGTGCGCAGGTCGTGCGACAGCCCGGCCAGCATCAGCCGGCGCTCGCGCGCGGCGGCGTCGAGCGCGACGACCATGCTGTTGAAACGCCGGGTGAAGCTGACGATTTCGTGCGGGCCGGTCGGCGGCACCGGAGCCGGCGTCTGGCCCTCGCCGAGCTGGTGCGCGGCGCCAGCCAGCCGTATCAGCGGCCGAGTGACCCGCCACGCGATCAGGAACGCGACGACCATCGCCAGCAGCGACGCCAGCGTCGCCGCCAGCCAGATCGCGTGGGTGGTCCCGCCGGTGAAGCGGCCGAGCGGCAGCACCAGCCAGTACTGCTCACCCACCACGTGGACGGACACCCACAGCTCGTTGCGGTCGCCGAGGCGGCGCCAGCGTACCGGCACCGGTTCGCCGAGCCCTACCGACAGCCGCTCGCGCAACGCGGTACCGAGCGACGGCATCCTGTCCGAGAACTCGATGCCGTTGGCGGCATCGTTCGGCAGCAGCTGCGGCAGGCCGGGACGGTTGTACGATTCGAGGAAACGCGGCCGCTCGGCGCGCGGCAGCACGTCGAGCATGCCTTCCAGGTCGGCCAAGGTGTTGACCACCTCGGTATAGAGCTGCTGGCTGACCAGATGGGTGCGCTCGCGCGCCGCCAGCCACAGCGTGAACGTCTGGCTGCTGATCACCGTCAGTACAACCAGCAGCACCAGCCGGAAAAACAGCGTGTCGGTAGCGCGGCGCAGCCGGGTCAGCCCCCTCATTCTCATTCGCGCGGCTGCCCGTCCGGCACGAAGACGTAGCCGTAGCCCCACACCGTCTGGATGTGGCGCGCACCGTTGTCGCCGCTGTCGAGCGCTTTCCGGAGCCGCGACACGTGTACGTCGATGCTGCGATCGAGCGAGTCGCCGCCGCCCTTGCCCAGCGCCATTTCCATCAGCTGTTCGCGCGTCAGCGGCCGGCGCGGGTGGGCGGCCAGCACGGCCAGCACCGCGTACTCGGCGCTGGTCAGCGCGACCAGTTGATCGTTGCGGCACAGCTCGCGACGTCCCAGGTGCAGCACGAACTGGCCGAATTCGATCACATCGTCGGCGGTGTGGCTGGCGGTGAGCGCCGGGGTGGCGCGGTGGCGGCGCAGCACGGCCTGCACCCGGGCGGTCAGCTCGCGTGGGTTGAACGGCTTGGCGAGGTAGTCGTCGGCGCCCATCTCGAGGCCGAGGATGCGGTCGATGTCCTCGCCGCGTGCGGTCAGCATGATCACCGGCAGGTTCTCGCCCTGCGCGCGCAGCCTGCGCACCACCGCCAGCCCATCCTCGCCCGGCATCATCACGTCGAGTACCAACAGGTCGGGGCGGTTGCGCGACAGCTTGCGGTCGAGGTCGCGCGAGTCGGGCAGCGTATCGACACTGAAGCCTTGCTGGGACAGGTAGCGGCTGAGCAGGTCGCGCAGTTTGGCGTCGTCGTCGACGACGAGGATCTTGGCGTTGTCCATGGTGATGCCTGTGGTGAACGGGGCGGGCCGGCGTGATGCGGGCATGCCCGATATCGTTGGGATGGTATCAGGGTAGCGTGTTCGAGAACGCCGGTCAGCTCTGCCCGGTCAATAATCGTTAACAGGGGGCCGCGACGACATACTCGTTAACATTCGGCCGGCGTTTACACTCGTTAACATTCCGCGCGGCTTCGCACACGCCCAGGCAACACCTGATGGCTAGACTGCTTTCATCCGGAGGAGCAAATGACGATACATCGACTGAGCTTGACCCTGCTTGGCGTGGCGTTGATGGCGGCGAGCGCCGGCTATGCGCTGGCGGGCGAGCGCGACACCGAGCAGCCGCGCGCGGCGCTCACCGCCTTCGTCGCCGCGGTCGAGTCCGGTGCGTTGACCGACGCCGAGCTGGCCGAGCTGGCTTCGCAGCGGGCGATGCTGAACCGCCGCTGGGAAGCCATCCGAGCAGGCGGCCAGCCGTTGAGTGCCGACCAGCAGGAGGCACTGCGGCAGGATGGCATCGTCTACTCGGCCACAGTCCGGGCGTTGGCCGAAAACGGCGTACGCGGGCCGGCGCGCAGCGAAGACGAGGTGCACGCGGCGCTGATCCGCTTCATGCCGGCCTAGGCCGAGCGACGAGAAGAGCCAGTAAAAATCGGTGCCCAGGGATCTTTGCTCGTTGTTTTCAACCCAGGTCCGGCGCGCGTTTCTTCGTGATTCAGGCGACGCGCGGCCGGTGGTCCACTTAACCCATCCTACGCCTGAGGAAGCCTGTATCCCCGACATCTCCGACATCGGTATAGAATCGAACTATGATACGTAGCATGCTTTGTGGTGGGTTACTGCTACTTGTCCTGACGAATGCACCAGCCTTTGCCGGGCCGCCTCCATGGGCCGGCCACGGTGGGCAGGGGCAGCAGGATTCGGGACAGGATCGTTACCGCCTGCGAAACCTGCGCTTGCAAGAAGCGATCCGCAACGGCGATATCAGCCCGGATGACGCGCGCCAGTCGCGCCGACAGGAGCAGGAGCGCTGGCAGCAGCACCAGCGCGATCAGCAGGACCGACCCGCGTTTGACGAAGGCCGCGACCCGTCGCGGCGGGGAGCGCCCAGCAATCGCTGGCGCGACCGCCTGCGCGATAACTATCAACGCGACTGAGCCCGTCGAACGCGTCGCTTGCCGAGCAAGGCCGTTTTGACGTTAGGGAACCTCAAGAACCATCGCGACCTGCTCGCAGGCGGGGCGATTGGCGCAGCTACCGGAATGGGCGCTTTGCCCTGGGGCCTGGCCGAGCGGATGCCGTATCCGCACGCGCAAAGCGCCGCCCAGCGAAGCTGTCGCGCAGCAGGTTTGTCGAGGTGTCGATAGCCAGGGGAGTCGCGTGATGCGCAGGATCGCCGGAATCGCCGTGCTGTTCGGAGGGCTGCTGCTTGGCACCACCGCCTCCGCTGCCGCCGTATCCGATTGCCGCAACGCCATCGCGCCGCAACGCTGCGAAATCGCCCGCCAGGGCATGCTGTCCTGTTCCGATCTGCCGCCGGAACAGCAACGTGCCTGCCAACAGGAATACACCCCCCCGCTCAATTGCCGCCGTTCCCGCGACAGCCGCCGCTGCGACAGCCTGGTCGCCGCACAGCAGAGCTGCGACCGCTTCAGCGGCGCCGAGCGGCGCCAGTGCATCCGTGCCCGGCTCACTCCCCCTGACTGTTCGCGCGCCGCCGATCAGGCGCGCTGCCGCCGTCAGGTCGAGGCCGACAACGCCTGCGCCGAGAGCTTCGGCAACGAGCGTCGCCGCTGCGTGAAGGGCCGCTACGGCTATTGAGCCAGCCTGGTTCCGCCCCCAAGAGTCTGGTTGGAGTCTGCCGCGTGCGGTTTTCAAGGAAGATATCGGCACGCTAGGCGCGGGAGCCCCGGTCAGGGCCGCACAGCAAGAGGCTATTCCCTGCACCACCATGCCAGCAGCGCCGCCAGACACTCCGGCCAGCGCTGCAGGCGGTGGTCGTCGCCGTTGAACACCGTCTGGCGGCAGCCGGCGAAATGCAACGCCGCCTCGCGCCAGTTCAGCGTCTCGTCGGCGCTGCCGAGCACCAGCCAGTAACGCCGCGGGTCGGGCCGGGCGATGTAGGCGGCCTTCAGTTCGGCCAGGTGCTGGGTGGTCAGCGTGTAATCCTCGCCAGTGTATGGATTGTGCTGCGGGCCGAGGTGGTCGGTGAGCAACGCGAACGGCCGCACCGCCGGGTTGATCAGCACCGCGCGCCGGTCGTAGCGTTCGGCCAAGTAGGTCGCGTAATAGCCGCCCAGCGAGCTACCGATCAGCAGCGTGTCGGGCGGCAGGCGGTCGATCAGCGTGCCGGCGAGCGCGAGAGCGGCGGCCGGCGCATACGGCAGCGTCGGGCAGTGGAACGCGATCTCGGGAGCGTGGACCGCGAGCCAGGCGGCGGTTTCGCGCGCCTTGGCCGATTGCGAGCTGGAATTGAAACCGTGCAGGTAGAGGACGGCGGGCATCGGATGCTCCGGTGGCTGGGCTTGGCCGAAGCGTAGCCCGCAGCGGCGGCGCTGCCAAGACGGCAGCGCCGGACCCGGCAATGAGGGACCGGTCGGGCTCGGCGCAGTCCGCAGGCACTTCCCCTTACCTGCGGCCTTGCCGTGCGCTTAGCGGTTACCCTGCCACTGGTAGCGGCGGAAGATGGTCTTGATCTCGCCGGTGCGCTTCAGGTCGGCGATCGCCTGATTGAGCTGCGCAACCGACCAGGCCGATTTCGGCGCCACCGCGCACATCGTCGGCAGCATCGTCAGCGTCATCGGGTGCATCTTCACCTGCCGCGCCTCCTTCGGGTGGCTTTGCGCCCACGAGGCCAGCTCCAGCTCCGAGTTGATCACCACGTCGGTGACCCCGACCAGCAGCGACTTCATCTGCAGGTCGGCGCGGGTATCGCTGACCTTGGTGGCCTGGCGGCTATGCCACAGCGGCTCGACGCTGGCGTACGAGTAGCCGAGGATGGTGCCGACCCGGTGGCCGGCCAGCTGGTCGACGCGCTGGATGTTGGGCATGTCGGTCTTGCTGACGATGCGCTCGATCTGCGGGTAGATCTCGTTGGTCCAGCCGAGCTTGTCCGGGCTGCGATACCAGGCCGGGTTGGCGTTGCACACCACGTCGACGCGACTTTGCTCGATGCTGCTGTCGATCCGCTTGCGCGATAGCACCTGGTAGCGCGCCTGGGTGCCGAGCGCGCGCGCCAGCGAGTCGCCGATTTCCTTCGACAGCCCGCCTACTAGTCCCGGCTCGTCGCCGCCGGACAGTTTGACAATGGCCGGGCCATCCGACTCCGCGACTCCGATGGTCAGTGCAGGCGGCTCGGCAGCATGAACCTGGGAGCAGGCCCACAATCCCCCCAATAGCACCGGTAGTGCCTTATGAATCAACCGCATATCTTTGTGCCTTGTTGTTATTAACGGTGCCGGGTGAGGCGATGGCGACATGGTAAGATGCCTGCAACACACGGCGCTATGCCGTACATATCTAGCCGTTACTTGCCCATATTGCCATGACGAACGCCATTGTCCACCCGCTGTCCGCCCTGCTCGACCGTCGCATCCTGATCTTGGACGGTGGCATGGGTACCATGATCCAACGCCACAAACTCGAAGAGGTTGACTACCGCGGCGAACGTTTTGCCAATTGGCATTGCGACGTCAAGGGCAATAACGACCTCTTGGTGCTGACCCGCCCCGACGTGATCGGCGGCATCCACCAGGCCTATCTCGACGCCGGCGCCGACCTCATCGAGACCAACACCTTCAACGCCACCTCGATCGCGATGGCCGATTACGAGATGGAATCGCTGGTGTGGGAAATCAACCACGCCGCCGCGAAACTGGTGAAGGACCTGTGCGCGGCCGAGACCGCGAAGAACCCGGACAAGCCGCGCTACTGCGCCGGCGTGCTCGGCCCGACCAACCGCACCTGTTCGATCAGCCCGGACGTCAACGACCCGGGCTACCGCAACGTGACCTTCGACGCACTGGTGGAAAGCTACACCGAGGCGATCGACGGCCTGGTGAAGGGCGGCGCCGACCTGCTCTTGGTCGAGACCATCTTCGACACGCTGAACGCGAAGGCGGCGGTGTTCGCCATTCACCGCTATTTCGACGAGCGCCCGGACGTCGCGCGCTTGCCGATCATGGTGTCCGGCACCATCACCGACCAGTCCGGCCGTACCCTCACCGGCCAGACCACCGAGGCGTTCTACAATTCGCTCGCACATGCTGACGCGATCTCCTACGGCCTCAACTGTGCGCTCGGCCCGGACCTGTTGCGCCCCTACGTGGAAGAGATGGCGCGTATCTCGGCGAGTTACGTGTCGGTACACGCCAACGCCGGCCTGCCGAACGCCTTCGGCGGTTACGACCTGTCGCCCGAAAACATGGCGGTGTCGGTGAAGGAATGGGCCGAGTCGGGCCTGATCAACATCGTCGGCGGCTGCTGCGGCACCACGCCGGACCACATCGCCGCGATCTACCAGGCGGTGAAGGACGTTGCGCCGCGCAAGCGCCCCGACATCGCGCCGAAGTGCCGCCTGTCCGGCCTCGAGCCGTTCAACATCGGCGAGGGTGACCTGTTCGTCAACGTCGGCGAGCGCACCAACGTCACCGGCAGCCGCGCGTTCGCCAAGCTGATCCTCAACGGCGACTACGCCACCGCGCTCGACGTGGCGCGCCAGCAGGTGGAAAACGGCGCGCAGGTGATCGACATCAACATGGACGAGGGCATGCTGGACGCCCACGCCGCGATGGTGCGCTTCCTCAACCTGATCGCCGCCGAACCGGACATCGCGCGCGTGCCGATCATGATCGACTCCTCAAAGTGGGAGGTGATCGAGGCCGGCCTGAAATGCATCCAGGGCAAGGGCATCGTCAACTCGATCTCGATGAAGGAAGGCGTCGACAAGTTCGTCGAACAGGCGCGGCTGATCCGCCGCTACGGCGCCGCGGTGATCGTGATGGCCTTCGACGAGGTCGGCCAGGCCGACACCTACGCCCGCAAGGTCGAGATCTGCGAGAAGAGCTACCGTATCCTGGTGGACGAGGTCGGCTTCCCGCCCGAAGACATCATCTTCGACCCGAACATCTTCGCCATCGCCACCGGCATCGAGGAACACGCCCGCTACGGCCTCGACTTCATCGAGGCCACCGGCTGGATCAAGCAGCACCTGCCGTATGCCAAGATTTCCGGCGGGGTGTCCAACGTGTCGTTCTCGTTCCGCGGCAACAACAAGGTGCGCGAGGCGATCCACGCGGTGTTCCTCTACCACGCCATCAAGCAAGGCATGACGATGGGAATCGTCAACGCCGGCGCGCTGGAGGTGTACGACGAGGTCGATCCGACCCTGCGCGAGCGCATCGAGGACGTGGTGCTGATGCGCGCACCCAAGGACGGCGGCGACGCGACCGAACACCTGATTGCCCTGGCCGAACGCTTCAAGGGCGACGCGGCCGGCGAGAAGAAGGCCGAGGACCTGTCCTGGCGCGAATGGCCGGTGGAGAAGCGCCTGGAGCACGCGCTGGTGAAGGGCATCACCACCTATATCGTCGAGGACACCGAGGAGGTGCGCCTGAAGTCCGAGCGGCCGATCCACGTGATCGAAGGCCCGCTGATGGACGGCATGAATGTGGTCGGCGACCTGTTCGGCGCCGGCAAGATGTTCCTGCCGCAGGTGGTGAAATCGGCGCGCGTGATGAAGGCGGCGGTGGCACACCTCGAGCCGTTCATCGAGGAAGAGAAGATCCGCATGGGTCTCGCCGACGCGCCGGCCAAGGGCGTGATCATCATGGCCACGGTGAAGGGCGACGTGCACGACATCGGCAAGAACATCGTCGGCGTGGTGCTGCGTTGTAACAACTACAAGGTGATCGACCTGGGCGTGATGGTGCCGTGCCAGAAGATCCTCGACGCGGCGATCGAGCACAAGGCCGACATCATCGGCCTGTCCGGCCTGATCACCCCGAGTCTGGAGGAGATGGCCCACGTCGCCAAGGAGATGCAGCGCCAGGGCTTCACCATCCCGCTGTTGATCGGCGGCGCCACCACCAGCCGCGTGCACACCGCGGTGAAGATCGCGCCGAACTACCAAGGCCCGGTGATCTACGTGCCGGACGCCAGCCGCGCGGTCGGCGTGTGCTCGAACCTGCTGTCCGACACGCTGCGCGACGACTTCGTCGCCAGCGTCGCCGACGACTATGCCAAGGCGCGCGCGATCCACGAGGGCCGCGATGCCGCGTCCAAGCTGATCGCGCTCGACAAGGCGCGCGCCAACCGCTTCGCGCCGGACTGGGACGCCTACCAACCGGTGAAGCCGAGCTTCGTCGGCGTGCGCGAGTTCCGCGACTACCCATTGGCCGAGCTGGTCGAGCGCATCGACTGGACGCCGTTCTTCCAGAGCTGGGAGCTGGCCGGCCGCTACCCGCGCATCCTCGACGACGAGGTGGTCGGCGAGTCGGCGCGCGCGCTGTTCGCCGACGCCCAAGCGATGCTGAAGCAGATCGTCGAGGAAAAATGGTTGTCGGCCGCCGGCGTGATCGGCTTCTTCCCGGCCAACAGCGTCGAGACCGACGACATCGAGATCCGCGATCCGGCCACCGACCAGGTCGCGATGGTGTGGCACAACCTGCGCCAGCAGATCCCCAAGGCGCCGGCCAACGACGACCCGGCCAAGCCCAACTGGTGCCTGGCCGACTTCGTGGTTCCACGTGAAACCGGCAAGACCGACTACCTGGGCGCCTTTGCCGTCACCGCCGGCATCGGCATTGACGCGCACGTAAAGCGCTTCGAGGCCGCCAACGACGACTACTCGGCGATCCTGTTGAAGGCGCTGGCCGACCGCCTGGCCGAGGCGTTCGCCGAACGGATCCATGAGCGGGTGCGCAAGGAGTTCTGGGGCTATGCCGCTGACGAGACGCTCAGCAATGAGCAGCTGATCGACGAGGAATACCGCGGCATCCGCCCGGCGCCGGGCTACCCGGCCTGCCCGGACCACACCTCCAAGACTGGGCTGTTCAAGCTCCTGAACGCGCCGAATATCGGCATGACGCTGACCGAGGGCTATGCAATGCTGCCGACCGCGGCGGTGTCGGGCTTCTACTTCGCCCACCCGGACAGCCGCTACTTCGGCGTCGGCAAGATCACGATGGAGCAGGTCGAGGACTACGCGCGCCGCCGCGGCGTGAGCGTGGAGCAGGCCGAGCGCGACCTCGCGCCGGTGATCGCGTAAGCGTCGATGACAAACCCCTCCCTGCGTTGTTGCGCTGCCCTGCCGTACTACTTGTACTGTCTGCGGCAGCGCGTCTAGCCAGGATCGCTTCGCTGGGATTTGTCGGCGACGCCAAGCCCCACGCTGGCCAAATCCGTCCAAGCCACCCTTCGGGGTGGCTTTTTGCTGCGTTCGTCGGCGCGGCGGCGCCATCGTTCCTGTCGGCCGGCTGGGCGGCGCCTAACATGGAAGGGTAAGGCTCCCCGCCGGGGCGCCGGCTAACCCGAGGAGAAGGCCCATGTTTCCCGAATACAGCGAGCTGATCGCTCGCCTGCGCCAGGAAGACCCGCAATTTGGCCAATTGTTTGATCAGCACTGTGCGCTCGACGAGCGCATTCGCAACATGGAGGAGCGCATCGAGCTGGCCAGCTCGATGGAGATCGAGGTGTTGAAGAAGGAAAAGCTGCACCTTAAGGACATGCTTTACTTCCGGCTGAAAAGCGTCGCCCCGCACTGATGAGTTGTCGGCGGCGTTGATTGTGGAGGTCCGGCACGACCTGCCCTTGCCCTGAAGGCAGAGCCGAGGGGTAATGCCGTTCACTTAAGGAAAAAGCACCGCCCACCAAGGTGGAAAAACGGTGCTTTTTTGTTACTTCCAAGCGTTCTTCGAAGCTAAAATCCGGACTGAACGGCTTAAGTGAACGGCATTAGAGCCGAGGGGGCCGTTTGCTATGCCCACCTCCTGCTCGGGTAGCGTCTTGCCGGCGCTGCCGGTGCGGCTGCTCGAACGGTTGCCGTTGGCTCAACACGTAGGATGGGTGGAGACGCTGGTGTCGTCCCCCTCTTGTTGTTTGGCCAAGGTGAGTGGGAATTGCTGCCTTGTCGGTCTCGCCCGACCGGCGAGTTCCTTTTAGCTACGCAGCAACTTCGTTGTCTTGCTTCGCCAAGAAAAGGAACCAAAAGAAGGCGACCCCCGCGACGACGGCCCGCTATGCGGGTGGCCCTGCGGGCGCCACGGCCAACGGGAGGCTGCGCAACTCGCACCGACTGCGTCGGTACTCGGACAGTGCTCGCGACTACCCCCGTTGGCCGCACCGTCCTCGGCGGCGGCGAAGGGGATGGAGGTGGTTGTTTGCAACTGACGTGAAGGGGCTCGGTTTACCCCGTGGCCTTGCGGCGTGATGGCTGCGTTTTCTGGTCTCTGTGGATAAAGTTCAGGTTGGCGACTTTGCTGTGGATAAGCGAAGGTTGGCTGAACAGGATGGCTGCAACTTCGATTAAGTGTCCGGTTGGTGAAAGCGTCGTTGTTCGGCAAACGTTAAGTGCGCATAGAGTATGCCGCGACGTTTTCCTTACGTTGTCCCAACCGCTGCAGTCGACTTGCTCACCCCCCTTCTGCGCTGCCGAGCGATCGTCAAGCGGCCAGGTCTTAAGCCGCCGCTTGTTTGAGCACCGCGATGTTAGCGCGGGGCGAGTTCGGCGGCGCCTGGCCGCTTGGCAGGCGCGAGGGAAGCCGAAGGCCCGCGCGGTGGGGTCGTCTCTCTTTGGGTACTTTCTTTGACGAAGCAAAGAAAGTACCTCGCCGGTCGGGCGAGACCGACAAGGCAACGGGGCCCCGCAATGTTGGCCGCAGGGACGGACGGCTTAATGCAAGCGCTGAGCAACCTTGGGCTGACCCCTACCCCCAATAAAAAAAGCCGCCCTCGCGGACGGCTTCCACTCCCCTCTTCCGGGCCTCCTTCACCCGGCCGGCTGAACCGGGAGCCCTCAGTTCTTCAGGATCTTCGGATTCGAGTTGCCCCACACCGTGTACAAGTCGGCCAGCAGTGCGCCGTTGATGTTCTCAACCTCGTCCTGGGTGATCTCGGCCTTGCCCTGCTTGCCGAACAGCACCACCTCGTCGCCGGCCTTCACGCCCGGCACGTCGGTCACGTCGACCATCAGCGTGTTCATCGACACCTTGCCCACCACCGGCACGCGCTGGCCGTCGATCAGCACGAAGCCCTTGTTGGTGAACACGCGGCGGTAGCCGTCCGAATAGCCGACCGGGATGTTCGCGAGCTTCGAATCGCGCTTCAGTGTGAAGGTGCGGTCATAGCCGACGGTGTTGCCGGCCGGGTAGCTGTTCACCGTCGCGACGCGCGACTTGAACTGCATCACGCGCTGGTACTCGGTGCGCGACGGCACGGTGTCGCCGAACAGCGCGCCGCCCGGGCGCACCATGTCCAGGCGTGCTTCCGGCACTTCCAGTGTCGCGAACGAGTTGGCGCAGTGCACCGTCACCTTCTTGCGGTCGAGCTTGCTGTGGGCGAACAGCCAGTCCACGTCCTGGTTGAACACCGCCAGGCCCTTCTTGACGTCGTCCTTGTCCTCGACCGGGAAGTGCGTCATCACGCCGACCACCTTCAGACCGCGCTGCTCGGTCATCGCGACCGCGTCCTGTTTGCCCTGCTCGGTGGCCATGTCCACGCCATTGCGGCTCATGCCCGCCGAGTTCAGCGCCAGGTGTACTTTCAGCGTGCGGCCGTGGCGGCGTGCCAGCTCCCCGGCTTCGCGGGCCAGTTCGGCGTTGCCCATCAGCTCTTCCATGTTGTACTTCAGCGCGGCGTTGATCTCCTGCAGCGTGGCGGTGCGCACCCGCACCAGTCGGCCCTTGAAGCCGCTGGCGCGCACCACGCGCGCCTCCTCATTGCTGGCGATGCCCACGCACGGCACACCGGTCTTGATGATGGTCGGCATCAGCAGGCCGATGCCGTGGCCGTACGCGTCGGCCTTCAGGATCGCGCAGATCTGCGACTTGCCGCCCAGCTCCTTCTGCAGCGTGCGGATATTGTGCTCGAATGCGGCACGGTCGATCTCCACCCAGGCGTTGCTGGCGGCGACGCTGACGGCGGCCTTGCCGTTGCTGGTGGTGAGCGGCGGTGCGGCCTGCACCTGGCCATTCAGGAACGCCAGGCCCAGGGCCAGCGACAACACGGTACGGGTCATTTTCATGGTCGTTGCTCTCTCCACGGGGCCGTGGCCGGCCCCTGCTTGTTATGAACGGCAGCGGGCCGATGTATGGAAAGTCATGCCATACAAATCGGTTTTGCTGCTAGGAGATGCTATGGCCATGGTTGCGGCGCGTCATTTGTTATCGCGACAAAAATATTCAATTTTCAACTTTTTGCTTCGCAAAAAAACGCTATTGGGATAGATAAGGGAGCTGGCAATGAGAAAGGCAGCCTGATGGCTGCCTTTCTTCTGGCCGGGACGCAGATCAGTTCTGCGTGGGCTGTTTCGGCGCTGGGTTAGTGCTGGGTGACTGGCCCGCTACGTCATTCTTCGTGGCGTTCAGGCTGTGCCGGTCGGCGGCACGCTCTTGCCCCTTGTCGTGATCCGCCGCCCTCAGCCCATTCGAGTTCAGCGCGCCCTTGTTGCTGACGTGCGCCAGGTTATGCGCTTTGTCGCTCTTCAAGTCGTGCCGGTCAGCGGCACGCTCTTGCCCTTCGTCGCGATCCGCCGCCTTCAGCCCATTCGAGTTCAGCGTCTTCTTGCTGCCGATGTGCGTCTTGCTGTGGTGATGGGTTTTGCCGCTCTTCGAGCTGTGCCGATCAGCGGCCCGCTCGCGTCCCTTGTCGCGGTCCGTCGCATTCAGCCCGTTCGAGTTCCGCACGCTTTTGCTGCTGACAGGTGCAGCGGCGTTGCCGCTGGCATGGTTCGCGCTATGCGCGCTGCCATCATGTCCGCCGCCATGGCCGCCACCGCTACCATGACCATTGCCGCCGGCGAAGGCGAGGCTGCCCGCCCCAAAGAGGGCCACTGCCGCCACTACGGCCAGAGTCTTGCTCGACATGTTTGTTCTCCCGTTATCGTTGCCGGATTGCTGATGCCTTGTGCACCGCATGTAAATGCACGGTTAGCATATGTAAAGTTGGCGGCAAGGACTGTTAAGGAGTGTTAACAATTGATAAGGCGGGGGCGGTGCGGAAGCCGGGGAGCGGACTGGGTTGGTGTGACTGGTGTGGAATGGGCCAGCTGTACCCCGCGTCGGCGGCGGGGTCACAGGTTGTCTTGGCGACGGCTACTGTAGGGTTACTCGGTTCATTTCATCGCGTTCCACTTCAGGATCGCTTCCTTCTTGTTGTCGGTCTGCGGGCCGATCGCGGTGCAGTTGCCGTAGCCCAGGTAGCCGCTGCACTGCACCCAGAAGCGGTGCGAGCCGGAGCGGCCCAGTTCCGCGGGAGCGCCGCACTTCGGGCAGGGTTTCGGGGTGAGCGGCGTCGGGTTGTTCATGGCGGGTTTGAAGTCTTTGGTCATCATGTGTTCATGATACGGCGCGGGACGCGCCGCTCCTAGCCTATCGCGACCAGTACGACCGGGGGCGCAGTTACCGGCGCCGCGGCGAGGAGCCGGGTTCGCCGTGGGCTGAACGGGTGCTGGCTTGAAAACGCACGGCCGGCTGCCCGATGGCGCCGTCCTGTCGTTGCGGGCATGTCGGACTCGGCTATGCTTCAGGAATATTTGTGCGCTGCGTCAGGTGCCGCACCACTTATCAAGGAGTGTTCCGATGCGACAAGTCAGCCCCAAACTGGCCGCCTGGTTGGCCGAACTGAATCGCCTGAACGAAGAGGCGATCAGGAACGGCTACCTCGCCACCGTGATCAGCGCGCGTGAGGCGCTGGCCAGGCTGACCGCAGCCTTTGTGCCGCCCGGCCCGGTGATCGCCTGGGTCAACGACGAACTGATCGCTGGCCATGAGTACACCGTGCCGGTGCGCATCTACCACCCGGCGCCGACCGAGGCGCGCGCGGTGATCGTGTTCTATCACGGTGGCGGCCATATGGCTGGCAGCGTGGCGGTGTACGACCCGATCTGCCGGCGCCTTGCCGCAGCGACCGGCCAGATCGTGGTGTCGGTCGATTACCGTCGCTCGCCGGAGAACCCCTACCCGGCCGGGCTGACCGACGCCTACACCGCAGCGCGCGGGGTGTGGGGCGCACTGCGGAAGCGCCAGTTGCCGTTCCGCCGCGAGCTGACGCTGGCCGGCGATTCGGGCGGCGGCGCGTTCGCCGCCAGCGTCAGCCGGCTGGCGCAGTTCGACCCGTCGCTCGCCATCACCCGCCAGGTACTGATCTACCCCAGCCTCGACTACACGCTGCGGATGCCGTCGGTGGCCGAGAACGGCGAGGGCTACTTCCTGACCGAGAGCCGGGTGGCCTGGTATTTCGATCACTACTTCCAGCATGCCGAGAACCGCCTGGCGCCGTCGCCGCTGTATGGCGAGTTCACCAGCCGGCTGCCGAAGACGCTGGTGATCACCGCCGGCTTCGACCCGCTGCGCGACGAGGGTGTCGCCTATGTCGAAAAACTGCGCGAGATCGGCGTGCCCGCCGAGCACCTGCCGTTCAACGACCTGCTGCACGCCTTCCTGAACCTGGAGGCGATGATCGCTGAGGAATGCGCGGCGACTTATGCGGCGATCGCCCGCTTCGTCAATGGCTGACTACCGATAGCTCTTCCTTGCTTGTGGCTCGCCGGGTCGAGCCCAGCGTGCGGGCTTCCGGGCTGGCTGTGCTATTCGGCTGTGCCAGCCCCCGCCAATAGTACGTTCTTGGTGAATACGAGCGGCGTGCTGCCGGGGTTAAGGTAGGTGTAGCGGCAGTCGGAAGCATAGGCGATGGAGTCGCCGGCGCTGAGCTGGCGCACCTCTTCGGGCAGTTCCAGCCGCAGCGTGCCGGCCACCACGTAGACGATCTCGTGGCTGCCGGCCGGGTCGGCATCGGCGTCGTAGCGTTCGCCGGCCCCCAGCTGCCACTGCCACAACTCCACCGTCTGGCGGCCCTGGCGCACGCTCTGCAACAGCGTGCCGTGGCTGTCGCTGCGCTGCCAGACCCGCACCGGGCTGGCCGGGTCGGTGCCGGCCTCGTGCACGAGCTCGGCGAAACTTAGCCCCAGCGCGCTGGCGAGGCGATCGAGCGTGGCGAGGCTGACATTGCTCTCCCCCGCTTCGATATTGACCAGCATGCGTCGGCTGACGCCGGCGGCGGCGGCGAGCTTTTCCTGGCTCAGTCCCTTGCGCTGGCGGGCGGCGCGCAGGTTGGCCGACACGGTGAGGATCACGGGCAAGGTGGCGGAATCGGTCATTTGAGCACTATATTGCACATTGATGAATATGTGCAGTATAGTGCACCAATCCGTCTTACATTGTCGAGACTTCCCATGAGTGCCACCACCTGCCTGGACGCGCTGCCGCCGCGTCGTTCCCTATTGCCCGATGCCGTGCTGGTCGTCATCACGATGATCTGGGGCGGCACCTTCCTGGGGGTACAGACCGCGCTGCAGTGGGCCGGGCCGTACGGCTTCGTCGCGCTGCGCTTCGGCGCCGGCGCGCTGATCGCGATGGTGCTGGCGCGCCGAACGCTGAGCGGTCTGACCCGCGCCGAGCTGCGCGCCGGTGCCGTGGTGGGCAGCGTGCTGTTTTTCAGCTACTCACTGCAGACGCTCGGTCTCGCCCACATCGCCAGCAGCAAGTCGGCGTTCCTGACCGCGCTGTACGTACCGTTGGTGCCGCTGTTCAGCTGGCTGCTGTTCCGTCACCGCCCGGCACTGGCCGCCTGGGGCGGCGTGCTGATCGCGTTTGTCGGGCTGCTGTTGCTGTCCGACCCGCGCGGGCTGGACTTCCATTTCGGCATCGGCGAATGGCTGACGATCGCGGGGGCGGCGGCGATCGCGCTGGAGATCTGTCTGGTCGGCCGCTACGCCGGGCGTTGCGAGCCGCGCCGGGTGACGGTGGTGCAACTGGCGGTGGTGTCGCTGCTGGCGACGGCGGCGATGCTGGTCAGCGGCGAGTCGCTGCCGCAGCCGACGCCGGGCCTGATCGGCTGCGTGCTGGCGCTGGGCCTCTCCACCGCGGCGATCCAGGTGGCGATGAACTGGGCGCAGAAGACCGTGCCGGCCACCCGCGCGACGATCATCTTCGCGATGGAGCCGGTGTGGGCGGGGCTGGTCGGCTGGCTGGCCGGCGAGACGCTGACGGTGCTGGCGATCAGTGGCGCAGCGCTGATCGTGGCGAGTGTGCTGGTCAGTCAGCTGGGGGTGAAGGATACGGCCACAGCCTGAGCGTTCGACCAATCCCGACAAGCAAACAGCCCGGCATCGCCGGGCTGTTTGCATTGGGACTCAGCCGCCCTGGCGCTGCCAGGTCAGCCAGACGCGCAGGTCGAACTCGCGCTGGTGGTAGTCCGGCTCCATGTGGCAGCACAGCTGGTAGAAGGCCTTGTTGTGGTCCTTCTCCTTCAGGTGAGCCAGCTCGTGCACCACCAGCATGCGCAGGAAGTCCTCCGGCGCATCGCGGAACAGGCTGGCGACGCGAATCTCATTCTTGCTCTTGAGCTTGCCGCCCTGCACCCGCGCGACGAAGGTGTTGGTGCCGAGCGTGTGCTGCACCGGGTCGAGGCGGTTGTCGTACAGCACCTTGGAAAGCGGCGACGTGTTGCGCAGATAGCGCTGGCGCAGCGCCTCGACGTAGTCGTACAGCGCGCGGTCGGTCTGGACCGGGTGCGCCGATTCGGGGTAGCGCTGCGCCAGCCAGTCGCCGAGCCGGCCGGTGTCCAGCAGCGCCTGCACGCGCTGCTGCAGCTCGGCCGAATAGCCGGCGAGATAGGGTAAGGACGCCATGGCGGTCGAAAAGAAAAACAGGCCGCCATTGTAGCGCGTCGTCCGGCGGCCGGGTGCGGAACGCCGCCGGGCGGGGTTGCGGTCAGCGCAGGGCGGCGTCCTGTTCGACCAGGTACGCGGCGATCGCCGCCTGCCAGCGCGGCGCGAGCCCCGCCTCCCCGCAGGCCGGCAGCTTACGGCGCGGTTGCTCCTTCAATTGCAGATCGGCGCCATCCGCATCGAACCACAGCTCGCCTTCGGCGAAGCGGCGGTACTGCAGCGGCTCACGCTCCATCGCGCGAAAGGTCAATGCAAGCGGCGATGCACCGTCCAGCCACAGCCAGTGGTAGACCCGGTTCTTCGGGCTGTCGGGGGGCAGGTCGAGGCGCTTGATTTCGACCAGCGCGGCGTGCTCGTCGGCAAAGGCAAACAGGGGGCGAAAAGTCGGGGTCGGCATGGCAGGCTCCGGGCAAACGCAGGGGACGAGGGACGAGGTCGGCCGAACGGCCGACAGCGTTGGCAGTATGGCAAGGTGGCGGCGGGTGGCCAAGGCTGACATGCCTCCTCCCTGCCGGGCGGTCGCCTGACGGCCGTGTCATGCCGCGGCATCATGCGCCGCAGCAATGCGCTCAACGCGTGGTGGCGCGGTGCGGGGCGAGCCTGGCGGGGCGCGTCATATGGCAAGGCAGCATCGCAACACGGCATGGCGGGCCAGCGACGCTTAACGACATCGCTAACAACCCCCGGTGCCGTGCCCTCGCGTGTAGTGGATCAAACGGCACAAGCCGCTGGCAAGGCCGAGCGACAAAGTCAGCAGGGCGTTGTTAGCGGCGCTTAATATTTGCTAACACAGATTCACAGGACATACCTACCGACCCGCCTATACTCCTCCCTCGCCAGCAGTGCCTGCTGCTTCTCTCGGAGATTCGCCCAACATGAAAAGAATTCTGCTCACCGCCCTGCTGCTGGCTGCCGCCGGCGCCGAGGCCGCTACCTTTACCGATTACGCCACCGTCGTGCGCAGCGACCCCCAATACAGCACCGTCACGGACAACTGCCCGGCACCGGTGCAGAACAGCGGCGACGTCACCAGCGCCGTCGGCGGGCTGATGACCGGCGAGAACGGCGGCGCGCTGCTCGGCGGCATCGTCGGCGGTGTGCTCGGCAACCAGGTCGGCGGTGGCCGTGGCCGCACCGCCGCCACCATCGTCGGCGCGCTCGGCGGTGCGATGGCTGGTCGCCAGATCGCCCAAAACCGCACCGGTGTCCAGCCGCAACCGGTGGCACAAGCCTGCACCAGCCACCAGGCGGTGACCGGCTACGCGGTCACCTACGAATACCGCGGCCAGCGCGAGACGGTCACCATGCCGTACAATCCGGGCAAGAAACTGGAACTGACGGTCAGCGCGCAGCCGGTGGTGCGCTGAACCCCGATTTTGCATAATCGACATAACGACAAAAAAGGTTGGCTTTGGCCAACCTTTTTTGTTTCAACCATCCGAGCGTGCAGGCGTCTCGGAGACAAGTGCTGGCATGCCGACAAGAGCGGGTTGGATTTCTGGTCAGTTGAAGCGGATAGAGGCGAGGGTCTTTTGTTCGCGGTCTTCGAAGTCATCGATGTAGTTGGGACTGACCATAAGGTAGCGCCTACCGTTGCTGATCACGGCTATCGAGCAGTCCCACTGACGTGAGACGCCGCAGCTATAAGTGCCCTTGACCCCCTGCCAGCCTATGCCAGAGAGCTTGGTGGTCGGAACATAGTTGATGGATCCACCAAGCTCTGTTTCGCTAGCCGTTACCCACTGGCCCTTTTGCTTCTTGAAGAGTTCACTGGATTCCAGGGCGCGTTTCAAATCACCTTCTCCCAGGCTAAATAGCAAGATTTCTCCGTAAGTTATCTTGTGTTCGCCCAGCTCGAATCGTGGGCCGCTCGTGGTGACGGTTTTTCGTTTCAGGTCAACCGTCACGGTGTGGTTGGCGGGATAGCGGAACTGGACGCCCAGGGCCTCGTTGCGGAAGGTCTTCCACGGAGCCGGCTTCAGTGCCTTCAGCTCGTCCAGCCGTTGTTGATAGGAGGCCGCGAGGCAGGCCGCATCGTGGCAGGTTTTGCGCACGCTTTTCAGCCAAGCGATCTGGCTCTTTTGCACTACTGTTGGGTTGTTCACGGTTTCGAGCGCGTTTTCATACGCCACGGCTAACTGCTCATCCAACTTCGAGACGGGCGGTGAGGTGCAGATCAGTTTTTCAATTGGGGAGGTGTCCTGCACGCAATTGAAACTGGCAGCCAGTGCCATCGGTGCTACGGTTAGGTTGGCGAGGGTAAGGACGATTTTGTGCATGTACTGGCCGATCCTAAATATCCAAATGGCATTATTTTGGGCGTGGCCAGAGTGCTTGTAAAGGAGGCTGGATGATTAGGAGCCTTGACCCTCACGCCATGTCTGCTGCCAGAGCGGACAGGAAGGCGTGCAACAAAAAAGGTTGGCTTCAGCCAACCTTTATTTTGGAGCAGGGACTTCGCTCAGACCGTGGCGTTCGCCTCGCCGTGCACGTGGGAGCGGCCGGCGCGCATCAGGCGCAGCGTAGCGAACAGCGCGCACACCGCCGCCACGCTCAGCCACACGCCCGGCATCGCCTTGTTGCCGGTGGCGTGGATCAGGTAGGTGGAGATCGCCGGGGTGAAGCCGCCGAAGATCGCGGTGGCCAGGCTGTAGGCCAGCGAGAAACCGGTGGTGCGCACCGCCGGCGGCATCACTTCGGTCAGCGCCACCACCATCGCGCCGTTGTAGCTGGCGTAGATGAACGACAGCCACAGTTCGACCAGCAGCAGGCGGCCGAACGACGGGTCGCTGGTCAGCCACAGCATGGTCGGGTAGGCGGTCACCAGCATCAGCACGGTGAAGGCGATCAACAGCGGCTTGCGGCCGACCCGGTCGGAGAACATGCCCATCACCGGCAGCCAGAAGAAGTTGGAGATACCGACGCAGACGGTGACGATCAGGTTGTCGACCTCGCCGAGCTTCAGCACTTCCTTGCCGAAGGTCGGGGTGTAGGCGGTGATCATGTAGAACGACACGGTGGTCATCATCACCAGGAAGGCGCCGTTGAGCACCAGGCCCCAGTTCTGGCGGATCGAGGCGAAGATCTGGCCGAGGGTCGGATGCTGCTTGCGCTGCTTGAACGCCTCGGTCTCCTGCAGCGAACGGCGGATGATGAACAGGAACGGCACGATCAGGCAGCCGACCAGGAACGGTACGCGCCAGCCCCACTCGATCATCACCTCCTTCGGCAGCAGGCTGTGCAGCAGCACGCCCAACAGCGCGGCGAAGATCACCGCCACCTGCTGGCTGGCCGACTGCCAGCTCACATAGAAGCCCTTGTTGCCCTTGGTGGCGATTTCGGCGAGGTACACCGATACGCCGCCCAGCTCCACGCCGGCCGAGAAGCCCTGCAGCAGCCGGCCGACCAGCACCAACAGCGGCGCGGCGATGCCGATGCTGGCGTAGCCGGGCACACAGGCGATCAACAGCGTGCCGGCGGCCATCAGGCCCAGCGTCACCAGCAGGCCGACGCGGCGGCCGTGGCGGTCGATGAAGGCGCCGAGCACGATCGCGCCCAGCGGTCGCATCAGGAAGCCGGCGCCGAAGGTGACCAGCGACAGCATCAGCGAGGCGAATTCGCTGCCGGCGGGGAAGAAGGTGTGGGCGATGGCGGTGGCGTAGAAGCCATACACCATGAAGTCATACATCTCGAGGAAGTTGCCGCTGACGACACGGAACACCGTGCGCGCCTGCGACTGGCGGGTTGGGGTGGAACTGGACATGGGGTTTCTCGCTCTGGGGGCCGGGGCCCGAGTTATGGGGGGGCGCCGCGTGTTGTTCTTCGGGGCGCGGTCGCCGGACACCTATCCTTGCGAGTTGAACTGTAGCGCTGGGCCGGCATGTCGACACCTTAGGGAATTCCCTAGCTGGGCCGGATGTCATGCGCTGGCGTGACGATGCTGCGGCGCAATAATAAACCCTGCAGAAACCAGGGTTTATTAGGGGCAACGGCCGTTCAGTCGGCGCGCAGCGCGAACGGCTGCAGCGGCCGGATCGGGATCGGCGTCGACAGGATCAGCGCGGTGCGAGTCTCGCCCAAGTGGTTGACGCGCGCCAGCGTCGCCTCCAGGTGGGCGACGTCGCGGCAGGCCAGGCGGAACACGTAGGAGTCCTGTCCGGTGACGTGGTGGCACTCCAGCACCTCGGGCATCTCGTCGAGCAGCGCCAGCAGCGTCGCCTTGTAAGGCTGCGGTACGGTGATGCCGATCAGCGCCTGCAGCGGATAGCCAAGCTTGTCGGCCGCCACCTCGGCACGGTAACCGCGAATCACCCCGGCTTCCTCCAGCCGGCGCAGCCGCTCCGACACCGCCGGCACCGACAGGCCGGCGACCTGGGCCAACTCGGTCAACGACAGCCGTGCATTGGCCTGCAGCGCGGCGAGCATCTTCCAGGCCTTGCCGTCGATTTCCATTTTTCTGTCTCCTTGGTTGTTAACGAAAAAATAGCAGCCGAAAATGCCATCTTGCCTTAAATCCGGCATGGGCAAGCGGGCGGGCGGCGCTCACACTGATCACGACAAATCACGCGAGGATAGACTCATGAGCGGGGTGGCATTGTTCAGTCAGGCACTATTGGTCGGTTGGGCGATTGCGGCACCGGTCGGGCCGATCGGGCTGTTGGTGATCGAGCGTACGTTGCGGTACGGCCGCGCGGCGGGCCTGGTGACCGGGCTCGGCGCCGCGTCGGCCGACGCGCTGTACGCCACCGTCGGCGTGGCTGGCCTCGGCATGCTGACCGCCTGGCTGACCCGGCTGGCCCTACCGCTAGCGCTGTTCGGCAGCGGCTTCCTGATCTGGCTAGGAGTGGCCACGCTGCGGCGCGCGCCGGCCGAACGGGCGGCGGCCGGGGCCGGAGCGGGTCTCGCCGGCTATGCCGTCAGCGCGTTCGCGCTGACGCTAAGCAACCCGCTGACCGTGCTGTCGTTCGTCGCGGTGTTTGCCGGGCTGGCCGGGCGACAGGCGCCCGGCGCGGTGGCCGGTGTGGTGATGATCACCGGAGTGTTTTGCGGGTCGGTGCTGTGGTGGCTGATGTTGGCCGGCACGGTCGGCTGGTTGGGCGGCAAGCTGTCGACGTGCTGGCGGCGACGGATCGACACCCTGTGCGGTTTGCTGCTGCTGGGCTTCGGGGCGGCGCTTGGCGTGCGGGCGCTGCTCGGCTGAGTGGCGGCCCGGTCGGCGGGTTCCACGTGAAACGACCCATGGGGTACAGGGTTTGACACGGGTCAAGAATCCGACGTTGCAAATATCGTATTGTGATACGCATATTTACGACATGATGTTTGCCGTTATGAAACCATTTCGCATTGCAGTGATAGGCGCAGGCGAAACCGGCACTCCGCTGCTGGCTGCCTTGCTGAGCGCCCCCTACGTCGAGCTGGTCGGCGTTGCCGAACTCGACCATGCAACTGCCGGCGTCCAGATGGCGCTGGCCCACGGCGTCTATGTCACCCGCGACTTCACCGAGCTGGCCCGGCGTGGTGACGACATCGACATCCTGATCGATGTCACCGGCGTCCCCAGCGTGCGCGAGACGCTGCGCCGGCTGATGCGGGAAACCGGCAATGACCACACCTTGATCATGCACGAGCGTATCGCCTTGCTGTTGATGTCGCTGGGCTGCGGCCGACTGGCGGACTCCCGGCACGAGTTGGTCGGTTACGCCTGAGCCGGGTCGGCGGCGTGTGATGCCGGGCATAAGGGTTTATCGTCGGGCCCCCCGCTGCCTTTCTTCGCCCTGTAATGACCGTTCGGACGAGTCGTGCCGTGTGGCGGCGACGGACGGTGCGAGGTGCCGTGTAACGCCTGCTTAAAGGAGCTATCACATACTCAGGAGGGATCGGCCATGTCTCGTTCTGGGTGCGTGCTCATGGGCTTGTTGCTCGGCGGCCTGCTGTCGCCAGCGCAGGCCGTCGATTTGATCAGCGGTTCGGTTGGCGTGATGACCCTGCCGAATGGGCCGGGGGGCGTCGACGACTATCGCGTCGGGCTGGGCTGGGTGCTGCCATGGCAGTGGTGGGACAACAGCATCGGTGTGCTGCAAACCCGCGCCGAGCTGGTCGGCGGCTACACCCGGACCACACTCGATCCGGTGTGGACTCTGATCGCCGCTCCCGTGCTGCACTACCAGTTCAAGACCTCGCGCCCCGACTCGGGGCCGTTTATCGAACTGAGCGTCGGCGTCGCAGTGATGAACAACCCCAAATGGTCCGACTCTCGCGACCTGAATACCCACTGGCAGTTCGCCGACCGGTTCGGCATCGGCTACGCCTTGGGCCACCATGAGCTGAGCGCCAACTACCTTCACCTCTCCAACGCCGACATCAGCAGGCCGAACCCGGGGGGCGATCTCGGGATGCTGCGCTACAGCTACCGCTTCTGATGCGGTTCAGCCCGGCGTCTCGCCCTGCAGCAGCGGTATTGCCAGGGCGAAATCGGACAGGTGCTCGAGCAGCACCCTCACCTTGCGCGGCAACTGCTGCTGCGGCCATACCGCGTAGATCGGACGTTGCGGCGTGCGCCAGCCGGGCAAGAGCCGCACCAGCCGGCCGCTCTCGATCGCCTCGTGACAAAACGGCAGCGGGCAGTACAAGAGTCCCTGCCCCGCTTCGGCGAGGCTTACCGCCAACGCCAGCTCGTTGAGCCGGCAGCGCCCTGCGGGGGACAGTTCGATCTGTTCCTTGCCGACGCGAATCGCCAGGTCGGCGCCGTGCCGCCACAGGTCCTCGTTCTGATTGCTTAGCGTCAATTCCAGCCGGATCGCCGGCCAGGCGGCACACGCCACCTGTTAGCCGGCGCATGCAAAAACAGCTTGGTCGTCGACCAGGCTGTTGTCTGTCAGGAGGGGCTCACACCGGCCACAGCGGCGGCTCGTCCATCAGCGCGATCTGCTCGCGCAATTCCAGGATGCGGTCTTGCCAGTAGCGCGGGCTGTCGAACCAGGGGAAGGCGGCCGGAAACGCCGGGTCGTGCCAGCGCCGCGCCAGCCACGCGCTGTAGTGGATCAGCCGCAGCGTGCGCAGCGCTTCGATCAGGTAGAGCTCGCGGCCATCGAACTCGCGGAAGTCCTCGTAGCCGGCCAACAGGTCGGCGAGCTGGCGGCTCTGCTCGGCGCGCTCGCCGGACAGCAGCATCCACAAGTCCTGCACCGCCGGGCCCGTGCGGCAGTCGTCGAAGTCGACGAAGTGCGGGCCGGCATCGGTCCACAGCACGTTGCTGGCGTGGCAGTCGCCGTGCAGCCGCAGCATCGCGACGTTGCCGGCGCGCTCGTAGCAGCGCGCCACACCGTCGAGCGCCTGGCGCGCGACGCCCAGATACACTTCGCGCAGGTCCGGCGGCAGGAAGTCACTGCCGGTGAGGAAGGCGAGCGGCTCCTCGCCGAAGCTGTCCGCATCGAGCGTCGGCCGCTCGGTGAACGGCTTGATCTCGCCGACCGCGTGGATGCGGCCGAGGAAGCGGCCCAGCCATTCGAGCACGTCGGCGCGGTCGAGCTCCGGGGCACGCCCGCCGCGGCGCGGGTAGACCGCGAAGCGAAAGCCGGCATGGCTATGCAGCGTCTCGCCGCCGAACGCCAGCGGTGCGACGACCGGAATCTCGCGTTCGGCCAGCTCGGCGACGAAGGCGTGCTCCTCGCGGATCTGCGCGTCGCTCCAGCGCTCGGGGCGGTAGAACTTGGCGATCAGCGGGGGGGCATCGTCCAGGCCGACCTGGTAGACGCGGTTTTCATAACTGTTGAGCGCGAGCAGGCTGCCGCTGACCGGCAGGCCGAGGCCTTCCAGGGCGGAGAGCAGCGTGTCCGGCGTCAGCGCGGCGAACGGGGGGGCGAGGTGGGCGGTCATGGTGTCATTATACGGCCGCCGCCGTGATGCGATTGCAAACCGTTACCACAATCCCGTGGCGTCGGCCGCGGCGGCGGAGTAGGCTTTGTTGGATTGTTCCCTGACGTGACTATCAGCCATCATGAGTAATCCCCCGCCTCCCGAATCTTCCTCACTACGCCACTTTCCGCTGTTCTGGCGCTTCTGGTTTGCCCGGGTCTGCCTGACCAGCGGTTTCCAGGTCCTCACCGTTGCGATCGGCTGGCAAGTCTACTCGCTGACGCATTCCGCGCTCGACCTCGGCCTGGTCGGCCTGTTGCAGTTCGTGCCGCGCGTGCTCCTGGTGCTGGTGACCGGCACCGTGGCCGACCGCTACGACCGGCGCCGCATCGTCGCCGTCAGCATGGCGGTGCAGGCACTGGTCGCCGCGCTGCTGCTGATGGGCAGTCGTCACTGGGGCTTCGCGACCAGCCGCGAGCTGATCTTCGCGCTGTCGGTGCTGATCGGCGTGTGCCGCGCGTTCGACATGCCGACGATGCAGGCACTGCTGCCGAACGTGGTGCCGCCACAGCTGCTGGCGCCGGCGATCGCCGCGGCCGCTTCGGCCAACGAGGCGGCAACGATACTTGCGCCGGCGCTGGGCGGTTTCCTGTACGCGATCGGCGCCGCCTTCACCTATGGGCTGGATCTGGCCATCTACCTGATCGGCATGGTGCTGGTCGCCACCCTCAATGCACGGCGCAGTGAGTCCGTGCGCGAGAAGCCCTCGTTCGATTCGCTGCTGGTCGGGGTGCGCTTCATCTGGAGTCGGCCGGACGTGCTCGGCGCGATCTCGCTCGATTTGTTCGCGGTGCTGCTCGGCGGCGCCACCGCGCTGTTGCCGATCTACGCCGGCGAGATCCTGCACACCGGGCCGTGGGGACTGGGGCTGCTGCGCTCGGCACCGGCGGTGGGCGCGCTGGCGATGTCAGCCTGGCTGATGCGCTACCCGGTGAGGCACCGGGTCGGCTACGTGATGTTCGCGGCGGTGGCGGTGTTCGGCCTTGCGACCATCGTGTTCGGTCTGTCCGAGCACTTTGCGCTGTCGCTGTGTGCGCTGGTGGTGCTCGGTGCCTCGGACATGATCAGCGTGGTGATCCGCAGCACCTTCATCCAGCTGGAGACCCCGGATGAAATGCGTGGCCGGGTCAGCGCAGTCAACTCGCTGTTCATTGGTGCGTCCAATCAGCTGGGCGAATTCGAGTCCGGCATCACCGCCGCGGCGTTCGGCACCGTGCCGGCGGTGGTGCTCGGCGGCGTCGGCACCCTGGTGGTGGTGGGGCTGTGGATGCGCTGGTTTCCGGCGCTGGCGCAACGCGACACGCTACAGCGGACGAGGTAAGCAAAAATAATTTGGCATTAAAATATCCTAGTCGTGCATCATGTCTTAATCACAAGATGATGATGCCGCCGGGGAGGCTTCATGTTCTGGATCGACAGCCCGACCAGTTATTTGATACAGACCTGCTACAGCGTGGTGGTAACGCTGACCATGCTGTTGCTGTGGCGCAGCAACCGCGGGGAAAAGGAGTTGCTGACCTGGACGCTCGGCGGCCTGGCCAACACGCTGTTTTCGCTGCTGGTGACGTATCGCGACCACCTGCCGCTGCTGTTCAGTGTGCCCGTGCTCAACAGTCTGTCGTTCGGCTTCGTGGCCGCATTGTGGTTCGGGCTGCGCCAGTCGCACGGCAAGACGCTGCCGTGGCGTGGCTCCGCGGCAGGGCTGGCGGTGGCACTCGCAGCGTTGCTTGCCGCCACGCTCGACGATCTACTGCGCGTCCGCTTGCTGGTGGCGACCATGACGATGCTGCTGCTATGCGCTGCGATGGCTTGGGAGGTCCGTTCGACGCGCCGCCTGCTCAAGTCGCCCGGTCATACCTTGAGTGCGCTGGTGCTTGGTCTCCTGATGGCCGTGTTTATCGTGCGTTTCGCCATGATCGTGGCCGCACCGGCCGACTTCGATCTGCGTGCCAACGCCAGCCAGCACGCACTGCAGTTCGCGGCCAACCTGCTGTTCTTCGCGCTGGTGCTTGGCGGGCTGTTGATCTCCAATGAAAAGCTGCTGTCTCGGATCGCCAGCCTGGCCGAGCGCGATGCGCTGACCGGACTCTACAACCGGCGTGCCCTGCTCGGCTTGGCCGAACGGCAGGTCGGGCAGCAGGCGCTGCTCGCGGTGCTGATGATCGACCTGGACCATTTCAAGACCATCAACGATCGCTACGGCCATGCTGGCGGCGATGCGGCGCTGCGCCAGTTCGCCGAGCGGCTGAGCCAGTGCTGTCGGCGCGGCGACCTGATCGGCCGCTATGGTGGCGAGGAGTTTTGCGTGGTGCTGCCGGGTACCTCCGTGAGCGAGGCACAGCGGGTGGCGGAACGCTTGCGCACGGCGATGGCTGCCGAACCGGTGGCGTTCGGTGAACACCGCATCGCATTGACGGTCAGCATCGGGCTGGCCTGCCTGCGTCCCGACCTTGACCGGCTAGAGCCGCTGCTGGCGGCTGCCGACGCTGCGCTCTACCAGGCCAAGCGGGGCGGGCGAAACCGGGTCGAGCTGGCCGGGCAACGGGTCGGGGTAGCGCCGCGGGAGATGGCATCAGTCTAGCGGCAGTCGCTCGACCAAGCGGCGCAGCGCGTCCTGCAGCGCCGCCGCGCTGCCATCAGCGATGTCCTGGCTGCCCTGCCAGTAGACGCTGCCGTCCGGGCGCTGCGCCACAAGCGAGGCCACCGGCACCATCTCGACGTCGTAGGCCCACCAAGCCCCGTAGCCCCAGTAGCCACCGCCCCATCCTCTTCCACCCCAACCGCCGTAGCCGACCCCCATGCCCGGGCTGGGGATGAGGCGTTGCTGAGCGTCGATGCGGAAGCACAGCCGCAACGTCGGGTGGTCGGTCTCCTCGTCGAAACCGCGCAGCAATAGCCGCAGGCGCAGCCAGTCGGCCAGGCTCTCGCTGCGGCCGACATCGGGCACGCAATCGAGCCGGTAGCTCGGTTCCGGGCCGCCGGCGGCCAGCGCCGGCAGGGCGAGCAAGAGCGCCGACAGGGCAATAGGCAGGATGGGTCGGAACATGCAGGACTCCTGATGTGGTACCGGGCCGCACAATGACGATGAGGGCCAGGTCTCGACGCGGCGGGTTCGGCGCTTCTCCGTTACACTCACCCGGCATGAGATCCGAACCCGTAGGAATGGCCAAGTTTGCCACGCTGGTGGAGTTTTTTGTGGCGGCGATTGAGCGCGGCAGCTACCGGCCGGGCGACGCGCTGCCGTCGCTGCGTGCCACCTGCACGACGCAGCACGTCAGCATGACCACCGCCAAGCGCGCCTACCACGAGCTGGAACGGCGCGGCTTCATCGAGGCGCTGCCACGCGCCGGCTTCCGGGTGGTAGCCGGCTCGGTGCCGTCCGCCGCCCAGCCGCCACTGGCAGCGTGGGGCTCGCCATTCGTCAATCCGGCGCTGTTCGACGGCCGTGCGCTGGCGCGCGCAGCGGCGCGAGCGCTTGTCGATTACCCGGCGGCACTCGCCGGGCTCGACGCGGCCGGCTTCGTCCCGCTGCGCCGCCAGCTGGCGCAGCGCTACCGGGCGCAGGGCGTGGCGCTCGACTGGGATCAGTTGATCGTCACTTGTGGTGCGATGGAGGCGCTGACGTTGGCGGTGCAGCTGGCGACGCGCGGCGGGCCGGCGCGGCTGGCGGTGGTGGTGCCGGCGTTCCCGGGGCTGCTCGGCCTGTTGGCGCAGTGGGGCATCGCGGTGCTGCCGCTGGGGCTGGATGCTGCCGGCGAGCTTGATCTCGCTCTGCTTGAGCGCGAGGCGGCGGCAGGCAGGGTCGCCGGCGTCGCGGTGATGCCGACCTTCCAGCATCCGACCGGCCAGTGCCTGTCCGAGGCGCAGCAGCGCGCGCTGCTCGACCTGGCCGAGCGCCACCAGCTGCCGATCATCGAGGACGACAGTTACCGCGAACTGGCGCTGGCCGGGCTGGCGCCGCCGCCGATGAAGGCGCTCGACCGTGAGGGGCGGGTGCTGTACTGCGCGGGCTCGTCCAAGGCGCTGGCGCCCGGCTACCGGGTCGGCTGGCTCGCGGCCGGGCGCTGGCACGAGGCGGCACTGCAGCTGAAGCAAAGCCAGACACTCGCCTCGCCGCTGCCGAGCCAGCTGGCCCTTGCCGAGCTGCTCGCGGGCCACGGCGAGGTGGCGGCGCTGGCGGGCCTGCGCGCCGCGTTGGCCAAACGGCTCGGGGCGATGCGCGCGCTGCTCGTCGAGCGTTTGCCGGCCGGCTGCGGCGTGAGCCGGCCCGCCGGCGGCTATTTCCTGTGGCTGACGCTGCCGACCGGTTTCGACATCGCCCGGTTGCAGCAGGCGGCGCTCGCGGTCGGCATCCACTTCGCGCCGGGCGAGCTCTGCTACCCGCCCGGCGTCCCGGTCGCGGCGCTGCGCCTGAACGCCAGCTACTACGAGCCGCAAAGCCAGGCCGACCTGCTCGGCTGGCTGGCGGACGAGATCGCTCGGCTGGCTAGCGGCGCCTATTCGCCGATGAAGCGCGATTCCTCGCTGTGACTGAGCGAGGGCTCGCTCAGCGACCTTACCGTGAAGCGGATCGGGTGGCTGCCTCCCCCGGCCGCGTCGGGGCTGGCCTGAACGCGTAGCTGCACGGTGCGGTCCGCCTGCGGCGGCAGGGTCAGCACCGGCGCGTCCGCCAGCCGGATTCCAGGCAGCCCGGTGACGCCCAACGCCACGCGCTGCACGGTACTCCGGGTGTTGACCAGATGCAGCGTGTAGCCGTTCTCCAGCCAGCCGTCCGGGGTTTCGCGCACCAGGAAGGCGCGGTCGCGCAGCACGTCGACGATGAACGGCGTGCGCAGCGCCAGCATCGCCGCGCTGGCGGCGAGCACCAGCAGCATCAGCGCCGAATACATCATCACCCGCGGGCGCAGCATGCGGCGCGGGATGTCGCGCTCGGCGACCCTGCCCGCCATGCTGTTCTCGGTGGCGAAGCGGATCAGCCCGCGCGGTGCGCCTAGCTTGTCCATCACCGTGTCGCAGGCGTCGATGCAGGCGGCACAGCCGATGCACTCGTATTGCAGGCCGGCGCGGATGTCGATGCCGGTCGGACAGACCTGCACGCACAGCCCGCAGTCGACGCAGTCGCCGCGTGCCGTGTCGGCATCGTGCTTGCGCAGCGCACCGCGCGGCTCACCGCGGACGGCGTCGTACGACACCACCAGCGTGTCCGGGTCGAACATCACGCCCTGGAAGCGCGCGTACGGGCACATGTGTTTGCAGACGCTCTCGCGCAGCCGGCCGGCCAGCAGGTAGGTGAAGCCGGCGTAGAACAGCAGCCAGAACCACTGCCAGCCGGTCAGCGCGCCGCCAGGCAGTGCCGCGGCGACCGTGCGGATCGGCACGAAGTAGCCGACCAGGGTGAAGCCGGTGACGAGCGAAAACGCGATCATCAGCCCGTGCGAGGTGGCTTTCAGCCGCAGCTTGCGCAGCGACCATGATGCCGCGTCGAGCGTCTGGCGTTGGCGCGGCTTGCCCTCCACCCAGCGTTCTATCCAGGTCATGATCTCGGTGTACACCGTCTGCGGACAGGAGAAGCCGCACCACAGCCGACCGGCCAGCGCGGTCCACCAGAACAGCGCGATCGCGCAGAAGATCAACAGCGCCGCCAGGTAGACGAAGTCCTGCGGCCACAGCGTCAGGCCGAACAGATGCAGCTGGTTGCCCGGCAGGTCGAACCACACCGCTTGGCGACCGCGCCAGGAGAGCCAGGGCAGGCCGAGGTAGACCAGCTGGGTGAGCAGCACGGCGACCACCCGCCAGTTGTTGAAACGGCCGCGGGTCAGCCGCGGGTAGATCTTGATCGGAATCGCTTGCGTGCTCATCGCGGCCTCGTCTTGCAAAGGAATGACCCGATGCTAGGCAGCGAGTCGGCCGGAGCAAAGACACAGACGGGGGGCGAATCAGGTACACAGCGGGTTTCACGTGGAACCGCCGCCGCAAAAAAAAGCTTTGAACAGGTTCGCTCTTTTCCGCCCGTTTACGGCGGCGCGGCGGCGAACGCGGCTTCTAGGAACTCCAGCAGCACCCTCACCTTGCGCGGCAGGTGCTGGCGGTGCGGATACAGCGCATAGAGCTGCAGCGACGGTAGCGGATAGTCGGTCAGGATTTCGACCAGCCGGCCGCTTGCGAGGTCGTCGCCGACCAGGAAGGTCGGCTGGCGGATGATGCCGAGACCGACGCGCGCCGCGTCGAGCAGCACATCGCCGTTGTTGGCCGAAAAGCCGCCCTTCACCGTCACCGTCCGTTCCGGACCGAACGTCCAGCGGTCGGCCGGCTGGCTCAGCGTGTAGAGCAGGCACTCGTGGCGTGCCAGCCCTTCCGGCGTCGCCGGTGTGCCGTGCTCGGCCAGATAGCCGGGCGATGCGCACACCACGATTCGGATCGGCGCCAGGGGGCGTGCGACCAGCGTGCTGTCGGCAGGGGCGTCGCTGATCCTCAGCGCCAGATCCACGCCTTCCGCCAGCATGTCGATGCGCCTATCGGTCAGCTCCAGTTCGACCGTGACCTTGGGGTAGCGCCGCCGGAACTTGGCGATCAGGCTGCCCAGATGGCGCAGCCCGAACGCCAGCGGCGCGTTGAGTCTCAGTGTGCCGGTCGGCTCGACGCTGGTCTGGCTCGCGACCGCTTCGGCCTCGTCGATCTGCGCCAGGATCACCTCGACCCGCGCCAGATAGTCGCGCCCCGCCTCGGTCAGCGCCAGCCGCCGCGTGGTGCGTTGCAATAGCCGGGTGCCCAGATGGCGCTCCAGCCAGTTCACGTACTTGGTCGCCATGCCGCGCGACAGCTGCAGCCGCTCGGTGGCGGCGGTGAAGCTGCCGCTGTCGGCTACCGCGTGGAACACCCGCATCGCGTTGACGAGGTCCATCGGGCCCTTTCCTATTGTTGCTAAATATTCAGCAATTTACTGCATTTTTGCGTGTTTATTGGTCGATGGGCAATGGTCTTTAATAGCGACATGCCGAACACGGCACCGACCACCCCCAAGGAGATTCCGATGATCGATTCCCGCACCGCCCCTTACGCCGCCTTCGTTCTGCGCCTGTCGCTCGGCGTGATGTTTCTGGCGCACGGCCTGACCAAGCTGTTCGTATTCACCCCGGCCGGCACGGCGCAATACTTCGCGTCGCTGGGCCTGCCGGCTCCGCTCGCCTATCTGACGATGCTGGCCGAAATCGGCGGCGGCGTGCTGCTGATCCTCGGCATCGCCGGCCGTCAGGCTGCCGCGCTGCTGGTCCCGCTGCTGCTCGGCGCGACCATCTTCGGCCATGCGCATAACGGCTGGTCGTTCACCAATCAGGGTGGCGGCTGGGAATACCCGGCGTTCCTGGTGGCGGCGGCGCTGACCGTGGCACTGCTCGGCGACGGCGCGTTTGCGCTGAAACCGCTGGCCCGCACGGCGAAGTAAGCCCCGTCAATGACGAGTAGAGTTACCAATAACCGTGCGGCGTCCCCTTCCGGATGCCGTACCCCTGCAAGGAGTTCACCATGAGCACGCGTTTTCCCACCCTGTTCCTGTCGCACGGCGGCCCATCTGTGCTGATCGACGGCTCGCCGGCACCGGCCGCATGGCGCAACTGGGCGGCGAGCCACCCGGTACCGCGTGCAGTGGTGATGCTGTCGGCGCACCGGCCGGCGCTGGCGCCGACGGTGACGAGCGTCGATAGCTGGCGCACCATCTACGACTTCCGTGGCTTTCCCGCCGAACTGTACGAGCTGTCTTACCCAGCGCCGGGCGACGCGGCGGTAGCCGAGCGGGTGCGCGAGCAGCTCGCCGCCGCCGGCATCGCCGTCGAGCCGGACCACCGCGATGGCCTGGATCACGGGGCGTGGGTGCCGCTGCTGGCCATGTACCCGGGGCACGACGTGCCGGTCGTTGCGCTGTCGGTGCTGCCGCGCGCCGATGCCGCCGCGCACTACGCGCTGGGTCGCGCGCTGGCGGGTCTCGCCGATGAGGGCATCCTCGTGATCGGCTCGGGCAGCCTCACGCACAACCTCTACGAGGTGATGTGGAACGACCCCGAGGTGCCGGCCTGGGTGAGTACCTTCCGCGACTGGATGCTGGCGAGGTTGGCCGAGGGCGACATCGATGCGCTGCTCGACTGGAAGGCGCGCGCACCGTACGCGGACGAGAACCACCCGACCGACGAGCACCTGCTGCCGCTGTTCTTCGCGCTCGGTGCCGGCGGCCATGATTCGACACTGTTTCACGCCGGTGTCGAGCACCGCTCGGTGGCGATGGACGCACTGGCGTTCGGCTGACAGCGGCCGGCTCGTCACGACAAATTAAGGGGTTGGCTTCGGCCAACCTTTTTTGCCATCGGCCGGTTTTTACGGCTTCTTTATGCCTATGGCAAAGTAATTTGCCGTTTTTTTACGGGCCATTCCCTAGCATTAACCCCAGAACAAGACGCGGCCGCGATCCGGCCGTTCGATGCGATGCATTGACCTTCTGGAGGTGTTGCGATGAGCCCCTGGCACTATTCTCCACTGCTATCCCGCCCCGACCTGCCGGCTGGGCAGGACGAGCATCTGTCGCTGAACCGGCTGCTGTTGGCCGAACGCCGCTTGCTGCTGTCGCGCCTGTCGACCGACTCTGTCGCGACGCCGAGGGGGCCGGCACCGCTCGGCTTGCTGCGGCGCCTGTGGTGCTGGTTGAACGGTGGCCGGGTATGAAGACATGGCGCCGGCTCGGCAGCCTGGCCTTATGGCTGGGGCTGCTGGCTTTATGGTTGTGGTTGCTGACAATCATGCCGAAGGCACAGGCCATGACCGGGCCAGGCCACTGCGGGTCGGTGCGATCGGCCGACAGTCGTGTCGCCGTCGCGACCCGTGACAGGGCCTTCGAGGCTGGCGAGACGACCGGATCGGAGCGGGGATGGCGCGACTGCCTGCCGGGCCCGCTCGAGCGCCTGCGCGAGCTGGGCGACACCGGCGTCGAATCGAACGATGGCCGCATTATGGTGTCCGGCGGCCCCGCCGCCACCGGCCACCTGCTCGGCCTGTTGGTGATTTGGGCCGGACAGGAGAGCCTGTTGATCGGCATGCTGCTCGACGAACCACGGAGGCCGCGTGGCACGGCGCCGCCCCCTTGCCGGGGCTGCCCTTCTCCTGTGTCGGCCGGTGCCGGCATCGCGGCCCCGTCGATCAGTCTGCGGGCGTAAAAAAACCGGGACTAGCGACTAATGCCGTTCACTTAAGGAAAAAGCACCGCCCACCAAGGTGGAAAAACGGTGCTTTTTTGTTACTTCCAAGCGTTCTTCGAAGCTAAAATCCGGACTGAACGGCTTAAGTGAACGGCATTAGGGACTAGCGACCCGGTTTTTCGTGTGGCGAGGATAAGGCCTCAGTGCTTCGCTTCCTTCAAGCGTACGAACTCGACCAGCACATTGCGGCCGGTGTCGGCAACCCACATCTGGCCGTCCTGCACGGTGACGGTCAGCTGCATGCTGCGCTCGACGAGTTCGACCAGTTCGGCCAACGTTGCCGGGGCGATGCTCCACACCTCGAGGTTGTCGAGCCGGTCGAGCTTGCCGGCGATCTGCGGCCACCACACCTCGGCGGCGCGGCCGCCGTAGCTATACAGCACTGCCTGCTCGGCGCGCGCGCTGGCTTTCTTCAGCCGCTTCTCGTCCGGTTCGCCCAGGTCCACCCACAGCTCGATCTCGTCCGCATAGTTCTTCTGCCACAGCTCCGGCTCGTCGTCGGCACACAGGCCCTTGGTGAACGTCAGCGTCTCGCTGGCATGGCGCGCAAACGCCACCAGGCGCAGCATCATCCGCTCCAGCGTCTCGGATGGATGCTGGGCGATGGTCAGGTTGTGGCTCGCGTAATAACCGCGGTCCATGTCGGCGATATTGAGGTCGGCTTTGTAGATGGTGGCTTTGAGCGCCATGAGTCGGGTTTCGCTGGTCGAAAGCCCGACAGTGTAGCGGGTTTGCCGGACGCTGGCTTGTGGCCGGAAGCCAGCCCACGATCTGCGGCACTCGGGTCATCCTGCGCTGAAATGAGCCCCAACATGCCGGTCTGTTTCGCCCCATTAGCCGTTTCGCCCGCGAGAGCGTCAACAGGCTTAACCCTCCACCGCCGGCAGCAGCGTAGGCGCGCCCAGGCCGAGTGGGGCGACGAGGCTCGGCCGGAGGGCGAGCAGCCGCTTGACCATGACAGACGGAGAGGAATGCCCCAAGCATTATGCGGTGTGTCTTGTATTTCATGGCTGACAATGAGGTTGCACGGAGTGGCAGGGTTTGCCGGGCGTGCACATTCCCCGGTAAACTGGCGGCCTTTCCCGCTTGATTCCCATTCCGACCGGTTGGCGGCCACTACGTCCCGCCATGCCCAAGCGCAATGTCTCTCACGATGGCTGAATGGGGGCCGCACCATGCGGCAGGCCGTCGCAGGATAGCTACAAGATGACCACCACCACTTTTGCCGACCTCGGATTGGCCGAACCGCTATTGCGTGCCGTCGCCGACACCGGTTACACCACGCCGACGCCGATCCAGGCGCAGGCGATCCCGCAAGTGATCCAGGGTGGCGACTTGCTCGCCGCCGCTCAGACCGGCACCGGCAAGACCGCCGGCTTCACCCTGCCGCTGTTGCACCTGCTGTCCGCCCAGCCGGTCAAGCGCGCCGGCCGCCCGCGCGCGCTGGTGCTGACCCCGACCCGCGAGCTCGCGGCCCAGGTCGAAGAGTCGGTGCGCACCTACGGCAAGTACCTGCCGCTCAAATCGATGGTGATGTTCGGCGGCGTTGGCATCAATCCGCAGATCGCCGCGCTGCGCAAACCGGTCGACATCCTGGTCGCCACCCCGGGCCGCCTGCTCGACCACGCCGGCCAGAAGACCATCGACCTGTCGGGCGTCGACATCCTGGTGCTCGACGAAGCCGACCGCATGCTCGACATGGGCTTCATCCACGATATCAAGAAGGTGCTGGCGCTCTTGCCGGCCAAGCGTCAGAACCTGCTGTTCTCGGCGACCTTCTCCGACGACATCAAGGCGCTGGCCGACAAGCTGCTCGACAATCCGGGCCTGGTCGAAGTGGCGCGGCGCAATACCGCCAACGAGCTGGTGGACCAGAAGGTGCACCTGGTCGACCGCGACAAGAAGACCGAGCTGTTGACCCAGTTGATCAAGGACGGCAGCTGGCAGCAGGTGCTGGTGTTCACCCGCACCAAGCACGGTGCCAATCGCCTGGCCGAGAAGCTCGACAAGAGCGGCATCCCGGCCGCGGCGATCCACGGCAACAAGAGCCAGAATGCCCGCACCAAGGCGCTGGCCGACTTCAAGAGCAACGACCTGCAGGTGCTGGTCGCCACCGACATCGCCGCGCGCGGCCTCGATATCGACCAGTTGCCGCATGTGGTCAACTTCGAGCTGCCGAACGTGCCGGAGGACTATGTGCACCGCATCGGCCGCACCGGCCGGGCCGGCGCCAGCGGCGAGGCAGTGTCGCTGGTGTGCGTCGACGAGCTGAAGCTGCTCAAGGACATCGAAAAGCTGATCAAGAAGCCGGTGCCGCAGTTCACCATTCCGGGCTTCGAAGCCGACCTGACCGTACCGCCGGAGCCGATCGTGCGTGGCCGTCAGCAGCAGGGTGGCCAGCGTCGTGGCGGCCACGCAGACGGGCGTGCGCCGCAGGGCCGCGGCAGCCACCAGCAGGGTCGCGGCAACGGCCAGGCCAAGGCCAAACCGGCCCAGCAAACGGCCAAGGCGCCGCAGGCCGCCAAGTCGGCCCAGCCGAGCAAACCGGCTCAGGCCAAGCCGCAGGGCCAGGCCAAGGCGCGCCAGGACGGCCAAGGCCAGCGTGACCGCGCACCGCAGGGCAAGGGTCAGCAGCAGCCGGCCGCCCATGCCGGCCAGCGTCGCGGGCCCAAGCAGCAGACCCAGCGCGGCGAGGCGAACGGCAATGTGATGCCGCCGCCGCCGCGCGAGGTGAACGGCAACGTGATCCCGGCGAAGAAACAGGACGTGAACGGCAACCGCGTCGCGTCGAACCCGCCGCGCGGCCGCCAGGGCGGTCGTGGCCATGGCCAGACCGCTGCGCTGTTCAGCGCACCGCGCAAGCCGCGCTAAGCACCCTGCCCGATCGCAACGCCCGGCTTGTCCGGGCGTTTGTTTGTCCGTCGGTGATCATTTGGAGAACAGTCCATGGCGACTCCCATCTGGCTAAGCCCGGCCCAGCTGGCCGAACTGGCCCCCGCGCTGCAGCGCAGGCTCGCCGCCGAGCACGACTGCGAACTCGGCGGCCTGGAAGTGCAGCAATTGCTTTGCTTCGTCGCGGAGCAGATCGGGCCGGCCCTCTACAACCGCGCCGTCCAGGATGCGCAGAAGGTGGTGGCCGAGCGCTTCGAGCGGTTGCAGGACGACCTGTGGCAGCTCGAGGTGACGTCGTAAGACGTTGGCCGTGCCCGGCGGCCATCCGTAGCGGCAGCGTGCCGCTCGGGATGCCGCTATCGCTCCTGGCCGAGCGAGGTGCTGTCGTGCGCCTCGCGCAGCGTTCAGCCCACTCCGTGCCAGAAACGCACGCCCATCTCAGAGCCTGTTCGATGTCTTTTTACGGCCAGCCCTACGGGGCCGTCCCTTGCCGGCGCATCGCGTTGTCGTTCGCCCCTGGCAGTGAACGACTCTGCGGCGGGACTCTCTCCTCGCGCTGCGCCGGCAGGGGACGACCGCCGCCGCAAAAAGACTTTGCACAGGCTCTCAGTGCGCGCTCATTTTCGAGAACAGGTTGAGCACCACCACGCCGGCGATGATCAGCGTGATGCCGGCGATTGCAGCAGGGTCCGGCTTCTGGCCGTACAGCAGCATCGCCGCCACCGTCACCAGTACGATGCCCAGGCCCGACCACAGCGCGTAGGCAATGCCGACCGGCACGGTCTTGAGCACTAGCGACAGCATCCAGAACGCAATGCCATAGCCGAGCGCGACCAAGATGCTCGGCCCGAGCCGGGAGAAGCCGTCGGTGGCCTTCAGCGAGCTGGTGGCGATCACCTCGGCCACGATGGCGATGGCGAGATAGGCGAAACCGTTCATGAGACTATCCTGATGTGCTAACCCGGCTACTGTGCCGGGTTTCGGCAGTGCTGACCAGCATCATGCGGCAGAGGATGGTGGCAGCGGCGCGGGGCGGCCGTTACACTGCAGCCATTCTGATCGTATCGAGGAGCCCGCCATGACCGTCCGTATCTATCACAACCCGCGCTGCTCCAAGTCGCGCGAGGCGCTGGCGTTGCTGGAGTCGCGCGGTATCGCGCCGGAGGTGGTCGAGTATCTGGCCACCCCGCCCGACGCCGCGACGCTGGCCGACTTGCTCGACAAGCTCGGCCTGGCGCCGCGCGAGCTGATGCGCCGCAAGGAGCCGGAATACGCCGAGCTGAACCTGGACGACCCGGCGCTCAGTCGCGAGGCGCTGATCGCCGCGATGGTGGCGCACCCGCGCCTGATCGAGCGGCCTATCGTGGTGGCCGGCGACAAGGTCGCGCTGGGCCGCCCGCCCGAGAACGTGCTGGCTATCCTGCCCTGAGCGGCAGCGCTTCGGCCGACGTCGGCCATGAAAAAGACCGGGCCTGGCCCGGTCTTGTCGTCTCCGCATTCGTTCAGCGCCCCAGCACTAGCTTCAGTCCGAGGCCGACGAACACCGTGCCGGCGACGCGGTCGAGCCAGCTGCCGACGCCGGGACGACGCTGCAGCCAGGCGCCGATCCGGCCGGCGCAGTAGCCGAGCAGGCCGAACAGCAGCGCCGCCTGCAGCGTGAACAACACGCCGAGCTGGGCGATCTGCCAGCCGGTGTGGCCGGCGCCGCTGTCGACGAATTGGGGCAGGAAGGCGAGGAAGAACAACACCACCTTGGGGTTGATCGAGTTGGCGATCAGCCCCTTGCGGAACAGCGCCCAAGGCGGCTCGGCACCGGCCGTCCGAGTCTGACCCATCCCGTCGCCGGCATGGCGGATCGCCTGCACGCCCAGATACACCAGGTACAGTCCGCCGGCCAGTTTCAGCGCGGTGAACGCCATCGGCGACGCCGCGATCAGCGCCGACACCCCGAGCGCCGCCAGGGCGGTATGGTTCAGGCAACCGGTCGCGCAACCGAGGCCGAACGCCATGCCGGCGCGGCGGCCGCGCGAGGCGCCGGTGCTCAGCACTAGCAGGTTGTCCGGACCGGGCGAGACGGTGATCAGCATTGCGACGGCGAGAAAACTCAGAGCTTGGTCGAGACTCAGCAGCATGGCGTGTATCCTGTGATAACGGGGTACGGTCTTTAAGCAGCTAGCAACATCGTCCCCGGGTACCGTTCTGCCTCGCCGCATTGCTCCGGGCAGAACGCCGGGTCGTGGCGCATGTTAACGACCGCTACCATAACGCCGCGTGCACGCCGGCGCCAAGCTCCGGCCTGTCCTTCCCTCTAACCGTATGCTGCGCCGCCCACGGCCCTCCGGCAGCTTGTGCCGTCATGTAGCACGGCAGTCTCGCCGGGTTTCGTTCGCGACGCGTAGTCCGAACCGACACTATGCGCCTGTTTTTCGCCAGCTGGCCGCCGGCCAGTGCCCTACCCGTTCTGCACCACCACAGCGAGCGGCTGCACGCGCGCCTCGGTGGTCGGGTGGTGCCGCGAGTGCGGCTGCACCTGACGCTGGCCTTTCTCGGCGACGTCGATGACACCCGCCTGGTCGAGCTGACCACGCTCGCAGCGCGCGTCGCTGCGGCGAGCACGGCGCAGTCGATTGACTTCAATACGCTCGGTGGCTGGGACAACGGCATCGGCTGGCTTGCCCCGTCCGCGCCGCCTCCCGGCTTGATCGAGCTGGCCGAGCGCCTGAACACCGCGCTGCGGGACGCCGGCTTCCTCGTCGAGCGACGCCGTTACCGTCCCCATCTGACCTTGCTGCGCAGCGCCCGCCGTCATTGGCGCTCCCATTCGGTTGCGTCGCTTCACTGGCCGCTCGACCACCTCGCGCTGGTCGAATCGACGATGGGCCCGCAAGGGCCGAGCTACGTCGAGCTGGCGCGCTGGCCACTGGGCGGCGAGTCATGAGAGGCAAGCTGTTCGGCATCGATTTTTCCAGCAGGCCGAGCCAGAGGAAGCCCATTGTGGTCGCCGCCGGCCATCTGGACGGTCATGTCTGCCGGCTCGGTGAACTGGAACGTCTGCCCACACTGGCCGATTTCGACGCCTTGCTCGCCCGGCCTGGGCCGTGGTTGGCCGGTTTCGACTTCCCGTTTTCGCTGCCGCGTGCGCTGGTCGAGGAGGAAGGTTGGCCGGACTGCTGGCCGGCGCTGATGGCGTGGCTCTCTGCGTTACCGGCCGACCAGGCGCGCCCCTTCCTGAAGCGCCGCTTCCAGGCCTGGTGCGACGCGCGGCCGGCCGGACAGAAGTTCGCCCACCGTGCTTGCGACCGGCTGGCCGGCTCGTCGCCATCGATGAAATGGGTAAATCCGCCGGTGGCGTGGATGCTGCTCGAAGGGGCGCCGCGGCTGGCCCTGGCGGGTGTCAGCGTGCCGGGTCTCGTCGATGGCGACCCGCTGCGTATCGCGCTCGAGGCCTATCCCGGTTACGTCGCCAGGCAGATCACCCGCGCTTCATACAAGAGCGACGACAGGGCGCGGCAGACCGAAGCCCGCCGCATCGAGCGGGAGCGCATCGTCGGCGCGCTGGAAGCCGGCGCCCTGCCCGGCTGGCCGCCCCTGTCCGTGCCTGCCGCATCGCGCGCCGAGCTGCTCAACGACGCCAGCGGCGACGCGCTCGACGCCGCGCTGTGCCTGCTGCAGGCGGCCTGGGCCGAACAGCGGCGCGATCGCCACTTCGGCCTGCCGGACGAAGCCGATCCGCTGGAAGGCTGGATCGTGTCGGTGCCGTTTAGGGGTTGAGGTTGGGCAGCAGCTGGCGTAGCAGCCAGCGCAGCTTCCAGCCTCGACGCGGCGTCAGCGGGCGCGGTGTTGGCGTGCGCTGGTGGTTCAGCGACACGTGCCACTTGAAGTCGAGGAAGTTGCGGGTGTGACCACGCTCGTCGCCGCCGAAGTAGTCGAGTTCCAGTCGTTTGCGCGAGTCGGCGCCGGTGTTGAACGACAAGTCGCGTACCAGCGTGTGGTAGGAGTTGTCGCGGTCCACCTCGCGCTCGTAGCACCAGAACCGTTTCGGCAGACGCCACGCACGGGTGCCCTGCGCCTTCTGGAATTTGACGAAGCGGGTGTCGTCGGCCCCGTAGGCACCGGCAAACTCCTCGTCGTAGCCGAAGAAGCGGAAGAAGCGCGAGCGCGCCAGCAGGAACACGTTTGGATGAGCGCCGTAGTAGGCGCCCTTGTCGTCACGGCGCCAGAAGCGGTAGATCTGCTTGCCGACCGGACGCTTCTTCACCAGTTCCTGCAGGACTTCGACTGGGAAGGCATGGTCGACGTCGGTGAGGATGACGTTCTCGGATTTGGCATAGAGGAAGCCGAGGTTACGCGCGCCAGCCATATTCCACGGGATGTCCTCGTCCACCTTCACCCAGGTGATGTTGAGACCGTAATCGCGCGGTTCGTATTCCAGCGGCGAGCCGTCGTCGACCAGCACGAACTGGATCTGGTCCAGCAGTTCGGGCGGGTATTTCGAATAGTGCTCGAGCAGCTGGTAGACGGTGTCCGGGCTCTTCTGATTGATGTAGAAATAGGTGACGTAGCTCAGGCGGATGTGCGAGTAGTCGAGCTTGGGCTTGCCGAGCCAAGGCGGCTGGCGGTTGCCGGTCAACAGCGCTTCGAGCGTGTAGTCCAGGGTCCGCTCCGCTTTGCCATCGAAGCGCGGCTGCTCCAGGATCACCGGGTTGTTCAGTGGCAGCGGGCTGTTGCCGTCCGGATGACCCTGGGTGAACTTGGAATAATAGAGATTGTGCGCCAGGGTCGGCATCAGGTTGACCGACACCATCTTGTCCTGCAGCCAGCGGTTGCGACGGGTCTTCTCGAACGGGGTTTTCTGGTCGCGATGCACCACCAGGGCGGTCGGCCACGGATTGGCCTGCTTGAAGCGCACGGCCGCCTCCAGCGCGGCGGTGCCGTCGCAGACGATCACATGCGGGATGCTGGTCACGCGTTCCGACAGCAGCGCCGAGAGCTGCTGGCCGACTTGGCCAGCGGCCGCGGCCAAGCACGCGGAGGGCAGATCGAAACGTGCTGTCTGCTTGGCCACTACCCGGACCCGGTAGCGGGTCGGCAATTGCACCAGGTTTTGAATCAGGTCGATGAAGCCGCTGGCCGGCTGATCTTCCAGGCTCAACACCACGACCACGGCGTCCAGCTTGTCTTGCCCTGCACTCATCTGAGTTGTCACCCTTATTGAAAACTGTCTATTTGCTTGGATTGCTTGGGCGCTCATTCTAAAGCGAGCCGGGCAGTACGGCGAGCTTGGGCGTCATCGCCGTCAGGCAAGCGGACTGCTGCCCGTCGTGGCGACCTCGCCTACACCCGGCGGCCGACGATGATCAAATCGCGTTTCACCCCGTCCAGTTCCGCCACCGCCGGCAGCGTACCCCAGCGGCTGAATCCGTAGCGTTCGAACAGCGTCAGGCTCGGCAGATTGTGGCCGAAGATGAAGCCGAGCAGCGTGTCGATGCCCAGTGCAGGCGCGCGTTCGAGCGCCTCGTCGAGGAGACGTCGCCCGAGACCCCGGCCGCGGCAATCTTCGCGCAGGTAGACGCTCAATTCGGCCGTACCCTGATAGGCCGGGCGGCCGTAGAAATCCGACAGGCTGGCCCAGCCGAGCACCTCGCCGTCCTGTTCGAGCACCCACAGGGGGCGTCGCGGCGTCTGGTGCGCGTCAAACCAGTCTTGACGGCTTTCGACGCTGACCGGTTCCAGGTCGGCAGTGACCTGGCGCGAAGGGATAGTGCTGTTGTAGATGGCAACGATGGCCGGCAGGTCGGCGGCGGTGGCGAGGCGGAAGGTCGAGTCCATGAAGATGCAGGGGGAAGAAACAAATCTAATACGGGTCATTGTGGCCGAGTGAACGTCCGTCGTTAAGCATCACATGACGGCTGACCGGCGCGGCCGCCTTCCTGGTGTGCCGGTCGAGCGGGGGCTTAGAGCAGCGATGCCCCAGGCTCTCCCATCGACCTGCGGATGATGCATGGCAGGCTGTTTTACCGGGCTTGTCTGTAGGGGGCTGGAATAGTGTTTTTTTAGGTGTTTTGAGCCAGGACAATCGATATGTAATTTTATTAACGAATAACATGTGTAATAACATGTTATGGATCTGGAATGCAGCAGAATTACCGCCTACCGCCTACCGCCTACCGCCTACCGCCTACCGCCTACCGCCTACCGCCTACCGCCTACCGCCTACCGCCCTGCCTTCTTGCCGCTTGTCGGAGCAGCAATGGCGATTGTCGATTGTTGCGGCGGCGAAATAGGTCAGAATATGCCAATGAAATTTTTGTTAACCTCTTCATTTCCCAGTGGAAAACTATTCCCATGTCGTCTATTAGCTATTAGTGCCAATGCTTTTTGAGTGTTAGGCATTTGTCATGATCGGCGAGTAAACTACCGCCAGATCAGACAGCGGCCAGGGGCTGAAGCGGGCCGCACAGATAAAAAAACTACAAAGGATTTCGCTCTGTTGAACGTTTGGGTTTCTCGACTCAAGGGTTTCGCGCGTCTGCACCTCGACGTGCCCGTCACCGCGCTCCTCTATGCGCTGGTGGGCGGCGCAACGACTCTCTTGTTCCCGACGCAGGGGTTATTGCCGGCACCGCTCTGGCCGCCTTCCGCCTTGGCGCTGGTGCTTTTCATCTGGCGCAGCGGACGGGGCTTGCCCGGGGTCTGGCTCGGTGCATGCTGGGTCACTTTCCAGTTGGGCGGAATGCCGGGGCCGGCGGCAATGCTCGTCGGCACCATGGCGGCGCTCGGTCCCTGGATCGGTGCTCGCCTGTTGCGTCAACTGCACCGTGCGCCGCTGCGTCTGTCCCGCCAGCGTGATGTCTGGCCGTTCCTCTGGTGCGGCACGGCGCTGCCGTCGCTGATCGCAGCGGTCGGCGGCACTGCAGCGCTCTCGTTGTCAGGGGGCGACGATGCCTTGTCGCTTGCCACTCACTTTCTGAGATGGTGGCTGTCCGACGCTGGGGGGATTCTGCTGTTCGCACCGTTGGCACTGCTGGTGCTTGAGGCCTACGAGCGCCCTGGCTTCTGGGGGCAGTGGCGCTTTCTCGAGCGCATGGTCCTGACCTGCTGCACGCTGGGGGTCGCAGCCATGCTGTTCTGGGTGGTCCACGGTGACGGTGGTCAGTTGGCGGTACTGTCGTTCCTGCTGATGCTGCCGATGATTTGGACGGTGGCCCGTTTCCCTCTGTGGCAGTCCCACCTGCTCTCGACGCTGGTCGCGCTGGTCGCGCTGGTCGGTACTGTCCACGGCGGCGGGGTCTTCTATATCGATTCGATTCGTCAGGCCTTACTGTGCACCGGCACGCTGGTGATGGTGCAGTCTGTGGCATTGCTGGTGGTCGGCTCGCTGGTGGCCGAGCGCGAGGAGTCCGAGTTGTTCCTGCGCGACGCCAATCAGCATTTGGAGGACAAGGTTCGTGCGCGCACTCGCGAGCTGAGCGAGAGCGAGGCGCGCTTCAAGCTGGTGGCCGATGCCGCGCCGTTTCCTATGGTGATGAACCAGCTGTCCGACGGTCAGGTCGTCTACGCCAATCCGCGTGCTGAAGCCTTGTTCCATTATCAGTTGCTGCCGGGGGCACCGCTCTATGTGCAGGCGTTCTATGCGGACGAGACCGAGCGTGACCAGATCTCCGGCATCCTGCGCAACCAAGGCACTATCCTCGATCGCGAGGTCGAGCTGATCGATGGCTACGGTCGACGCTTCTGGGCTTGGCTGTCGTGTACCGTGATCAAGAGCAACGGCGTGTTGTGCGTGCTTACCGGCATCAACGATATCAGTGAACGCAAGCGTCTCGAGTCCAGCCTGAAGGCGGCCAACGATGCCTTGCGACAACAGGTCAGCGAGATCGAGGAGCTGCAGCACGGCCTGCGTGAGCAGGCTGTGCGCGACCCGCTGACTGGCCTGTTCAATCGTCGCTACCTAGACAGCTCGCTATCGAACACGCTGTCGCACTTGCTGGCTCAGCAGCGACCGGTTGGGCTGATCATGCTCGACGTCGACCATTTCAAGCAGATCAACGATAACCATGGCCATTTGACCGGGGACATGGTGCTCGCCACTTTGGGCCAATATTTGCGCGCGCACTTCCGTAGCGACGACATTGTCTGCCGTTACGGTGGTGAGGAGTTCGTCGTGGTGCTGCCGGGCGCCTCGATGGAGGTCAGCTACGCCAAGGCCGAGAGACTGCGGCAAGGCGTGGCTGAGCTGGTGATTCCGTCGGCCAACGGCATGCTCGCGGTCACGTTGTCGCTCGGTGTCGCCTGTGCCCCACAGCATGGAACCGACACAAAGCGTCTGCTCGATGCGGCCGATGCGGCGCTATATGCCGCAAAGTCCCACGGGCGCAACCGCGTCTACCGTGCATCGATCGACCGCCTGGCGCCGGGGGAAGTCGCGTTGCGTCGCTCCGCACAGGTCTAGGGGTTCCCGCCCGTGCTACCATCGCGCGGATGAAAGAACTCTACCGACTCCTGCACGAGCAGGGCTTCGGCAGCCGCAAGGAATGCCGCAAACTGATCGAGGCCGGACTGGTCGCCATCGACGGCGAGCCGGCCGCTGACTATCGCCAACAGGTCGACCCGGGGGCGCTTGGCGAACTTGAAGTGGACGGCGAGGCCTGGTCATTGCTCGAGTTGCCCCTCTACCTGATGCTGCACAAGCCCGGCGGCTATGAGACCTCGCACCGGCCGCTGCACAACCCCAGCGTATTTCACCTGTTGCCGTACCAGTTCGAGGCACTTGGCATCGCTGCGGTCGGCAGGCTCGACGTCGATACCACCGGCCTATTGCTGATGAGCACCGACGGCCAGTTCATCCATGCGCTGACCTCGCCAAAGAAGCTGGTGCCCAAGTGCTACCGGGTGACGTTGAAGCATCCGGTCGTCGACGAGCTGGTTGCCCAGCTGCTCAAGGGGGTGTACCTGAAGGACGATGACGAAAAGATCATTGCCGAGACGGTCACGGTGGTCGATTCATACACTATCGACATGACGATCACCCAGGGAAAGTACCATCAGGTCAAGCGGATGGTTGCCGCCGCCAGCAACCGGGTCGTGGGGTTGCATCGGCTGAGCCTGGGGTCTGTCGGGCTTGGCGACCTGGCCGAAGGCGAATGGCGCAGATTGAGCCGCGAGGAGTTGGCGGCGCTGGGTTTTTGAGCGGAAGCGCCATAAAAAAACGGGAAGCCTCGGCTTCCCGTTGTCGTTGGCGGCATCCGCTCAGTAGCCCATCTCCAGCGCCATGCGCAGGCATTGCGTCTCATGCCGATGTGCCTCGCCCTCCTTGCCGGTAGCCTCGAAGAGGCGCGCCAGCTCGGCGTGTGCCGTCAGCGTCGGCGTCAGCGACAGGCTGGCTTCGAGATAGCTCTGCGCCTTGCCCCACAGCTGTTGCGCCAGCGCGAGGCGGCCCAGCGCCAGTAGCAACAGGTGGTCGTTCGGGCGGCTCGTCAGCCAGCCTTCGGCCTCGTGCATCAGCGCCAGCCGCTTGTCCGGCGACAGCGAGGCGGCGAGGCGGCCGAGTTTTTGCGCCAGTTCCGGGGTCGCGAGCTCTTCGTCGCCGAGCGCCTGTGCAATCAGTGTTGCAGCCTGGTCGCTGTCCTCAAGTTCGGTCAGCCGCGCCACCACGTCGGCGAGCAGGTCCGGGTTGGCACGTTCTACATCGGGGATGCGCTTGAACCACGCCTGGATCTCTGCGCCGCTGGTCAGCGCGGCCAACTGTTGGCGGTACGCGGTCAGCCGGTAACGGCGCGCTTGCTCGGCGTCGATCGCATCCGATTTCAACAGTTTCTCGGTCAGCGCCAGCACTGCTTCCGGCTGTTTCTGCAACAGGCGGATGCGCAATTCGATCTTCAGTGCGCTGGTCAGGTTGGGCGAGATCGTGCGGGCGCGCTCGACCGCTGCCAGTGCGCCCGGCGCATCCTTGGCATCGAGCTTGAGTTCGGCCTCCAGCACGTGGTGAGCCAGTTGCAGCCGCGACGGCAGGGCATCGAGCTTGGCGAGGTACTGATTGCGCTTGTCGTAGTCGCGCATCGAGCCGGCCGCTCGGGCGGCGATCAACAGCGCCAGTGCACGGTTGTCCTCGCTTTCCTCGTTGTCGATAGCACGGATTGCCTCGCGCTCGGCGCGCTGGAATCGGCCCTCGAAGAAGGCGATGCCGGCCTCGCGCAGTGCGTGGCGGGCGGCTTTCAGTTTCTTTTGGCGCTGGAAGCGGCGCACTTCCTCGGGCATGCGCGCGGCGATACCGATCAGCCGCAATACGAAGTGCACCACCACGATCAAGAGCAGGATGCCGATGATCAGCGCGTTGAACGACACCTCCATGCGATACGGCGGCAGGAACAGGATGGCGTAGCCGGTGTTGACGGTGGAGGCGAGCCCCACCAGCACCGCCAGCGCGAACAGGCCGACAATCCAGATCACAAACTTCACGGCTGATCTCCCGTGCCTTGTGCATCGCGCACGGCTTTCAGGCTGGCGGTCAGATCAGGCAGCGCGACATTGAGTGGAGCGCCCTTCAGTTCAGCCAGCGTGGCGAGCCACTTCTGCGTGGCTGGCGCATCGCGGTCGTAGTAGCGTTGGACATAGCTTTGGGCGCCCGCGATGTCGGTGTTGTAGGTGTTGCCGTCGCGTTGGATCAGCGCTAGGCGCGCATCCAGGAGGCGCAGCTTCAGGTTCTCGCGCAGGAAGAACGCCTGTTCTGGCGACAACAGCAGTGCCTCGGGCTTGTCCATGCGGCGGATGTGCACCAGCTCGCCCAGGCTGCGGCTGACGTCGGCGATCAGGCGCTCCCACATCGGCTCGGACGCAGCCACCGGGGCCGGCAGTACGCTCTGCTTCGGTGCCAGTCGGTGCTGGTCGACCGTCAGCGGCAGGCTGTCGACGCCCAGTTGCAGCCGGTCAATCTTCACCGTCAGGCCGACGGTGTCGAGGTAGGGCAAGGCCTTCAGCGTTTCCAGGTCTTTTGCCACCGCGCGTTTCACGCTGATCAGCTGCGGCCGGTCGAACTTGGCGAGCCGAGCATCGACACCTTCGAGCGCGGTGATCGCCGCCGGCACGTTGCCGGCCAGCTGTAGCTGCTGGCTGGCCACCGCCAGCGTGTGCTCGACCTCGGACAGGAGCCAGTCCGAGCGGTTCTTGGTTAGCTCCTGGTACATATTGTTGAGCGTAGCGTATTGACCGGCCGACTCGTTGACGCGGGCTTCAACTACCGCCAGCTTGCCGTCGGTGGCGCGGCTGGTCGCCAGCGCCTGTTCGGTCAGGCCGCGCAGCTCCTTGGCGGTACCGCCCGACTCGGCCAATTTTTGCGCCAGCGCAAGCTTGACGTCGGCCAGTTCGCGGCGAGTGTCATAGTACTGCCAGCCGGACACGCCGAGGGCGACCAGTGCGACGAGCAGCGCAGCCGATAGCGGCGAACGCCGAACGGGCTTGATGGGGGGGGATTCGATGGTTTGCGTTTCGCTCATGGGTGGCGTTGGAACCATTCGCTGAGGCCGTCGACCAGTGCGGCGTCGCCGGCGGGGGTTGTCACGACATAGCGCGCGCCAAGCTGCGCGAGCCGTTCGGCGATGCGTGCGTGCGGCACGCTGTATAGCAGGGATTGTAACGTCGCTTGGCGGGAGCGGCCAGCCAGTTGGAATAAACGCTCGGCAATCTCGGCCGAGGTCACGCAGGCAGCGGCCAGTGTGCCAGCATCGGCGGCGCTGTCAAACGCGGCCCAGTCGGGCGCGGCGTCGACGCGGCGGTAGACCTCGGCGAACTCGACCGCAGCACCGCGCGCGGCGAGGCCCTCGGCCAGTTCGGCGCGTCCGCCGATGCCGCGCACGATCAGCACCCGTTGGCCGGCCAGCTCGGCCAGCGCCGGTTCGGCCAGCAGCGCGCCGCTGTCGGCGCCGTTGGACGGGTGCAGCACCGGGCGGCCCGCCAGCGCGGCGAGCCGCTGGGCGCTGGGTGCGCCGACGCAGGCGAGGCGCGCTGCGGGTGGCAGCTCGGCGAGCACCGGCCAAGCGACGTCGATCGCGCTCGGACTGACGAAGACTAGCCAGTCGGCGGCACCGGCTAGCGCCGGCAGTGCGGCGAGCGCGTCGGGCTGCGGTACGATGTCCAGCAACGGAAACGCCAGCGGCTGGGCGCCGGCAGCGGTCAGCAGGGTGGCCAGTGCCGCCCCTTGCGCTGCAGGGCGGGTCACCAGCACGGTGCGACCGGCGAGGCTCATCGTCAGCGGGTGCCTTCGGCGAGCACCGCCGCAATCAGCGGCAGTGCTCCCTGATCGATCAGCTTCTTCGCGACTACGCGCCCGAGCGCATCGGCGTACTCAATCGGCGCGATCGCCTCGGCACGCAGCACCACCGAGCCGTCCGGATGCGCGACCAGCGCGCGCAGCGTCAGCGCACGGTCGGCAAGCGTGGCGTAGGCCCCGAGCGGCACCTGGCAGCTGCCGCCCAGCTCGCGTGCCAGCGATCGCTCGGCGGCGACGCAGGCGGCGGTGTCCGGGTGATTCAGCGGCGCGAGACGTTCGGCGACGTCGGCGCGGTCGGCGCGGATCTCGATGCCCAGCGCACCCTGGCCCGCAGCCGGCAGGCTCTCGGCCGGGTCGAGCTCGGCGCGAATCCGCTCGGACAGTTCCAGCCGCTTCAGGCCGGCGGCGGCGAGGATGATCGCGTCGTAGTCGCCGTTGTCGAGCTTGGCAAGGCGGGTCTGCACATTGCCACGCAGCGGCTTGACGGTCAGTTGCGGGTAGAGCGCGCGCAGCTGTGCCTCGCGGCGCAGGCTGGAGGTGCCGACCACGCTGCCTGCCGGCAGCTCGGCAAGACTCGCATAGTTGTTGGAAACGAAGGCGTCGCGCGGGTCTTCGCGTTCGCTGATCGCCGCCAACGCGAAACCGTCCGGCAACGTCATCGGCACATCCTTGATCGAATGTACCGCCAAATCGGCTCGCCCGTCGGCCAGCGCAGTCTCCAGCTCCTTGACGAACAGCCCTTTGCCGCCGATCTTTGACAGCGTCTTGTCCAGGATCTGATCGCCCTGGGTGGTCATGCCGAGGATTTCGACGGTCAGTTCCGGATAGAGCGCCTCGAGGCGGGCCTTGACGTGCTCGGCCTGCCACAGGGCGAGCCGGCTTTCGCGGCTGGCGATGACGAGTTTCTTCATGATGCGCGGCGTTTGGATTGGGATAGTCAATGGTAGATGCGCCGATTCTAGCACGGGGGGGCGTGACCGCTTGGCGGAGGGCCAAACGGTGTAGAACAAGGTATGGCAGATTGATGAATCTTATATAGCAAAATGAGCTAACGGGAAGGTGGCACGAAGTTGGTATGATCGATCATCGGACGAAGATCCGTCAGGCAAACCGGTAACGCCGGCTTGCCTGACTGCTTTTCACACCATTCCATAACCATAGCCACATCAGGGAAGAGATAGATGAGTCACCAAGAACTGGACAAGGACCTGCCGCTCAAGCAGGACTTGGCGCGTCTAGACGCGTTGCTTGCCGACATCCTGGCCGAACAGAGCGGCCAGGCAATCCGCGCCGAACTCGCGGCGCTGCCGGACGCTGGCGCCAGCGCCGATGCTCTGGCTGAACGGCTCGGCACGCTGACTGGCCCGGATACCACCGCGCTGGTACGCGCCTGCGGTTTCTACGCCCAGATGTACAACATCGCCGAGGACCTGCACCATGCCCGCCGCCGCCGTGCTCACAAGCTGGCCGGCTCGGCGCCGCAGCAGGGCAGCCTGAAGCGTGCCCTGCAGAAGCTGCGCGAGGATGGCGTGACGCTGAATCAGCTGGGCGAGACGTTGGCCGACGCCAGCGTGGTGCCGGTGCTGACCGCGCACCCGACCGAGGTGCAGCGCCAGAGCGTGCTGGACGGCCAGCGCGCGGTGCGCACTTTCCTGTGCCAGCTGAATCGCGACGATCTGACCGACGACGAGCGCGACGAGATCACCGCCAAGCTCAAGCGCGTTCTGTTGACGCTGTGGCAGACCTCGGAGATCCGCCACTTCCGCATGACGGTGAAGGACGAGATCGAGAACGGCGTCGCCTATCACCCGCTGACTTTCTTCCAGGCGTTGCCGCGCCTGTACGAGCGGCTCGAACAGCAGGTCCGCGCCGGCTGGGGCGACGCGCCGGCGCTGCCGTCCTTCGTCAAGGTCGGCAGCTGGATCGGCGGCGACCGCGACGGCAACCCCAACGTCGACGCCGACGTGCTGCGTCACGCCTTCACCCGTCAGGCCAATCTGGCGTTCGAACACTACTTCTACGAGCTGGCCGGTCTGTACCGCGAGCTGTCTCTGTCGAACCGCCGTGTCAGCGTCAGCGCCGATGTACAGGCCCTGTCCGACGCATCACCCGACCAGGCCGAGGCACGCCGCGAGGAGCCGTACCGTCGCGCGTTGGCGCGCATCGAGGCGCGCCTGTCCGGCTCGGCCGCCGAACGCGGCCTGACCGCGCGGGGCCGTTACCCGGCCGCCGAAGCCTATCCAGACGCGGCGGCCTTCGCCGCCGACCTTGCGCTCTTGGCCGATTCGCTACACGAATACGGCAGCGCGCTGCTGGCCAACGAGGGCCGCCTGTCCAGGCTGATCCGCGCGGTCGACGTGTTCGGTTTCTACCTGATGCCGGTGGACTTGCGCCAGCATGCTGAAAAGCACGCGGCGGTGGTCGCCGAGCTGTTCGCCCAGGCCGGCCTCGAGGAATACAGCGCGCTCGACGAAGCGGCCCGCGTGCGCGTGCTCAGCCGCGAGCTGGCCATGCCGCGCCTCTTGTATTCGCCGTACCTGAACTACAGTGCCGACACCGAGAAGGAGCTGGCGATCTTTCGCGAGGCCAACCGCATCAAGGACGTGTTCGGCGAAGGGGCGATCAGCCAGAGCATCATCTCCAACTGCGCGACGGTCAGCGACATCCTGGCATTGGCGCTGCTGTGCAAGGAGACCGGGCTGATTCGGCTCGACAATGGCACGCCGCGCGCGCGCCTGAACCTGGTGCCGCTGTTCGAGACCATTGGCGACCTGCGCAACGCCACCGTGGTGATCGACGCGCTGTTCGCGCTGCCGTGGTACCGTCAGCTCCTGCAAAGCCGTGGCGACCTGCAGGAGGTCATGCTCGGTTATTCGGACAGCAACAAGGACGGCGGTTACCTGACCAGCCAGTGGGAACTGTTCCAGGCCGAGAAACGGCTGGTGCAAAGCTTCGCGAAGGCCGGCGTCAAGCTGCAGCTGTTCCACGGTCGCGGCGGCTCGGTCGGCCGCGGTGGTGGGCCGTCTTACGAGGCGATCATGGCGCAGCCGGCAGGCAGCGTTGCCGGGCGTATCCGCATCACCGAGCAGGGCGAAGTGATCGCGTCGAAATACGCCGACACGCTCAACGGCGCGCGCAATCTGGAGGCGCTGGTCGCCGCCACGCTGGAGGCGAGCCTGACCGGCGCACCGCACTGCGAGACCGACGAGCCGGTGTTCGCCGAGTTGTCCGGTGACGCGTTCGCCGCGTACCGAGCGCTGGTTGAGACCGACGGCTTCATGCAGTACTTCATGGAGGCATGCCCGATCGCCGAGATCGCCAAGCTCAACATCGGCAGTCGCCCGGCCTCGCGCAAGAGCCTCACCTCGATCAAGGACCTGCGCGCGATTCCGTGGGTGTTCTCCTGGTCGCAGGCGCGGCTGATGCTGCCGGGCTGGTTCGGCTTCGGCGCGGCGGTGACCGCCTACCTGGCACGTCATGGCGACGCGGGTCTCGCGCGGCTGCAGAGCCTGTACCGCAGCTCGCCGTTCTTCAAGGTGGTGCTGTCGAACATGGAACAGGTGATGGCGAAGGCCGATCTCGCGATCGCGCGCCGCTATGCTACGCTGGTGTCCGATCAGGTCTTGGCCGAACGGCTGTTCGGCGCGATCGAGGCCGAATGGAATCAGACGCAGAACGCGCTGTTCGCGATCACCGGCCAGACCCGTCTGCTGCAGGACAACCCGTCGCTGGCGCGCAGCCTCGCGATCCGGTTGCCGTACCTGAACACGCTGAACCTGCTGCAGGTCGAGTTGCTGCGCCGCCTGCGCGATGATGCGAACGACTCCGAGGCGCTGTGCGCTATCCACCTGACCATCAACGGCGTGGCCGCCGGCCTGCGCAACAGCGGCTGATACGCTCGTCTAGGTCCAGACAAAACCGGCCGGGGTTAATCCCGTCCGGTTTTTTTGCATCGACTCAGCCGGCAGCCTGCTGTTTGCGCCACTCCCAGAAGCGTTCGAACGCGGCGGCGCGGTCGGCCCAGCAGCGCGTCACGCTCGGTCGCTCGGACAGGGCCCGGTGCAGCGCGGTCAGCTCGGCCGACTCGTCGATCAGGCTGGTACCGAACAGTTGACGAGTCGACTCGGCAATGCCGGGCAGCATCGCAGCGGCGCTGACGTCGGCGAGGGTGAAGCCATCGCCAGCCAGCCACGGGGACAGTCTGGCGCGCGTGAGCAGCGCGGCGAGACCGCGGCGCATCTTTACCAGCGCATCGTCGCGCTGCTCGTCGCTGAGCGGAGCACCCCACATCAGGTGGTGGCTCAAGGCGAAGGCCGGCATGAACAGGTCGTTCTCGAACAGGGCGACCAGCTCGCGCACATGTGCGCGTCCAAGCGGCGTCGGCGGCAACAGCGCGGTGGTCGGGTAGGCATCCTCCAGCCACTCGAGGATGACCGATGATTCCGCCAATGGCGCGCCGTTGATCTCGACGAAGGGGATCCGGCCCATCGGGCTTTTGGCGAGCACCTCCGCTTCCTGCGACGGTGGGGTGAACACTTCCTGGAAGTTCACGCCCTTTTCGATCAGGGCGATCTTGACCTTGTTGTAGTAGGGGGACAGTGCGGCGCCGTACAGCGTGATCATGAAGCGTCTCCGTTTGGGGAACGTCCCGTTGTAGCACGGGTGGCCGCGAGAGCGGGCAAAAAAATGCCGCCCGGGTGGGCTAATGCCGTTCACTTAAGCAAGTGAACGGCATTTTTCATGGTGCGAATCTTGCTCATATTCCGGCCAGGTTGACTCCCTCACGTTGGTCAAGATGGTAAGCAAGGCTCATAAACACCCTGATTTCTCTGCACTTTCTCAGCAAATTGACCCGGCATGGATCGCCCACGCGCTTGCAGTGACCGGCAAAGCCAGCGTGCGGCGGCGTAAATTGCCGGCCGAACAGGCCGTCTGGCTGGTCATTGCGTTGGCGATGTACCGGCATCAGTCCATCCCGGAGGTCGTCGCTCATCTCGATCTGGTGCTGCCTGACGAGGTCAATCCAGAGATTGCCAAGAGCGCCTTGACCCAGGCGCGGCAGCGCCTCGGCGAGGAACCGTTGGCCCAACTCTTCGGGCTCAGCGCGCTGGCTTGGGATGAGCGGCATCAGCGGGGAAGGAGCTGGCGCGGATTGGCCCGCTACGCGATTGATGGCAGTACCTTGCGCACCTCGGATACCCCAGAGAATCGTCAGCACTTCGGAGCACAGGCTTATGCCTCCGGCGTAGCCGCCAGCTATCCGCAGTTGCGGCTGCTGACGTTGACTTCGCTGGCGACGCATCTGGTGCGAGAGGCTGTCTTTGGCGAATACGCCAAGAATGAAATGCGCTATGCCCGTGACCTGCTCCAGGCGATCC